>JAGOQM010000005.1:0-8128 GCA_017991555.1 Neisseriaceae bacterium
CCTTCCCATCCCGAACAGGACAGTGAAACGACTTAGCGCCGATGATAGTGTGGATGCCCATGTGAAAGTAGGTCACCGCCAAACTCCCTATACTTAAGCCCTGTTGCGATTGCAACAGGGCTTATTTTATTTGTAGGTTCAAAAATGTAGGACATAGAGCATCGTATTTGTATGTCCATCAAGCAGGTTATAGGGCATCGTATTTGTATGTCTATCAAGCAGGTTATAGGGCATCGTATTTATAGGTTCAAAAGCTCAGGCTGTCTGAGTAGGGCCAGCGACATAAGCATAACGATGCACCGCATAGGGCTGTCTTTAAGGCTAAGCAATCCTGCTTTGATGCCACCTTACCTTGGCCTTGCGCCTTTACCCCGAACACCCAAAACAAAGCCCACCTAACGGTGGGCTTTGTTGCGTCTAGTGGGCGTCGTATTGGGTTAAGCGTGGCTGGTGGGGTGGTGGGTAGGCTGCGCTTTACCCACGGCCTTGGTGCTGGCCTGCTGGTGGCGCTACCTTAAGTCATCCACAATCTTATCTTATCCACAGCCATTCACGCGAATACGGGCCCTTAAGCTCGGGCCCATGAGTACATGGCTGTTTTAAGTCCGACAACGCCAACGCCTAACCCAATAGCTTATCCCTGACCATTTGTGCCTCACGAACCAACTGCGCGACCAGCTGTGCGGCGCCCAGCCGACGGCTAAGGCCGACGCCTTGGCCTGCCCATAAGGATAAATAGTTAGGGTCGCCCTTGGCCTTGGCGGCCGCGCGCAAAGGGCCGGTCAGGGCGTTTTGAATGGGGTAAGCGGGTACGGCTGCCTCGGCGTGGCGGTGGTCTTGCATAAAGCCATTCACAATCCCGCGGGCGTGTTTGCCCGAAAACAGGCGGGTAAGGCGGGTTTGATCGCCGCTGGCGGCATTAAGGGCGGTCAGGTAGGGTTGGGGTAGGGCGGCTTCAGGGCAGCTCAGGAAGGCCGTGCCCAGCTGTACTGCGGCAGCGCCGAGCGCTTGGGCGGCGACGATGCCGCGGCCATCCATAATGCCGCCAGCGGCAATCACCGGAATGGTCACCGCATCGACGCAGGCGGGCACCAAAGCCATGAGGCCTACCAGGCTGTCGTCGATGTCGTTGATGAAGGTGCCGCGATGGCCGCCGGCTTCAAAGCCCTGCACGCACACGGCGTCGGCGCCGATTTCGGCCCAGGCGCGGGCTTCGGCCACCGTGGTGGCGGTGCCAATAATGGCAATGTCGGCGGCCTTGAGCGCCAGCATTTGGGCCTTGGTTAAAATGCCAAAAGTAAAACTGGCCGCCGCGGGTTTGATCTCGAGTAGGGCTTCAAACTGAGGCAAAAAACGTTCTGCCCATTTTTTAGGCAACTGTAGCGGGCAGCCCAGTGCTTGATAGGTGGCCTGTAGGTCGGCCAGGCCTTGCTCAGCCACGTGGGCGTCGACGATGGGCTCCGGCAAAATGAATAGGTTGATGGCAAAGGGCCCACTGGTTAAGGCCCTAATCGCGGTTGCCGCCGCCACCATTTGCTCGGGGTTTAAAAAGCTGGCCGCTAAGGTGCCTAGGCCACCCGCATTGGTCACTGCGGCGACTAATTCTGGTGTGGTTGGCCCACCGGCCATGGGTGCTTGAATGATCGGGTGAGGTAGGTTGAATGCGTTCTGTAAGTAATGGCCGGGCATGAAGACTCCTGTCATCTGATTGTGGGGTTAATGAATATGCAAAGGTTCATTTAATATCTATCTTCTGTTTTACAGCATCTCATACTCATGCCACCGGGGCAAGATGGCGGCTTAAAGCGTGGCGTTGTCTCGTGGTAATAAGGCTAAAAATCGCTGCGCCGCTGGCGAAGGGTTAGGCTGCCACACCGCATAGGTTTGCCGCTGAGGTGCTTCGAGGATGGGGCGGTACACCAAGCCTGTGAGGGTCTGGGCGGTAGACAGCGGCACCATGCCTAGGGCCAGCTGGTTGGCGACGGCTTGGGTGAGCCAGTCGATGTGGTCGATCTCAAAATGCACCTGTCGTTTTAGGCCCGCTTTTTCGAAGGCCTGATCGGTTTGCCTACGGGCGCTGGAGCCTAGCGGATAATCGACCAAGGGCTGTTGGCTAAGGCTGGCGAGGCTGAGGGTGGTTTTTTGAGCCAAAGGATGATTAGGGGCCATAATGGCCACCAACTCCTCGGTGCCCAAGAGCTGATGCGGCCATGGCATCATGCTTTGATCACCGGGTGGGACGCCAATGAACACAATGTCGGCCTTTTGCTGGCGTAAGTCGTCTAGCAGCTGGCCGCTCATGCCCATGTGAAGGCGATTGCTGACCTTGGGGTGTTGGGCATGAAACTGGCTCAGCACCGTCACCAGATCGAGGCTGTTTAAGGTAGAAATGGTGCCTAAGGCCAGCAGGCCTGCGACCTCATCCTGTGAGGCATGCACGGCATCAATGAGGGCCTGCTTGGCTGCCAACATGGCCTTGGCCGGTTCAATGATGGCCAGGCCTGCCTGGGTGAGGCTGACCTGACGTTGATTGCGTATAAACAGCGGCTGGCCTAGCTCTTCTTCAAGCTTGGCGATTTGATGGCTTAGGGCGGATTGCACCACATGGCATTGCGCTGCGGCGCGGGTGAAGTTTTTGGTTTCGGCCACGGCCAAAACATAGGTCAGCTGTTTTAAATTCATGGGCAGCCTCTAGGGCATTCTCTATGGAATAGACACGCTTAAATATAGGCCAATCTGGGGGATTACGCGAGGATTTGGGTGAGTGATCTTAAAACGAGATGATGGTCATGACTTTAAAGCGTTGGCGCTGTGTTCAAAAGCCAAGGATACTAGGCGCTGTTGAAAGGAATCATCATTATGTCGCTAAATCAAACTGCAGCACCGCAAGCGCCCGTCGCCTTAACTGGGCCTTTAATCTTATTGATGTCGATGGCCACCGGCTTGGCCGTGGCCAGTAACTATTATGCCCAACCCTTGCTGGCCACCATGGCCACCTATTTCTCCCTCACCGTGCATCAGGCTGGCCTCATCGTCACCACCGCCCAGCTTGGCTACGCCGTGGGGCTGATGTTCATTGTGCCGCTGGGCGACCTGGTGGAGCAGC
The DNA here is from genome assembly GCA_017991555.1 of Neisseriaceae bacterium. Taxonomy (GTDB): domain Bacteria; phylum Pseudomonadota; class Gammaproteobacteria; order Burkholderiales; family Neisseriaceae; genus JAGNPU01. The sequence continues at coordinate 3,107 of JAGOQM010000005.1, forward strand.
GTAAGCTGATCGTGGTGATGACGGTGCTGGCGGCTTTAGGCCTATTGCTGACCGGCACCGCCAGCAGCATGTGGGCGATTGTGGTGGGCACGGCCTTAACCGGCCTGTTTTCGGTGGTGGCGCAAATACTGGTGCCGCTGTCGGCCACTTTGGCCAAGCCCGAAGAGCGTGGCCGCGTGGTGGGCATTTTGATGTCGGGGCTGATGCTGGGCATTCTGCTGGCGCGTACCTTGGCTGGGGCTTTGGCAGAGCTAGGTTCGTGGCGGACGGTGTACTGGGTGGCCAGCATCATGATGCTGGTGGTGGCGGTGATGTTATGGCGCGGCCTGCCGCAGCATCATCAAAATGCCAGCATGTCTTACCCCAAGCTCTTACGTTCGATTGTGCAATTATTTGTGCATGAGCCGGTTTTGCGTACTCGTGCCATCTTGGGTGGCTTGGCGTTTGCCAACTTCAGCGTGCTGTGGACGTCGATTGCCTTCTTGCTGTCGTCACCGGCCTATGGTTATTCGGAGTTTGTGATTGGCCTATTTGGCCTCATCGGCGTAGCCGGCGCCATAGGCGCCAGTAAAACCGGTAAATTGGTGGACAAAGGCCATGCCAAATACACGACCGTGTTTGGTTTTGTGGTGGTCATGCTGTCGTGGTTGCCGATTTGGTGGGGGCAATATGCGTTGGTGCCGCTGCTGATCGGCGTGTTCTTCTTGGATTTGGCCGTGCCAGCGGTGCACATCACCAACCAAACCATGATTTACCAGACCATGCCCGAAGCGCGTGGCCGCCTGACCGCAGGGTACATGACCAGCTACTTCATCGGCGGGGCCGTGGGCTCGGTGGTGGCCGGGATGGCCTATCAGTACGGCGGCTGGGATGGGGTGGCCTTAATTGGTGGGGTATTGAGCCTGTTGGGGGTGCTGTGGGCCTTAAAGCACAAGGCTTTACTGGGCTAAAAGACCGAAGTGGACACAAAACGCAGCCATTCTTGCCCATGGCTGCGTTATTTTTTGGCCAGAGTGTCTAGATTAAATATATTGTGCTGGTGCAGCGGCGCTGCGCTTGGCTAAGATAAAGGCTCTTATTGATTATTTCCACTCTCAGAAAAGACGTATCGCACCATGAATAGCCTTATTAAACTGAATCAGTTTGTCGGCAAAACCTTCGCCCTTTGGGTGTTGGTGTTTGCTGCCTTGTCATTTTGGGCACCCACAGCCTTTACTTGGATTGGCGCCTACATCCCCTGGCTGCTGGGCATCATTATGTTTGGCATGGGCGCGACCCTAACCGTGGGCGACTTTAAAGAAGTCGCGCGCCATCCGGTTGCGGTGGTGGTGGGCGTGGTGGCCCAGTTTGTGATCATGCCCTTGGTGGCCTATGCCTTGGCCAAAGTGTTTCAGCTGCCGCCAGAAATCGCCGTAGGGGTGATTTTAGTAGGCGCCTGCCCAGGTGGCACTTCATCGAACGTGATGACTTACTTAGCCAAAGGCAATACCGCGCTGTCGGTGGCCTGTACGTCGATTTCGACGCTGTTGGCACCGGTGTTGACGCCCGCCATTTTCTATTTATTGGCCAGCCAATGGCTGGAGGTATCAGCCAGCGCCATGTTCGTGTCGGTGTTGAAAATCGTGCTGTTGCCTATTTTCTTAGGCTTGGTCGTGCGTTCATTATGGCAAAGCAAGGTAGAGCAGGCGGCGCAAATCTTGCCGTTGATTTCGGTGGTGGCGATCGTGATGATCGTGACCGCCGTGGTGGCGGGCAGCAAGGCCAATATCTTAACCTCTGGCCTGCTCATTTTTGGCATCGTGGTGCTACACAACGGCTTTGGTTACCTGCTGGGCTTTTTATTGGGCAAGCTGTTTAAATTGCCGTATGAAGACAATAAGGCCATTGCCATTGAAGTGGGCATGCAAAATTCGGGCCTAGGCGCTGCGCTGGCGGTGGCCCACTTTAGCCCGCTGACGGCCGTGCCCAGCGCGATTTTTAGCCTGTGGCATAATATTTCAGGCCCATTGTTGGCCACCTATTGGGCCCGTAAGGCCGATAAGCTGGCGCAGCAGCAGGCGCGTGTGAAATAAGCCCACGGATGGGTTTACAGCATTAAGCGGCCTCGAACCTTGGGTTTGGGGTCTTTTTTTGGGCCTAAAAAGCTGGCTTGGGCGGGGGTTATTCATTAATATGGGGGCCTTAAAACCCGTCATGGTCTTATCAAATATGAACGCTTTAATTCGTTTGAGCCAGTTTGTCAGCCGCTTTTTTGCCCTCTGGGTGCTGATGTTTGCCGTCATCGCCTTTTTTTGGCCGAATGGTTTTATGTGGGTGGGGCCGTACATTCCCTGGTTTTTAGGTTTGATCATGTTTGGCATGGGCGCCACGCTCAGCCTGAGTGACTTCAAACACATTGTGCGCCATCCAAAATCGGTGCTGGTAGGGGTGTTTGCCCAATTTTTGATCATGCCGTCGGTGGCCTATGTGTTGGCGGTGGCGTTTAAACTGCCGCCAGAAATCGCCATCGGCGTGATCTTGGTGGGGGCTTGCCCCGGCGGTACCGCGTCGAACGTGATTACCTATTTGGCTCGCGGCAATACCGCCCTGTCGGTGGCGTGTACGTCGGTAGCGACGCTGTTGGCACCGGTGTTGACCCCGGCCATCGTGTATTTATTGGCCAGCCAGTGGATCGAAGTGTCGGCCAGCGCCATGGTGCTGTCGGTGTTGAAAATGGTGTTGCTGCCGGTGGCCTTGGGCGTGATTGTGCGTTCGCTGTGGCAGGATAAGGTGGCGCGGGCCGCAGAAGTGTTGCCCCTGGTGTCGATGTTCATGATTGCGCTGTTGGTGGCGGCGTTGATTGGCGCCAGCAAAGACAAGATTATAGAGTCAGGCCTGCTGATTTTCTTAGTGGTGGTGTTGCATAATGGTTTTGGCTTTTTGTTTGGCTATGGCTTGGGCGCCTTATTTAAGCTGCCCCATGCCGACAGCAAGGCCATCGCCATCGAAGTCGGGGTGCAAAACTCCGGCTTGGGTGCGGCCCTGGCCGTTGCTCACTTTAGCCCTTTGGCCGCCGTACCCAGCGCCATTTTTAGCCTATGGCACAACATTTCGGGGCCTTTGTTGGCCACTTACTGGGCCAGAAAAAAAGACAAAAAAGACCCGAAATGAGACAGAGTGGGTTTTGTTGGCAAGATTTTTTATGGGGTTAAATGATTACTATTCGTACTATGATGTTAAGCGTGTCTGAAAATGATGGGTGGCCTATCGGTTTGTATTGCATAGATATTAATAATAAATGATAAGTATAATCATAGTTAGTATTAGCCTATAAACCCATTTGTACTACCTTAAGTCCCGTCACCCGCGTTGCATAGCCTATAACCCACATGATATTATGTGGCCCCATATGTTATGGGGTTTTATCTAGCACTACGGTATTTTATGACATAATCCTATCTCAAAAGTTCAAAAGTGGTTTCTTGAAGAAGCCATTTTTTTTGTTTTTTTATGGTGATACGTCATAAAAATAAATCACACAGAGTGCATTTTCATGTTCCTAGCCGGCCTGTCAGTTCAAAAACGAGTGGTTCACGCCTTATTTTTGCGTGAGCTGAAGACCCGTTTCGGCAAGTACCGATGGGGTTATTTGTGGGCACTACTTGAGCCAGCAATTCATTTGGGTATTTTAATGCTGTTGTTCGGGTATTTTATGGCCCGTACGATGCCCAATATCTCGTATTCGGTGTTCTTAGTGAATGGTCTTTTGCCGTGGTTGATGGTGTCAAAAATGGCTGTGCGCTCTTTAAATGCCATTGAGGCCAATCGCGGGTTATTGAACTATGGCCCCGTCCATCCGGTGGATACGATTCTGGCTCGGGCTTTGTTAGAGGGCATTATTTATTTTTTAGTGTATTTAATTTTTATGCTTGCCCTAGTAATTAGTGGGGAAGTGGTCTCTTTAGCCAATACGGTTGTGATTATCATCATTTGGGCCTGTTTATTGTTATTGGCCATAGGTTTGGGATTAGTGTTAATGGTTTTGGGTCATGCATTTCCTAATATTGAAAAAATGGTACCTGTATTGATCAGGCCATTTTACTTTTTGAGCGGGATTATTTTTTCTATTACTAGAATCCCTGCGGAATACCATCAATATTTAGATTGGAATCCTTTATTGCATGCCTTTGATTTATTACGGCACGCTTTGGTACCGGACTACACGATTTTGCCAAGTATCAGTTTAGAGTATCTGGCTACTGTATCCGTGTCGACTCTTGCTGTCGGCCTAATCCTTTATAAGGGTCGCGAACCGGCGATACAGCGTTCAGCATGATCGATTTAGTCAACCTTTCTAAATCGTATAAAACCCCGCAGGGTCGGCACTATGTGTTCAAAGATTTGAATATTACGTTGCCAGAAGGCAAGAGTGTAGGCCTGATAGGGCGTAACGGCGCGGGGAAGTCAACGCTGCTGCGGATTATTGGCGGTATTGACCGACCCGACAGTGGTAAAGTCATCACTCAAAAAAGCATTTCCTGGCCGGTGGGTTTGGCCAGTGGCTTTCAGGGCAGCATGACCGGGCGTGAAAACGTTAAGTTTGTGGCTCGGCTGTATGCTGAGCCGCATGAGCTGTTAGAGAAGGTGGCTTTTGTGGAAACGTTTGCCGAGTTGGGTAAATATTTTGACATGCCTATGAAATCTTATTCTTCAGGCATGAAGTCGCGTTTAGGCTTTGGCCTGTCGATGGCTTTTGACTTTGATTATTACCTCATTGATGAGGTCACGGCGGTGGGCGATGCCACCTTCCGTAAAAAAAGCGGGGGGCTGATTCAAGAAAAACGTCAGCATAGCCAGTTTTTAATGGTGTCGCATAATTTAAGCGACATTAAAAAGTATTGTGACATGGCGCTGCTGATTGGGCGTCAGCGTGTGCAAGTGTACGGTGACGTAAACGAAGCGATTAAGGCTTATAAAGAAGATGAACAAACCCGATAATCAACAGAGTCCAAGCTCTGAAGCTACAAAGCTAGCTGAACCAGC
>JAGOQM010000005.1:8228-254519 GCA_017991555.1 Neisseriaceae bacterium
AAAGCCAGCCGCTGCGCCTGTGAAGCCAACTGAACCAGCAAAGCCAGCCGCTGCGCCTGTGAAGCCAACTGAACCAGCAAAGCCAGCCGCTGCGCCTGTGAAGCCAACTGAACCAGCAAAGCCAGCCGCTGCGCCTGTGAAGCCAACTGAACCAGCAAAGCCAGCCATTGCGTCTGCGAAACCAACTGAACCAGTAAAGCCAGCCGTTTCGCCTGTGAAGCCAGTTGGATCAGTAAAGCCAGCCGCTGCGCCTGTGAAGCCAGTTGGATCAGTAAAGCCAGCCGCTGCGTCAACGAAGCCAACTGAACCAGTAAAGCCTACGGCTCCAGCCAAACCAGTGGCTACGGCCGCTAAACCAGCTGAGGCCAAGCCGAGTGTGGTGCCCGTAAAACCAGTCGAGTCGACTAAAAACCCCACAGTCAAACCGTCTAGGTTTAAAGCATGGGCGTGTGGTGTAGGCTGTGGTGTCTGTCGGTCATATAAAAAGAACCGTCTGTTGGCGCTGGTGGTTTTACTGCCGCTGCTGTTGGCGGTTTTGTATTTTGGCCTGTTGGCGAAAGACCGCTACGTGAGTGAATCCATCGTGGTGGTTAAGCGCGCAGATGATTTAGCAGGGGCTAATTTGAATATCGGGGCACTGCTGGGTGGTGGTGGCTCTACGATGCGTGAAGACGCCATGCTACTGCAGCAATATATTCTGGCGCCAGATATGCTGAAGAAGCTAGACGCCAAATTGGATTTCAAAACGGCCTACGCCGCTTCAGGCTGGGATGTGTTGCAGCGATTGCCGAAAGACGTGTCGTTTGAAGATTATCTAGCCTATTACCGTAGCAAGATTGGCGTGGGCTTTGATGAAAAAACCTCGGTTTTAACCATCACCACGCAAGGCTTTACGCCAGAGTTTGCGCAGCAGTTTAACCAAGCGGTTTTGGCCGAGAGCGAGCTGTTTATTAACGAGCTGTCGCACAAGATTAGCCGTGAAGAAATGTTGTTTGCCAATCAAGAAATTAACCGCGCCTATGGTCAGTTGCAAGCAGCTAAAGAAACCTTATTGACCTTCCAAAACGACAATAATTTGGTCGATCCCCAGGTACAAATTGAGGCAACCAGTCGTTTGGTGGCGGAACTACAGGCCAAGAAGGCGCAGCTAGAAGCCGAGTTGACCAACTATTTGAGCTATCTAAACGACGACACCCCACAGATTAAAGCGGCCCGTAGCGCAATTGAGTCGATACAGGCGCAAATCGAGAAAGAGCGCGCCACCTTAACCTCGTCGGAAGACGAGCAGTTGAACCAAAAAATGTTTGAGTTTGAAGAGCTCAAGGCCAAGGTGGCGTTTGAGGGCGATTTATACAAGCTGTCGTTGACGGCTTTGGAGAAATCTAGAGTAGAAGCCGCACGCAAAGCTAAGAGCCTGGCCGTGGTGAGCCAGCCCTATTTATCTGAAGACGCTCGCTACCCCCGTCGTTTGTATATGCTGCTGACCGTATTTTTGGTGAGCCTGTTGGTGTATGGCCTAACTAAGGTCACCCTATCCATTATTGAAGACCATAAGATTTGATTATGAAAAAACTCATGCTCACCCTCGCGCTGTGCTTGCCGATGCTGGCAGCAAACGCCAATACCAATACGAATAGCCTGTTTGGTAATGCCAATAGCGGCTTTAATCAGCAAAGCAATCAAAACCAGCAGGCCAATCAACAGCAAGTGCAGGAAAGTGGCGGCACGCCGATGACGCCGATGGCGGCGAATACGCCAGTGGTGCCCAGCCGCATGTTTGGTGCGCAGCTGTTTGGCGGCATGTTCCGCAACACTGTGGGCTCTAGCTTTAACAGCAGCTATGTGGTGAACGAAGGCGACCAGATTGTGCTGCGAATGTGGGGCGCGTTTATGTTTGACGGCCAGTTAGTGGTCGACCCACAGGGCAATATTTTTATCCCCAACGTTGGCCCAGTTAAGGTGGCCGGGGTGAAGAATGGCCAGCTAAACGGCATGATTAAGTCGGCCATTAGCCGCGTGTATCGGGCCAACGTCGAGGTGTATGCGGCCCTAGGCGCGGCTCAGCCGGTGAAGGTGTTTGTGACGGGCTTTGTAAACCAGCCCGGGCTATACGGTGGGGTGTCGTCGGATTCGGTGATCTCGTATTTAGATAAGGCCGGCGGCGTTGACCCAGAGCGCGGTAGCTATGTGGACATTGTGGTCAAGCGTGGTAATCAGGTGAAGGCACGGGTGAATCTGTATGAATTTTTACTTAATGGGACGCTGTCGCCTTTACAGATTCAAGATGGCGACGTGGTGATGGTCACCCCCCGTAAGCACACCTTTTTTGTCAGCGGCGACGTGTACAACACCTACGATTTCGAATTTGATCAGCCTAATTTAACCCTGGCCCGTGCCTTACAAATAGCGCGGCCCAAGCCTGGTGCCACCCACGTGAGCGTGGTGCGCCGTCAGGGCACAGAAAAACGCAGTGAATACTATCCCATTAACGAAGCCTACAACGTGATGCTACAAGACGGCGACAGCATTGTGGTCACGGCTGATCGCTACGCCGGCACCATTCAGGTGCGCGTAGAAGGCGCGCATTCCGGCCAACATGCGCTGGTGTTGCCTTATGGTGCCACCATGCAGGAAGTATTAGACCAGATCAACCTGAACAGCATGTCGCGCGTCGAGGCGCTACAGCTGTACCGTAAATCGGTGGCCGTGCGCCAAAAAGAAATGCTCAATGTGGCGTTGCAAAAGCTCGAACAGGCCAGCCTAACCTCGTCTTCGGCCACATCGGAAGAAGCCAACCTAAGGGCGCAAGAGGCGCAGCTGATTGCCCGCTTTGTCGAGCGTGCCAAGCTGGTTGAGCCCAAAGGCCAAGTGGTCCTAAGCCAGAAAAATCTTGCCAGCACGTTCTTGGAGGATGGCGACGTGATCATGATCCCAGAACAAAGCTCTTTGGTGATGGTGCATGGGGAAGTAATGTTCCCGAATGCAGTGGGTTGGGATAAGGGCTTAAGCGTTAACGATTATATCGAAAAAGTGGGCGGTTACGCTCAAAGCAAAGGTAAGTCTAAGGTATTGGTGATTCGCCAGAACGGTGAATCGCTATTGGCCAGCCGCGGCACCAACATTGGGGCCGGCGATGAGATTATGGTGTTGCCAGAAGTGAAGACGAAGAGCCTAGAGGTGACGAGGGGCATTTCGCAGATTCTGTATCACTTAGCAGTGGCAGCAAAAGTTGTGTTTGATTTATAAATAAATAGGGGATTCAACGTGAAAGTTTTAACTGTATTCGGGACCCGTCCCGAGGCCATTAAAATGGCCCCATTGGTGCATGAGTTAAATAGACATGAAGAGATTGACGCTAGGGTGTGTGTGACGGCCCAGCATCGTGAAATGTTAGACCAGGTGCTGTCATTGTTTGAAATTGTGCCGGATTATGATTTAGACATCATGAAAAAGGGTCAGTCTCTGCAAGACATCACCACCGAAATTTTAACCAAAATGACCGCTGTGTTGCGCGACTTTCAGCCAGACTATCTGTTGGTTCATGGTGATACATCCACTACGTTTGCCGCTGGCTTAGCGGCGTTTTATCAGAAAATTCCGGTGGCACACGTAGAAGCTGGTTTGCGTACGGGCAACATTTACTCACCGTGGCCAGAAGAGGCCAATCGTTGTTTGACTTCGGTGTTGAGTGAACTACATTTTGCGCCAACGGAAGAATCGAAGGCGAACTTACTTAAAGAGCAAGTTTCTGAAGACGTCATCAGCGTGACGGGCAATACCGTGATTGATGCCTTGTTGACCGTCACCCAGAAGTTAAAAACGCCAGCCTTGAAAGTGTTCATGGAAGCGCAGTTTCCATTTACCCAAGGTAACGACAAAATGGTGTTGATTACGGCGCATAGACGCGAAAATCACGGCGATGGCATCATGCAAATTGGGCAGGCCATTCAGCAACTAGCCCAGCGCTATCCAGGCATTCGTTTTGTTTTACCCATGCACTTAAACCCCAACGTTCGCGGGCCGTTGCAGTCTATTTTAAGCGCGCAAAAGAACGTTCACCTCATTGAGCCACAAGAATATTTACCGTTTGTGTACTTGATGAGTAAGGCCACGATTATTTTGACCGACTCTGGCGGTATTCAAGAAGAAGCCCCTGCACTGGGTAAGCCCGTTTTGGTGATGCGCGACACCACCGAACGGCCGGAAGCGGTCAAGGCCGGGACGGTGAAGCTGGTTGGCTCTGAAACAGCCGCGATTGTGGCTGCCTGTGTTGAACTATTGGATAACGAAGCAGCGTATCAGGAGATGGCCTATGCGCATAATCCCTATGGTGATGGTTTGGCATCAGCACGTATTGTTAAGAAATTATTAATTAAGAATAAGGCATTAGTTGACTATGCAGAATAAACAAAAAATTTCAGTAGTGGGTTTGGGCTATATTGGTTTACCAGCGGCGGCCATGTTCGCCTCGCGGCAGGTTGAAGTGATTGGGGTGGACGTGAATCAACATGCGGTCGACACCATTAATCAAGGTAAAATTCACATTGTTGAGCCAGGCCTAGAGGCTATTGTGCAAAAAGCGGTGGCAGAGGGTTATTTACGTGCCACCACTCAGGCTGAAGCCGCAGATGCTTTTGTGATTGCGGTGCCAACGCCTTTTAAAGGTGATAAAGAACCAGACGTTAGTTACATTAAAGCCGTTGCCGAAGCCATTGCGCCAGTATTGGTTAAGGGCAATACCATCATTTTAGAATCCACCTCGCCAGTGGGCACCACCGAAGACATGGTGGCTTGGTTGGCGGCGGCTCGCCCAGACTTAGTGTTTCCAGCCGAAGGCGCCACCGATGTTGATGTTTATGTGGCGTACTGTCCAGAGCGGGTATTGCCTGGCCAAGTAGTGCGTGAATTGGTAGAAAACGACCGCATTATTGGTGGCATTACCGAAGCGTGTTCTGATAAAGCCATCGACGTATACCGTATTTTTGTAGAAGGCGAGCTGCTTAAAACCAACGCCCGTACCGCCGAAATGAGCAAGCTAACAGAAAATGCTTACCGTGACGTCAACATTGCGTTTGCCAATGAGCTGTCGCTGATCGCCGACCGTTTAGACATCAATGTGTGGGAGCTGATTGACTTAGCCAACCATCACCCTCGCGTGAATATTTTACAGCCGGGTGCAGGTGTAGGCGGCCATTGTATTGCCGTTGACCCTTGGTTTATCGTCAACAAAACGCCAGATTTGGCCCGTATGGTCAAAACCGCTCGTGAAGTGAACGATGGTAAGCCGCAGTGGGTGATTAATAAAGTCAATGAGGCGGTTGAGGCTTATGCGGCTAAAACTGGTAAGCCTAAATCAGAAGTGCAGATTGTGTGCTATGGCCTAGCGTTTAAACCTAATATTGATGATTTACGTGAGAGTCCAGCTTTAGGAATTACTCAATCATTGGCTATAATGTATCCAAATAAAGTAATGGCTGTAGAGCCAAACATTGATCTAGAAAGTTCTAAGTCTTTATCTAAAACATTTGGGCTGTTAGGCTATGTTGCTAGCCAAAATCAGGTAGATGTTGCTGTGTTGTTAGTAGACCATCAAGAATTTATTGATAATAAACCAATCTTAAATGCAGATGTTGAGATAGTCGATACAAAGGGTATCTGGTAAGCATTGAGGCATAAGATTCATTATAATTATTATGCCAGTTTATATAGACTAATTAAAGAAATTACATAATGAACAGTACTGAAGAGCATTTACGATTCCAACTAGAAACTCTAAAAAAAGAAAAAAAAGATATAGCTGAAAAAGTCGATTTGTTAAACAAATCACTGAAATACTGTGCCGCACATAATAAAACGTTAGAAAGTCAGCTTCATATTGCAAATGCAAATGTTAAAAATTACCATAATTTTATTAGTTATAAATTAGGTAGGGTATTATTGAGTACGAAAACATTTCGTGGCTTTTTACTTCTTCCTTTAGAGTTGTATAAACTAAGGCGTGAGTTTATACAGAGTAAATATAAAAACATTTCAGCTATTGTAGATAAAGCATTAATAGAGCAGAAAAATTTTCAAGCGAAGAGTTATGATAATGCTAAAGTAAAATTTATTTCTATTTTAGATGAGATCTCTCATGCGAGTTGGGGTCGAGAATTCAAGCTATTTGAAATGAACATTGATAACTATCAAGAGCAACTGAATGGTAGCACGTCACAGGCAATTTTTTTAGAGAGTTGTTGGAAAGGGAATTATGGTCGTTGGATTTATGCTTTTACTTCCCCAGGTTTAAAGCATAAGAATGCTCAACACTTATTAAGTGCAATAGAAGTGGCGAAGAAAAAAGAGTTACCGATTATTTTCTGGAATAAAGAAGATCCAATGCATTATGAAAAGTTTCTTCCTATAGCTCAAAAATGTGATGTTATTTTTACAACAGATGAGAATAAGGTTACAGATTATAAAAGAGATATACCTAATGCGTATGTTGCGGCATTGCCGTTTGCGGCTAATGAAGCTTTGTGTAATCCAAAAGATCGGTTTCGGAATTCTTCAGTAGGGACTATTTGTTTTGCTGGGTCATATTATTCAGAAGGTCACGATGACCGAAAAGAACAAATGGATAAATTGCTGCCAGTTATTCCTGAGTTTAATGGAATTATTTATGATCGCATGTCAAATATAGAAGGTGATAGATATGCTTATCCGCCACAGTATAAGCCGTTTATTAAACAAGCCGTTCCTTTTACTGAAATTGTAAATGTGTATAAACAGTTTAAGATTTTTTTAAACGTAAATACCATTACAGATTCTCCTACTATGATGTCTAGGAGAGTATATGAGTTGTTAGCATGCGGTACCCCCGTTATTTCAACCCCTTCTAAGGCATTAGAAGCGCAGTTTCCAGATATTGTGCAAGTTGCAAAAAATGCTGAAGAAGCAATAGAGATAGCTAAAGAGTTATTAAGTGATGAGTGGAGATGGTCAAAGCTTTCACATCTCGGTTATCGTGAAGTTATGTTGAAACATACATATCGACATAGAAAAAATATCATAGAAAACTCGATAGGAATATATGCCAATGAGGTTTCTCCATTAGTGTCGATTATTTTAGCTACAAATAGGCCAGAGTTTCAGAATAGAATAGTAGAAAATATTGTAAATCAAGTTCATAGAGAGTTAGAGGTAATTCTAATATTACAGAACTATACGAATGATCAAAAAAACACTCTTGAAAAATCCTTACAAGAGCGGGCACCGTTTTTAAACAATATTATCATTTTAACTGATGATACTGAAACCTCCTTAGGAGAGCGATTAAATAATGGTATCCAAAGAAGTGAGGGCGATTATATCGCTAAAATGGATGACGATGATTTTTACTACCCTAATTATATACAAGACATGCTAATACCATTTTCTTTTGGGGATTATGGAATAGTGGGTAAAAAAGAAATATTTGTGTATCTAGAATCTGAGAATAAAACAATTGTTAGATTTAAAAATGATAGACATAGAGAAACAGATTTTGTTGCTGGAGCGACTTTAGTTATTTCAAGAGATGCGTTACAGAAAATTCAGTTTGGTGATAAAAATAGAGGTGAAGACTCCTCATTGTTAGAGCAAGCTAAACAGCATGGTATTAAGGTATATGCAACCGATCCATTTAATTTTATAGTTTGGCGCGGAGCAAATAAAAGTAAACATACTTGGCAAGTTGACGATAAATTTTTCCTGGAAAAGGGTGAGTTTGTTTCTGAGCAGATAGGTGTACAAATTGCCAATATCTAATAAGGTTTGGCGTATCAAGAACTTAATAAAGAATATTAATAATGTACATATTTCAAACATTTAATGAGGCTATGAGTTTTTATGAAAAAGATAAAAATTTTTTAGTAGGGAAAGCGACGGATTTTTTTATATTATCTGAAGGAGTATTATTTCCTTTTTCATTAAGCTTTAAAAATAGCGAAAAAATAGTATTTTTTTTCCCCGGTGCTTTTGACCTTAGTCAGCCAAAGCCAAAATTCCAGCGTAAAAATTACTTTGAGGAGTTGGAAAGTACTTGTGTATCTTTTTTTGACCCGTCTTTGTTCCTATCCAGTAATCTATCTCTAGGCTGGTTTCAAGGAGAGTGCCAGAAAAATTATCTTCAGTTATTGCTAAAGCTAGTTCAAGAAATTATCTTAAGATTAGAAGTAGAAAATAAAAATATATTATTTTTTTCTACTTCTGGTGGCGGACTACCTTCGTTAAAGATTGCGCAGCACTTTTTAAAGAGTCATGTTTACTTGGGTAATATTCAAACAGATGTATTGAAATATTATGAACCAAGTGTAAAAAAAATGCTTTTATATTGTTATCCTGAAGTTATTGATATAACTCCATATAAAGATCGATTGAATGTTTTTGACATAAATGGGGATATTAATATTTATTATGCTCAAAATACACAGGATAAATTCCACTACAAAAATCATTATTTACCTTTTGTAAAGTATGCTTCGAATACTGATTTAAAATGTGAGTTTATTACTTATAGCCATATAAGTGGGCATAACCCCATATCGAAAGATGTGGAAATCTCTGTGATCAACTCGATTTTTGATAAAAAATCAATAATGGAAGTATTTAGTTGTTATATTGATGACTAAATACTGCTTTAGTAAAGTTTTTAATAATTTAGTGTGTTTTCTCTTTTAGTGTTCAGGAATTGAGAATATTTAATTTACAAGGGTGCCCTGTGGATAGTTATTTGGATGGAATGTCTATGAATAAGTTTAAGCTTAATTTGGAGGACTATGTTGGGCAAGGGATCATTTGTGTAACGTATGACGACGGGCTTAGGAATAACTTTGAGCTTGCGATGCCTGAACACTTAGACAGTGGTGTTCCTGCAACGTTTTCTGTAATTGCTCATCGTACAGTAAACCCTAAATATTGGGATAAATTTATTAAGCCATATGAGTTAGCTTGTATGGATAGCCTTGGGTTTGAAATTTCATCTCATGGTTATTACCATGAAAAAAAGTTTATAGATATGAACTCGAGTGAGCTGGATACTGAGCTTTATAAGAGTAAAGAGTTACTTGAAGGAATTATGCCATCTCGTAAGCCTATCGCATCTATATGTATACCATTTGGATCAGCTAATGAAAATGTAATTAAAAAATCGTTTAAAGCTTATGATATTGTTAGATTATCGGCCTATAAAAATATTGCCCTTGACCGAGTAACACAAGAGCCTCTGCCAGCATATCCTGTATTAAGTAATACAGCACCAGATCAAGTCTTTAAATGGATTGATAAGGCAGTACATGACAAGAATGTTATCATTCTTATGTTACATGGTATTGCAGAAGATATTCATGGCAAGGGTGACTATTACTACTCAGTAAAGTCTTTAAAAGAAATCCTATCTTATATTGCATTACTAGGTAAAGAAAAATTACTGCCTTTGTGTTTACGAGATTTAAGTATATTACAGAAGCAACAACTAGAGCTTGCAGCATTGGATAACGGTAGTAAAAAAAAAGTAGTGAAATAAGTAATAATGTTATTTCTACAGTAATTGCTGATGAGGCTGATTATATGATTACATTGCATGAGCATGTAATCAAATCTAAAAAATTAGTTATTACTTTTGGTGGATTGCCATCATCAAAAACAAAAACTGGATTTGGCACTGATTTTGCTTTAAAACTTGGTTTTGATACGATTTATGTTGCCCAAGCTGCAAATACACAGTATCAGGGCTTGTCACTTGAGGACTTTTATAAGCATATAGAGGACATAATTCAAGGTAGGGAATGTATTACATATGGCTCAAGTTTAGGAGCGTATAGTGCAATATATTATGGAGGTATTATTAATGCCTTAATTATAGCCGCGGCCCCTAAGAATTCAGCACACCCATCATTAGCCTATGGAAAATTTAAAAATATATCATTTAAACATAAAGAATTGAAAGATATCCCTAAGTCTTTGATCCCGCCAGTTTTAATTTATGATCCTTATCATAAAGAAGAAGTTAGTTTTATTGAGAAGCATGTACGGCCAGCATATGATTCATTACGCATAGTTCAAGTGCCGTTTAGTGGTCATACAGTCCTAAATACAATGAAGCTGTCAGGCGTGTTGACTAGTTTTATGGTGAACCTTATTGAGAGTAAGAAGATAATTCCTTTTGTTATGAAGACTGATGATTGTTATGTATGGAACGGAGAGGTTAGTAGGTTTTATTTTAGTAAGGGTGAGATTCAGTCGGCGATTAAATATGCTGAACGTTCCTTAGAGATTCATTTGAATAAAGAAGCTTTAGGATATTTAGTGAATTACTATGTTAGCTTGAAAAGATATGATGAGTTAAAGAAATTGTATCAAGAGTATGTTGTTAGAAAGGGTTTAGTTCCGACGCAGGCTTCGGCAAACATTTTTCAAAAGTATATCAAATAGGTTTTTAGAATAGTGAGAGTTTAGGTATGTGTACATGCCATATAAATGATATTTGTATCTGTTCGGCTCATGAGAGTATCTTAACTAGGTAAAGCTGAGATTTATTTTAATTAACTTATTAGATTTAAATGACATAAAAATCTATTGAAATAACAATAAAGTGTAATTCTCATGAAGTGTTATATTGTTTCAGATAAATTAACCGAAGACTCTTTAGTGCTGCAATCTAATGTTGGGATTAAAGTTCTTAGTGCGCGTTGGCCTTACCCGTATTTAATATATCGTAGTGTTGAAAGTGTTTTATTTGTTGAATCCGCCTGGCAAGGGCATAAAAACTCCTGGAAGTATAAGATTGCCTCTTACCCTGATGTGCCGAAGCGCAATAACCATGCGCTTCGACGCTTGGTTGAGCGTGCGAAAGACAAAGGCATTCCCACCGTGTTTTGGAATAAAGAGGATGGGGTGCATTTTGATCGTTTTATCGACAGCGCTAAATTATTTGATCATGTGTTTACCGTAGACGAAACCTGTATTCCCAGATATAAAGCGGTCATGGGAGAAGATGCGTCAGTGCACACCATGATGTTTGCGGTCCAGCCGAAGTTTCATCATTTTTCTGGGTTTAATTTTAAGCACCATCGTGCTAATTTTGTAGGTAGCTACAGCCAACACGTTCATGAGCGTAGACGGCAGTGGCAGGATGCATTATTTCAAAGTGCGGCAGACTCAGGCTTAGGCTTGACCGTTTTTGATCGTAATTCTGGCCGTAAGTCGGCTAACTATCGTTACCCTGATTTTGGTGAAACCAGCATCATGCCGGCGGTGGATTATCCTGATACGGCACAGATCTATAAAGATTATCTTGTTTCTTTAAATGTTAATACGGTGGATCAGTCGCCGACGATGTTTTCTCGCCGTTTGGTTGAAATTTTGGCCTGTGGTGGGATTGCGGTGACGACGCCAGCGCTGTCGGTTGATCGTTACTTTGCCGATTATTGTCATGTGGTGCACGATTCCGCTCAGATGTTAGATTTATTTGAACGCTTAAAGTATGGGCCTAGCCAAGAAGATTTGGATCGGGCAGAAGCTGGCGCGAAGTACGTGGCTGAGCATCATACATGGGCACATCGTTTGGCCCAAATACAGAAAGTGATTGGTTTGTGAGGAAGTTGTATCGATTAACGTGGTGGGATTATGGGCTGTGGCGTAAACCAACGTTACAGCCTTTTTTAACTGCGCCCATTGCTATTGACCTGGGTTTGCGTGCCACGAGACAACACATACGATTGGGTTGGGGTCGAAAATTAAGTGGCGAGAGAGCGAGGCGAATCGCTGCCGACGCTAAAGCCACTTTTTGTTTATTAGAAGATGGCTTTTTACGCTCCGTTGGCCTAGGCGTAGAAGGGCATCCGCCGCTGGCCTTAGTGGTGGATGAGGTCGGTATTTACTACGACGCCACCACGCCTTCCCAATTAGAAAACCTGATCAAAGACCACGAACACTTGGCACCGCTGATGGCGGATGCGCAGGCGGCGTGGGATTTGGTCGTGGCCTATGGGCTGTCTAAATACAATCATGCACCAGAGGCCTGGCCAGAAGGCCTGGCTTACGATGCTTCTACACAAAATATTCTCATCATTGATCAAACCGTCGGCGACATGGCCTTGCAGTATGGGGGCGCCGATGCGTCTACGTTTGCCGCCATGTTTGCGGCGGCTCAGGCCGAACACCCCAATGCCACGCTGTGGGTGAAAACCCATCCGGACGTACTCAGCGGTAAGAAGCAGGGTTATTTAACCCAGCTGTTACAGCAGCCGCAGGTGCGGGTGATCAGCGCCGACATCAGCCCGCTGTTTTTACTGGGGCGTATGGATGCGGTGTATACGGTCACGTCGCAAATGGGCTTTGAGGCCTTGTTGTTGGGTAAGCCAGTGACGACGTTTGGTTTGCCGTGGTATGCCGGCTGGGGCGTCTGTGATGATCGGCATGAAGGCATTGCGGCGCTGAGGGCGTCTGGGCGGCGCACACAGGCTTCAGTGTTAACGCTGTTCGCTGCGGCTTACCTGGCCTATAGCCGCTACCTTAATCCTTATACCGGCGCTGCTGGCACCATTTTTGACGTGATTGATTACCTACAGCAGATGAAACAGCGCCAGGCATTGTTGGCGGGTACGGTACTGTGCGTGGGGCTGTCGTGGTGGAAGCGGGTGATTGTGAAACCGTTTTTAAGCGTGCCTAAAGGCCGGTTGCTGTTTAAGCGCTCTTTGGCGGCCTGCCAGCGTCAAGCAATAACGCCAGACACTAAGGTGCTGGTGTGGGGGCAAAAACAGGCGGAAGTGACGGCTTGGGCCGTAGCCAATAGCCTGCCCGTATTGCGCATGGAGGATGGTTTTATCCGCTCGGTTGGCCTCGGGTCGAACCTGGTGCCGCCGTTGTCGCTGGTGATCGACGACGTGGGGATTTATTTTGATGCTACTGAGCCTTCGCGCCTGGAGCAGCGGCTCGAGCAGGGGCGGTTTAGCCCGATGCAGCTGGCTCAGGCAGCGCGATTGCGCGAAGGCTTGGTACGGTTGAACGTGGGTAAGTACAACGTGGGCGAAGGGGGTTTGCAGCTGCCCTCGCCACGGCCGGCGCAGGTTATTCTGGTGCCGGGGCAGGTAGAAGACGATGCGTCGATCGCCTATGGTTCGCCTGTGCTTAAGCGTAACTTTGATTTATTACGAGCGGTGCGCGAACGCCATCCCGAGGCGTACATTATTTTTAAGCCCCATCCTGATGTGGTGAGCGGTAACCGCGTGGGGGGGCCTAACCAGGCCGAGGCTTTAACGGTGGCCGATCAGGTGGTGGTGGATGCAGACGTGCTGGCGTGCATTCAGAGCGTGGATGAAGTACACACCATGACGTCGCTGACGGGCTTCGAAGCTTTGTTACGGGGTAAGAAGGTCGCCTGCTATGGTGCGCCATTTTATGCTGGCTGGGGCCTAACGGAAGATCATGTGCCCTTACCTCGACGCACCCGTCAGCTGGTGTTGGATGAGCTAGTGGCGGGCACGCTGTTGTACTACCCAACGTATGTGCATCCTAAAACAGGTCGGTTATTGCATGCGGCACAGGCATTGGCCTTGGTGGCCGAGCAAAAGCAAGATGGCAAACGGCGGCGAACCCAATATGGCCGGCTGGCAAAAAAGCGCGCGCAGTGGGGCGCTTTGTTGTCGGTTTTGTGCCGTATCCGTTAACTTGTGTTTATTTGTGTTAGGCCACTGGTGGCAAAGAATGCTCAGTGGTATCATGCACGGCTCATATGACGCTGATTTTGTATCAGCTCAATAATTGCCTTTATAGTCTTATAAAATCCTATGTTCCCCAGTTATTTAAATGAATTTGTGACCACAGCCAAGCGCGTACTGTTGCTGCAGGGCCCACACGGCCCTTTTTTTGCGCAGTTTGCGACCTGGCTGACGGCTCAGCATGGCTGTCAGGTTTATAAGCTGAATTTTAACGGCGGGGATGAGTTATTTTTTCCTAATAGCGACACAGCTGTTGCATTTCAGCAACCTGACGCTGAATTTCCTTTATTTTTAGAACGATTTGTCGAAACGCATGACATCGATGCGATAGTGTGCTTTGGCGCCTATCGCACGCATCATAGTATGGCAAAAGCCTACTGCCTGGAACAGGGGCAGCGCCCAACGTTCTGGGTGTTTGAAGAGGGGTATTTGCGGCCAGATTACATTACCTTTGAACGCCAAGGGGTGAATGCGCATTCGTTGTTGTCGACGCAGCCAGAGGATTATTGGGCGGCTTATGCGCAGCTGCCGGTGCCGATGCCACCTGAAAATGTGGCTTCAGGGTTTAAGCCCATGGCGGTGATGGCCACGCGCTATTATATTGAAGTGTTTAAGCGGCGCCATGCCTATCCCCATTATGTTCATCACCGTGAACACCGTTTTTGGGTGTATGCGGCAACCTGGGTGTATTCGGGCTTGAAAAAGCTATACTGTACGCAAACCGAGAAACGCTTTATTAAGCAGGTGAACCGAGGCGATTTGGGCCAGTTTTTTGTGGTGCCTTTGCAGGTACACAACGACAGCCAGGTTAAGGTCCATTGCGACTTTCCATCGGTGGCGGCTTTTTTGCGTTCGGTATTGTTTTCCTTTTCGCGTCATGCGCCTAGCGGGGCTAAACTGGTGATCAAGCATCACCCGATGGACCGTGGTGCGGTCAGCTATCGGCGCTTAATTAATAAATTCATTAAGCACTATAACTTACAGGACCGGGTCTTTTATGTGTTTGACGTGCCGTTGCCGGTTCTGATGCGTCAAGGCGCAGGCATGGTTTTGTTGAACAGCACCAGCGGGCTGTCGGCGATGATTCACCACATGCCGGTAAAAGTATTGGGCCACGCCCACTATGACATGGCCGGCTTAACCGATCAGCAACCGTTGGCGGATTTTTGGGGCAACCCACAGCGACCTAATTCCACCTTGTTCAATGCGTATCGGCTGTATCAACTGCATAAAACCCAGATTAATGGCAACTTTTACGGCAAGGTGGTTTGGCCGATGGATGCGATGTCGAAAGATTGGGTTCAGAGCAATCAAAACAAGTAGATTTGCAGAGTGGCATGTGACGTGTCATGAGCGCTTGCTGTGGGCTGACGGTTTGATGAAGCAAAGTTTGGCCCTGCTGCCCACACACATAAGTAAGCCGCGACGAAGAGTCGCGGCTTTTTTGTTTATAAGGCTGGTTTTCTAGGGCTAAAGGCCGTCTGGGTATAGTGTGGCCTCCCCACTAATCTTAACGCCACTTAACATCAAAGCCAAAGCCGACGTGGATCGCGACTCATCCAATATTGCACCAAAAGGGCCAAGTAGATCATACCTATGGTCGCGTTGACGTTCTTTTTGGGCAATAGTATGATAATGGTTCTCATTATCATAAAAAGCAATCATCATGGCATCTATTTCGCCACATAAAAGAATCGGGCTCTTGATCGCGGTGTGCTTGGGGACTTTTTTAGCTTCTCTAGACATCAGCATCGTCAATGTTGCCCTGCCTGCAATCCAAGAAAGTTTAAACAGCGACCTATCGGGCTTACAGTGGGTGGTGAATGCTTACGCCATCTGTTTGTCGGCATTCATGCTGTCGGCCAGCGCGTTTAGTGATCGTTATGGCCATAAAAAAGTGTGGCTGATGGGCGTGGCTTTTTTTACCTTAGGGTCTTACCTGTGTGCGGTGGCGCCCAGCATGCCAATGCTGTTGTTGGGGCGGGTGGTACAAGGCGTGGCTGCGGCGGTGTTGATTCCTGGCGCGATGTCGATGATTGCCTATGCCTACCCTGAGCCGAAAGAGCGGGTGGGGGCCATTGGGGTGTGGTCGGCCTTAAGCGCGCTGGCGTTGATTTTGGGCCCATTCTTGGGCGGATGGTTGGTGCACTATACCGGCTGGCACGGTATTTTTAGCATTAATTTACCCATTGGTTTTGTGGCCTTGGGCTTGGGGCTGTGGAGCATGCCCGAACGCCGTGACCGAGAAGCGGCGGCGCTGGATCCGGCTGGGCAGTTATTGAGCGTTGTGGGCTTGGGCCTGCTAAGCTATGGCTTGATCCAAGCCGGGGTTTTGGGTTTTACAGCGCCGTTGCCGGTGGCCTTACTGTTGGCTTTTGGGTTGGTATTGGCGCTATTCATTTGGCTGGAGCTAAAGGTGGCCAAGCCTTTGGTGAATCTACGCCTGTTTCAAGCGCCTTTTTTTGCATCGGTTAACTTTGCTTCTTTCATCTTGGGCTTTGCGGGCTACAGCAGCCTGTTTTTCTTTTCCGTATTTTTACAGCAGGTACAGGGGCAAGCGCCGCAGCAGGCGGGCATGCAGATGATGCCACAGTTTGTACTGATGGGGCTGGTGTCGCTGGGCTTTGGGTGGTTGAATCGGTGGGTGAGCACACACGTGCTGATGAACCTGGGCTATGGGTTGATTGGCTTGGCCATGGTGTTGATGACGTCCTGGGGCAGCGACACGCCTTATCTGTTGATCGGTGGCCTATTCGCTTTGTTGGGCGTAGGTATGGGCCTGGCGGTGCCGGCCACCAGCATGGTGGTGATGAGCGCGGTGGCGCCGTCGCAGTTTGCCATGGCGTCGGCCATGGTGAATGCTTTACGCCAAACCGGGATGTCGGTTGGGATTGCGCTATTGGCCAGCGTCATGAGCGTACAGGCCAGCCATGTGATGCAGGAACGGCTAGCGCCATTGGGCCTTACCGACTTGATGCGGGTGGTGGAAGAGGCGATTCGTTACCATCGCTTTGTGGGCGAGCCGGTGGCCTGGATACGACAGGCTTATGTGGCGGGGATGGAAAGCGGCTTTGCGGTGGTGATGGGCGCTGCGGGCGTGGCCTGCCTGTTTGTGATGCTGTTGTTGTGTCGGGTCAAGCGGCCGATGGCATAACCGCCGCTTAACGATCAGCCGAATACTCTGTTGCCGCCTCTGGGGTAGCCCATCGTGGCCCGCCTTAAGTACGCCATATAAAACAGCCGCTCTTAGCTTAGAGCGGCTGCGGACGATTGCTTTATCGTAATGGGTTAGAAGGTGTGGCGTAGCCCAATATTGGCTTGAATAGGGGCCTCAACCTTACTGCCTTTGGTGTAGTTAAGCTCGGTGAAGAGGGCGGTGGTGTCGCTGATTTTGGCGTTTAGACCCAGCCCAAATTTGCCCACGCTGCCAGAAAAGTCATTTTCCCAC
The DNA here is from genome assembly GCA_017991555.1 of Neisseriaceae bacterium. Taxonomy (GTDB): domain Bacteria; phylum Pseudomonadota; class Gammaproteobacteria; order Burkholderiales; family Neisseriaceae; genus JAGNPU01. The sequence continues at coordinate 25,416 of JAGOQM010000005.1, forward strand.
GTGGCCACTTTGTTGGTGTGGATGCGGTTGTTGTCTTGGAATTCATGCGCCCAGGCGGCTTTTAGATAAGGCGTAATGACGGCTTTGTTCACCTGGAAGTCTTTACCTGCGCTGAGGCCAATTTCGGTCTGGAAGGACTTTTGATCATCAATGTTGACCTTCATGCCATTTTTACCGTTGGTGGTAAAGCGCGTGCCGTTGACTTGCACGTAAGACAAGCGGCCATAGGGTTCGACAAAGTATTGTTGTGCTAGCGTTTGTTTAAAGCCCACCTCTAGGGCACCACCCACGGCATTTTGGCTGTAATCGCCGTTAATGTTGGCGCCAGTTGGGCTAACGGCTTGCAGCTTGTTTCTAAAATGGTTTAATTTCAGCACGCCATCCACATAAAGGCCTGATTGATCAAAGTAGGTGGCATAGGCACCTAAGCTGCTACTGTTGACCTTACTGGTGCCGCCTAGAGCATGTTTGACATCGGCGTTGCCCCAGCTGCCAAATAGGCCCACCAAGGTTTGGCCGCGGCGGCTGTCGAAGACGGTATCGGCGCCGACTTCTACACCTGCTTGTTCTAGCTTAAATTGAGTATTACCTGAGTCAACGTTGGTTTTTGCACCAATGGCTCGGGTCCAAACGCCTCCTTGACCTGCATTTTCTTTCAAAGAACCGTGGCGGAAGCGTAGGTTATTCAATTCGTTGTTAAAAATGAACTGAGGGGCAGCGGCCAGCGCCAAAATGGCTTTGGTATGGTTAGAAGCAGAAAGGTTGGGCGTGGGTTGTGGGCCAGGCTCCGGATTCGGGTTCGGTTCTGGATTTGGCTCTGGATTAGGGCCCGGCTCTGGTTCAGGGTTAGGGTTTGGCGTTTCTTCCTCTTTAGTGGCTGATAGATACCACACTTTTTCGCCGTTTTCTTCACGAGCGTGTAAGTAATACAGGTAGGAACCACCGTCGACGGCTTGAATGTTGGCGCCGTTTAAGGCCGCGAGGTCAAAGCCTGCGCCACCGCTTTGGTCGGTAATTAAGTCTAGATTGGTTTCGTCTGGCCGGGTGATCTCAGCCCCTGAATCTTGTACGGTCACCTTGTGTTGGCCACTGGCCTGCTTTAGGGTTAAATAGTCACCCTGCTGGCTGTTGATCTCGGTGTCAAAAAAGAACTGCATATTGCCAGCTAACTTGTCGACGTTTAGGTTGGTGAAGTTCAGCTCGTTGCCGGTGGTCACAAACCGCACTTGGCCATCGCCATTAAGCTGGCCAATGTGGGTGGCATCGGTGCCATTCGCGCCAGGAATAATGATGGCGGCGGCCGCGGGGCCATTTAAAACCACGTGTTCAGCATAGGCGCCGTTGCCATCACCCGCTTGTAGCTGTAGCTGACCCTGTTGGTTCACTTCGGTGAGCCCAGTGGCCTGAGCGCCGGCGGCTAACCAGGTTTTGGCCTGATCATTAATGGTGGTGGTGTCGGTGCTAGAGCCGGCATAAATAGATTGGGTCGACTGGTCGAATAGCTGGGTATGGGTGGCGCTGGCGCCATTTTGTACTCGCTGTTTGCCCTCACCATACAGCTTGGTGTTGTCGGCTTGAGCAGCGCCTTTGCCGGCCGTGTTTTCAAATAAGGTTTGTTCACCGTAGACGATGCTGTCGGAGACTTGCGCGTTGTGGTACACCAATTGGCTGCCGCCCGCTTCTACGAGGGTGCCCTCAGCATGACTATTGAGCTGGACCAACTGTCGGCCACCGTCATGGATGATGGTGTTGTACGCAGTGCCATCATTGTTGACGTTTTGGGTGCCGCCTTGGTTGACCTGGGTGCCAGTGGCTTGGCCAGCTTGCTGTACGTGTTCGTAACCGCCTTGGTTAATGGTGGTGCCGCTGGACTGGCCGCTGAGATACACATACATTTTGCCGCCATCGTTGATGGTGTTGTCAATCGACAGGCCTGGGTCGTTTAAGCCCTCGGTGTTTTCACTGACGTATACGGTGCCCGATATGGCTGAATCTTTTAGGGTGCCGCCATCCAATACGCGGATGAGCGCGCCTTTGTCTACTTGAAGGTTAGTGGCCGTGGCGGGGAAGCGGCGGTCATAATCATCCCAAGCAATTCGGGGGTCTTTGGAAATATAGACTTCAGAACCAGACTGAGCGGTTGAGTCTTTAAGGTAGCCTAATACGCTAAGACGGCTGCCGTCCTCTAGGGTCATGTTGATGCCTGTGCCTGCGTACTCTTCGTCCGTGCCCAGCATGCCGGCGCCAATTTCTAAACACTCCTGGCCGCTAAGGACGGTGCCATCCCAAGTGACGCTGCCGCCCCAGACGGCGCTTTGATCGGCATTACAAAAGGTGGCGGCAGCGGCAAACGTGGGTACGCTCAACGCTGTGGTAATGGCGAGGGCTAGGATGCTTTTTTGGGTGTTCATAATGGGCTTTCTGAAGGGTTTAGTGGTTTAAATTCATTAATTTCCTTATGTGGTTAATGATAAATTAACAAATAGTTAAGTTACGTAACTAAATGTAAATAAATGTTTTGTATGGTAATTATTTGTATTAAAAAGCCATAAAATATGACGTTAGTGATTTTTAATGCTAATTAGGTGTTTTATATGAATGGTATGGGCGATGCCCCATCATGGCTTTAATGACGTTGAAATAAGATGAGGCATTCGGGATCACCAGAAAGTCACGGCATTGAAGACATTTATCTGCCGTAGGCGATGCCAGTCACGACTGAGCGGGACTGGCGAGATGAGGTAGAGGCATGGCGCGGCGAATACAGGCATTAAGGCTCTGTCGCGTGGGCGTTCGAGGTGATGGCCCATGGGGCAGCTGGGGGCGAGTGTATCCTAGCCCTTAGCCTATCTCATGCATAAGGGCGGTGTTTTTTGACTGCTTGACGCGAGCGGGGCGAACCCATGCTCGCGCTAGCATGATGGTTTGGGTGGTTTATGAACGATCGCTTTGATTGGGTTCGATGGTCAGCCTAATGGCAAACTTAACCGCCAAAATCAGGCCGATGGCGAGTACACCTGCGCCATAAAACCACAGCTCTGTGGCCATGGTAAAGCCGGCGGCCAATAGAATGCCGCCAATGACGGCCAGCAAAATGCTGAGGATCATCATGTTATTGGGGGCGGTGTTGAGGACGAGGGTTTGATCGGCTTGAAGGTTGATTTTAAGCTTAGGGCTTAAGCCTTCAAAAGCGTTGATGCCGGTGCGTACGACGTGCTCGCCAGGGGCAACATCGAGTTCAATGGTGTCGGCATTTTTGACACTGGCCACGCGCTCGCCGTCGACAAACACTTTAAATACACGTTTCAGGGAGATAAAATGCCAGCTTCGTTTGATAATGAGCTTTGCCATAGTGACCCTATCTTAAGTGATGATGATTAATATGTGCTTTAATTATAACCATATTGTAGAGGTTCGTAAGTGATTGTTTAGGTAAATTCTGGTAAGTAAGCGATTAAATAAGGAAGCAATGATGGCGGAAATTGATTGGCAGGACTTTCAGAAGGTTGAGCTAAGAGTGGGGACGGTGGTCGCGGTGGACGATTTCCCTGAAGCGCGTAAGCCGGCCTATAAGCTACAGGTCGACTTTGGTGGCGACATCGGCATTAAAAAATCCAGCGCCCAGATCACTGACCTATACGACCCAGGCAGCCTGTTGGGCAAGCAGGTCGTGGCCGTGGTTAACTTTCCACCCAAACAGATTGGGCCGGTGATGTCAGAATGTTTGGTGACCGGCTTTCATCGAGAAGATGGGGCGGTGGTGTTGGCCGTACCCGATGGGGCGGTGCCTAACGGCAGCCGCTTGGCTTAAGTCTTGGGCGTTAATGCGGCAGGGCTACGGCATTATCAGCAACGGTGGGGTTTAACCGCCCTGGCTGAGCCTTTTGCCACGCCCTCTAGCAGCCTGCAGCAGGTGCGCCTGCCTGATAGGCGTGAGGCCATGCTCAAGCTCACCACCGATGCCGCCGAGCAGCGGGGCGGTCAGCAGTTGCTCAGCTGGCAAGGCAATGCGGCGGCCGTGGTCGTGTATGCGCATGCGCCCACGGCTTTTTTACTGGCGCTGGCACCAGGCGCGTATTCGGTTTTGCAGGCATTGGGCCAGGGGGGCATGGCCGCGGATGATGGCGCGACCCAGATTTTGGGCCGCTGCATGCAGCAACTGCATGGCACACCGCTCAGCCAGTTTACGGACTTGATGCCCCTGTCTCAATGGTTTGCCGATTTATGGATGACAAAGCTAAACGATGTTCGGCTGCTGCCGGCACAGCGCTTGGCGGAGGTGCTTTTGGCTGAGCCGCAATCCTGCGTGAGCCTACACGGCGATGGCCACCACGATAATGTTTTGCGTTTTGGGCAGGATGACTGGCGCGCCATTGATCCGAAGGGCTTACAGGGCGAGCATTATTTTGATTACGTGCCGATTTTGGCCAATCCTGATTTAGGGGCTTTGGCGCAGGAGCCGCAGCGGTTTACACGGCAGCTGGGGCTGGTGTGCGCCCAGCAAGATTTAGACCCGCAGCGTTTGGCTCAGTGGGTGGCGGTGACGGCGGCGCTGTCGGCGGTGTGGTTTTTAGAGGATGGCGACGAAGCAAAAGGACGGCAGCAGCTGAGCATGATGGCCTTGGCCTTAAGTTATTGATGGCTGTTGCACTCGGATGGCGGTTGGCATAGTGATATAATGGTCGATGGCTTAAACAATTTAGGAGTGGAAATGGGCATCAAAACGGCGGTTTTTTTCGTGTTGCCGGGCTATGCTGAATGGGAGTCGGCCTATTTGGCCAGTCGCTTAAACAGGGATGAGCAATGGCAGGTCAAAACGGCGTCGCTCACCGCCGGCGTGTGCGAATCTATGGGCGGTTTTAAAACCGTGGTCGATTATGGTCTGGCAGATTTACCCGCGCAGATAGATTTATTGGTCTTGGTGGGCGGTACGGGCTGGGGCATCGACAGCGCGGATTTGAATGCCTTGATTGAGCAGTGTTTGGCGCAGGGCACCGTGGTGGGCGCCATTTGTGGTGCGGTGGATTACTTGGCCAAAAATGGGCATTTAAATCAGCATCAACACACCGGCAATGCCTTGTTTTTATGGCAGGGCTACGAACAATACCAGAATCAAGCAGGCTTTCAAGCACAGCAGGTGGTGTCGGACCGACGGTTGGTGACGGCCAATGGCACGGCGGCCATTGCGTTTTCGGCCGAGGTGTTGCGCCTGCTCAAGCCTGAGGCGGCGCCGCACATCACGTCAGAGCATGCCTTGTTTCAGTTGGGCTATTATGCCTATAAGGATCAGTATGGCGACCCTTATGCGTAAATAATAAAGCCAAGCATCTATATTAAGATAAAGCCAACGGTGCGCCCAAGCTATAGTGCAGGGCCACGCCGTTGGCTTTCATTCATTTTATGTCAGGCACCGTGGATCCACTGTCTTAAAAGGCCTGGCTGAGAGAAGGGTGGATTGTGACCCATGCGGGATGAGCGTTGCCGTGTGGTGATGGTGGTGGGAGGGCTGTGCTTTACCCAAGCTTCGCCTGAGTGGTTAATGTGGCGAGAGGGTGGCCATTTTTTTGCTTCGTTTCTTTTGGCCAGGCAAAAGAAATGACGTCGCCTTCGGCGAAACAAACGCTCAAACTCAAGTCCTATTTACCCAAAGTCAGCATCTCAAAACCATTCATGCTTCGGCAACATCGCTATTGATTGGTCGTTGGGTTTCGCCCTGTAGGGCGCCATCATTTCTTTTTGATGTCAAAAAGAAACGAAGCAAAGAAAAACCACCCCACTTTATCCGCCCGCTTTGCGGGTGCCCTCGTTGGCCCGCACGTGGCCGGCGGCAAAAACTCCTATTTGGGCCTGCGGCCAAATACTCAAACAACTTTGCCTTAAAGCCCCGGCCCCGCACGAACCGCCTCGGCGGCTAAAAGGGGAACGGTACTTCACCTAAGGGAAAGGCGGTGAGTTTAAATAATTTGGCATTCACAAAACCATGGTTTTTAAGGTTTCAAACCGCATGGCTGAATCCTGCTTCCCTGCTCTCGGCGGCGTTTGGCCATATGGTCAATGCTTTATTCTTCTGCCGCTAAGGCCAGCGATTGGCGCAGCAGCGTCCATAGAGCCGTACGGCGCTTGTCAAAGTGATCATCGTCGCTGAGCTCGTCGGTGTAAATCAGCTCAACGTGCAGGCCATCCACAATGCCTAAATAGGCCTGAGAAAAATGAGCCTGTTGCTCCGCCGTTAGTTCATGCAGCCCAGGCTGCTGTTGTAGTTGGTTGGTGAATAGGTTTTGTAGGTGCTGTAAATAATCACGATAGCCACGGATGATGCGCTGGCGCAGGTGGGCTGGCGGTAGATAAGCCGTTTGTAATAAAAACCGCAGCGACACCGACTCGGCGTAGCGCGGTTTCATTTGGCTGCAATAATGAGCGCCGGCTTCGCCAGCCGTAGCAAAGCAACGGGTGACGAAGGCCATTTCATCGGCTAAGGCATCGTCGAACACCATCATAAATAATTCATCTTTAGATTTAAAATGGGCGTATAACGACGCTTTTTTAATCCCCACCGTGGTGGCAATTTCATTAAGGGAGGCACCATGGTAGCCGCATTCGGCAAAATGCTTGGCGGCCGCGGTGCCAATACGCATGACTGAGGGCGAACGTCGAGGGGACACAACAACTCCTATCCGCCCTAAGCGGCGATGGGTTTAAGAGGATGGCGCGCTGGCCGCCACGGTTTTGGGTAAGCGGCGGGTGCTGGCGACGGTTAGCCATAATATCACAATGCCAAAGGCGGCTTGAAACCCTAGCCAAGCGAGGGCGCTGTGTTCGGCCAGTGCGCCAGCCAGCGGCGTGGCGGCGGCCGGCAATACCAGCTGTAAAGCGCCCAGTAAGGCGGCGGTAAAGCCCAAGGCGGTTTCTTGTGACGACATGGCCATGGCCATGAGGGTGGCTTCGGCGATGCCTAGACCAAACATGGCCAAGAACATGCCCACCACAATACCGGGTAGGCCAATGCCGACATAGGCCGAGGCCCAGGCAATGACGGCCCCGCCAAAAATGAAGCCAACGCCGGCAATGGATAGTTTGGCGCCCCCATAAATCGCCACCCAGCGGCTGGTGCCTAATGCGCCGCACAGCACCGCGATGCCCGTGGCGCCAAACACCATGCCAAAGGTATCGGGGCTGAGGCCATATTCATTCTGGTACACGAAGGCCGCGCCGCTGATGTACGACATTAAAAAGAAAAACACCGCCGATAAGGCCAGAGCAGGCCAGAGGAACTTACCGTCGCAGGCAATGCGGGCATATGTTTTGGCAATTTCGGCCGGGCGTAGCGACAGGCGCTTGTTTTGGGGTAGGGTTTCGGGCAGGTTGAAGGCCGTATTCAACAAGGCCAAGATGCCCATGCTGCCTAGGGTCACCATCACCGCACGCCAGCCCCAGAATGAATCAATGTAGCCGCCAACCGCCGGTGCAATCACAGGGGTGAGGCCTTCAATGGTCATCAATAAGGCAAACAGTTGGGTGGCGCCGGTGCCAGAGGCCACGTCGCGAACGGTACTCATGGCGGTGACCAGCGTCATGGATGATGCCAAACCTTGGAAGAAGCGTGCGATGAGTAGGGTGTCAATGGAGGTGGCTGTGGCCGCCCAGAAAGACGACGCCACAAACATGATGATGGCGGCGATGAGTGGGCGGCGGCGGCCCAAAGCGTCAATTAAGGGCCCGCAGATTAACTGCCCAGCGCCCATGGCCAATAAGAAAATGGTTAACGTCAATTGCATATTGGCGTATGAAGTGTGCAGCTCTACGCCCATGTCCGGCATCGACGGCAGATACATGTCGATAGAAGAGGGCCCCAATACGGTAATCAGGGCGAGCGAGGCCGCTAGCTTAAAGCCAGTCGAGGTTTTTGTGTGTGTGGATGAGTTCATGAGGAGTCAGGGGTGTAAGGGCGGGGCCCATTGCTAGAAGAAGCGGCATTCTAAACTACCTACCGACAGGTAGTCTAATAATTCAGCAAAATAAATGTGCGATTGTTTCAACTGTTTCAATAGAGTCAATGTTGAAGGGCTGGGCAATAAGCGTTTGCTTGGTCGAGTGGGGGGGTCGCGAGGCTCTGTATTAAGGCGGTTTGATTTAAAGTGGGGGCCGTAATGGCCGCCGTTGCGGTTTTGTGTGTGGGGTATGGTGTTTAAGGGTGCCGATTTGCCATTAACGGCACGGGCCATCATCATGCCGTCGTCTTTTATTTTACTTAAAAGTGGCGTAAGATCAGAGGCATTGATGATTAAGGTGGAATGATGATGCGTTTGCTGCTGTGGTTGACCTGCTTTTGTGTTCTAGGATGGACGTCCGTGGCCGTGGCGGCAGAAAAAGTGCCTGTGGTGACTCAAGAGCCTAAGCTGTTGAGCACGGTACAGCTGCGCCATCCTCATCCGGGTAGCCAAAAGCCGCTGACCTTAACCCTACGCATCCGTTTGAATGCCGAAGGGCAGGTGCAACAGGCGGTGTTACAAAACAGCAGCGGCGATGCGGCCTTTGATCACAAGCTGGAAGCCGAGGCGAAAGGCTGGCGGTTTTCGCCCGGCCAACGCCATGGTAAGCCGGTGGCGATGATCGTGCAGCTACCGGTTACGTTCCAGCCTTAGCTTAAGTTCGGCCCATAAAATAAAAAACCACCAGCGTGCTGGTGGTTTTTTGATGCGGGTGGGTGGGGTTAAACGTCGACCTCAACGCCGGCGTTATTTTTTAAAGCCTGTTGATACACGCCCTGTGCGACCGCCAGGTCGAAATAAGCGGCGCCAACGCTTTTAAAGAAGGTGATTTCGGCTTCGGTTTCACGCCCTGCAATGTCGCCCACCACCATGGCCGCCAGCTCGCCGTGGAGGTTGTCATAAGACCAGTTAGGCTGGCTGTTGGCGTGGATTAATTCGCCGGCTTCTTCGGTGGCGCCGTGGTGGTCATCGACCACAATCTTGGCGGCGCGTTGAATAAAGGTGAAGTCGACTTCTTGCATGTGCGGCAAGTAGGAGCCAACGCCATTGACGTGGGTGCCGGGGCGAACATCGTTGCCGTCAAATACGGGGGTATTAGAGCGAGTGCTGCAGTTGATGATGTCTGCCGCTTTCACCGCCGTGGCGACGTCACGCTCAATCTCGATGCGAATGCTGGTGTCGATGCCAAAAGCCAAAAGTTTGTCTTTAAACGCCACGGCTTTGGCTTCGGTGGGGTTGACCAACCAGATGGTGTGGATGGGCCGCACAGCCAATACCCCAAGCACCTGTTCAAACGCCATGCCGCCGGTGCCAATGACGGTTAATACCTGAGCGTCTGAACGCGCCAATCGATCGGTGGCGAGGCCGCTGAGTGCGCCAGTGCGCAAGCGGGTTAAGTAGGACGCGTTCAGCAAGGCTAAATGGTCGCCATTGGTGGCGTCCGAAACCAAAATCACCCCTTGTGTGGTGGCTTTGCCGACCTTAGGGTTTTCGGGGAAAATGGTCACGGCTTTCATGGTCATGATGTTGGCCGATAGGTCGGCGCTAGGCATGTACAACACCGATGCATGATATTCCGGGTACTCGATGACGGTACGCAACGGGTTGGCAATTTGCGCTGCGGCTTTGGCGCGCAATACCTTGGCCACGTCGGCCAAGGCTTCTTTCATGCCATAAATGGTTTGAATTAAAGCTTCATTTAAAATCTTCATACGACTCCTTTTACTGCGATTAATCTTAATCTAGGTTGGCATTGTGACGGTCTTTGACCATGCTAATGGCAAACAATGAGACTAGGGCGGTAAAGATGATGTAGATCGCCACTGGCACATAAGAGTTATCAAAGGCTGCCAAGAGCGCAATCGCCACTAAAGGGGCGGTGCCACCGGCTAGGGCCGCACCAATTTGGTAGCCCAAAGAAACCCCAGTATAGCGCACCTCAGCGGAGAAGATTTCTGAGAACATGGTGCCCAGTACTGCGGTGATGGGGGCCCAAATGATGCCCAAGCCTATAATGGTGGCCAAGGTTAACAGCAGTACTGAGCCTTGGTGGATCAACCAGAAGTAGGGGAAGGCATACAAAATCATGGCCACGGTGCCAAAAACATATAAGGGTTTACGGCCTATGCGGTCAGACAATTTGCCCATTAGGGGGATCAGAATGGTGGTCACCAAGGTGGCGATCATCACCGCATTCAGGGTGTCGGTACGGGTATAACCCAGGTTGGTGGTGGCGTAGGCCACGATGAAGGTGCTGAAAATGTAAAAAGGAGCGGTTTCTACAAACTTGGCGCCCACAGCAATCAACACTTCGCGCCAGTGGTATTTGAGGGTGTCGGCAATGGGCAGTTTAGGAATGGCGCCACGGCTTTTAACGTCTTTAAATGACGGGGTTTCATCAATGCCTTTACGAATCCAAAGGCCAAACACGACTAATAACGCGCTCATTATAAACGGCACACGCCAGCCCCAAGACATAAAGGCGTCGTTGGGCAGTAGCGACATCACCGATAAGGCCAAGGTACCCAAGACCATGCCTAGGGGAATGCCCATTTGCGGGACGCTGCCAAAAAAGCCGCGTTGTTCTTTAGGCGCGTACTCGACCGCCAATAGGAGTGCACCACCCCATTCGCCGCCAATGCCTAGGCCTTGTACGAGGCGTAAGGTGATCAGCAAAATGGGGGCCCAGATGCCGATGGCTTGATAAGTGGGCAGTAGGCCCATGGCAAACGTCGATAAACCCATGATGCTGAGGGTGATGACCAAGGTTTTTTTACGGCCGACGCGGTCGCCGATGTGACTAAAGATGATGCCACCAAAGGGGCGAATAAAGAAGGTTAGGGCAAAGGAGGCATAGGCCAGCATAAGGCCGACGGTGGGGCTTTCGCTGACAAAAAAGACTTGGTTGAAGACTAAGGCGGCGACGGTGCCGTATAAAAAGTAATCAAACCATTCAATGGCGCTGCCCACTAGGCTAGCAATGAGCACGCGGCTCATCGTTTTTTTCTGTTTCATATTATTCTCTATTTTCTCGTGTGATCTGCATTTGTCTTGCTCTTCGGTTATAGGCCTTGTGGGCGCTTAGCCTTGGGGCACAGACAAACAACCTATTGTTTGCTTCATGGCCCCGCTTATTATTATGGGTACGGGGATAAAACAGACGAAACTGAGTATATGATTACTGCACGAACCTGTCACTAAAAAGATGAACGCAACGGAATACGGCGCTCACAGCCGATTTTCATAAAATAGTTAATATGGTTTATTTTTAATAAAACTATGGTTAAGCAAATAGGCCAAGAGGCGAGGGGGTCTTGCCGTTAAATGGCAAACGACGGCCAAAAAAAAAGCCCTTACGGGCCAAAGTCAAACAAATAGTGTGGTATTTAGGCGGATAACAGGGCTTTATCCACCGCGCCAAACTTTGCGGCCAAGAATCACCAGCGGCGTGGCTTCGGTATCGGTGATACAGACCGGTGGGTAAATAGGATTGGTGCTGATCAGTTGAATGCCATCGGTGCCGCGGATGAGTTTTTTAATGAATAGCTGGTTTTTGTAGGTGACGGCATAAATTTCGCCGTCAATGATCTCGACATCGCTGGTGTCGACGATGACAAGGTCCCAGTCATTTAGCTCCGGCTGCATGCTGTCGCCACGAATGAATAAAGCACGGCAGGTTTGGGCCGAAATGGGCGTTGGCCGTAGCCCAGATTTCTTGATCAACACGGGACCATCATTGGGGCGCTCTAGCCATACTAGGCTGCGGTCGTCCTCTGCTGGCTGAACGTCATAGACGGAAATGTGGGTATAGTTGGCCCTATGGTCAATATAGCCATAGGGGACGTCTGCTGATTCTTGTAATGGGTGGCTGCCTAAGTCAAAACCATCAAGAAAAAAAGGCGGCATGCCATAGTCGTTTTCCAAGCGACGACTCACGCGTTCGCCAAAAGAGCTTTTGCCATTCAATAACTGCGAAAAAAGGCTTTTTTCTTTTTGCGGTACAGCGTTTTCGGCGACCCAAGTAGCAAGTTGTTTACGCCTAACGGCGGCAAGGTTTTGTGTATGTTTCATGCAGGTCAGTCTAGGGGGCAAACCTTAATTAAACAAATACTTTACACATGGTTCAGCGTGAAATTGACCGAGGCAATCTACTGAATAACAACACTATTTTGGGTTGGTTAAGTTTTGATTGATAGTGATTTAAATTAGTTGGCATAGAGCAAAGGGCCTAAGTAAAGCGTTTGCTTATAAGTGGGGCCAGGTGAGGGGCTTCAGGTTGGTTGGGCACTTCATGACATTATTTGATAAAACAAAGACATTCATAAAAAGCTGACTGTTTAAAGGCTAGGCGTGCCTAGGGTGTTCATCAATATAATTAGTAATGTCTATTTAAATTTTATTTTATCAATAGGCCGATCATGAGTAAGGTGTTTTCTAAACTCGGCTGTCTCAATCTTGGTACAGTTTGGCTGGTTGGGATTCTGTGATTTGGGTCATATGGCGCATTTAAAGGCAGATTGAGCGCTTTGGGGCTGTTAAAATGGCCTTATTTAGGGTCAAGCTCAGCCTTGTTGTGCTTTGATCGCTCATTATTATTTTAGAAGGGTTGATTATGGACATTACCGCGCTTAAAGCCGATTACAGTGGCCACATTAACGTGCCTGGCGGCCGTATTTGGTATCGTGAAAATAGGTGTCAAACCAAGTCTGGTTTGCCGCCGGTGATCATCATTCACGGCGGGCCTGGCGGTACCCATAATAGCTTGTTGCCTTGCTTGCAGCTCAGCCAAGAGCGCACGGTGATTTTTTATGATCAATTGGGCTCTGGCCATTCTGATCGGCCTGAAGATCAAGCGTTGTGGCAGCTGGCGCGGTTTACCGATGAAGTTGAGGCGATTCGAGACACGTTAGGCCTAGAGGAGTGCCACTTGTTGGCCGGGTCTTGGGGTGGCAGTGTGGCTTTGAATTACGCTGCTCGTAAGCCTAAGGGTTTGAAGTCTGTGGTTTTGTCTGGCCCTTTGGTTCAGACTGAGCGTTGGATGGCCGACAACAACGCCCACCGCGCCGCTTTGCCAGCGGCGGTGCAGGCCACGCTATTAAAGCACGAAGCCACCGCAGACTATGCTCATCCAGATTATGAGGCCGCCGTGCGGGTGTTTTATGAACGGCACCTATGCCGTCAACTGCCTTGGCCAGCGTTTATGAGTGCTGGGGGCGGTTCTAATGAGGCCTTGTATCAATCTATGTGGGGCCCGACAGAGTTCTTGTGCACCGGCACGCTGCGAGACTTGGACTTAACGCCGCTATTACCAAGCATTGACACCCCAACGCTGTTCGTGGCGGGGGAATACGATGAGGGCACGCCTGCGGCTTGTGCAGATTTTGCCGCCATGATGCCTTTTGCAGAAGCATTTATGGTGCCAGGGGCTTCGCACAAGCCCTTTATTGAAGCGCCGGAAGTATTTTTTAATCAGGTCGCGGCGTTTTTAAGGGTCCATGATTAAGGCGTGATGTCTATAAAATAAGCGCTTGGCACGATAACCTAGCCATGATGATTGGCTGATGCCACTTACAATAGGCCTGCTTCATCAAATCCCCCACCTTTGCGGGCCCTCTTTCGTTAAGTACAGAAAGGGGGCCCGCAAGGCTTATGGGAGAGTGCACTTTAAAATAGGCCTTCAGCGCTTCTTTCGTGAAGTGCGTCAATTCCTTGTTCATTAATGCAAAGTAAACCACCTGCGGGTGTCATTTTACTTATGGCATAAAGTCAATAAAAATATTTAAATCGAGACGCAAATTTTTTTTAATTGGCGAATGTTGTTGTAATATAAAAACGACAATGACATGTCGGTTAATATCCTTTTGGGCTTTTTGTTTTTACAGGAATTTCACTAATTAGTGACTTTGTTAGTGCTTGTTCGTGTTCTTTTATGGGCTTGTTGTGTAAATTTCTATCTATACCGTCGGCTTATTGTCGACAATTTGTGTGGTTAAAATGCTTTTTTTAAGCCTCATGAGTGTCATTTTTTTGTCACATTGTAATTTTTTTTACAAAGTTACACTGTGGCAATTTATTCATATTTAATTGATTAACATCATTTATATTTGCATATTTATTTCCAATCATTTATATTCCGGCTCCTATGTAAAAATATGTTAAATATTGTAAATATTATTACATATTATAAGTGTAACGAATTTTAGCCTCTATTTACCGTAAATAGGGTAGAGCCGACGTGTGGCGCATTAAGCGGCGGGCGCGGCCTTGATCTTGTTTGTAACTGCGATATTTGTTTGTTGTTTTTAATATATATACAACTAAATTTTAAAAGTTGTGAGAGTGATGATGGTCATTATGAATAAATTAAGTTTGTTAAAAGTTTCAGTTTTAAGCTTTATTTTGGCAGGTTGTGCTGTGAGTGGTGGTCGGAACGGTCAGGCCGTTGAGCAATGGCATAACTTCAGTGGCGCGCAGCCGCATACGGAAGTGGTGGCAGAGAAAGCCAACGTAGTGTTTGTGCGAGATGAAGCTTTTGACGACGGATCAGCTGTAAACGTGTTTGTGGGCGGTGAGTATTTGGCATCGTTATTGCCAGGTGCCTATAAGCAGGCTCAGGTTTGCCCTGATAATCAAAAACTAGTGGCCATTCATACCGACGTGAAAGACCGTTACCTAACCAAAGCGCACGGCGGCCAGCTGTATGCGTTGACGCCAGAAAAAACCACGTATTTGCGCGTGGCGCAGAACAGCAACGGCCAGCCTCACTTTTTGGCCATGACGGCAGAAGAAGTGGCCGCAGCGAAAGGCCAGTTAAAACAACAGGTACACACCCTGCCACGCGTGGATGAAGCGAAGGCTTGTGCGCCTACGCCCAAAAAATTGAAGCAAATCACGCTTGAAGCTGGCGCGCTGTTTGCATTCGATAAATCGGATTACGCCAATATGTTGCCTAAAGGCAAACAGGAAATTAAACGCGTGGCCGAGGCAATTTTGTCCGAGCAAGCACAGATTAGCCGTATTGATGTGATCGGGTATACCGATCCAGACGGTGAGGCGCAATACAACCAAGCCCTATCGGCACAGCGTGCCAGCAGCGTGAAGCAGGCCTTAGTAGCCAGCGGTTTGAAGGCCGATATGGTGCAGGCAGAAGGCCGTGGCGAAACCCAATTAGTGGTGGATGACTGTGGTGCCAAGCATGCAACCAAGCGCGCCGATCGACTGGCGTGTAACCAACCCAATCGCCGCGTTGAAATTATTTTGTACGGTACTGCTGAGTAACCGGCTTAAAAAACACAATATGACTATGGTCTGGCTCTGTTTGAGACGGGGCCAACGTTAAAGAAAGAAGGACGACTGTGAAACACATTGTTTTAAAAATAAATGACAAAAAAGAAACGTTAGAAACATTTAAAATTGTTGGTGGCGAGCGCGGTCATGGTGCCCAAGGCAAACCTTTGAGCATTGCGGCCAAGGCCAACGTGCATTATGAATTAACTGATGAGGCCACAGCATTTGGCCCAGAAAATATTGCCACCAAACGTGTGGATGGTGATTTGTGGATTGCCTTCGAAGGCGGCGACATTGCGCAGCCAGACCTGATTATTGAAGACTATTTTGCTGCTGATGGCGCATCAGGTTATGCCGAGGGTGAGTCAAACCTAGTGATCGGCCAGCATGAAAACGGGAAATACTATCCTTACGTGCCCGAAAGCGCTGAGCAATCAGATGCGATTAGCCTATTGGCCGATGGCGCCGAGGCGGGTCAAGCGTTGGGTGGCGAAGAAGTAGCGTTGTTCTGGATGTTTAACCCGCTATGGCTGTTGGCTTTATTGCCAGTAGCGGCGATTGCCGCCAGTAGCGGTGGCGGCGGTGGTGGCGATAAAGCGCCAGCATTGTTGCCGCCAGAAGCAGCTACTGACAAAGGCACCACTGAAGTAGGCAAGCCTATTGTGGTTGACGTGACCGGCAATGACGCCGATAAAGACGGCACCATTGACCCTAAAACCGTTGTGATCACCAAGCAGCCAGCCAACGGTAAAGTCACCGTAGAGCCAATGACTGGCAAAGTGACCTACACGCCCAATCCTGGCTACCACGGTCCAGACGACTTTGAGTACACGGTTAAAGACAACGATGGCAAAGTTTCGAACCCAGCTAAGGTTGTCATCGATGTATTGGCACCGCCCGTTGCCGCCGATGACAAAGGCACCACTGATGTGGGCAAGCCTGTTGAAATCGACGTGACCAGTAACGACACTGACGTTGACGGTACCATTGACCCTAAAACCGTTGAGATCACCAAGCAGCCAGAAAACGGCACCGTTGTGGTTGACCCAATCACCGGTAAAGTGACTTACACGCCTAATGCTGGCTACGATGGTCCAGACGAGTTTGAGTACACCGTTAAAGACAACGATGGCAAAGTTTCGAACCCAGCTAAGGTTGTCATCGATGTATTGGCACCGCCCGTTGCCGCCGATGACAAAGGCACGGCTGACTTTGAACAACCTGTTGTGATCGACGTTGTGGGTAACGACACCGATAAAGACGGCACCATTGACCCTAAAACCGTTGTGATCACCAAGCAGCCAGCCAACGGTAAAGTCACCGTAGAGCCAATGACTGGCAAAGTGACCTACACGCCCAATCCTGGCTACCACGGTCCAGACGACTTTGAGTACACGGTTAAAGACAACGATGGCAAAGTTTCGAACCCAGCTAAGGTTGTCATCGATGTATTGGCACCGCCCGTTGCCGCCGATGACAAAGGCACCACTGATGTGGGCAAGCCTGTTGAAATCGACGTGACCAGTAACGACACTGACGTTGACGGTACCATTGACCCTAAAACCGTTGAGATCACCAAGCAGCCAGAAAACGGCAAAGTAACCGTTGACCCGATCACCGGTAAAGTGACCTACACGCCTAATGCTGGCTACGATGGTCCAGATGAGTTTGAGTACACCGTTAAAGACAATGACGGCAAAGTTTCGAACCCAGCTAAGGTTGTCATCGATGTATTGGCACCGCCCGTTGCCGCCGATGACAAAGGCACCACTGATGTGGGCAAGCCTGTTGAAATCGACGTGACCAGTAACGACACTGACATTGACGGTACCATTGACCCTAAAACCGTTGAGATCACCAAGCAGCCAGAAAACGGCACCGTTGTGGTTGACCCAATCACCGGCAAAGTGACCTACACACCTAATCCTGGTTACGATGGTCCAGATGAGTTTGAGTACACCGTTAAAGACAATGACGGCAAAGTTTCTAACCCAGCTAAGGTTGTCATCGATGTATTGGCACCGCCCGTTGCCGCCGATGACAAAGGCACCACCGATGTGGGCAAGCCTGTTGAAATCGATGTGACCAGTAACGACACTGACGTTGACGGTACCATTGACCCTAAAACCGTTGTGATCACCAAGCAGCCAGAAAACGGCACCGTTGTGGTTGACCCAATCACCGGTAAAGTGACTTACACGCCCAATCCTGGCTACGATGGTCCAGATGAGTTTGAGTACACCGTTAAAGACAACGATGGCAAAGTTTCGAACCCAGCTAAGGTTGTCATCGATGTATTGGCACCGCCCGTTGCCGCCGATGACAAAGGCACGGCTGACTTTGAACAACCTGTTGTGATCGACGTTGTGGGTAACGACACCGATAAAGACGGCACCATTGACCCTAGAACCGTTGAGATCACCAAGCAGCCAGCGAACGGCACTGTTGTGGTTGACCCAGAAACGGGCAAAGTGACCTACACGCCTAACGCCGGTTACGAAGGTCCGGACGAGTTTGAGTACACCGTTAAAGACAATGACGGCAAAGTTTCGAACCCAGCTAAGGTTGTCATCGATGTATTGGCACCGCCCGTTGCCGCCGATGACAAAGGCACCACTGACTTTGAACAACCGGTTGAAATCGACGTTGTGGGCAACGACACCGATAAAGACGGCACCATTGACCCTAGAACCGTTGAGATCACCAAGCAGCCAGCGAACGGTAAAGTGACCGTTGATCCAGAAACCGGCAAAGTGACCTACACGCCTAATCCTGGTTACGATGGTCCAGATGAGTTTGAATACACCGTTAAAGACAACGATGGCCAGGTTTCTAACCCAGCCAAGGTTGAAATTGACGTGACGCCGAAACCATTGGTACCACCTGTGGCGACTGATGATCAAGGCAAGACCGACTTTGAACAACCTGTTGTGATCGACATCACTAAAAACGATACCGACGTTGATGGCACCATTGATCCAACTACCGTTGTGATCACCAAGCAGCCAGCGAATGGTACTGTGGATGTTGACCCAGAAACGGGCAAAGTGACCTACACGCCTAACGCCGGTTACGATGGTCCAGACGAATTTGAATACACCGTTAAAGACAACGATGGCCAGGTTTCGAACCCAGCCAAGGTTGAGATCGACGTGACGCCGAAGCCATTGGTGCCACCTGTGGCCACTGATGACCAAGGCACGACTGACTTTGAGCAACCGGTTGTGATCGACATCACTAAAAACGATACCGACGTTGATGGCACCATTGATCCAACTACCGTTGTGATCACCAAGCAGCCAGCGAATGGTACTGTGGATGTTGACCCAGAAACGGGCAAAGTGACCTACACGCCTAACGCCGGTTACGATGGTCCAGACGAATTTGAATACACCGTTAAAGACAACGATGGCCAGGTTTCGAACCCAGCCAAGGTTGAGATCGACGTGACGCCAAAACCATTGGTGCCACCTGTGGCGATTGATGACCAAGGCAAGACCGACTTTGAGCAACCAGTTGAAATCGACGTTGTGGGTAACGACACCGACGTTGATGGCACCATCGACCCTAAAACCGTTGAGATCACCAAGCAGCCAGCTAACGGCACCGTTGTGGTTGACCCAATCACCGGTAAAGTAACCTACACGCCTAACGCCGGTTACGATGGTCCAGATGAGTTTGAGTACACCGTTGAAGACAACGATGGCCAGGTTTCGAACCCAGCCAAAGTTGAGATCGATGTGACGCCAAAACCATTGGTGCCACCGACTGCGGTTGATGATAAGGGTACGACTGACGTAAATGAGTCTGTTGTGATTGACGTGACCGGCAACGACACCGACGTTGATGGCACTATTGATCCAACCACCGTTGTGATCACCAAAGATCCAGCGAACGGTACTGTGGTCGTTGACCCAGAAACGGGCAAAGTGACTTACACACCTAAACCTGGGTACCACGGTCCGGACGAGTTTGAATACACCGTTAAAGACAACGACGGCAAGGTTTCTAACCCAGCTAAGGTTGAAGTTGATGTGAATGCAACAGTAGTGAATCCAGTTGAGGTTGTCGTGGACGAATCTGCGCTGTCTGGTTCAGCTAGTGAAGGTACTGCTGTGATTAAAGGCAGTATTGTTCAAGACAATCCTGATGGTACGGACGCTGGTGACTTGATTATCACGCCACCCACAACACCTTTAACCTCTAACGGTGAGCCTATCACTTGGGAGCAAGATGGTAATGGCGGCCTTGTGGGTAAAACGCCGGCAGGCGAGCCTGTGATTACCGTTAATTTGGGTGAGCCGACCACTGTGGATGGTAAAACAACCGTATCGTATGAAGTGACGTTAAATGGGCCGGTTGACCATGCCGAAGGCGATGATAAGTTAAGCATCGACATCGGCATCAGTAACGCCGTTGGCGATGTGACCCTAGGCGTTACTGTGACCGATGACGCACCAGCAGCACCAGCGATTGATGTGGTGGTGGGCGCTGAAAATACGTTCTATGCCAACGTTATTGTTAGCCTGGACTTCTCTAGCAGTATGGGGGGGCGTGACAGTGGTATATCTGTTGGAAATGATACTCAAAAGACACGCTATGAAGTTGCTATTGATGCGATTGAAACAATGTTGGATAAATATCAAGAACAGCTTGATGCAGTTGACCCTGGAAAAGGTGATGTTCGTGTAAATTTCTCTGGTTTTGCAGACACGTCCATCCAGTTCTATGCGCCAAATTCAACTGACGTATGGATGTCTTTATCAGAAGCCAAGGATATTTTGGCTAGTTTGAAAGGACCTTATCCTCCAGGCTCTAATGGGATTGGTGTGAATACCAACTACGATGCAGCGTTACAGCAAGTAATTGCTAGCTACATGCAAACGGGGGGTAAAGGGCCAGTGGAAATGCCTAATGAGCAAGTTAACAATACGCTCTTTTTTGTGAGTGACGGCATTCCCAATAAGCACAATAGCCCCCGTGATAGCAATCTTCAAGGCAATGATCGTGGTAAAGAAGGCATTCAAGAAACGTCACCGAGTAATTACACGCCTGGCCATTCAGGCACTGACATCGGTGAAGACAAATGGACTGAGTTCTTAAAAGAACAAAACATTAAGTCTGTGGCCATTGGTATTGGCCCACAAATGGGTGAAGGGGAGATGCACTTAAAACCGATTGCGTACGACGGCACCGAAGGCAAAGACTTTGACTCAGAAGACGTGATTGTATTGGTTGATATGTCAAGTTTGGGTGACGTGATGGCTGGATTGGTGCCGAACGCCAAAGTAATTGAAAGCTCTATCGGCAAGCAAAAGGATGGGTCTGATTTAGCCAAGATTGGTGCAGACGGCCTAGCTGAGATGTCGGTGAGCATCGATGGTGAAACCTATACCTTTGATGCAACAACCAAAGCCATTACCAGCGATTCAAGCGACACGGCTGGCTGGAAAGATCTAGGTAACGGCGTTTTAGAAGTGACCACCAACATTGGCAGTACGTTTACCATCACCATGTTTGGCGATAAGTTTGGTGATTATAAGTATAAGCCTGCAGAGACCCGTCCTAGTGACACAACCAAGGAAGTCATTGACTACAAATTGGTGGATAAAGACGGTGACACGGTCAGCAACACCTTGACCATCGACGTGACGGCCATCCCTGATGAAGTGACTAGCCGTGGTGGTCGCAGCGCCAAGATGTTGGCTGCCGACTTTGAAGATCTGCCCGTGTTTAATCAAGCGGAAGATCCGATTGCGGCTTTTGCCAAAGTACCAGCGCATGAACCAGAGGTTAACTCAGGTGGCAGCAGCATGGCCCAGCAGCTTGATCAATGGGTGACCGATCAATCGGCCATTGTGTAACTTTGTCTTAACCATGAATCAACACCTTCTGCCCAAATGGGGGCAGGAGGTGTTTTTAAATCAAAATACGGTATGACACTGTGGGTTTATTGCCCACAAAGGGCTTATCAGAAATATATATTTAAAATACTTTATGTTGATTCGTTAATAACGAGTAAAATAATGATTATTCAATGGGCTATGTGCCTTTCAGGGCAATGCCCATCTTAACCAATAGAAGTGATTTATGAACATCAACAAGCCATGGTTCGGGTTGTGTGGCTTAAGCCTGTGTGGCCTATTGGCCATCGGATCGGCCACGGCCCAAGCCACTACCTTACAAGACATTTTAAAGGACGCGTTGGTGCATGACCCTGCAATGCGGGAAGCCAAGGCCAATACTGCGGTGGCGCACAACAATATGCAAATGACCAAGGCGGGACATTATCCTGTCATGAGCGTCATGGGCACGCAAATCTTGGGCCAACAGCACAAGTTTGAAAGCAATGCACAAGAAACCCACTTTGCCCCTGGCGTCAAAGCCACGCTCAACGTGTTTGCTTGGGGCGGCATTGAAGCGGCGGTGGATCGCGACAAAGAAAAAGAGCGTTATTACCAGCATCGTCAGGACCAAACCCGAGAGGAAGTGGGGGACAAGATTGGCAAGCTGTACTTAACCGCTTTACGCGCCAAAGAATCTTTGGTGGTGGCGCAACGTAACCTGCAGCGCCACGACAAAATCATCCAAGATTTAAGTGAAATTGTGGTGCACGACCCCGGCCGGCGCAGTGAATTGGTGCAGGCTCAAGCTCGGCGCCTGCGGGTCGACACCAATATTGCAGAAGTACGGCGCAGCATGGGTCTTGCCTTAAGCCGCTTGGCCGCGTACACCGGCAAACCGTTGCGCCCAGAGGTGATTTCCGATCCGTTTTTAACCATCAGCGCCCACGAATTGGTGACTCGCTATCGCAATGAAGACGCCAAGCAAACGCCTAACTATCAGGCCCAGCTAGCCGAACGCGAAAGCGCGCGGGCCGACGTGCGCGCTTCGAAGGCCGCCAGAATGCCAGCGATTAACATTGAAGGCGCGGCCACGCGCGACAATAAAGAAGTGTATTTGCGCGTGTCTTGGGACGTGTTTAACCAAGCCTCTCGCTATTCGGTGTCGCAAAAGGCCGAATCGTTGATCGCGGCCGAATCGCGTATGGAGCAAGTGTTGCGGGACGTGACCGAGCGCAGCCGCACCGCCGAATTCGACATGGCCCAAAACGAACACCGCGCCAATTTGGCCAGCGAGTACATTACCGCCCAAAAAGAGGTGGTGTGGTCGTATGAGCAGCAGTTCAAGATAGCCCGCCGCACCTTAATCGACGTTTTGGATGCGTACAACGAATTGGCGGGGATTGAAGAAAACGAAGTGGCCGCGCGCAATGATTTTCGCGACGCTGCCCTAGAATATTTGCTGGCCCAAGCGCAGATTGCGATGTGGGCTGGCGTGCCTAATGAATAAGCCGATCTGAGGCCTTAAGATCAGATCCAGAATGATGACCATGAATTCAATTGTTGCCCACATTGCGTTAACCACCCAGTTATTGGGAACCCCAGTGGCCGAAGCAGCGCTGCTGGCTCAGGTAAAACGCGATTCAGATTTAAACATCGACTACGGCTCTTTGGCCGAAGTCTTGCGTAGCCACGGCTTCGAAACCCATTTGTCACGCCGGGCTTTGGCTGATATTCCCGCTTTAGCGGCGCCGTTTGTGGTGATGCTACAGCACGAAGAAGCCGCCGTGGTGACGCAGGTGAGTGGCCGTGGCGCCGAGCGCGAATACCATTTGCGCCAAACCGATGGCCTAGTGCAGGTGTTAACCCATGCCCAACTAAGCCAAAGCTACCTTGGCTATTGTTGGTTTATTAAGCCCAAGGTGGCCGCCGACACGCGTTCCGAGCTGCCAGAGTATCACTTGCCGAAGGCGTGGTTTTGGCAGGTGATTTGGCGTTTTCGCCGCTATTATTATCAGGTAATTTTGGCCACCTTCATCATCAATTTTTTGGCCTTGGTGAGTTCTTTATACGTGATGAACGTGTATGACCGAGTCATTCCCAACCAGGCTTATGAAACCCTATGGGTGTTGAGTATCGGTGTGGTGTTGGCCATTGTGTTCGAGTTTGTGGCCAAGCTGATTCGGGGCTATTTAACCGACATCGCCGGTAAAAAGGCAGATTTAATCATCAGTTCGGCCTTGTTTCGGCGGGTCATGGCCTTGCGCCTGGCCGAGCGCCCGGCTTCGGCAGGCTCTTACGCCAACAACCTGCGTGAATTCGAAGCGGTGCGTGATTTCATGACCAGCGCCAGCCTGTTGGCCTTGGTCGATTTGCCGTTCTTGCTGCTGTTTGTGGGGGTGATTGGGCTGGTGGGGGGTAAGTTAGCCTTGGTGCCTTTAACCATCATTCCAATCGTGGTGGTGGTGGGCTTATTGGTGCAAAAGCCTTTGGCGCGTTACATCGGCGAATCGATGAAAGAATCGTCGCAGCGCCAAGGTTTGGCGGTTGAGGCCTTGTCTGGCATCGAAACCTTAAAAACCAATAATGCCGCCAGCTGGGCGCAGAAGCGTTGGGACGACTTTACCGCCAAAACCTCGGCGTCGTCGATTAAAGTGCGAAACTTAAGCAACTTGATGATGACCTTTGCCGCCAGCATGCAGCAGCTAAATACCGTGTGTTTGGTGCTGTTGGGCACCTATTTGATTCACGCCGAAGACCCTGCCAGTAAGATCACCATGGGGGCGCTGATTGCCTCGGTGATTCTGTCTGGCCGTGCCTTGGCGCCGTTGTCACAGGTGGCCAGTTTGGCCACGCGTTTTCAGTCGGCCAAGCTGGCGCTGCAAGGAGTGAACAGCATTGTGGACCGCCCGATCGAGCGCGACCCCAATCGCCAGTACATTAGCTTGGCCACGGTACAAGGTCGTTTAAACTTCGAGCAGGTGATGTTCCAGTATCAAGAAGACGTTGCGCCTGCGATACAAGGTCTAGACCTGACCATTAACCCCGGCGAAAAGGTCGGTATTTTGGGCCACATTGGCAGCGGTAAAAGCACATTGTTGAAGCTGGCCAGCGGCCTGTACGACCCCAAACAGGGCAACATTACCTTAGACGGCGTTGACCTACGCCAGCTAGACCCTAACTTTTTACGTGGTTACGTGACGCTGTTGGGGCAAGATCCAAGGCTGTTTTTTGGCAGCCTGCGCGACAATATGGATTTGGCGCGCGCCGATGGCTTTGCCAACGACCAAGCATTGCTTCAGGCCTTACACCGCTTTGGTTTGGATAAGGTCATCAACAACCATCCGCGTGGCTTAGACATGCCCATTGGCGAAGATGGTCTAGGCTTATCCGGTGGCCAAAAGCAGGTGTTGGCGTTGGCGCGCCTAACCCTAAGGCAGCCCAAAGTGGTGTTGCTGGACGAGCCAACCTCTGGCTTAGACCAGCGTACCGAAGAGATCGCCCTAGAGGCCTTAGGCAGCTGGAGCCAAGATAAAACCCTGGTGATGGTGACGCATCGGCCGCAGGTGTTGCGCCTGGTCGATCGAGTGATCGTGATGGCCGATGGCCGCATCACCATGGATGGCCCTCGTGACGTGGTGTTACGCCAGCTACGCGAGCAGGCCGAGCCTAAAGCGGCCGCATCGGCACCGAAAATACAAACCGTTAAGGTAACCGCCCGAGCCCGTGGCTAGGCTTTTAAACCGAAACGATGGATAAAGACCTTAAATAGATGAAACCAATCAATAAAGACCAGCAGCCAGAAGCGGTTGACCAAGCAGACTTAAAGCTGATTAACGACCTAAATGCCGCCATGCAGCAAGAAAAACACCGCGGCCAATTTTGGGTGGTGATCCTGTTTTTAGTGCTGATCGTGGTGTTTTTAGTGTGGGCTTACAACAGCAAGCTCGAAGAAGTCACCCGCGGCCAAGGCAGCATTATTGCCAGCAGCCGTGAGCAAATCATTCAAAGCCTAGACCCCGGCATCATCGTTGAGATGAACGCCAAAGAAGGGGATGTGGTCGAGAAGGGGCAGATACTGCTCAAGCTTGACGACACCCGTAGCGCCGCCATTTGGCGTGAAAGCGAAGCCAAAGTGGCCAACCTAGAGGCCATGAGTGCGCGCCTACGCGCCGAGTCGAGTGGCACGCCGCCGCAGTTTCCAGAAGGTTTAGATGACGCATTAAAGCAGCGTGAATACGCCGCTTACGTGGCGCGTAAGCGGGCCTTAGTCGATGGCGTGGCGGGGTTGCAACGAAGCCAACGCCTGCTGGATCAGGAAATCGCCATCACCCGACCGATGGCCCAAAAAGGCTTAGTGTCGCACGTCGAGGTGTTGCGCATGGAACGGCAATCTGCCGACCTAGGGCTACAAATTGCCGACCGCCAAAACCGCTACGCCACCGACGCCAACAACGAACTGGTGAAAACCGAATCAGAGTTGGCGCAGGCGCGCGAAAACATGGCCATGCGGGCCGACCCGGTCGAGCGTTCTTTAATTAGGGCGCCGCTGCGGGGCATTGTGAAAAACATTAAAATCAACACCGTCGGTGGGGTGGTAAACGCCGGCCAAGAAATTTTAGAAATCGTGCCCCTCGACGACAAGCTGTTGGTCGAAGCCTACATTCGCCCACAGGACGTGGCCTTTTTACGGCCAGGCCTGCCAGCGGTGGTTAAAATCAGCGCCTATGACTACGCCATTTACGGCGGCTTAGAAGGCACCGTTAGCCTGATTAGCCCCGATACCTTAAGCAATGACCGTCGTAACAGTGAACTTAAGCTGAACCAAAACGAAGTGTATTATCGTATTTTAGTGAAGACCAATGACAACAGCCTGGTGGATAAGAATGGCCAAAAAATGCCCATTATTCCTGGCATGGTGGCCACGGTTGACGTTAAAACCGGTGAAAAAACCGTGTTTCAATATTTGATTAAGCCGATTACCCGCATGAAGCAAGCCTTGCGCGAACGATGATTTGGGTTTAAGGCCAAGCCTTAAGGCTGGGGGGTAGGCTGCGCTTTACCACACCCTACTACTAGTGGTTTTAAGCCAAATAAGCCCACAATATTTTTGTTAATTCTGTTGAAACTAGTTGTTTTATGATTGAGTCCAACCTTTTTTATGAATGCCCCTTTACGATAGGATAAACCATGGCAGGCAGCAGCTTACTGACTTTAATTGACGACATCGCCACCATGCTGGACGACGTCTCGCTGATGACCAAGGTGGCGGCCAAAAAAACCGCCGGGGTGTTGGGCGACGACCTAGCCCTTAACGCCCAGCAGGTGTCTGGCGTGCGCGCCAATCGTGAGCTACCGGTGGTGGCCAAGGTGGCCTTGGGTTCTTTGGTGAATAAAGTCATTCTCGTGCCTTTGGCCTTGTTGATCAGCGTGTGGGCGCCTTGGGCGATCACACCGTTGCTGATGGTGGGCGGTGCCTACCTGTGTTATGAAGGCTTTGAAAAACTGTACCACCGCGTCAAGCATGGGCCAGAAAACACAGAGCAAGCGGCCGAGGCCGTGGCCGAAGAAGACGTGGCCAGCTTTGAAAAGCGCAAGATTAAAGGCGCCGTGCGCACCGACTTCGTGCTGTCGGCAGAAATCATCGCCATTACCTTAGGCACGGTGGCCACGGCCTCGTTTAGCCAACAGGTGATGGTGTTGGTGGGCATTGCCCTGTTGATGACGGTGGGCGTGTATGGGCTGGTGGCCGGCATTGTGAAGCTGGACGACCTAGGCCTGTGGCTGTTTCAAAAAAGTAGCCGTGCCGCCAAGGCCATCGGCCAAGTGTTGCTGCGCGCCACGCCTTACTTAATGAAAACCCTGTCGGTGGTGGGCACTGTCGCCATGTTTATGGTGGGTGGCGGTATTTTGGTGCATGGCGTACCGTTGCTACAGCAGTGGGCCGAAGGCCTGACCGCCGTCAGCGCGAGCTTACCAGTCGTGGGCGTGGTGGTGTCTTTTTTAGCGCCTTCTTTGTTGGGCATTGCGGTTGGCCTAGTGGCCGGTGCGCTTGTGTTACTGGGCGTGTCTGGCATTAAAGGCATTAAAGCCAAAGCTTAATCCCCATTTTATTCGCCGTATGTTCATCAGGCCTGACAACGTTGTTGTCGGGCCTGATTATTTGAAGGGCGCAGTGGGTTAGCAAGTGAAGCTTGATTGGCCTGTCTGGCTCGGTGTCAATAAGGCAGTAGGCGTCGCACGCCTTGAATGAGGTCGGGCATTAGGGTCGGGCGCATCCTTAGGTGTGCCTCGTCTTCTAGCAGCGGGCAAGGGCCAGAGTACAGCACCAGTTTCATTGTGGCGGTGCCAGAGTTAACGCGCCGTGTTTCGCCTTCGGCATTGCTGTGGCCGCAGTAGTTAAGGCCATCGTCGCGGCTAATCATGTAGTGGTAATCGGCCACCGGCTGCTTGGCCGCGATGAGCGCAAACAGCTCATCGTTATACGGATTGATGTGGCGCTTTTGCTCGGCGGCGGTAAAGTCCGCTCGGGTTGCCGTTTGTCGTAGTCGCGGCAGCGACGGCACAAAGCTTGCCCAATCTTTAGTGGTTTCGCTGGCCTGCCATTCTTTACCCAGCTGTACTTCGTGCTGGTTGCTGGCGAGCCATAGGGTCAACCGGCCCTTAGTGGCGAGGCTAACCACCAGACGGTTAAAGCCTTCGTCCGGATATTGACGCAGCAGCCGCATGATGTCTTGCCGTGGCAGCGCCATGCGGCCACCCCAAAACTGATCGATCTTGCCCTCATACCAGGTAATGCTCAAGGTTTTGGGCAGGGCCGAAAGGGTTTTAAAGGACAGGCTGGCTGGCGCCGTTTGGTCGATGCCCCAACCGTCCCAGCCGCCAAAGTAGGCTTTTGATTCTGGCGCGAACTCAGCATCAGTCAAATAGCTGTCGGCGCGGTCGATGACCATGCCTGCGGTGCCTGGCGGCTCGATTTGCACGGTGAGGGTATACGCCCATAAAGGCGCAGAAACTAGGCTCAAGGATAAGGCCAAAAAAGCCAAGGTTTTGGTGCTGGAATGCATAAGCATGGCCCCGAATGATGGAACCCCCATTGTAGGCGAATGGCCTCCGTAGGGAAATAAAAACAGCCCCAGGGTTGATCTGGGGCCGAATCCATCTAATGTGCTCAGCGGGCCTCGGCATGCTTCACCAGCTGGCCGCCCTGCATGATGAGGCTGAGGCGCTCGCCTTCCCCACGACCAACCAGACAATCAATATTGTCGAGGGGGTTGCCGTTGACCACCAAAATGTCGGCGGTTGCCCCCACTTGGATACAGCCCAGTGTGCCGACCTGCTGCAACACTTGGGCCGCCACCGTTGTCGCCTGACGGATGGCTTCGGCGTTGCCCAAAACGGCGGCGCGAATGCTCAGCTCTTGCGCCTGAAACGCATGCATTTCACCCAATAAATCAGACCCAAACGCCATCGGCACGCCTGCTTGGGCGTAAATGCGTAAGGCTGCTAGGCCAGCGGTGCGCACCTGTTCAATTTTGGCCACCGATTCTGGCGGCAGGCCATAGTCTGCGCCGTGCTGGGCCAGCATTTCGTAGGTGACCTGAGTGGGCACCACCATGGCCCCTTGGGCGTGCATAAAATCGGCGGTGGCACGGTCGACCAAGTTACCGTGTTCGATGGTGCGCACGCCAAACGCCACCGCCCGCTTAATCGCCTTGGCGGTGTAGGCATGAGCCATCACATAGGTGCCCACCGCCTCGGCTTCGGCCACGATGGCGCGAATTTCGGCCTCGCTGTATTGGGTGTTGTTGATCGGGTCGGTGGGCGAAGAGACCCCACCCGAGGCCATGATTTTAATCTGGGTGGCGCCCATTTGGATTTCTTCGCGGGCCGCCAAGCGCACATTGTCGACGCCATCCACCACCCGGGCAATGGCACCCGAACGAATGCAGCAGGTGCAGGGTTCCGACAGCAAAATGTCGCCGCGGGCGCGATAGTCGCCGTGGCCACCGGTTTGGGAGAGGGCACGGCCAGAAGGGAACAGCCGCGGGCCGGGAATCAGCCCTTGTTCGATGGCTTGAGCAATAGCCCAGTCGGCGCCGCCGGCGTCGCGCACGGTGGTGAAGCCACGGTAGAGCATGCCGCGCAGGATCGGCAAGGCCTTAATCGTGATCAAGTTGCTGGGCAGGGCCGCATTCAGGCCTAGGTTGGCGTGTGAGGCCATCACATGAACGTGGCAGTCGATCAGCCCCGGCATGATGGTTTGGCCGTTGACGGCAATGGTTTGGGTGTCGGCGGGCAGGCTCTGGAAGGTCCCGCTGGGGCCAACCTGGCTGATTATGCCCGCGCTGACCAGCACGTCTTGAGCGGGCGTTAGGCGACCGTCTTCCGGGTGCAAAACGGCGCCGTTTTGTAACAAAATAGTAGACATGATTAAGCCTCTTTCGGGTGAATTTTGTCTTGGAATAAATAACACCCGTAGGTGCTGATGATGGCCGCAATCATCACGTAAAACGCCGGCGCCATATTGCTGCCGGTGGCGCTGATTAGCCAGGTGATGTTAAAGGCCGCGAAGCCGCCAAAAATGGCCACCGCAAAGTTATAGGCCACCGACAGGCCCGTCGACAGAACCTTGGCGGGGAATAAGTCGGTAAAGGCCGCCAAGATCGGGCCCGTGTAGCCCGCAATCAAAATGCCAAACACGATTTGGAACACCACCAGGTTGGCAAAGTTAGGGTAAAAGTTAATCAGCGCAAACAGCGGGTAGGCCAAAACCAGAATCAGCATGGAAGACCCTAGCAAGAACGGTTTTTTGCCGTATCGATCAGAAAGATGGCCGACGATGGGCGCCACCAAGAAAATCATCAGGCCGCCAATCATCCCCGCCGAAAAGCCCATCCAGCTAGGTAGCTCTAGAATACGGCTGGCGTACGCAGGCATGTAAAACAACAGCACATAGGTGCACACCGTCCACAAAATAATCATCGAAAAGCTGGTTAAGGTTTCACGCGGATAGTGGCGATAAACCTCAGTTAGGGGCGCATCCACCTTTTCTGATTGGGCAAAAACAGGCGTTTCATGCAGCTGGCGGCGAATGTAATAGGCCACCGGTCCGATCAAACAGCCGCCCAAGATAAACGGCACGCGCCAGCCCCAGCTGTATAGGCTTTCTTCCGACAGCACCGTGGTGACCAAGGTG
Organism: Neisseriaceae bacterium; assembly: GCA_017991555.1. GTDB lineage: Bacteria > Pseudomonadota > Gammaproteobacteria > Burkholderiales > Neisseriaceae > JAGNPU01. The sequence continues at coordinate 55,733 of JAGOQM010000005.1, forward strand.
CCAATGCCCGCGCCAAACAGCACCGCCAGGCCAATGCTGGCCTGAATCCAGCTGGAGTAATAGGTTTTACGATGGGGCGGCGCGTGTTCGGTTAAAAACGCCGTCGCGCTGCCCATCTCGCCGCCAGCCGAAAAACCTTGTAACAGCCGCGCCACCACAATCAGTAGCGGCGCCGCGAGGCCAATGCTGGCATAGCTAGGGGTGAGGCCGATGATCAAGGTGCCCACCGACATCGACGCAATGGTGAGGGTCAGTGCCGCCTTGCGGCCCACCTTATCGGCGTAAATGCCGATCATGATGCCGCCCACGGGGCGCATGAAAAAGCCCACCCCAAACGTGGCCAAGGCAATCAGGTAAGAAACCGCTTCGGATTCAGTGGGAAAAAACACCCGAGCGATGATGACGGAGAAAAAGCTGTAAACGGTAAAGTCGAACCATTCTAAGCCGTTGCCCAAAACGGTGGCGAACACCGCTTTTTTACTGTGGTTCGGCGGCGCGGCCGCAGGGGTGAGGGTGCGCATAGTGCCTCTTTTCTCTGTTGTAAATGAAGTAGATAGGCTGTTGTTGGCCTAATCGGCCCAATAGGGGCTTAAGGCCAAGCGTTATAGATGAAACAGGGCCTGAGCCGAAGCGCCTAAAACCGTTTGGCGTTGCCCCTCATCTGGCAGCCAGTCAAACAGCTGCGCCATGGTGGCGGCGTAATTAACCTGGGTTTCATGCTGGGTGTGGGGCCAATCGCTGCCCCACAGAAGCCGCTCCGGGCCCAAGTGCCGTAGCAGCAACGGCATGATCGTGCTGTTAAAGGTGAACTGCTCGGCGGGGTCGGGACTAATGCGGTAAAGCCCCGACAGCTTGAGCCACACCGTGCCAGCGGCCTCGGCCATTTCTAACAGTTGGTGATAGGCATGGTCTTGCACCAAAGCGTCGAAATATTGCGGGCGGCCAAAATGGTCGATGACCACGTTGAGGCCTTGTGCCAGCAGCGGCGGCATCAGGGGCAATAGCTGCGGCGCGCTGCCGTGTAGCGCCACCTGCCAGCCCAAGGTGGCCATATGAGCCAGCAACGCCTGCCAAGCAGGCGTGTGCAGATCAGGCAGGGGCGCGCCGACTAGGTTAAAGCGGATGCCAACAATGCCTGCTTGGGCCAAAAGGTTTAAGTTGGCTAGGGTGGCCTGTTCATCAATGACGGCCACCCCGCGTAGTCGTGGCCATGCCGCCGCAATGGCTGCAAGCATGTAGCCATTGTCGGTGCCCAGAAAGCTGGGCTGAATCAGAATGCCGTGGCTGAGCTGATGGCGATCGAGCAAGGCCAAATAAGCATCGACGCTGGCGGGATAGGCCGGCGTATAGCGGCGGCTCGCCACCATGGGCAGATCGGGGTGGAAGACATGGGCGTGGGTGTCAACGCGCACGGGCGGTGTGGTTTGGGCGTGAAGCATAGGGCCTCCTTATAAAAATAGGCTGAGTAATAGGCTGGCCAGCAAAGACAGCGCCACGCTGGCCGGCACCGCCACGAAAATCAATTTGGGAAACAGCCGCGCCCGCGCCTCTGCATCGGCCACGGCTCCTAGAATCAGGCTGCCGCCGGACGAAAACGGCGAGATGGCACTGGATTGCGCCCCCACCACGATGCACACGAACAGCAGCATCGGGTTAAGCCCGGTGGCCAAAGCCAGCGCCGGCACCAAAGGGAACAGCGCCGGCGTGACCACCCCCAGCGTGCTGCTGAAAAACGACATGATGGCCGCCACCAGGCCAATCACTAAGGGCACCGCAATGATGGGGATGTTGCCACCGATCCAGCCTGCGATGAGGTCGAGCGTGCCCGCTTCGATGGCCAGGCCCACCAACACACCGACGCCGCAAATCATGATCAGCGTTTCCCACGGCACTTTGGCGATGACGGTTTTTTCATCCGCCAGCCCCAGCATTAGGCCAATCACCGCCATGCTGAGGCCCACCCAGCCCACGTTGACGCGGGCGTTCAGCCAGAGCAGGGTGTCGGCCTCGGGCCAGGTAAAGGCCAACAGCGGCGGCAGCAAAATGATGAGCATCATCAGCAGGATCAACGCCAAGTTGATTTTTTGCTTGCGCTCAAAAGGCGCTGGTCGCGTCAGCTCGATGCCTTGGCCAATGCTGCGGTTGCTTTTGGGCAAGAATAAAAACAGCGCGATCAGCACCAAGGCGTAGGCCAGCGTGGCCATGAAAATGCCAAACGAAAATCCAAACGACTCGCCGCCATAGCCAGCATTGTCCATCAGCCCCCTAAAAATCACCCCGCTGCCGCTGATCATAAAGTTGGCCCCCACCAGCGCACCGCAGTTAATCGCCACCGCGCCCACTAAGTGGCTCATCTTGACCTTGTCGCACAGCAGCAGGGTAATCGGCGCCATAAACGCCAACACCGTGTAAAAGCCCGCGCCCAAGGCCGCCACCACTAAAGCCGCGATAAACAGCGCAAACGGCAGCAGTCGCGGCTTGCCGCGTAGAGCGTAGACCAGCCACAGCGCCAGCTTTTCCAAGGTGCCGTTAATCAAGGCGATGTTGTAGAACAGCGCCACCGCAAAAATCACAAAGAAAATGCCCAGCGGCCATTTGGCCAGCAGCGCCGAGGCAGGTAAGTCCATGACGAAGCAGCCAATTAAATAGGCAAAAAAGAGGGCGATGAGGCCGACGTTGAATTGGGTGCGGTAGCCGATGACGATGGCGGCCATGAGGGCGAGGATGATGAGGAGGCTGAGCATGGGGTTCTCCTGTTTATGCGTTTGTTATTTTTATGATAATGATCTTTTTTATCAAAAGTCAACTCTATTAGTTTATTTACAACTTTTAAGGTTGTTCATGTTGCAAGGTTGATCATGGACTATATGGGTTGATTGGAGGCTCATATGACCATTGATGCACAACAAGTAAAACAACGGATAGGTAAGGCGATTGCTCGGAGGCGCCTTGCTTGTGATTTAACTCAGGACCAAGTGGCTGAGCATTTGAATATTGGTAGCGAAGCCGTTTCTAGAATAGAGCGTGGCTTAGTTGAGCCTAGTATCGTGAGACTATTTGAATTAGCCGAGCTGTTTCAATGTGCTACGACCGATTTACTTCAGGAAAGTAGCGTTAGAAAAGACGATCAAATAGAAGAAGCGAATAAATTATTAAGCATGTTGTCCAACGACGATCGCGAAACGGTTATGAAAATGTTAGAAGTGTTTGTCGCAACCAGAAGGCGGTAAGAGGTTGAGTATTAGGCATCCGTAATGAATGTGAATGATATTTAAATAATATAGCGATACGCTAAATAAAATACAGAATTTTCTTAATAATTTATGACTTTGTTGTATTTTTGGCGTAAAAAAAGGCCCTTGTTAAGGGCCTTTTAAAAATCTGATGAATGAGGTAAGGATTTGATTTATAAAGAGGTGAATTCGAGCGGTAACGTTCGCCAGGCTTTGCCTATGATGCGCAGTTGATCTTGTTCGCCTTCGGCAATGACGAAGTCACTGGCTTGGTAAGCCACATTGTCAGAAGTGATGTTCAACACCTTGTTTTTACCAATGTGCATCCGTTTTAAAAAAGGCTGTGATTGAAATATGCCCAGATAAACGCCACCATCTCTAAAATGATTAATGCTGGTGTCAAGTAGCACCAGACTTTGCGTAGACAACGTCGGCACCATACTGTCGTCTGGGGGCATAATTAGTTTCATGTGTTGCAGTTCTTGGCCCAGCAGTAAGGTTTTTATGCCTTCTGGTGTGAGGACTAGGTGGTCAATCAGGGGCTGCCCGAAGGTGGTTAATGCTTTGAGTTTGGGTAAGGGGTCTGCCGTTGAGTGATTCAGTGGTTGATCCATCCATGCCCTGGGTAAGCCGAAGCAGCGTTCAACATAGCGTGCTGATTTTTCTGTGAGTGAGCGGGGCGTCCCGGTTTTTGAGTCGGGCGAAGCGTTGATCCACTGGCTAACTTGGCTAGCGCTTCTGTTAATTTTTTCAGCAAAGGCAATTTGGCTGCCACTTCGTTGAATGAGCAGCTGTAGGCGGTCACGGTAGGTTTCGGCAATCGTTTTCATGAGGTTATGGTAGCCGTACGTCATGTGGGTAAACAATTCGCGAAACGCTAATGTTTGTGGGTGGACAAATAATTAGTAATTAAATGAGGGCCACTCATTTGTGGATATATTCCATTGTGGCTTATGAACCATTAGTCAACTTTGATTCATATGAAATTGAATATTGCTACTAGCAAAAATAATTTTTAAAAATGGTGAAACTAGATTATGTGATTAATTTCATCCACAATCATATTTGCCGCTGAAACAGCTTCATCCTCCGTGTTAAACCGGCCAAAGCCTAAACGAATGGATTGGCTAATCTCTTCTGCGGTTAAGCCTAGAGCTTTCAGAACGTAAGAGCCTTGGATAACACCAGAGTTACAGGCCGAACCTGTAGAAATGGCTAATCGAGGCTGTAAGCGCATAATTAAAGTGGATGCATCGACACCATGTAGCTGTAGGTTTAAATTACCAGGGTGCCTTTGTGACATTGAGCCATTAATTGTATAGCGAACCTGAGCTTTATCAAGGGTTACTAAGAATAGGGTGCGTAGGGACTGTAGATGATTGATCTCTTCGGCTTTATACTCATCAATCAGCTCTAGGCCTTTTGCCATCGAGGCACAAAGAGCTGGCGATAGGGTGCCGGAACGCATACCGCCCTGTTGACCACCGCCATGAATAATGGGCGTTGGTTTCAGAAGCATATCGCTGTTGATGTATAGAATGCCCACGCCTTTGTGAGCATAGACCTTATGGCCAGATAAGCTAAGTAAGTCAACATTTTGTTCCACAACGTCAATATCAGTATAGGCGGCCTGAGCGGCGTCAACATGAAAGGTTGCGCCAACGGTACGGCAAAGGTGGCCAATTTCAGCAATTGGCTGAACGGTGCCAATTTCATTATTAACCGCCATACAAGAGACTAATAGTGTTTCCTCATCCACTAGTGACGCCAGTGAAGTCATGCTGATAAGCCCACCTGGAGTCATCGGTGCTTCAATAATCTCAAATCCAAATAACTCATGCACGTGTTGAGCCGCATTCAGTACACATTTATGTTCTATAGCAGAAACGATGATTTTATTTCTGCTGTTGTTCTTTAAGCGCGCGCTCATAGCCATGCCAATAATGGCCAGATTGTTGGCCTCTGTTGCGCCAGACGTCACTACTAGTTCATCAGGTAGACAATTTAAATATAGGCTGATGGAGTCTAGCGCCTCAGCAACAATGGCTTCCGCCTGCCACCCGTACTGGTGCTCGCTTGAGTGAGGGTTACTAATAAGCGGGTTTTTTGTAATTGATTGAAATAAATCAATTATTTTTGAATCGGTAGGTGTTGAGGCATGATTGTCTAAATACATAGCGTCGTTTCGGAATAATAAAGATGAGGAAACTGGAACAGTTAACCAGACACTACTTTACTTTAATAGTAAAATATTGCAATATCTCTTTGGATAGAGATTCCAGAACGGAAAGCAATAGAATGTACGTTAATTTATTTGATAGTGAAAATTTAAAGACCGTGTTTTCAGGGCATGAGACCTTTCCCTTAAGATATGGATGGTTGAAAAAAACGCATGACGAAGTCTTAAAGGCGGAGTCTGTGGAGCGAGATGCAAAGGATGTTTTTAATGATCCGGCATCTATTTCTGCCTTTGGTGTGGGTAAAAATATGGTGGCGTCGATGCGGCATTGGGCCACGCATACCGGTGTTTTAAAAGACAATAAATTAACTGATTACGCGAAAGAAATTTTGGCTGATGATGGCCTAGATCCATGGATGGAGCATCCGACTACGCTATGGTTGTTGCATTGGCATCTTGCGCGGCAGGAGTCGTTGGTGACCTATCATTGGTTTTTTAACTATTATAATGGCACTGCGTTTGATCGGAAGTTTCTCAATGATGAAATTTTTGAGCTGTGTGAGAAAAAAAGGTGGAAAGCACCTTCCGCGACAACGTTAAAACGAGACGTTGAGTGCTTTATCCGAATGTATTTAAGTCGCGATATTAGCCAAAAGGCATACGATGACGACGCAATTGAATCACCTTTGGCCGAGCTTTCATTAATTAAGCCATTAAATAAAAATGGTTTTTTTGTGCCGAATCGAGGCCCTAAGCTTAATTTAACTGCCGGTGTGTTTTTATTGGCGGTTGCTCATTTTTGGGAAGAGAATCATGCGCAGAATTCGTCGCTATCGTTTGATGCCTTAATGTATGAAGCGGGTGCGCCTGGGCGGGTTTTCTTATTGGACGAACTGTCGTTATTGGACTTAATTAATTTTATATCCAATCACTTTAATGATTACGTGATGTGGTCAGAGACGGCAGGCATGCGCCAATTCACGCGTAATATGAAATACAGTTTAGCTGATATGAAAAACAAAGCATTAGCATTAATTAGGGAAGAATACTCTCACTCATGAAATTTGAAGATAAAGTAGCCATCAGTGCGGGGTTTAAGCGCTCTATCAATTTGAGCGATGATCAGTCAAATGCCGACGTGTTGTCGCATTATATTTGCCCCCCTTCCTCAGAGGTGGTCTTAGCCTCTATGTGTCAACACATTAGAGAGACAGGGCAAGCCGCCTTTACGTGGACGGGGCCTTATGGCTCTGGCAAATCAAGCTTGGCCTTGTTTTTATCTGCCTTAGTTTCCGAACGGGAAGATCTCTATCAGATCGCGGCCAACAAGCTGGTGGTTCATCAAACAGAGATTTTAGAGACATTTAGCACCAAACAACAGCGGCTGCTGATTCCTGTCGTGGCTAGTCCTGAAGACCCGATTCACGTCATCGCACAAGCGTTGAAGTCTGAAGCGACGCCTGAAGGCATCTTGAATCGACTAGATCAGCTCGCTGCCGAAAAAGCGGGTTTAATCTTATTTATTGATGAAATGGGTAAGTTTTTAGAACGTTCTGCTTCTGAGCGCGCTTTTGATGTTTATATTTTGCAGCAAATTGCCGAGCATGCCAGCCGAAGCAATGGGCGTATTGTCTTTGTGGGCATTTTGCATCAATCAATCGCTGAGTATTCTAGAAATCTACCCAAGGCTGCGCGTGATGAGTGGGTGAAAATTCAGGGCCGATTTGTTGACTTAGCCATTAATGCCGCGGGCGAAGAGCAAATTGCATTGGTTGCAAAAGCCATTGTTTCTGATGAAAAACCTAAAAAAATCAGTAAAGACGCCAAAGTAGTGGCCAAGCTGATTGCAAAGAACCGACCAGTTAATGAGGCTTCTTTAGCAGAGTCATTAAATGATTGCTGGCCGCTCCATCCACTAGTGGCCGCTTTATTAGGGCCAGTTTCTAGAAAACGCTTTGGCCAAAACCAGCGCAGCATTTTTTCTTTTTTAAGTTCTGCTGAGCCATACGCTTTTCAATTTTTCCTAAAGCAGTATGAATATAATGCGGCTTTATTGTATACGCCCGCTTTGTATTGGGATTATTTACAGGCTAACTTTGAAAGCACGATTTTAGCGTCGCTCGATGCTAAAGGGTGGATCGTGGCGGTTGAAGCCATTAATCGTGCTACGGTGGCCGGTACCGATGATCTTTCTGCTGCCGTGATGAAAACCATTGCGGTGATTGATTTATTTAAAGGCACATCTGGCGTTGCTGCAACTCATGATGTCCTTACACGAATTTTTCCTAAAGAGCGTTTAGCTGAAATTCTGAAGGATCTAGAACAGCTTTCCTTGATTCGCCTTAACAAACATACGGATAGTTATGCTCTTTATGAGGGCAGTGATTTTAATCTTGATGAAGAGCTAGATGAAGCCTACCGACAAATTACCGACGTTGATTTTCAAAAGCTTAATAGTGTGGCGCAGTTTAAGCCGGTTGTCGCGAAAAAGCACTATCACCAGACGGGTGCGATGCGCTGGATGGACGTTCAGCTCGTTCCTGCTAATCTATTTAATAAGCTGGGACAGGGCTTTAAGAGCGGCCAGGCTTTTGGTGAGTTTTTGATTTTAATGCCGCGAAATGAAGATGAGTTGGCTATGGCTCAGACTTTTGTCGCCAGTGATGCCGCTCTTTGTCGTGACCACCCTCGTATCATTGGGGTGGCTGCCGAATATGTACGGCTGATGGATTATGCTAGGGAAATGTTGGCGCTTGAGTGGCTGAAAAAGAATTCTGCCAAACTTGGGGGCGACCAAATTGCGCGTAAAGAAATTGAGAGCCGTCATCATGTAGTGGCTTCTTTGTTAAGTAACCTTTTAGAGAGTACCTTGAGCGATGTGATTTGGTTTAGGGATGGTGTCGAGAGTGGACTGATGTCTGAACGACAGCGTGCAGCCTATTGTTCCGTATTGGCAGACGAAGTGTTTGAACACTCGCCCGTATTAAAAACGGAAATGCTCAATCGGAATAAGCCATCTGGTAACGCGAATGCAGCGCTAAATGCATTATTAAAACGGATGGTCAATAATGAAGGTGAGGAACGCTTAGGCATTGAGGGCTATCCTGCCGAAGGCGGTATTTTTAAGATTCTCTTAGAAGAAACAGGGCTGTATGCGTTTAAAAATGGGCAATGGGCATTTTCTGCGCCGGATAATGATCAGTATCGGTTAGCTCCGCTTTGGCAGGCAACGGATGCCTTACTTCAGGCAAAAGATACGGATATTGATATTAAAGAAGTGTATCAGCTTTGGGAGTCTGCACCTTTTGGCATCAAGAAAGGGCTACATGTTTTTTTAATGGCGACTTATTTACTGACTAAAGTAGAGCAGGTGGCCGTTTATTTAAATGGGACGTTCTTCCCAACGATTAATGATTTATTTATTGATTATTTGATCAAAAGTACGTCGGACATTCGTGTACGTTACGTTAGCCATGATCAAAGTGAAAACCTGCTATTAAATACCATGGTGCATCGGTTTGAAAATATGCCCACATTTGGTTTTAACTTAACCGAAGGGGCTTCTTCGTTAGAGGTTGCTCGTGCGTTAGTCATGGCTTCTAAACGGCTTAACCCTTGGGTGATGCGGACTAAAGAGCTGGCGCCACAGACGCTTAAGTTAAGAGAGGCTTTAAAACGCGCCGAGGACCCCAATAAGCTTTTGTTTGATGACATCCCCGCTATTTTTAATAGCGATAGCCATCAAGCAATCTTGGATGGTTTATGTGCCTCCTTGACTGAATTATTTGATGCCTACCCTTTACTGATTGAAAAATTGGGCAGGGTGATCATGGCAGAGCTACACGTCAGCTTAGCCACTGAGCCAATGATGGAAAAACTACGTGCACGGGCTAAAAGTATTCACCAACAAAGTGGTGATTTTAGGGTAGATGCCTTAACGTCTCGATTAGCCACGTTCGATCAAACAGCTAATGCCATCAGCGGCATTGCCAGCCTTGCGGTTAATAAACCCATTAATGACTGGATTGATTTAGACGTTAAAAAAGCCGAAATTGAAATTGCCGTTTTGTGTGAAGGCTTCCGTAAGGCAGAACTGTATGCCGATGTAAAGGATAAAAGCCTACAGCGCCATGTGATCACCTTAACTTCCGGATTATCAGGTTCTGATCAAGTCCATCAAATGTCGGTAGATGTGTCTGAAGATGATCGTTCTAGCATTAATGAGATTAAGCAGCAGCTATTGAATGTTTTGCAGAATAAACCCAGCCCGGAATTGATTTTAGCGGCCATTACTGAAGTGGGCGTAGATTACATTTCTTTATTACAGGCCGGAGAGAAAGAGGTTCAATGATGAAGAAAGAAAAGCATGTTTTGGGTATTTCTGGCGGTAAAGACAGCGCGGCTTTAGCCGTGTTTATGCGCGATAACTTCCCAGAGTTGGACATTGACTATTTTTTTACCGATACGGGTAAAGAGCTGCCAGAAGTTTATGAATATCTTAGTCGCTTAGAAGGGTACTTAGGTAAGCCCGTCTTGCGCATTAACCCCGATCGAGACTTTGATTTCTGGCTAATGCAGCATAATAATTACCTACCATCGCCACAGGCCCGTTGGTGTACGATTAAGATGAAGCTTAAGCCTTTTGAAGACTGGGTGCGGCAGTTTCTAGATGAGGGCTATACGGTTTATTCCTATGTAGCCATTCGTGCAGATGAAGAGTACCGGGAAGGGTATCAGTCGAAAGATGACAATCTGCATATTAAACTGCCTTTTTCTGAGGCAGGGGTGGACCGCCAAGGCGTTTTTAATATTCTGGAATACTCAGGCTTGGGCGTGCCCGAATACTACAAGTGGCGCTCTCGTAGTGGTTGTACCTTCTGCTTCTTCCAAAGAAAGATAGAGTGGGTAGGGCTGATGGAGCGCCACCCAGAGGCCTTTGAAGAGGCTAAAGCTTATGAGAAAAACTCTGCTGAACATGGTTCGCCGTTTACCTGGTCGGAGCGGGAGTCTTTAGAGGAATTGTCGCAGCCACATCGCGTTATTCAGATTAAAGAAGATTACGAAAAGCGCTTAGAGCGGGTTAAAAAGAAAAGAATTGCAAATCCGCTTAGGGATGATGATGAGATTGATTTAGATGATTTGTATGGAAAGTCTAAGGTTTGTTTGGCTTGTCATAAGTAGAAAACGGCTAGAACCGTAAGGTTAACTAGCCGTTAAGACTTATTACTCTAACCAAGGGCTGATTTTATCCCATGCAAGCTCGGAAATGCGTTCAGTACGTTTATTTACAAACTCAATATTCCACTCGCCGTCGTATTGGGCTAATGCTTGAATCATAGGAAGAAAAGCGGCTTGTTGAATAATAGTATCAACAGATTGTTTTATACCAATATTTTTAGCTTCTAATCCTAATGCTTGGGTTTCCTCTTCAGTTTTGGAGCTCAGCATCTTGTATAGAATCAATTTTTTCTGCCATGATTGATTACTTATTGAGGAGTTTTCTGGTTTTGGTAATAGGGTTAAGTTTCCTAATTTGTTAATATGTAATTTGTCAGCCCCTTCAGAGTATAGAGAGTCATCCCAATCAGTATTTTCTTGCGGGGCAATATGTTCAACTGTTTGATTATTTGTATCTAGCCAATTCTGTACGTCTAATAATTTTAAAACGCCTTTTTTACCTTTACAAATTAAACCATAATTAGCAGGGTTTGTATCGGGGACGCTATCATGAGAGGCTGCCAATAATAAAAATCTAGCGATATCTTTATTAATTTTATATATCGGTTGTTGTAATGCTAGAGCTAACCATTTCTCTTTAGTGCCTGCTCCCCCTTCGGATAATATTGATAGGAGGGCTTCTTTATATCCACGAAGGTTTATACGTTCAGTGGTAGAGTTTTTGCTTGACCTTGATAAAGGAGCTAATGCGTGTTGAGGAGAACCGATTTCCATCAGTTTTCTATAGTGCCCATCAATTCCTGCTGTGTTTCGTCGAGAGGATCTCCATAAGATAGAAAAGGCCAATGTAGCTTTAACTGCGCTAATGAACTCAATAATTCTTTGGGCCTTTTCATCTGCTACACAAGTGTATATTTGAGTATAAAATCTAGCTAAAGGGCTGATAGTTATAGCGTGCTTCATCTTCCTTAGGACTTCTAAGCAAAGTTTAGCTGTTTCTATATCTTCTGCATTTTCCTGGGTTGCACTTATCTGAGGAAAGTTAACTCTTGTGTCTTTATCATCGGGCCAGCAGTGCTCAATAAATTGGCAAGTTAGATAAAGATGATCTACATATTCTCGCTGCTTATTTAATTCAATATATTTATCTTCATATTTAATTGATTCGTACGTGTCTTTTAAGAATCTACGTTGGTCATTAAGGCGTTTAGAAATACTTATTCCACACTCTGATAATGCAAAAGACATGATAAGCTTGGAAGTAAGTTCGGGTTTCAGTTTATTGTTACTTTCTAAGTAATTCTCTATTGCTTCGAGTTTCTGTTTCGCCGGGGATTGCTCAAATTTATCGAGGCCCTCACTATAAATAATTTTAGGTTTGAATGTTTCAAACGCAGTTAAAGGCTCACCTGTCGTATTTAATGACTCAAACATATCAAATGCATAGTCTTCATTTTTGGCTGTAACGACTGTTAAAGCAACTCTATCCAAAGCAAAATTTGCGAATAAAACTAAATGCAGTAATTCAGCATATTGTAAGTTTTCTTGAGTGTAGGGGGCAATTTCAGGGGGTATCTCAGTTTTTAATAAGGTTTCTTGTAGAATACGGGATTCAAATATGTCTTTGTCTTGGGGTAGCTCTAATTTTTCTTTATCGTCATTTTTTTCATCGTAGTCAAATGTTGGTGATGCAATTTTGCGGACTAATTCTAAAAGGCAAGCTCTACCTTCAAGTAAGGGTTTGTATTTAGTTTCATTTCCTACTGATTTAGTAAAGGAAAAAAGAGTGTTGCTATTAGTACTTCTTGTATGTGCTCCATATTTATGTAGATATAACCCAATTGGAGATTTGTATTGAGCTGACTTTTCGTCTCGGGACCAAGAGTCTTCATAGGCACGAATCATCTTAGGGTAAAATTTAAAATTTTCATCATGGCCGTTATAGTAGTCTTTGTCTTCTTCGTAGGTTTTACTTAGTCGACCTAAGATTTTTTTACATTCTCTAGAAAGCCAATCAACAGCTACTTCTTCTTTATTTGAAAGTTTATTCAGTCGGATGCGAATTTCATCATGTAATACAGTAATGAGTAGCAGTAAGGTTGTTAGGCGTTGTTGACCATCAATAACAGTCATAACTTTAGAGGGAATCTCTCCTTTGACTAAAGGATTAATAGTGGAGTATGTTGTATCATGAATTGCTATAATAGTACCAAGGAAAGTAATTGAATCTTCTTGTTTTACTAATATAGTATAGCCATGGCACATATCTTCAATTAGCCTTGAAATTTTTGCTTTATCCCAGGAGTATTGCCTTTGATAAGCGGGGATATACATTCCCTGTCCAGCTTCACACAAGTATTTCCAAATACACTCTGGTTGAGCGCTAAAAACGTCCTTAATATCTATCATTTCTATTTCCATAGCATGAGGTTAAATTAGATTGTAAGACCATAATCCATCTATATTCTAAGCGCAAGATATGGTTACTTTATAGTTGTGAATATTTTTATACAGAGGTCTTGCTAATCAATAGCTTTAATAAGATATTTATATTTAAGATAACAATTAATTACGATAGACGATGTTTAATCAATTTTGAAGAGGGTGGCTTTGTGTTTCTACCGCCACCTTCCCCCTTAAATACCCCACCAACTTCTTCCGAAACACCTCAATCACCTCCGGGGAGTCACTCAGGTGCGCCGGATTGTAAATCATGTAATGACCCAGAGAGTAGCTGCACATGATATTGTGTATTTAATTATTCAGGAGTCATTATGAGCAACGAACCAGAAATTCAGCGTTGGACCGCCAAGCGTAAAGCTGAACTCGTCAAAGAAATCATCAAGGGCAAGACCAACATTGCCGAGGCGGCACGCACCCACGACCTTACCCCAGCTGAAGTAGAGCGTTGGGTCGATGATGCCATGCAAGGCATGGAGAACGCCCTTAAAGCCAACCCCAAAGACATTACTGAGATGTATGAGAAGAAGATGGATAAAATGCATGCTGCCTATGGCGAAGCGATGCTACAGATTCGATTCTTAAAAAAGTTACGGAGCCATCTCGACCAAACCGAAGATTAATCCAAACATCTATCGACGAGATGGCCTCTGAAGACTTTAAGGTAACGGTTTCGCAAGCCTGTCTATGGTCTGGCTTACCCAGACGTAGTTTCTACTACGAAAAGGTCAAGAAGCAGCCTAAAATCAATCAGTGGCTGGCTGCGAGAATCAAACAGACCATTGAGGCATTGCCTTATGCCGGCTATCGTACTGTTACCTTCTTATTGGGTGAAAATAAAAATACGGTATAGCGGATCATGAAGCTAAAACATTGGCAGTGTCGGCAGCGAAAAATAGGCTTTAGACCGAGGGTGCCCAGTAGCGTATCGGAGGCATTCACCCCTAATGAACGCTGGTCAACAGACATTGCCAGAGTTTGGTATGGTGATCAGGATCGTTGGGCAGCTTTAACCTTGGTCATGGATTGCCATACTAGAGAATTACTGGTTGGAATTTAAGAAAAAACGGCAATACCAAGTCTGCCGTAGCCGCCATAGAAGACGCCTTATTAAATCGTTATGGCACATTAGGCAAGGCCACTGCAGGCTTAACTCTTCGCAGCAATAATGGCTTGGTATTCACTTCTAGGCTCTACACCACCATGGCCTATCAGTATGGTCTGACCCAAGAGTTTATACGTCCGCATACCCACAGCAAAACGGCATGGTTGAACGGCTTATTCGAATGGTCAAAGAGTAATGCTCGTGGCTACATAACTTTGAGTCACTCAGTGCTGCTAGGCTAGCTCTGGGCCGCTGGTTTCAATTCTATAACCATGGCGGCCGCATCAGGCTTTAAAGATAAAAACCCCTACGGAAGCGTATGCTTTAGCAGCTTAAGTTATGCAGAAACCGCTGGGTCATTACATCGGCATGGAGTTAATTGCTAAATTGTGTCTCAATATTTCTTTATGTTGGATATTTTATTTTTCAGCGTAACCATGTTTTCTTGCTCCTATACGATTGTTTTTCGAATCGAAACGATAAATACGGCCAGTTTCATTCAGACGTGCGACTAAGTTTAATGAGTCATGAGCAGAGTATTCGAACTCATTGATTAGGGTACTAAATAAATGATAAAACTCATTTCTCATGTCAGTGGCAAAAATTCCAGTATCGTCGGAACCTAAACTAACTAATACTTTTTCATCACCTTGAATTGTACACTGGGGAATTTGTAACCATCGGAAGACATGATGTTCTTTTATAGAGTGGTAGTGGCTTATTCTCACATTACTAGTCGGAAGAGTTTCTAATATAATTTGTTTTTTTGCGACTAAGGATAATACATATTGTTGAGAACTAGTGATAGTTTCAAGGGGAATGTCAGTGATGCTGTATTCCTTTTTTTCAAAGTCGTATTGTTTAATAACATCAGGGTCAAACCATCGTAGCATTAGTAAGCTTAATACTTCTGGATAATTGTCTTTTAACTTGTTTAAATCATCTAAATAGAAGTAAGCTTCTTTATTATAATTCCCATGCATGAAGTCTTTTACTACTAGGGGACATAAGAAACGGAAGTGATAGAATTGTTGTAACACAGTTAAATTAATATGTGCTGTAGTTTGGTTATTTGTTGAGTGTAGCTGCGCTTCACTACCAATAATCTTTTTACCAAAGATCCGTTGTGCTGTTTTATCAATTTCATGTTCTAAACGGGCATCCGACATATGTATGTCAACCCCATCTAGCATAATACTCCTTAGGAATAGTAAGTTTTCTAGCCATTGTCCTTGTGGCAAGAATACGGTATCGGCGACACGCTTTTTCCAAAGATATGGATTAATACCGATTGCTGTTGCATGACCAATACGATCACCAGCATTAAACTTTAAAAAGGTAATTGTTTCATGAATAGCTCGAATACCATTTAAGATATACTCAAAATCCTCGCCAACATGATAGGTAAAATGAGTCATTCCATTTCTACGAAAATGTGCAAATAAAGGTGCAAAGACTTCTGGTGGAGTCTCTAGTTCGTTGGCTGCGGCATCAATTCCAGTGATAATATTTTTAAGATTAGGATTGTAAGACAAAAGATCTAGAAGTACATTTCCGCTTTGAGCTAGCTCTTCTCGTAAGCATTTAAAATGGAAGTCTTCAGGTATGTTTTTATGTTTCAGCTGCCAAGGTTTTTTAATAAAATGAGGTATGAGCCGGAAAGCAGGCCTATTAATTCTCATGACCTCTAGTGCTAATTCATTTAAGTCTTTACAGTCCAATGATGGGGTTGCCCCATTTGCATAAATTAGAAACCCCTTTAGCATGGAATGGATTAGATTATAATTTTTGAGGCTATCTTTTTTAGGCGCGAATCTTCCTTCTAAGGTCGAGAGATCGGGCCTTCCATAAATATTAGGGCCATGTAGCTGATGAAATCTAGCGTCATAGCGCTGTTCAAAGTGTTCTCGAGTGCCAATATCAGCCAATTTTTGAAACTGATTAAAGCCAAACTGATCATCTCGTTGAACCAATAAGCGTTGAAAGCAATTTAAACATAAAATATATAATAAATAAGCAGTATCTAAAATGGGATTGTAACCCCCATTTTCTAAGGTTTCTATAATGTCGATGTGTAAGCGGACTTCATGTAAGTGTGCTTGATATTTATTATCACCAAAATAAAGTTTTTCATAAGAAAAGCTGTTACTAAAGTCAGCATAAATAATATTGTTCTTTAAAAGAGAACATATTGCTTCTTCTATTGTATGTTGTTTCGTTTCATTATCATCTTCTACGTGTAGAACTGTTAGAAAGTATTCTCGTAAATAGCGGGCTAAAATGAGTAAGTTTTTATATTTTGTGGGTGAGTTTAATGTGGGGGTGGCGGCATAAAATAAATGTACTCTATTGCTATTATTACTCTTAATCATTTCATTAATAGTTTGTTCTGGCGCACGTAAAGCATGGTGCCAGAGTATTTCTACTGAGGTCGTACCATTTAAGTGCATGTGAGTTTCATGTAAGCCTTCGCGTTGAATATAATCTTCTACTAATGCATGATAAGGAGAGACTAATGTGCGAAAGCCTAGTAATGATTTTAAATGGTCTAATTTGTTAAATGGGTTCTTGTGATGGGCGAAAAGATACCTATGAATTTGTTTTGCAATAACAGGAAGGCCGGATTGATTAGCAATCCAGTGTTGCCATTCACCAAACCTGTGGAATTTGACATTTACGCGATCTGGTATTTCTTCAAAATAGTAGCGGGACACTTGTGATAGTAATGCTAGCGACAAATGTTGATTGCTTTCCTCTACACGCTTTTCTAAATTTTGCCAATGATTAAGGAACACGTTGTCAGGTACTTGATAGTTTCTTTTATGCCAACCTGTATATGCTATGTGTTTGACATTAAGAATATTAATTTCTTCCCCATGCAAAGTACCAAGTAATTGTTGTCTGAGCTCGGTATAGAGTTCTGGCTCAGATAATAAAAATTTATTGATAAACATTTCAGCTCTCTACGGTTCTTGTTTGGAGGGGGTCGCGATCCCACCTTTACCTGTTGGATCTCTAAAGCAACCCATTATCGGGAGCTTAGCAATTGTTAGATCTTTATACTCATTCGGTGAGGTTATATTTAATTGGGCGCTGGTTAAGGCATTTTGTAGCGTGATATTAATATTATCTTGAATATTAAAAATCTCTCTTTTTATTAATTTGTCATTTAGGGCGCGACTTTTTTCACATAATAAAAACGGCCATAATAACGGGCAACTAATTAGCGCGTATGTAAACGGAAACTGTTTGTAAAAGTCAAAAGAAACATTATTGTCATCTGATTGACTATTATATAAACTATCAATATTTTCTATGAGTTTTTTAGGGCTATCCGTGGTGTTATGAGCGCCACTCATATTTTGAATGAATCCATTGTTGGACTTGTTAAGGTCTTTATCTATATGGTATATATAACGGCATTCTTCAATAAGGATTGAATTAATGATTGACCAGATAAAGCGAGTGAATAAATCTGGTAGTAATAAACCCTTTCTAGCGGTGGTGCTTTTGAAAACCTGGTCTGAAATCTTGATCAGATTATAATGAATACGAGTCCACATTTTCCCAAGAAGTAGGGGGCTAGCAGAAATGTTAGATGGTACATCTTCAATCCATTTAGTTAAAAGTTTGCGTAATACTAAATCTTCTCCACTTACATTATTCGTTAGTGGTTCAAAATCTTCATTCTTAGATTCAATTGCATCTTCTGTCTCATCGGGATCGCCTTGGTTTCTACGATCTAAGAATGTAGGATAGATATAGGTCTGGATTGTTCGTAATTTCTTGAATTTATTAAATACGAAAGTTTCTAGGTTCTCAGGCTTACTTTTTTCATCGGAATTGGCAACATCCAAATTGTTTATGGAGTATTCATGTTTACATGCTAATAGTTCGGCAATGCTAGATAAAAGAGTATAGCTAGAAATATAATCAGCTGTTGTTGTTGTTGTGATAGCTGATTGTGATGAAATAAGTATAGTTTGGATCGAAATGTAATCTAGTAGAGCGAAATCTTTCTTTTTGTCATATGCATTTTGTAGAGAGCTAATGTTGGCAATTCTATAGTCCTTTTTTTGTACTATATCAGTATCTTCTAGTCCTAAAGCAGCATTAAAGTTTGGTTTATGAAATTGTTTTGTTGTACTTTTTGTTCTAGGCATTCTAATGATGCCTGCAATAGTACCAATTTTAGTGCTTTTTTGGGTCATACTTGGATCATAACTGTCTAATACAATGGGGCTGAAATGTGCAACAGTATTTGAGACACTTTCATTCCTACTTAATCCAATATAGTCTATATAATTTATGAAGCTGTAATTTTCTTTTAGGCTATTTAAAACATAGTTTGTGTATATGTTTACGCTCCCACCTAGTGTAAGCATTAAGCTAATGGCGTCACCCATTTTGTTAGGAGAATGGGCTAATGAAGTGGCAATTACTGTGGAAAGGTATAATTTAGAGCTATTGTAGCCAGATTTATCATGTGATGAGTCAGGTCTTAAATAAAAGCCTGTTTCGAGATCATTATTTTTCTCTATAAGTTTAAATGCCTCGTGGCCGATGCTTAATGTCTCAGGCATTATATTAGTTAAGTTGTTTGGATTAATGCCAGTTGAGAGCATTTCGCCAATGAAGATATGAGAGAGCGCTTCTTTTAAATGTGAAGCATTAAAATATAAAGTCGCAGGCTCGGCAACTCGGCTTTCTTTGCCACAGTTATCTAGCATGCTTTTGATAATTTGAAGAATTGAGCGGATAGGTTGATTTAGAATAAAGTTTAGGAATGATTCTACATGTTTTAACGGTGTTTTTAGGGTGCTGGAAACAATAATACCTAATAATTTTTTTAGTTCTATACGTTGATTTTTATCTATATCAGGATTCAGATTTTTATCTGAATTGTAGCTAATATAGATTAGTTCTGATTGTGCAAGATCAACCATCTTTTTTAATGAAATTCTTTGTTCAATAGGAAATATTTTAGATAAATATTGTTGTTCTAAATGTTCAACTATTTTTTCCGTGAGACGATGCTTTTGCTCTGACTGTATATTCAGATCAGATACTAAAATTTCTGAGCGTTTATGGTTTTGTATAATATGGCTGTATAGTTGTAAATCGCCAGAGACAATGACGGTAAGCTTTGGGTGGGTTAAGTAGCAGCGAATGAGTTCTAGAACTTCGATCGCTTTGTCAGTTTTAGTATCGACATCATCAATAGCGAAAATAAATAGTTCGGTATCTAAAATCTCAATACATTTGTCAATAAACAAATGAAAGTTTTCTTCTAAGCATTGGCCACTTGTAGCGTTATTAAGTGATTTTTCTAAAAACCACGAAGCGTCATTAGAAGTATTATGTTTGTTAGTTGTTAATAATTTTAAGCCTATAGACATTTTAGCTAAAATTTCGTCTAATTCGCGTTTTTGTTTCGCATCTCTTCCACATGTAAATGTATTACTTGTTTTATTATAGATTTTAGTAATGATCTCAACAAATATATGTTGGTCAGTTTGTATTAGTGTTGGATCAATAAAAGCAATTGGAGTTATTCTTCTTTTTGTTTCTTGCTTATATTTTTCTAGTATATCTAATAAGAATGTGGTTTTACCTGCTCCTCGTTCACCATTAATGAATATACAATTATTCTGTCTCGGTAGTATAAAGTCAGTTATTTTATTTTTATTTTTATTTGCGTTATTAATAAAAGTATCAAAAAAAGATTCTAGTTTGCCTAATGCTTCATATTGTAAGGTCCTAGTTCCTTCGTCAATATAGGAATGAGAAGTGGTTAGGGGATGGCTTAAGTCAATCGTGATTTCATTATTTAATTTTATATTATTTGTCATAGTTTTATAAATCCGAAAAGTCATAAATAGGTTTTTATTCTGAGGCTCTATTGATTATATGATGTTTGCTTTTTATGGTCTATGTTAAATGCTTAATTAAGAGTATTCCCTGAAGATTTTTAAGAAGAATGAGTGGGATGCAATGACTTACTACCTCTCTTGTTGTTTGTTTGTATGTGATGAAAACATTAAAAATATACGGTTTATTGGTTTATATTAGTTTATACCGCCACCTTCCCCCTTAAATACCCCACTAACTTCTCCCGAAACACCTCAATCACCTCCGGGTGGTCACTCAGATGCGCTGGATTGTAAATCAGGTGAATCTTCCGGCTCGGCGCCTGGTCGCGCAGGCGATGGTAGTAGAGCGCGTCGTGCTGCTGCACTTGTTGGCACACGCTCAGCGGGGCGAAGAACCAATAGTCGTCGTGCAATAGCTGGTAGGCGACAGAGAACGAGTCGCTGCGCCATTTGTGCACGTAGGCTTCACTTAAAAACTTCTTGCGCCACAAATTATAGTCGTAGCCCCAATCCACAAAAATTTCCGTCTGTTCGTTGAGCTCGCTGCTGTTAATGCTGTCGCTGGGGAATAGGCCGGCCTTTTTGGTGACCACCACAATTTCTTCGCTGTAAATTTCTTCCGAGACCACGCCGATGTCGGTAAAGTCGCTGACGATGATGCCAATGTCGATGACTTTGGCGTTGGTCAGGCGCGCGATTTCGTGGCTGTGCAGGTTGTGGATCGACAGGCGCCAGTCGTGTTCGTCAAACTGTAGGTTCTTGTAAAAATCCCCCAGTAAATACATATTGAGGCTTTCCACGCTGGCGATGGAGAGCGAGTAGTAGTCGGTTTCGGAGCGAAAATTTTTGATTTTTTTATTCAGCTCCAGCCAGTTTAGCGCCAGCGGTAGGAACTGCTTGCCTTCGTTGGTCAGCTCGGTGGCCTTCTCGCCTTTACCGCGCTTGATCAGGGTCACGTCCAGTAGCCGCTCTAGCTCTTTCAGCCGATAGCTGACGGTAGACTGTGAGGTAAACAGTTTGGCGGCCGAGTCGGTGATGTTTTTCGACAGGGCGACGGTCACAAATGTTTCGATAAATACGAGGTTCATGTGGGCAGTATCTCTGTTTTAGGGTGTTTTTGCCTCGATTGGCGTGGGCTGGTCGGGCGATGGCCGCTATTTTTTATGGGTGAATAATGGGTTAAGCGTTTGTCGGCACTGTTTTTTATGCTTATCTTACCTTAGATCAGGGCGTTTTGGCCCAGTGTGCATCAATTATCGATTAATTCGATATTTAATATGGTGATATTGTGTTTTTTTAATAAAATAATCGTGGCTATACTGGATTCACCATAAGAAATAGAAGAGGAATCTGTATCATGAGCCATACCTTAACCGGGCGCTTGATTGCGCCCAGCATTCACCAAGCGCTGCGGGCGAAGTTTGCCTATCTAGAGCGCGACATGGACGGCAGCCGCCGTCTGTTCTTTGACAACTCTGGTGGTTCCTTACGTTTAATCGAGGCCATTATGGCCAAGAACGACATTGATTTACTGCCAGACTGCCCCGAGCGTGAGCATGAGCGTGCGCGCATGCTGCAAGACATCATGGCTAAGGGCCAAGACGATATTTTACGCATCATGCTGAACGCGCCTTCAGGGTCGTTGTTGACCGAGCTGACGGCGTCGCAGGTGATGTTCCAGATGATGGGCACGATTGTCGAAAACGTGGCCGGCACCAACGTGGTGACGTCTAACATCGAGCATCCGTCGGCCTATGATGCGGCGGCCTATTACTGCGCCAAAACTGGTAAAACGCTGCGGGTGGCCGAGGCCAATGCCGAAGGCTTTGTGAGCGTGGAATCGATCTTAGACTTGATTGATGAGGACACCACGCTGTTGAGCATCATTGCGTCGTCGAATATTTCTGGCAACATCATGGATTTGGCCACCATCGTGGCCAAGGCGCGCGAGAAAAAGCCTGGGCTGTTCATTATTTCTGATGCGGTTCAACACTTACCGCACGGCACCATCGACTTAAGTGCCATTCCTTTAGACGGTTTGAACTTTGCGCCGTATAAGTTTATGGCCAGCCGTGGCATTGGCTTTGGCTATGTGTCGGACCGCGTGTCGGCGCTACCACACCATAAGCTGTTGGCGCGGCCGGATGAGGCTTGGGGCTTGGGCACGCCGACGGCGTCTTTGTTTCACTCGATGAGCCAGGTGTTTGCCTACGTTGATTGGCTAGGCGCTTCGGTAGACGCGACGGCGACCACGGCCCGTGCGCGCTATTTGGCGGGGATGGAGGCAATTGAGCTACACGAGCGGGCGTTGTTACACCGCTTGTTGAACGGCAGCGATGCGATTGTGGGCCTGCGCCAGATGGCAGGGGTGAATGTGTACGTGGATGCGGCGCCGTTAAATCAGCGCGACCTGATCGTGGCGATGGGCATCGAGGGCTGGGATTTTGATGCGCTGCGGGCCGAGTATCAACGCTGTGGCGTCACCGTGTATGAGCGGGTGAATACCAGCATTTATTCTAAGCGCATTGTGGAGGCCTTGGGCCTGAGCGGGGCGATTCGGGTGTCGCCGATGCATTGCCATCATGTAGACGAAATCGATCAGTTTTTACGCATTACCCAAGAGATCGCGCTACGCGGTCAGTAATACCAATATTAATCATAATAAAAGCAAGTACAAAGGAGTATAGAGATGAAGAAAATGGGTCTCTCAACCAAGGTGTTCCTTGGGTTTGTGGTGGGGATCGCCCTCGGGTTGATCTTTAAAGAAGACATTTTGGTGATCAAGCCGATCGGTGATTTATTCTTAACCTTGATTAAAATGCTGGTGGTGCCGTTGGTGTTCTTCTCCATCGTGTCGGGCGTGGCCAGTATTAGTGACGTGCAAAAACTAAAGCGCATTGGCTCTAAAACCATGTTGTATTACGTGGTGACGACCATGCTGGCTGGCTGTATCGGCCTAGCGGTGGCGCACATCATGCAGCCCGGCAGCAATTTTGACCTAGCCAGCTTGCAAACTGCTGCTGCGGTTGAGGCGAAGGCGATGCCTTCTTTGGGCGAAACCTTGTTGAGCATTTTTCCGAGCAATCCGGTGAAGGCTTTGGTGGATGGCAATTTGATGCAAATCATCGTGTTTGCGCTGTTTTTTGGCATCTCCATCACCTTAATTGGTGAAAAAGCCGCCAAGTTTAACCACTTGATGCAAGAAGGCACGGAGATTATGTACAAGATGACCGCAATGGTGATGGCGTTTTCGCCCATCGGTGTGGCGGCATTGATCGCCTGCACCATTGGCGAGTATGGCTTCAAAATCTTTGGGCCGTTGGCGAAGTTTATCCTCACCGACTATTTGGGCCTGATTGCGGTGATTGTGCTGCTGTACTTGGTGATGCTGAAGTTTATTGCCAAGGTGCCGTTGCGTTATTTTTTCAAACACATTACCGCCATTTGGTTGGTAACGGCCAGCACCACCAGCAGCGCGGGCACCTTGCCGGTGACCATTCGGGTGACGGAAGAGAAGTTTGGCGTGGCCAATGAGCTGTCGCAGTTTAGCCTGCCGGTTGGGGCTACGGTGAACATGAACGGGGCGGTGGTGTATTACGCTGCGGCGATCATCTTTATTTCGCAAATCTATGGCGTTGACCTAAGCATTTATCAACAGATTATGATCATTGTGCTCACCACGCTGGTGTCGATTGGCTCGCCGGGCATTCCTGGCGGCGGCATTGTGATGACCATCATGCTGCTGTCGACCATGGGCTTGCCGATGGAAATTGTAGGCCTGATCGCGGGTATTTACCGCATCATCGACATGGGCCACACGACGCTAAACGTGACTGGCGACGTGGTCAGCACGCTGTGTATTGCGCGTAAAGAAGGCTTGATCGACGACAGCGTGTACGAACAGCCCAAGCGCTGAGCCTGAAGTTAAACTTATGGTCTAAACCGTGTTAAGAGAGCGCTTCACCCAGACCATAAAAAGCCACTGCCTTGATGAGGCAGTGGCTTTTTCGTGGGTTCACCAATCAATATCTTGATACGACGGCCTAGGCAGTGGGGTGGTCGTGACTGTAGGTTTAGTTTTTAGGCGCACGCCGCCATAAAACAAGCCCCACTTTAAAAGGTGGGGCTTGTGATGTCCTGAGCGCACCCTAAAGAGGCGTTTTTTTGGGACATGCCTAAGCCAGCTTTAGATCCAACTGCACCAGCGTTTCTAGTAACACCATGGTGCCCTTGTCGATTTGCTCGGGTGAGGCGTATTCCACCGGGTTGTGGCTGATGCCGTCGAGGCAGGGGATGAAAATCATGGTGGTGGGGCACACTTTGGCCAATAGGATGGCGTCGTGGCCAGCGCCGCTGATGATGTCTTGATGGGCATAGCCCAGCTTGGCGGCGGCATTGCGGACGATGTCGATGCAGGTGGCGTCAAACGCCTGCGGTGGGTTGTACCAAACTTCGGTCAGCTCGTGGGCGACGCCGCGTTCGGCGCACACCTGGGCCAATAGCTCATTGATGCGTTGGTGCATGGCCTTTAGGCCAGCCACTTCGGGGTGGCGAATGTCGATGGTGGTGCGTAATGACTGCATGATGGTGTTGTAAGAGCTGTTGTCGGAATGGATTTTGCCGATGGTGACGTTGGCGCGGGCGTCAAAGGCCAGGACGGCCTGTTCGAGCCGTTGGGCAAAGTCGGTGAAGGCAAATAGGGGGTCGTGGCGCAGCGGCATGGGGGTGGTGCCGGCGTGGGCGGGCTGGCCGCTAAAGCAGAGGTCAAACCACATGATGCCTTGGCCGCCGGTAACCACGCCGATGTCCATGCCATTTTTTTCCAAAACCGGGCCTTGTTCGATGTGGGCTTCTAGATAAGCCTGTGGATAAGGCATATTGTCGGGTCGGCGGGCGGTGGGTAGGTCGGCCAGTTCGGTGGCGACGGTCACACCGTGGCGGTCCGCTTGTTTTAGTGCGTCGGCCAACGGCAACAGGCCGCTGTACACGGACGAACCCATCATGGCGGGCGAAAAGCGGGCGCCTTCTTCGTTAGTCCAGGCGGTGATGGTGACGGTATGGGCCAGCTCATGGCCGTGGTCTTGCAGGGTGCGCACCACTTCTAGCGCCGACAATACCCCAAAAATACCGTCGTAGTGGCCGCCGTTGGGCTGGGTGTCGAGGTGGCTGCCGAGCATGATTTCGCGTTCGTTTTGGCCTTTAAAGGTCACAAATAGGTTGCCAATGGCGTCGTAGCTGGCGACGCCGCCGTGGGCTTCGGCCCAGCCGATAAACAGGGCGCGGCCGGCTTTGTCTTCGGGGCTAAGGGCAAGGCGACAGGCGCCGCCTTCAGGGGTGGGGCCGATTTGGGCCAGGTCGTGAAAAGTGGCCATAAGGCGATCTAGGTTAATGCGCATGATGGGGCTCCATGAATGGGCTGAATACGAGGGGGTGATGCTGGTCGCTTCCGTCACGTTGATGCCATTCATTAAGGCAATCAGGATCAAGCATACCGCTTGAATCTATTCTTGACTATGTGCTAAGTTAATTCAATTAATGATTTTTAATAGTTGGTATTAGCATAGGTTACGCGATATGAAAACACGCCATCATTTGGCCGACGCGCTCAGCTGGAATTTACTGCATACGTTTTTGGTGATTGTGGAAGAGAAAAGCCTGACTAAGGCGTCGTTACGGCTGCACGTGACTCAGTCGGCCTTAAGCCAGAGTTTAAAGCGCTTAGAAGAGCGGGTGGGCTGCGTGTTGATTCACCGCAATCATCGCCAGTTTGAGCTGACCCGTCAGGGCGCAGAGCTGTTTAAAATTGCGCAGGAAATGTATCAAAAAATCGCCAGCTTTGACGATGATTTACAAGACGACACCGGTATTAAGGGCACGATTCGGTTATTGGTACTGAGTCGGGTTCAAAACCAGCAGTACGATGATTTTTTAACCACGTTTAACCGTAGGTATCCAGAGGTGGGTTTTGACATCGAGGTGTTGCCCAGCTCAGAAATTTGGCGGCAGCTGGCGCAAAAAGTGCCGGCCATTGGCATTGCGATTTACAAACACAAAGACGAAAAGATTCACGATGAGCTGGTGATCAACCAGCGCTATGCGCTGTTTTGTGGGGTCAACCATCCCTTATTTAAGGTGGACAAAATCACCCCGAAAATGCTGCAAAAGCAAAACTTTGTGTCGTTTCAAAGCGAGCAAATGGGCGATTCGCTGTCGGCGCTGACGGTGTTTCGCGATCGATTAGGCTTGATGAACCGTACCAAAGCTCGATCGAACAGCTTAGATGAGGTGATGCGGTTGATCATCAACGGGGTTGGCATTGGCTTTTTGCCGGAGCACATCGCCGACGACCCGCACCTTAATCATAAATTAAAAAAATTGCCGCCTTTCGACGGCGCCTGTGACATTCCCATCCACATGATGTGGCATAAGGAACGCAAGCTGAGCGAGGCGGAGCAGTGTTTTATTAAGGCGTTTCGACAGCGGGTGCAGCAGTATTAGGGTGGGCTTTTGATGTGGCGGGTGGCATTAAAGCGCGTGGGTAGGCTGCGCTTTACCCACGCTATGGGATGTGGGCCATCAATAAACCAGGGTTTGTGGTTTGAACAAAACCTAGCTTGGAATTAAAACACTTTAAGCTCACCACGCTTGCCCTTAGGTGAAGTACCGTTCCCCTTTTAGCCGCCAAGGCGGTTCGTGCGGGGCCGGGGCTTTGAGGCAAAGTTGTTTGAGTATTTGGCCAAAGGCTCAAATATGAGTTTTTGCCGCCGGCCACGTGCGGGCCAACGAGGGCACCCGCGTAGCGGGCGGATAAAGTGGGGTGGTTTTTCTTTGCTTCGTTTCTTTTTGACATCAAAAAGAAATGATGGCGCCCTACAGGGCGAAACCCAACGACTGATCAATAGCGATGTTGCCGAAGCATGAATGATTTTGAAAGGCTGCTTTTAGTCAGGCATGACTTAAACTTGGGCGTTTTGTTTCGCCGAAGGCGACGTCATTTCTTTTGCGTGGCCAAAAGAAACGAAGCAAAGAAAAGGCCACCCGACAATCCGCCCTAACGGGTGCCCTCGCTGGAACCCATCGGGCCGGCGCTAGCAAGAGTGCTCTGTCTCCTATCAAAGCGTGGTCGACAGCCACAAGCGATTTGCTAGCTTCATCCGGCCCGATAGAACCCAACTCGGCGGCTTTAGCGGGAAGTCGGTACTTCACCTAAGGGGAAGGTGGTGAGTTTAAATAACCTGACCATCACCAAACCATGGTTTTTAGTACTTTGTAGCGTGAGTCGCGACCCACGTCGCCTTTGGTTTACATGATCTGAAGCATTAAAGCTGGTGGGTAGGCTACGCTTTACCACACCCTACTGCTACGGCTACCCAAGCGGATTGAAGCCACAGCAAACCATGATTAAGCGCCAACAGGGTGAACCTTTTTAGATGGGTCCAGTCTGTCGATTAGGTGCCCTCAATTAGGGGGTTTTTCAGTAGAAGGTTAGAGGCCGAAGCACACCCTAAAGGTGTGCTTTTGTCTTACTGGACGCCTTGAAATTTACCGAGGCGGCCGACTCGGTTATAATTGCCGCTCGATTCCGTGGTTCGAAACCCTCCCACGCTAAAAAACTAAGGACATTAACCATGTATTACCTGTCTCACAGAGCATGCTGTGGCGTGCTTCTGTCTGCGTTGCCTCTGGCCGCCTTCATTCAGAAGGAGGCGATATGAGCGACAAACGCGCTTTGGTCATTTTTTCGGGTGGCCAAGACTCTACTACCTGTTTGTTTCAAGCCTTACAAGATTACGGTCCGGGCAATGTGGAAGCGATCAGCTTTAACTATGGCCAACGCCATCAGATCGAGCTGGCCAAAGCCAAGGCCATTGCTCAAGATTTGAAGGTGAAGCAAACCGTTCTCGACACCTCCATGATTAAAGACATCACCCATAATGCGCTGATGGACGACACCGCCGAGATTAAAGACGATGGGCCTTATCCCAATACGTTTGTAGAAGGCCGTAACGCTTTGTTTTTACTGTTGGCGGGCAGTTACGCCAAAAGTCAGGGCATTCACGATGTGATTATTGGGGTGTGCGAAACCGACTTTAGCGGCTATCCCGATTGCCGCGATGTGTTTGTGAAGTCGATGAATGTCAGCATGAACTTGGCGATGGACTATGCGTTCAATATTAAAACCCCGCTGATGTATTTAACCAAGGCCCAAACCTGGGGCTTGGCCGCCGATCTAGGCTGTTTAGACTATGTCAAAACCCACACTCATACCTGTTACTTAGGCGTAGAAGGGGGCTGTCATGAGTGTCCGAGCTGCGTGCTGCGCGAGCAAGGTTTACAAGAATACATGGCCAGCCGTGGCTGATGTGGGCAATGCCCCAATCGATAAAGGTTTTAATATGTTTGAATTCACTACCCAACAAAAACAAAAAGCCCTGCTGTGGCTGTCGTTTTTTCACATTCTGGTTATTGCTTCAAGTAACTACTTGGTGCAGCTGCCGTTTACCATTTTTGGCTTTCACACCACCTGGGGTGCGTTTACCTTCCCATTTATTTTCTTAACCACTGACTTAACCATCCGGGTGTTTGGCGCGTCGTTGGCGCGTAAAATCATCTTTGTGGTGATGATGCCGGCGCTGTTGATTTCTTACTATGTGTCGGTGCTGTTTTTTGACGGCGCTTGGTCGGGCTGGGGCAGCCTGTCGCAGTTTAATCTGTTTGTCGCGCGCATTGCCTTGGCCAGCTTTATGGCCTATGTGATTGGCCAGCTGATGGACATTTACGTGTTTAATCGCTTACGCAAGCTGCCACAGTGGTGGGTGGCACCGGCGGTGGCGGCGGTGTTTGGTAATGCGGTAGACACGTTGGCGTTTTTTGGGGTGGCGTTTTTCCGCAGCGACGATGCGTTTATGGCGTCACATTGGCCAGAAATTGCCATGGTCGACTACGTGTTTAAAATCATCATTTGCGCGCTGTTCTTCTTACCGCTGTATGGGGTGTTATTAAAATACCTATTGGCCAAGTTAACCTCTGTGCGAGCCCCTGCGGCGATGCCTTAATTCGGTTTTGTTGGCGCCCCCCAGCCCCGTCTTGCGACCTTTACGCACGGCGGGGTTTTTTGTGGGCGGCAGATTTAAAAGCAGGGTCATGCAAAGGCAATAAATAGGTTAAGAAGGGCAAATTACGCAATATTAATAATAGGATATTTAAGCGGCATGGCGGCGCTTCCATGGTTTTTAACGGCGCTGGATGAACCCAATAGCAGTCATCAAGCCTTTTTAAGGCGATTGGTGTCGGGCGGCTGGTGGCTTGGGTGTCAAAGGTGGTTTTGTGCGTTTGGTATTGATTTAACACATTAAATGGCGAATAGGGGTTGGTTGCAAAGTGATTTGTGTTGTGGTTATGATGACAAACGTGTCGAACGAAGCTTCGTTTTGATATGCATAATTTTAAACCATCTACAAAAGGGAACGTCATGGAACTGATTAAAAAGAACATGCTGACATGGATGACGGCACTGACCGTGGGCGCCACCGTGTTGTTGTCAGGTTGCTCTGATTCTGGCACGCAGTCAGACAAGGCGGCCGCGCCAGAAGGGGCCTCGAAAGAGCTGACGGTGGTGGTGGACACGGCCTTTGTGCCATTTGAATTCAAAGAAGGCGATCGTTATGTCGGTTTTGACATCGACCTATGGGACGCCATTGCCAAGGATAATTCGTGGGCCTATAAGGTTCAGCCTATGGACTTTAACGGCATTTTGCCATCGTTACAAACGGGTAATGCGGATGCGGCCTTAGCCGGCATCACCATCACCGAAGAGCGCCAAAAAGCGATTGATTTTTCTGATGGTTATTACGACAGTGGCTTTACCTTATTGGTGAGAAGCGACAGCGACATCCCGGGCATTGACGGGCTGGCGGGTAAAGTTTTGGCCATTAAAACCGGTACCGCCGCGGCAGAATACGCCAAAGCCAATTTGAAAGACACCGAGCTGCGTCAGTTTCCTAACATCGACAACGCCTATTTAGAATTGCAAACCGAAAGGGTGGATGGGGTTTTGCATGACACGCCTAATATTTTGTACTACGCCGCCACCGCAGGTGAGGGCAAGGTTAAGGACGTAGGCGAGCAGATTTTGGCGCATGAATACGGCATTGCTTTTCCTAAAGACAGCCCGTTGGTGGCCGAGGTAAATGCCTCTTTGGCCAAGCTTAAGAGCGATGGTCGCTACAACGAAATTTACAAAAAATGGTTTGGTAAAGCGCCGCAGTAAGGCTAAAGACCAAGATGATCAACCAGGGAAGGAAAGCCGATGAACTTTGATTGGACGGTGGTTTATGACGCTTTGCCTGCCCTGCTACAGGGGGCAAAGCTGACGCTGTGGATTACCGCCATAGGGTTGTTGGGTGGCACGCTGATTGGGTTTGTGTTGGGCTTGATGCGCGCTTATGGCGGTGTGTTGAGTAACACGATCGCGAGCATTTACATCGAGTTGGTGCGTGGCACCCCGATCGTGGTGCAGGTGATGTTTATTTACTTTGCGCTGCCGCTGTTGGCCAATATTCGGGTCGACCCTTTAACCGCCGCCATTACCGCAATTGTGGTGAATGCGGCGGCCTACATCGCCGAAATTGTGCGGGGGGCGTTCCTGTCCGTTTCTGAGGGCTTGAAAGAGGCGGGTTTGGCCTTGGGTTTACCCATGTGGAAGGTGCTGGTGTTTGTCATCGGCCCGGTGGCGATTCGGCGGGTGATTCCACCTTTGGGCAATCAGTTTATTGTGAGCCTGAAAGACACCTCTTTATTCATCGTGATCGGCGTGGGGGAGCTGACCCGGCAGGGCCAAGAAATCATGGCGTCGAACTTCCGAGCGGTGGAAATATGGACGGCGGTGGCCGTGCTGTATTTGCTGATGATCGGGGTATTGACGGTGACCTTACGCATCATTGAAAAAAGGATGAGCATCTTATGACCATGATCCTTTTTGACAAGGTTTTGAAAAAGTTTGGCCCCAATGTGGTGTTGGACCACGTTGATTTAAGCATTGAAGAAGGCGAAGTGGTGGTGGTGATCGGGCCTTCTGGTTCGGGTAAATCCACGCTGCTGCGCTGCATTAATGCCTTAGAGGCCATCAATGGTGGCGACCTGATTGTGGATGGCTTGAGCGTGCGTTCGAACAAGCGGGTGGTGCGCGAGATTCGTCAAGAAGCGGGGATGGTGTTTCAGCAGTTTAACCTGTTCCCACAGCTTACGGCCCTACAAAACGTGGCCTTTGGGCCCCGTCACGTGCGCGGCACCGCCACCAAGGTGGCCGAACAAGAAGCCGCCGAACTGCTGCATAAGGTGGGCCTTGGCGATCGGCAAGACCACTTACCCAGCCAGCTTTCTGGCGGACAGCAGCAGCGTGTCGCGATTGCCAGAGCGTTGGCGGTGAAACCCAAGCTGATGCTGTTTGATGAGCCTACCTCGGCGCTGGACCCTGAGCTTAGGCAAGAGGTGTTAAAGGTGATGCAGGCCTTGGCCGAAGAAGGCATGACCATGGTGGTGGTGACGCATGAAATTGCTTTTGCCAAACAGGTGGGCACGCGGCTGATCTTTATGGAAGACGGTCAGATTGCGGTGGATGGCGATCCGCGCACCTTGCTGGATCAGCCGACCAACCCTAGGCTGCGGGCCTTCTTACAGCACGTGGCGTAAGCTTCGGAGTGCTTAAATGGACGCTTGTATAGAAGGATTAAAGCCCTACTTGATAAAGGTAGGGCTTTTTTTTAATGGGCTGCGTAAAAAAACCACGCCCAAAGGCGTGGTCAAAGATGACGCAAGGTCACACCGAGAAGTCCGTGCGTCAGACACACGGTTTGGCGTTTGATAAAGTGCTCACCAGAGGCCTGGCTCAATCGACGGCCAAGGCTCAATGGTTTGCTGCTTGGTCTAAACCGCAGACAAGTAGTGCTTCACGAAATAGTCGGAATGAATGTCCCACAAAACCGTGGTGCCTTTTTCAACCACCCAGCTTTCGCCTGGGCCAAAGGTCCATTTTTCGCCTGTGCCTTCATTGGTGAGGGTGATGTTACCGCTGACGATGGTGGCCTGTTCGCTGAATGGGTAGGTCATGCGGAACACGCCTTTGCTGACGCCAAAATAGCCGCCGCTGATCGGTAGTTCAGGATTGCCCACGGTGAACTGGCCATAGGCTTTGCATTCGCCTTCTAGGATTTCAGAACCCAGATCGGCCACGGTGCCCCAGCTGTCTAAATCGGTTAGGGCCATAGTAGATTTGATTTTTTGCATGTGAAACTCCTTCAATAAATTAGCGGCGACCGGTGAAGTAGCCAGAAAGCTGGTGGAAACATTTGGCACCGGTCAGGATAAAGGGACGGAAGCGTTCTTTGCCAATGATGGTTTTGTGCTTCACGCGGCTGATGAGCTCGTAGTGGTCAGAGCCACCGTGGATGCCTTCGGCCAAAATTTTGCAAATGATGTGGCTGGGGGTGACGCCAAAGCCAGAGTAGCCCTGCACGTAAAAGACATTGGGCTGGCCGGGCAGGCTGCCAATTTGTGGGAACAGGTTGGCGCTACAGGCCATGGGCCCACCCCAGGCGAGGTCAATTTTGACGTCTTTGAGGTAGGGGAAAATGTCGAGCATCAGCTTGCGGTTATAGGCCTTTAAATCATGCGGGGTGTGTTCCACCCAGCGGGTGGCGTTGCCAAACAGCAAGCGGTTTTCTTTGGTGACGCGGTAGTAGTCGATGATGGGGCGAATGTCGCTGTAGGCGCCGCGAATCGGGCTAATGCGCTCAATCAGCTCGTCTGACAAGGGTTCGGTCACCAGCTGGTAGGCAAAGGTGTTGATGGTTTTTTTGTGCAGTTCTGGTTCCATGCGGTTTAAAAAACCATCGCAGGCCCACAGCATTTTTTTGGCCCGCACCGTGCCCTTAGCCGTGCGCACGGTGATGGTGGGGCCGTAGGAAACGTCCAGCGCCGGACTAAATTCGTAAATCTGGGCACCGTACGAGGTTAAAGCCTCGGCTTCACCCAGCAGCAAGTTTAAGGAATGCACGTGGCCAGCGCCCATATGGACTAAGGCACTGTCGTAGGCATCGGAGCCAACCACGTTGTGCACCTCGCTGCCTGTGGCCAAATAAATGTCATTTTCGTGATCAATAGATTTAAATTCTTGTTCCCATTGCTTCAAGGTCTTGGTTTGGCGGCTGTTAAAGCCTAAGTAAGCATAGCCATGACAGAAGTCGGCGCGGATGTTGTATTTTTTAATCCGTTCTTGGATGATTTTTGCACCTTGATCGCTGAGCGAAAAGAGGGTTTTTAGGCCTTCTTCGCCCACGTCTTTTTTAATCGCCTCAATGTCGTGGCCAATGCCGGCCATGATTTGGCCACCGTTGCGGCCGGTGCCGCCATAGCCTAAATGTTTGGCCTCTAATACGGCAATACTGGTCACGCCTTTTTCGGCCAGCTCTAAGGCGGTGTTGATGCCGGAAAAACCGCCGCCAATCACCACAATGTCGACGTCAATGTCGGCCTCTAGCGAGGGGTAGCTGGTGTGGTATTTACGGGTGGCGGTGTAGTAAGTGGGGGTTTCTGATTCAATCATGTTTCTCTGCCTTCTCGTGTCATTGGCTGGTTGTCCGCTCTGTCGAGGGTTGCATTAGGCAAGGGCGCCAAGTTAAGGGCATTGTCACGGCAAAACTTGACATAAAAATAGAATAAATCAGCACTAATGGGTTGTTAAGGCTGGGCGTGGATGAAAATAATTTGGTTGACAATCAAGTATTTGTGCGTGAGTATTGCTAATATGTTTGTAAAAAAATAATGATCATAAAACCAAATAAAACAAAGGATGAAGGCAGCCTGCCGTTTGGCGGCAGAATGGCCCGAGGAGAACCCCAATGTTCAGTCATCAACATTATGTGGGCGCCGGATCGAGGACGATTCAGCCCTATTTCGTGTTAAGCACCGAATCGACTTATTGCAAAAAAGTAGTGGCCGATTCGCCGATTTCTCATTTTTATAGCTTTGTCGCCGACCGCTCTGCCGGGCAGGCCTTTGCCGTACCGGATGCGAGCGTGGACGTGCTGTTTTTGTGCGACCCAGATGAGCCGAAGGTGAGGGTGTGCGGCAGTACGGTGACGGCCAAGCTGGTGGAGTTGCAAACCAATAAGCGTTACTTCGGGGTGCGGTTTCGGCCAGGGTTCATCCCCAGCTTTATTCCGCTGGCCTCGCGCGACTTGGTGGGCGCAGAGGTGGCGCTGCAGGACATCGACAGCCAAGGGCAGCAGCTGTTGGGCCAGATCAGCTCGGCGCAGGGGTTTGACCAACAGGTGGCGTATTTTATGCGTCAGTATGGCCACCGTTTGGCGCGACAGCAGTCGCCGCTGTGCGCTCAGGTGAGCGCATTGATTTTATCGCGCCACGGTGACGTTCGCATTCATGAGCTAGAGGCTTATACCGGCTACTCTTCGCGCTACATCAACAAAACCTTTACCGAACACTTTGGCCTGTCGCCCAAGCAGTACTGTTTGATTGTGCGGTTTCAACACACCTTACAACAGCTGACTCAGGCCAATCCGATGAGCTTGACCAATTTGGCCCTTGAGCAGGGCTATGCCGATCAATCGCATTTTTTACGCGAGTTTAAAAAGTTTGCGGCCTTAGCGCCCACCAAGTTTGTACAAGCCCTTAGCCAAAGCCACTATCAGGCCCGTATTTTGCTGTCGGCCTACGAATAGGGTTGGGGTGTGGCACGGTGGGAGTGTGCCCTATGGCCGATTTGTTCTATTTGTTTTGAGCGTCTCCTCTCTATGCTAATCAGACTAAAAAAGCCCGTTAAGGGCCCATCAAAATAGCGGCATTAGCCGCATAAGTGTGCCATAGAGAACTGCCCCAAGGGCAGAAGTGAGGAGCAAGATGGAATCGTCTACGCAGTTGAAAAAAAATAGCTTGGGGCTGGCGTCGCTGGTGTTTTTTGTGGTGGCCGCGGCATCGCCCCTAACGGGCTTAATCGGGGCCATGCCGGTGGCCATTTTAGAAGGCAACGGCGCCGGCATTCCCGGCATTTATGTGATTTCTGGCCTGGTGTTGCTGCTGTTTTCGATCGGCTTCATCACCATGAGCCGCTACATTAAAAATTCGGGCGCGTTTTATGCCTACATTTCGGCGGGCTTGGGCAGCAAGCTGGGCGTCAGCGGTTTGGCCCTGGCAATTCTGGCCTATGTGTCGATTCAAATCGCCATTGCCGCGATTTTTGGCTTATTCACCCAAATCTTTTTTGTCACGTATTTTCAGCTCGATTGGCCGTGGTGGTTGTACACCATCGCCATGCTGCTGATTGTGTGCTGGTTGGGCATTGAGCGCATTGAAATTGGCGGTAAGGTGTTGGGCGTGCTGATGCTGCTCGAGGTTGGCATTGCCGTCATCATCGCCGCCATCATCGTGTTCAAACAGGCGCAAATTGGGCCGCTCGATTTCCAACCCTTTACGCCCAAGCTGGTGTTCAACGGCAATGTGGGCATTGCCTTGGTGTTTGCGGTGGCGGCCTTTATTGGCTTTGAGGCCACGGCCATTTACACCGAAGAGTGCCGCAACCCAGAAAAAACCATCCCTTTGGCCACCATCATCGCAGTGCTGTTGATCACCGGCTTTTTTGCCTTTTGTAGTTGGGGCCTGATTCAGGCCTACGGCTCGGCCGGGGTGCAGGCTGCGGTGGCAGAAAACCCCGAGCTGTTTGTGTTCCAGCTGGCCGAACAGGCCTTGGGCAAATGGTCGGTGGTGGTGATCAATATTCTGCTGATCACCAGCCTGTTTGCCGCCACCCAGTCCTTCCACAACAACATTGCCCGTTATTTTTACGTGATCTCGCGCGACGGCCTATTTTGGTCGCGCCTAGCCAAGCTGCACCCCACTAAGGGCACGCCGTATTTGTCCAGTATTTACCAAACCGTCACTATGGTGTTGTTGGTGGCCGTGCTGGCCTTGGCTGGACAAGACCCTCTGATCGACATCTTCACTTGGGGTTCTGCCATGACCACGATGGCGATTTTGCTATTGCAAATTTTTGTGTCGATCGCGGTGGTGGCCTATTTTAATAAGCGCCCAGAGCTGGCCGTGCCCAGCTGGAAGGTGAAGTACGCGCCGATTTTATCGGCCCTAACCATGAGCGTGGTGCTGTACTTGGTGGTGATGAACCTAGAAATTTTGAGTGGCTTAAAATCCCAGCTGATTTACCTGGTGCCGGTGCTGGTGTTTGGCTCGGCCATTGGCGGCTATGTGTATGCGCTGATGTTGGCCAAATTACGGCCAGGCAGCATACAGCGCTTGGATGAAATAGTAGAGAAAATTTAGAGCCTAAGCAGCCGCGTTGATTAGATAAAGCCAGCATGTGCTGGCTTTTTTGGTGTTTGAAGGCTGTCGCTAGGACGGCGCTTAGTCTAGGTTGGCCAGCGCGTCAATGGCGTCCTCATAACCTTGATCGGCCGCTTGCTCGTAGTAGGCACGGGCTTTTTTGGCGTTCTTTTTAAGGCCACCTTCGCCGTTGTCGTACATGACGCCCATATTGTATTGGGCGCCAGGATGGCCTGCGTCGGCTGCTTTAATATAGTAGGGCAGCGCCTTTTTGGCATTGGGCGTCACGCCTAGGCCGGTGTCGTAGATGATGGCCATATTAAAGAGGCCATCGGGGCTGCCCAGATCGGCGGCCTGTTGGTAGAGGCTTCTGGCCTTGTCTAAGTCCAGCGGCACGCCGCGACCGCGTTCGTAGTTAAAGCCCATATTGTTGAAGGCGCGGGGGTCTTCTAGCTTTATGCCCAGTTGATAGTATTCGTTGGCTTTGGCAAAGTTTTGCTTCACGCCATCAACGCCATCGTCGTAGAAGGTGGCCACAGTGAAGACCGAGTCGATGTCGTTTTGCTTGGCGGCCTGTAGGTAGTAGAACATGGCTTTGCGGTTGTCTTGTTCGACGCCGTCGCCGTTTTCATACATCACGCCTAAATAGTATTGAGCGCTGGCGCTGCCGGCTTTGGCGGCCTGTTCGTAGTATTGGCGCGCTTTGGCGTAGTCTTGTTCGACGTCATAGGTGCCGTTGAAATACATGTCGGCTAGGTTAATCATGGCGTCGGTGTCGCCAGCCTGAGCGGCAGCGACCTGACTGGCGATGTCGGCACTGTCAGCAAAAGCGGGGGCCGATAGGGCCAAACAAAGAGAAAGTAACAGGGCTTTGGCGTTCAATTAAGCGTCCTTTTATTAATAATAATGATGAAGTGTCTCAAGATTATATTATAGAGTTTGGGCACTAAACCACCTGAATTTGCAACGGCGCTCAAGAACACTGAGCGCCGAAGTCATCATGAGGGGGTGTGCCCCCCGTTGTTTTGGCCACCAGGCTAATTCGAACACAGGCGATTGGACACCCTCACTGAGTGACCCTAATCATGATTTTGGTCACGTAATGATCGGTTTCGCTGACGCTCATCTCGTCTAGGATGTATTCCTCGAAGCCATCGCCACTGATTTGGTAGGCTTGTTGGGCTAAATAGCGTTTGATTTTGACATAGGTGTCCTGAATGTGGGCATAGTGGCCCTTATGGTAGGCGACGACGTAGTTGCCTGGTGGTGTGGTATAGGCTGTTTCTTCAAGCGGATCGTCGACTCTTAAATAAAAGTGGGTGTAGTGCCCGTAACGGTCGGCCAGCAAGTCAGCTTGAGGCAGCATAATGCCCACCGAATAGCCGCTGTCTACGCCCTTTTTCTTCGCATAGTCGATGAAGCTCATGAATACTTTTGATGCTGATTTTTCAGTGTTGTGTTCGATCTTGTCGCTCAAAAGGTAGCGGTAGCTGGCCATGGGTTGAATGCTCAGGGCGTTGGTGTCAAATTTTAGGGCCGCTTCAATCTGCGTGCGTTTGTTTTTGATGATTCGCTGTAGCTGCTGCATGTCGAGGATTTTTTGAGTCATCAGCGCTTCTTTTTCTGTCAGCAGCGCGATGGTTTTGTCCGGTGATTTAATGTCTAAAAACTGCTTGATTTCCGCCAGCGGCATATTGATCTCTTTCAGCATTTTAATCACCATAAACACTTCTAGCTGTTGAATCGAATAATAGCGATAGCCGTTGGCATGCGTATGGCTGGGTTTGAGTAGCCCTATGTCATCATAATGAAAAAGCGTTTGTTTTTTTACGCCGCAAATTTCGGCAAACTCGCCGGTCGAAAAACGTGTCATCGTAGGTTCCTGCGGTGAATTAAAAGGGGCATTTGTGGCTTGACTGTCTGGTTACCAGATACTTTATCATGGTTTCCCTTAAACACTAGACGTTCACCCACCTTATTCATCATGACCGCTCAAACTTCAATCATGCACACGATGGCGCCCAAGTCGCTGTTTCTCAAATACCTGGTTCCGTCTCTACTTGGGATGGGGTTGATGGCGATTAACATTTTGATTGATGGCTTATTTGTCAGTCACGGCGTAGGCGAAATGGCCTTGGCCGGCGTGAATATTGCGCTGCCGGTGTACTCGATCATTTTTTCTATTTCACTGTGGTTTGGGATGGGCGGCGCCACGCTGTACTCCATGGCTCTGGGTAATAATCGCCGTCAAGATGCGAAGGCGGTGTTCACACAAACGATGGCGTTTACCGTGCTGACGGCCGGCAGCATCTTGGCGATCTGCTTGCTGTTTGAAACGCAGATTGCCTATCTGTTTGGTGCCAGCGACACGATTATTGGCTATGTTTTAGATTATTTACACATTATTTTGTTATTTGGCATTATTTTTGTGATCGAAAACATACTCAGTATTTTTATTCGTAATGATGGCAACCCAACCTTGGCCATGCTGGGTTTGGTGGTCACGGCGCTGGTGAACATAGTCTTGAATTATGTGTTTATCTTTGTTTTGGATTATGGGGTTGAAGGCGCCGCCTACGCCACCATTATGGGAGCAGTGGTTGGGACAGGCGTGTTACTGCTGCATTTTCTGAGGCCAACCAGAACCTTGGGTTGGGTCAAGACGCGGCTCAACGTCA
Source organism: Neisseriaceae bacterium (assembly GCA_017991555.1). Taxonomy (GTDB): domain Bacteria; phylum Pseudomonadota; class Gammaproteobacteria; order Burkholderiales; family Neisseriaceae; genus JAGNPU01. Next base: position 94,789 of record JAGOQM010000005.1, read on the forward strand.
ACACGATCAAGCAGATTCTCACGATTGGCTTTCCGAGCTTCGTGGTGGAAGGCGCGGCGGTCATCACCATTATTTTGTTTAATGTCACCTTTAATCGTTATGCGGGCGATACCGGCATGGCTTCCTTCGCCATTGTTAACTACATGCACACCGTCTTCCTCATGTTGTTTATTGGCGTTGGCGCGGCGTTACAGCCGATCACCAGCTTTTTGTATGGGGCCAAAAGCCATGCGCGTCTGTTGGTGTTTGTAAAAATTGCCACACTGACTGCTTTGGGGCTGGGGGCGGTATTGGCGCTGCTTGGTTTCACCGCCGGTGCTTGGATTGTGCAGCTGTTCGGGGCCACAGACCCTAAGATTGTGTCTTACACCCAGTTAGGCATCGGCTATTTCTTTCTCGGCTATTTGTTTTTGGGGGTCAATATGGTGCTGCTGGAATTTTATCAGTCCATTGGCAACACCCTAAATGCGGTGCTGATCGTGGTCCTGCGGGCGATTGTGCTCTTCGTGCCGTTGTTGTTGATCCTGCCGGGCCTATTGGGTCAGAACAGCATTTGGCTGGTGTTCCCGATTTCAGAGGGTGGCACGCTATTGTTGGTTTACCTTGCCCTTAAGTTTAAATGGCGCACGCTATTGCCGCACGAAGGCGCTTAAAGCGGCTGATGCGCATCAGGTAGATACAGTAAGGCCCTCCGTCAGGAGGGCCTATTTGTTGGTGCCTATAGGTCTTTTAAGTTGTTGGTCATGGCGTCTAGGGTATGACGGATAAAGTGGGCTAGGTTGAGGTCGATGCCGGCCAGCATGGTGGTTTCCAGTTCGGCCACCACGTGGTTGCAGCGCTCTAGCTGCGCGTGGCCTGAGTCGGTGAGCTGAACCAGAATGCGGCGACCATGGTTGGGGTCGGGTCGCTGCGCGATCCAGCCGCTGGCGAGTAAGTCGTGCACAATCTTATTGGCTGACTGGGGGCGGATAAAAGAGCGCTCGGCCAGCTTGGCGTTAGACAAGCTGCCGTTGGCGGCCAAAACCGATAGGGTGGTGAACTGGGGTAGGGTAATGTGGAGCGGTTTCAGGCGCTCGGACAGCAGCTTGCTGATGAGCCGGTCGGTTCGGGCAATGATGTAGCTCAGCGTGGGGGTGCTGCTGAGCGTTGGGTCTTGTGGCTCGGGTGAAGGGGTCATGGGCAAGGCTTTCAAACGCCCAGCAGCGAGGCTGCTGGGACTCGGTTAGTTACGATCGCGCATGCTTGGTGACCAACAGTAAGGCACACACTGCCGCAATCAAGATAATGGGCACAGTCGACGCGATGATAAAGGCCGAGCTTTGCCCTAAAGACAACAGTAGCCCCGCCATTAACGGGCCTGCAAACGAGCCGATGCGGCCCACGGCCACGGCCGTGCCAACGCCGGTGCCGCGCATTTCGGTTGGGTAAAACATAGCGGCCAGGCCATAAAGTGCGGATTGCCCGCCAACGATGAAGAGGCCGCAACCTACGGCGGACAGCGCCAATAAGGTCACCGTTGGCGAGAGGGCCAGGCTACACAGCGACAGCAAAATGCCGGCATAAATAAGCTTGACCACCTTGGCCATACGGATCCGGTCGAGCAGTACACCCAATAAAATAGACCCGAAAATACCGCCAATATTGTAACTGATTTGAATGTAGTTGGCTTCGAGTTTAGACATGCCTTGGGCATTCATGAGCAACGGCAGCCAGTTGAGTAAGAAATACAGCACCACGAGCGTGCAAAAAAAGCTGACCCAGATAAACAGCGTGGGCACGGTTCTTTGCTGTGCAAACAAAACCTGAAAAAAGGGCACCGAGGCGGCTTTGGGCTGGCTTAAATAGGCCTTGGATTCCGGTAAAAAGCGCGTCAGCAAGGGCAGTAATAACACCGGCGCGAGGCCGCCCACGTAAAAGATATGGCGCCACTGGCTGTCTTGGGCCAGCACCATGGCCACGATGGACGTCAGCAGGCCGCCAAAGGGAATGCCGCTGTACATAATGCTGACAGCAGTGCCTTTCCATTGCTTGGGTACGGCCTCCGAGGCCAGAGTGATCATAATGGGCAGCGCGCCGCCCATGCCTAGGCCAGTCAGAAAGCGGATCAGAATCAGCAGTTCAAACCGAATCGCATAGGCGGTGAGGAGCGACATGATGCCAAACAGCAGTACGCTGAGGAGTAAGATTTTTTTGCGGCCCACAAGGTCGGCTAGCCGCCCACCCAGAATGGCCCCAGGTAAAGTGCCCAAGGTGGCGGCGCTGAAGGCCCAGGCCATTTGGCCATGGCTGAGGTTGAATTCAGCCATCATTCTGGGCGCCGCAACGCCCATCGACTGTAGGTCGAATCCTTCAAATATCGCAATGGTAAAGCACAGCGCGAGCGTGACCAGAGACTGGCCCGAAACGTCTTTTTGGGGGTGCATGCGTAACTCTCCTTTGATGATGTTTATTGCTGTTGTTATTGGCTCATAATATCAACTAAACTGATAAATAAATCAAATGGGTTTTGGCGTTAGGCGGGGTATTTCTATTATGACTAAAACGATAATTCTCTTTTCTTTCCAATGGTAATAAGATGTTTACGTGTTTTTGATATTTTTTACACGATTGATAAAACAGCTTGAATATAAGTTTAACTGATATTATAGTGGGGCCACTTAACCCCACAGGAGAACACAAATGACTTATCAAAACCGCTGGCAAACCGTTGACGTCAAAGTAGAGGCCGGGATTGCCTGGGTGACCTTAAACCGTCCCGAAAAAAAGAACGCCATGAACCCGGTGATGAACCGGGAAATGATTGACGTATTGGAAACCTTAGAGTTGGACGCCGAAGCCGGGGTCTTGGTTTTGACCGGTGCCGGTGACTCATGGACGGCGGGCATGGACTTGAAAGAGTATTTCCGCGAAGTCGACGCTCAGCCAGAAATTTTTCAAGAACGCATTCGCCGCGACTCTTGCCGCTGGCAGTGGCAGCTACTGCGGATGTACTCAAAGCCGACCATTGCGATGGTAAACGGCTGGTGTTTTGGTGGCGCTTTCTCACCGCTGGTGGCCTGCGACTTAGCCATTGTGGCCGATGAGGCCGTTTTTGGGCTGTCCGAAATCAACTGGGGCATTCCGCCAGGCAACTTGGTGAGCAAGGCCGTGGCCGACACCATGGGTCATCGTGCGGCATTGCACTACATTATGACGGGCGACAAGTTTGACGGTAAGGAAGCCGCCGCCATGGGCTTGGTCAACAAAAGTGTGCCGTTGGCGCAGCTAAAGGCCGAAGTGACGGCGCTGGCAGAAAACCTATTGGCCAAAAACCGAGTGGTGTTGCGTACCGCTAAAAATGGTTTCAAGCGCTGCCGTGAACTGACCTGGGAGCAAAATGAAGACTACTTATACGCCAAGTTGGACCAGTGCATTCTTCGCGATGAAGAAAAGGGTCGCCTAGAGGGCATGAAGCAGTTTTTAGACGATAAAAGCATTAAGCCAGGCTTACAAAGCTACAAGCGTCCGGCCTAATTAAGCCGCGCCGTTCAAGGGGAAAAACCATGCAAAACGTACAGTTATTAATCAATGGCGCACAGCGGCCAGCCAGCACTGGGGCCACGTTTGAGCGCCTTAGCCCAATAGACGGCAGCGTGGCCTCGGTGGCGGCTGCCGCCAGCCTCGCGGACGTTGATCAGGCCATCGAGGCCGCTCATCGAGCGTTTCCAGCCTGGGCTGGGTTGACGCCCCACGAGCGGCGCATGCGGCTGCTCAAAGCGGCTGACTTAATGGATGCCAAGCAGGCGCAATTCTTGGCGATCGGAATGGCCGAAACCGGTTCTACGGCCGCCTGGTATGGCTTTAATGTGATGCTGGCTGCCAATATGTTACGTGAAGCCGCGGGCATGACGACTCAAATCGACGGCAGCATCATGCCGTCGAATACGCCGGACAATGTGGCGATGGGGGTGCGCGTGCCTTGTGGCGTGGTGGTGGGCATGGCGCCGTGGAATGCCCCGGTTATTTTGGCCACGCGTGCCTTAGCCATGCCTTTGGCCTGCGGCAACACCGTGGTGCTTAAGGCTTCGGAAGGCTGTCCCGGCGTGCATGCTTTAATTGGCGCCGTTTTGACGGAGGCGGGTTTGGGCGACGGCGTGGTCAACGTGATCACGCATGCGCCTGCCGATGCGCCGGAGATTGTGGCGCGTCTGGTGGCGCATCCTTTAGTGAAGCGGATTAACTTTACCGGATCGACGCGGGTGGGCCGCATCATCGCCCAGCAGGCGGCGGCGCACTTAAAACCGGTGTTGTTAGAGTTGGGCGGCAAGGCGCCGGTGCTGGTGATGGACGAGGCCAATGTGGACGCAGCGGTGGACGCCGTGGTGTTTGGGGCCTTCTTTAACCAGGGGCAAATTTGTATGTCGACCGAGCGTGTTTTGGTGGACGCCAAAATTGCTGCTGAATTTGAACAAAAGCTATTGGCGAGGGTGGGCGCCATCGTGGCGGGCGACCCTCGCGATGCTGCTCATCAGCTGGGGGTTCTGGAAAGCACGGCCGCGGCCACGCGTGTGGCGGCGCTGTTGCAGGACGCCCACGACAAAGGCGCCGACATGCCTTTGGGCATTCGCATCGAAGGCACGACCATGCAGCCGACGGTGGTGTTGGGCATTACCCCAGACATGGCCTTGTATCGGGATGAATCCTTTGCCCCAGTGTGTACGGTGCAGCGCTTTGACACCGAAGCGCAAGCGATTGCTTTGGCCAACGACAGTGAGTTTGGGCTGTCTTCGGCGGTGTTTAGTGAGAATCTGGCTCAGGCCTGGCGTGTCGCCAAGCAGGTTGAAAGTGGCATTTGCCACATCAATGGCGCCACGGTGCACGATGAAGCCCAAATGCCGTTTGGCGGCGTGAAGGCCAGCGGCTATGGCCGCTTTGGCAGTAAGGCCTCGATTGCGGAATTCACCGAGCTGCGCTGGGTGACCATGCAAACCGGGCCGAGGCATTACCCGCTGTAGCCACGTTCAAGGCGGCCTGACCGCCGTGGTACAGCCAACCGATAAAAATAAATAAAAGTTGTCTACGAGGAGTCACACAGATGAATACAGAAGTTCACCTGCGGGTCGATGTGCCTGAACGACCCGTTCTATTAGGCGGGCATGAGGTGGCGTTTGAATACCGTGATGAAGCGCTCTACATCAGTCCTAAAGAGGCCTTACAACCGTTTCCACAAAAGCTCACCGATCGCCTGATTCAGCACGCTCAAACGCAGCCAGACAAAGTGTTTGCCGCCAAACGCAATGCCGGTGGCGAATGGGTTCGGCTCAGCTACGCCGAAGTGCTAAACCGCGCTTGGCGCATTGCCCAGTCCTTGCACGATCGACCGCTGGGCGCCGACAGGCCCTTGTTAATCCTATCGGGCAATGATTTAGAGCATTTGTGCCTGTCGCTAGGGGCGATGCTGGCGGGGGTGCCATTTTCGGTGATTTCGCCCGCCTATTCCTTGGTGTCTAAGGACTTTATCAACCTACAGCACGTGGTGAGCTTGGCCACGCCCGGCATGGTGTTTGCCAGCGACGGTCAGGCCTTTGCCGCCGGCATTCGCCAGTGCGTGGCCGCCGATGTAGAGGTCGTCACCCTCGATGGCCGCCTCGCAGACGCCGGTTGTACGGCCTACGCCGAGCTACTGCAGGCAGCGCCCACGTCGGTGCAAGCGCATTACCAAAGCTTAGATGAGCACTGCATTGCCAAGATCTTATTTACCTCAGGCTCCACCAAGTTGCCCAAGGCCGTGCCCACCACGCATTTAATGCTGTGTGCCAATCAGCAAATGCTGTTGCAAACCTTTCCTGAGTTTGCCACCACGCCGCCAGTGCTGCTGGACTGGTTGTCCTGGCACCATACCTTTGGCGGTAGCCACAATCTGGGCGTGGCCTTGTATAACGGCGGCACCATTTACATTGATGAGGGCAAGCCCGTGGCCGGCAAATTTGATGAAACCATCCGCAACCTCAAAGAGATTTCCCCCACCATTTACTTCAACGTCCCCAAAGGATGGGAAGCCCTGACCGAGGCCCTCGAGCAAGATGAGGCCTTGCGGGACCGTTTTTTTGCACAAGTAAAAATCCTGTTTTTTGCCGGGGCGTCGCTGTCGTCCACCATTTGGGATCGCCTAGACCGTTTGGCCGAGGCCCATTGTGGCGAGCGCATTCGCATTATGTGTGGCCTTGGCATGACCGAAACGGCGCCTTCGTGCTCGTTTTCGACCGGGCCGCGGGTGATGGCGGGCTTTATCGGGTTTCCCGTGCCAGGCTGTGACCTGAAGGTGGTGCCAATTGGCGACAAGCTCGAATTTCGGGTCAAAGGGCCGCAGGTCATGAAGGGGTATTGGCGACAGGATCCAGACGCACAGCAAGAGGTGTTTGATGAAGAGGGTTACTTCCGTACCGGTGATGCGGTGCGCTTGGTGGACCCCGACGATCCGACCCAGGGCCTCATGTACGACGGCCGCCTGTCGGAAGACTTTAAGTTGGACACGGGGACCTTTGTCAACGCCGGCAGCATTCGCACCCGCGCGTTAGTGGAAGGCCAGCCCTACGTTGAAGACGTGTGCGTGACCGGCGCCAATAGCCATGCCGTGGGCCTCTTGGTGTTTCCCAGCCTGCCTGCCTGTGCGCACCTAGCGGGCATGACGGTTGGCGTGGATGGGGCAGAAGCCATTTTGGCGGCAGAGCCCGTAAGAGCATGGTTTAAGCAGTTTTTGGTCGAACTTAATCGAGCCGCCAGCGGCAGTGCCAATACCGTGGCCATGCTGGCGCTGATGGCCACGCCCCCGCGTTTTGATCTGGCGGAGGTCACCGACAAAGGCAATTTAAATCCCAATAACATCATCAAGCACCGTGCCGATCTGGTGAACACGTTGTATCAGCGCCAGACAGACCATCCGCTGATGCTGTATTACCGCTAGCGTGGCCCCAGTCAAAAGCGTTTATGAAAGAGGTTAACCATGGTTGTAGACCCTGATTTAGAATTATTTTTAGATAATTACCGTCGCTTTTTGAGCGAGCACGTGGCCCCTTACTACGAGCAGTGGGAGGCCGACCAGAAAATACCCAGAGCCTTATGGCACCTGTTGGGTGAAAATGGCTTTTTGTGCGTGGACGTGCCCGAAGCCTATGGTGGCTACGGCGCGCCCATCGAGTATTCCCTAAAACTGGTGGAAGAAACCGCCAAGGCCGGCTATATGTCCTTGGCCGTAGGCATCGGCGGCCAGAGCGAACTGGCTTCGCCCTACATTCAAAACATCGGCAGCGAGGCGCAAAAGCAGCAGTGGTTGCCGAAAATGGTGTCTGGTGAAGTGGTGGTGGCCATTGCCTTGACCGAAGCCAATGCGGGCTCCGACCTCCAGGCCATACGGACTCAAGCGCTAAAACAAGGCGATCACTACGTCGTGGACGGGGCCAAAACGTTTATTTCAAACGGCCACAATGCCGACCTGATTATTTTGGCCGCCAAAACCGATCCGCAGGCCCGCGCCAAGGGCTTGTCCATTCTGCTGGTGGACGCACACCTGCCCGGGGTAATGAAGGGGCGCTCGCTCAAAAAAATAGGGCTGCACGCCCAAGACACCATCGAGCTGTTTTTTGAGCAGGTACAGGTGCCCGCCGGCCAGCTGTTGGGCGAAGAGGGCAAAGGCTTTGCCTACCTCATGCAAGAGTTGCCGCGTGAGCGCCTCAACATCGCCTTGATCGCGCTAGGCGCCATGGCCGGTGCCATTGCCCTCACGCAAGAATACGTACAGGCGCGACAGGCCTTTGGCCAGTATTTGGCCCAAATGCAAAACACGCGCTTTGTGTTGGCCCAGGCCCACATTCAGTATCAGGCCGCTCAGGCGTTGACCCAGCAATGCGTAGACCTATACCAGCAGCAGGCGCTGACGGTGAGCAAGGTGGCGGCGCTAAAGTGTTTTGTCACCGACGTGCAGTGCGACATTGTCGACGCCTTGTTACAGCTGTTTGGCGGCTATGGCTACATGCATGAATACCCGATTTCGCGGTTTTACGTGGACGCTCGAGTGCAGAAGATTTATGGGGGGGCCAACGAAATCATGAAGGAAATCGTGGCCAGAGAATTATTGGGTAAATAGGCGTGTGTGCCGCCCGCAAAGGAGACCAGATGACACAGTGGCAGAATCTGCCCCCGATACACCACACCCTCGGTGGTCAAGTTTTGGCGTGGGACGCCGCACAGCAACGGCTGGCCGTGCAGTATGAGGCGCTGCCGGCCTATGTGAATCCGCGCGGGCAGGTGCAAGGTGGCATGCTGGCGGCCATGTTGGATGATGGCATGGGGGTGTTGGCCATGCTGGCCAGTGCGCCTGCGGCGGCCACCAGCATCAACCTCACCCTCGACTTTTTTAAACCGTGTGTGCCCGGACAGGTGCTGGTTAAGTGTCGGTTAAAAAAGCAGGGCAGTAGGGTGTTGCACCTAGAGGCCGAGGCATGGCAGGGGGAAACCCTGGTGGCCAGAAGTACGGCCAATTTTTTGCTGTTGCCCGTTGCTTCGTAGGCTGTAGACAGCAAAAGCCACCTTACTCGGGTGGCTTTTTTTATGGGCATGCCTGCGACGGGTGTCGTCGGCGCCTAAGAATAGAACTTTTGGTATTGGCGCCGCCAGAGCTGTTTTTGAAGGGCGGATAAGAGCCTCACCTTTAAAGAACGTTGGCTTAAGATGTGTTTTTTAAAAAAAGCCTGCCGACGACTCATTTTTTCGGTTCGTTCGGCATACAGCTCAGAATGCTGGTCGTGATCTTCGATGATGGTGACAATCGGCGGGTGCATGATGTTAAACATCTTGATCCACTGGTTGCTGCGAAAATAGAAGAACATGTCGGCCTCATACCGAATGGGCAGCAGCGCTTGAGTTAAGTTTTTGGCGGCCTCAAGGTTGATGAGGTAGGCGTAAGTGCCAAATGCGCTGACGGCCAAGTATTCATGGTGTGGGCCAACGTGGTGGTAGCTTTTTTTCTTGGTGATGCGATTGGCCTGGCCTAAGGATAAAATTTTGGCGAAAGGCTTATCAATAGTTGGTTTTAGTTTTTCAATAACATCCATAAAATTAGGAGGCAAGATCACATCATCTTCTAAAATCAAAGCATAGGGCATCGCTTCTGCCACCATTTTTTGATAAATGCTGAAGTGGCTTAGGGCGCAGCCGACTTCGCCTTTGGTCAGGCAGGCTTCTTCAAAGTGGTAGACCTTGCTGGCCAAGGTTTGGGCGGACAGCGTTTGGCCATCGACCGCCTCAATAAAGGTGACATTGGGCACGCCTAGCTGCTGGCACTGGGCCGCCATGGCCTGTTTTTTGTCGGTACAACGCTTTAGATTGACAATAAATACGTTCACGATCCTGCCTTTATAGTGTGAAAGTGTTAAAAAGTCAGGGATTGTAGCAACAAAATAAAGAAGTGTTTACGGCTAAAAGGGCTTGGTTTCTGGGCCTAGCGTAGTGTTTTGTTTTTTAATGAAATAAAATAACAGGAGTTGTTGTTTTTTTTGACAAGTCTCAAACAGATGGGCGCGCTTTTCCCGCGTTTTTTAAAAGATGTGTTGTGAATGGTATGGGATGGGCCGGTCAGGCCCAACAAAAAACCCACTTTCTGTCGAAAGTGGGTTTTTCTAAATTTGGTGGCGAATCAGGGACTCGAACCCCGGACCTGTGGATTATGATTCCATCGCTCTAACCAACTGAGCTAATTCGCCTTAAGTAGGATGCGAAATATACAGTGCTTTAAAATACCTGTCAACACCCTTTTTACAGTTTATGGCAGTAATCGCCGTGGGTGAATCCTAACCAGTTGAAATCTATGTTTTTACCAAAAGCGATGACTTTAAATAATTCGCCCATTTCGTGGGTGGCCAATAGCTTTTGGCAGGCGGCCGTGGCCTGAATGTAGTCTAGGCCGTCGGTTGGGCCCACCTGCTGGAGCAGGTCGGTGATGCCCAGGTTCAGCAACCAGTTGGCCTGAGTGGTGTAGCCGATCAGGTCGAGCTGGGCGTCCACGCCTGCCTGAGCCATGGCGGTGAAGTTCACGTGGCAGGTGAGGTCGGTTAGCCCAGGGTTAAAGAAGGGGTCGTGGACGGTGTGGTGGCGATAGTGGCCAATCAGCGTGCCCATGCTGCGTTCTGGGTGATAGTACTGAGCCTCATCAAAGCCGTAGTCAATCATGATGATGCCGCCGCGCTGGAGGCGGGCACCGAGGGTGCTGATGAAGGCTTGTTGGGCTAAGTGTAGTTCGCTGGTGTAGGGGCGCGCCGGCAGCGGAGGGTTAATGGCGCTGGCGGCGGTAAAAAGCGGGCTGTCGGGCGCAATGGGCATGCTGGCCATTTTAAACCCCTCGTCGGTCCAAACCACGCCTTGCTGTTCAGGCCCGTGGGGCTGCCATCGGATTAGCTCGCACGCCATGGCATCCAACACTTCGTTGCCGATCAACACCCCATCAAAGGCGTCCGGTAGGGCGCTCAGGTGGTGGACCTTGTGGGCCATTTCAGGGCACTGGGCCTGAACCAACTGCTGCTGGCGTTGGGCCAGCTCTGGTGAGACCTCAATAATATAATAAGCGGCCACTGTGACCTGGTCTTGCACCAGCTGTTTTAAAATGCTGACGGCCAGGTCGCCGGTGCCGGCCCCAAATTCATAAATATTGCCCGCGGTTTGCGGCAGTAGGTGGCCTAACTCTTTGGCCACGGTTTGGCCAAACAGAGGCGACAGCGTGGGGGCGGTAATAAAGTCGCCAGCGGTGCCAATTTTGGCGCTGCCACCGGTGTAATAGCCGTATTGGGGCGCGTATAGGGCCAAATCCATGTATTGAGCAAAAGGCATCCAGCCATTTTGCTGGACTAAGGTGTCTTTAATGAGGGCGACCAGTGCCTGGCTCGCGGCGGCGGCTTCGGGGCTGGGGGTGGGTAATTGAGCGTGCTGATCCATATTTGAGCATCTTAATGAGGGTCATTTGATGGCACATTATAGCCGCTGGCCTATTTTCTGACCATTTGTTGCTGATGCGGGACGTTTTCCCATCGATAAAGTGTGAAAAAGAAACTAACCCCTAAATGAAGGGGTTCTTTTGCGCTTTATCACAATATATGGCGTTTTTTATGAGTAAAGGGTATGCCAAAAGGCCTTCTGTGGGGGCGCTAATGACCGCGAAATGATTTAAGTGATTGTGTGGTAAGTGAATTTTATGCCTATTAGGTTGACGCTACTTGATTTATTTAATATAGTGCAGGTAAGTGGGGAAAAGTGGGTGATTGTGGGGTAAAATAGCCATAATTTACCAATAACACCCCAGCCTTTTGAACGAACCACACAAAGGATGACTATGTTTGGTGGTGTGAGCGTACTCAATTTAGACGGCAAAGGTCGTTTGGCGATTCCCGCCAAGCACCGGGAAGTCTTGTTGCGCTTGTACTCACAGAGCCTGGTGGTGACGTTGGAAGCGGATGATCACCTGTTGATTTATCCAGAAGACAACTGGCGTGAAGTAGAAGCAAGGCTGTTGAAGCTGCCGACCGGTAATCCGGTATTAAAGGCCTATCAACGTTTGGTTCTAGGGCACGCAGAAAACCAAGACATGGACAGCGCTGGGCGTATTCTATTACCAAACCGGTTGCGCGAGCGGGTGTCATTAACAAAAGAAGTGGCTTTAGTCGGAATGGGTAATCGATTTGAGCTGTGGGATGTGAGTCGTTGGGACGAGCAAACTACAGCGGCATTGTCTGTTAGTCGTGAAGAGTTGGCTCAGAATTTGGGAGATTTTTCGTTGTGAGTCAATTCCAACATGTAACCGTATTGCTTAATGAGGCCGTTGCGGGTCTGAACATCCAGCCAGAAGGCACCTATATCGATGGCACCTTCGGTAGGGGAGGGCACAGCCGGCTTATTTTAAAGAGCTTAGGCCCTAAAGGTCGTTTGGTGGTGTTTGATAAAGATCCACAGGCGATTGCGGTGGCCGAAGCGCTGGCGGCAGAAGACCCCCGCGTTTTGGTGGTGCATCAGGGCTTTGCCACCCTGTCTGAGTCGCTGACTCAGTTGGGCATCGACACCATCAATGGCGCCTTGTTTGACCTGGGCATTTCCTCGCCCCAAATCGACGACGGCAGCCGTGGCTTTAGCTTCCGTTTTGATGCGCCGCTAGACATGCGCATGGACACCACCAGAGGCATTACCGCCGCACAGTGGTTGGCCGAAGCGCCAGAAGAAGACATTAGAGAGGTAGTAAAAACATATGGTGAAGAGCGGTTTAATCGCCAGGTTGCAGCAGCCATTGTTGCGCGGCGTGAAGAAAGCCCCATCACAACAACGGGTGAGCTCGCCAAGCTGGTGGCACAGGTCGTCCATACTCGCGACTACAAGCAAGACCCCGCGACGCGCACGTTTCAAGCGATAAGGATTTTTATTAACCGTGAGTTGGATGAGGTGGCCGCGATGCTGCCTCAGGCAGTCCAGCACCTAGCGGTGGGCGGACGTTTGGCGGTGATTAGCTTTCATTCTTTAGAAGACCGCATGGTGAAGCAGTTTATGAAAAAGCACGCCACCCATGCGCCATTGCCAAAATGGGCCATGGTGAAAGAGGCCGACATGCCGCAGCCGCCTTTAACCTTAATAGGTAAGGCGCAAAAGCCAAGTAAGGCCGAAGTTTCTGGTAATCCACGTGCCCGCTCTGCGGTGTTGCGCGTGGCCGAACGCACTCAGGGCCAGTTTGATGAATAAGTTGAACGTGCTGTTGTTTGTGTTGGTGATTGCCTCCGGCGTGGCCGTGGTGACGGTTCAAGACAGGTCACGTAGTTACACCAGTGAAATTGAGCGGGCGCAGAAAAGCGCCCAGCTGTTAGATGAGCAGTTTGCCAGTATGCAGTTGGAGCAGGCCAGGTTGGCCAGCCATGCAAACGTACAGGTTTTGGCACAGCAGCAAGGGCTGTATGTGCCACTCATTCAAGATGTTAAAGAGATTAACCTAAGACAAGAGTAGCCATCATGCTGATTAAAAACGAGTACAAGCCGCAAATGGTGACCGCAACCCAAACCAAGAAGCCCACTTCTGGTAATGGGCGGATGCTGCTCGTCTTGCTGTTGCTGGTGGCAGGCTTCGTGGCGTTAATCGGCCGAGGCGTGTACTTACAAACCTCGAAGCAGGATTTTCTGTTGCAGCAGGGCAATCAGCGCTTTGTGCGCACCATCCCCATGATGGCCACTCGTGGCGCTATTTATGACCGCAGCGGCCGGCCGATTGCCTTAAGCGCCCCCACCAAATCTATTTTTGCGACCCCGTCGAGCATGCCAGAACCCACCAGCGCCGAAATGCGTGAGCTGGCAGGATTGCTGGGCATGCCGGTGGCAGAGCTGTCAGAAAAACTCGGCCGCAAAGACCGCGGCTTCGTGTACTTAAAGCGCCAGATGTCGATGGAGGCAGCCGATCAGATTAAAGCCTTAGGCATTAAGGGCATTGCGTTTCAGCCTGAATCTAAGCGTTTTTATCCTACCGGTGACCTGTTTGCCCACGTGATTGGCTTTGCCGGCCTTGATGGTCATGGCCAAGAAGGTTTAGAGCTGGCGCGCGATAAGTTGCTCACCGGCACCGACGGCGCGCGCATGGTGTTGCGCGACAACCGTGGCAACATTGTGGACAACATCGATTCGCCCAACAACAAACAGCCGCAAAATGGTCAAGACATGGTGCTGTCGCTGGACCAGCAAATCCAGCTGCTGGCCTATGACGAACTGAATAAGGCCGTCGACAAGCACAAAGCCAAATCTGGCAGCGCCGTGGTGTTGGATGCGCAAACGGGTGAAGTACTGGCCTTGGTGAATGCGCCAACGTTTGACCCGAGCAAGCCTGGCGGCTCCACCCCAGACATGCGCCGTAACCGTGCCGTCACCGACATGCTTGAGCCTGGCTCGACCATGAAGCCGTTCCCAGTGGCCTTTGCCTTAGATGAAGGCAAGGTCAACCCCAATACCTTAATGAACACGATGCCGTATAAAATCGGCCCCAATCGCGTGCGTGACACGCATGACTACCCCAGCCTGACCGTGCGCGGCGTGTTGCAAAAGTCTTCTAACGTGGGCTCCAGCAAAATGTCGGCGATGTTTACGCCTGAGCAAATGTATCAGTTTTATAAGTCAGTAGGCTTTGGCACCAGAACCGGGTCGACGTTCCCTGGCGAAAGCCCAGGCATGGTGCGACACTGGGAAGGCTGGCGTCCGTTTGAACAAGCGACCATGTCGTTTGGCTATGGCATCCAGGTTAACCTGTTGCAGTTGGCGCGCGCTTACACGGTATTTACCACCGACGGTAAACTTTTACCGGCCACGTTCCTCAAACAGGACAAAGCCCCTGCGGGAACCCAAGTGATTAAGCCTGAAACGGCGCAAGCCATCCGTGAAATGATGATTTCAGTGACGGAAAAAGGCGGTACGGGAACGCGCGGTTCAATTGATGGCTTTGACGTGGCGGCAAAATCGGGAACGGCCCGTAAGCTGGTGGATGGACGTTATTCTGCCACCAAACATACGGGGATGTTTATTGGGTTTGCGCCGGCTCAAAACCCTCGGGTGATTGTGGCGGTGTTGATTGATGAGCCGTCCGACAATGGGTACTACGGCGGCGTGACGGCAGGGCCTCCCTTTAAAGAAATTCTAAGCAACAGCTTAAGAATTCTGGGTGTGGCGCCAACCAAAGCGACGACCAAGGAGTCTTTGTAACAAAAACCAACGAAAAAGAGCAAACATGATTAGCCAACTTACCCCCTTAAAATCATTAGATTTAACGGTGTTGTCGCCTTACAAGCTAAAAAATGCTCGCCCAGTGATGGACAGCCGTAAGGTGACCCCTGGCGACCTATTTTTGGCCTGCCCAGGGGGCAGCGTGGATGGACGGGATTACATTGCCGCAGCCTTAAAACAGGGTGCGGCTTTTGTGCTTTGGGACGACGCCGATGGCTTTGCCTGGCAAGATGAGTGGCAGGTACCCAACTTAGCGGTTTCTCAACTGGCCGAACAGGCTGGGGTGGTGGCCGCTTATTTATTGGGCGAACCCGCTCGGGCCTTAAACTGTATTGGCATTACCGGCACCAATGGCAAAACCTCGATTAGCCAGTGGCTGGCTCAGGCCTTGGACCTTTTAGGCGAACGCTGTGCGGTTATGGGCACGGTGGGCAACGGCTTTTGGGGTGAGCTGATTGAAGCGACCCACACCACGCCAGACCCAGTGTCGATTCAGGGCGTCATTCGTGACGTGGTGGCGCAGGGCGCCAAAGCCTTGGCCATGGAAGTATCGAGCCATGGCCTGGCCCAAGGGCGCGTGAACGGGGTGACGTTCCACACCGCCGTGTTCACCAACTTGACCCGTGACCATTTAGACTATCATGGTGACATGGCCAGCTACGGCGCCATGAAAAGCCGCCTGTTTTATTGGCAAGGTTTGCAGCATGCGGTGATTAACGTTGATGACGATTATGGCGCACAGCTGGCGGCGACCTTGGCGGAAGACAGCCGAAATAAAGCCGAAGTCGTCACCTACGGCTTTTTGGACGAAGCCATTGTTAAGATTGCGTCTTTTGAGCCGTCTTTGGATGGCATGCGCATAGGCTTTGAAACCCCGTGGGGCAATGGCGAACTAAACACGGCATTACTGGGTCGGTTTAATGCACAGAACCTCGCCGCGTGCGTGGGCGTTTTGTGCGCTCAGGGCCATGATTTAGCCCGCGTTCTGGCGGTGTTGGCCCACATTAAGCCAGCCACTGGGCGCATGGACTGCGTGAAGTTACCGAATAAACCGCTGGTGGTGGTGGACTATGCCCACACCCCAGACGCGTTAGAAAAGGCCTTGACCACGCTGCACGAAGTGAAGGCCGACGACAGCGAGCTGTGGTGCGTGTTTGGCTGCGGTGGCAACCGTGATAAGGGCAAGCGCCCCTTGATGGGCGCAGTGGCGCAGCAGTTTGCCGACCGCGCCGTGGTGACCAGCGACAACCCGCGCCTAGAGGACCCGCACAGCATTATTGCCGATATTTTGCCCGCCGTGCCTCATCCGGCCTTGGTGGAAGTAGACCGCGCAGAGGCGATTCGCGCCACCATCGCCTTGGCCAAGCCCAACGACATTGTGTTGATTGCGGGCAAGGGCCACGAAACCTACCAGGATGTTGGCGGGCAAAAACATCATTTTTCCGACTTTGAAGTGGCTATGAACGCACTGGAGCAAAAATAAACATCATGATTCTAGACCTGAACTTTGTTTACCAAACGTTTGCGATCCCTTTGCCCTTAGACCAGGCCAACCAAAAAGTACGCCAGGTATCGACCAACAGCCAAGCCATCGGTGAAGGCGACGTGTTTGTGGCGCTGAAGGGCGAACGCTTTGACGCCCACGACTTCGTGCTGGACGCCCTTAATAAAGGCGCCATTTTGGCGCTTGTGCGCGAAGATTTTCAATCGAGCGACCCGCGCGTGATCCGCGTGCCAGATACGCTGGCCGCCTTAGGCCAACTGGCCAAGGCCTGGCGCGACTGCTTAGACATTAAAGTCGTGGGCATTACCGGTTCTAGTGGCAAAACCACGGTTAAGGAAATGACCGCCAGCATTGCTCGCGAGGCGTTGGGCAAGGCCGCGGTGTTGGCCACTCAGGGCAACCTCAACAACGACATCGGCCTACCGCTGACGCTGCTACAGCTGACGGCCGCGCACAAAGTGGCCATCATCGAGATGGGCATGAACCATTTTGGTGAACTGACCTACTTAACCCATTTGGCGCGTCCCGACGTGGCCTTGGTAAACAACGCCCTGCGGGCGCATGTGGGCTGTGGTTTTGACGGCGTGGATGACATCGCCCGCGCCAAGAGCGAAATTTACGCTGGTTTGAACCAGCAGGGCTTGGCGCTGATTCCGTGCGAAGACGCCAACGTGGCCATTTTTATTGACGCGACCCAAGGCTTGTCGACGCAGACGTTTGGCCTGAACCAAGGCGATGTTCATGCCGAAAACGTGGTGCTGTCGCCCTTGTCTAGCCGCTTTGAGCTGGTGTGTGCCGCAGGCCGCTACGTCATTGAGCTGCCGACGGCGGGTGCCCATAATGTGGCCAACGCGGTGGCCGCAGCGAGCCTGGCCTTGGCCTTGGGCTGGTCTTTGCAAAATATTGCGCAAGGATTGACACAATTCAGTAACATTTCTGGCCGATTACAAGTAAAATCTGCCTCCGGCGGCGCCCGCGTTTTGGACGATACTTACAATGCCAATCCAGACTCAATGAAGGCGGCTCTGAAGGTGTTGGCCCAGTTTGACGCGCCGCGCTTTTTTGTCATGGGCGACATGGGCGAGCTGGGCGAGGGCGCCGAGCAGCTGCACGTGGAAGTGGGTGCGTTTGCCCAAGAGCTGGGCATTGAAACGCTGTATGCCTTAGGCCCGCTGAGTCAGGCGGCCGCTACTGCCTTTGGCGCTGGCGCCGAGCACTTTGACAGCATGGACGCACTGAATGCGGCTTTGCTACAGACGGTCCCTGCCGACGCCACCGTGTTGGTGAAGGGGTCACGATTTATGAAGATGGAACGAGCGGTGAAAGCCCTTGTGGATAATCAGTCACGTTAAGGAACGTCATGTTAATTTGGATTGCCCAGTTTTTTGATGGTTGGGTCAGCGGTGTTGGGGTGGTGAGCTACACCACGTTTAGAGCGGTGGCTGCGGCCCTAACTGCTTTGATTTTTAGCTTGTTTTTAGGCCCTTGGACCATTAGAAAGCTCACTCAGTTAAAAGTGGGTCAAGCCATTCGTCAAGATGGCCCGCAAACCCACTTAGTGAAGGTGGGCACGCCCACCATGGGCGGCTCCCTGATTTTGACCGCGATCGCGGTCAGCACTTTACTGTGGGCGAACTTAACCAACGGCTACATTTGGCTGTTGCTGCTGGTGACCTTAGGCGTTGGCGCTTTAGGCTTTTACGATGACTGGCGCAAAGTGGTTTATAAAGACCCGAACGGCGTGTCGGCACGGTTTAAACTGGTGTGGCAGTCCAGCATCGCCTTAGGCGCAGGCCTGTATTTGTTCTACTCGGCCAACCTGCCCGCATCGACAGAATTTATTGTGCCTTTTTTCAAAAGCATCGTGTACCCCATGGGTGCGGTGGGCTTTTTGGTACTGACCTATTTGGTAATCGTGGGCACGTCTAACGCCGTGAACCTCACCGATGGCCTTGATGGCCTAGCGGCCTTGCCGGTGGTATTGGTGTCGGCGGGCCTGGCGATTTTTGCTTACGCCAGCGGCCACTTTGAGTTTGCGCATTATTTACAGCTGCCGCACATTCCCGGGGCCAACGAAGTGGTGATTTTCTGCGCCGCCATTTGTGGCGCCTGCTTGGGCTTCCTGTGGTTTAACGCCTACCCCGCACAAGT
Source organism: Neisseriaceae bacterium (assembly GCA_017991555.1). Lineage (GTDB taxonomy): Bacteria > Pseudomonadota > Gammaproteobacteria > Burkholderiales > Neisseriaceae > JAGNPU01. The sequence continues at coordinate 113,204 of JAGOQM010000005.1, forward strand.
GTTTATGGGCGACGTCGGGGCCTTGGCCTTGGGCGCTGCTCTGGGTACGGTCGCGGTGATTGTGCGCCAAGAAATTGTGCTGTTTATCATGGGCGGTCTGTTTGTGGTGGAAGCAGTGTCGGTGATGCTGCAAGTGGGCTCATACAAAATGCGCCGCAAGCGTATTTTCTTGATGGCGCCTTTGCACCATCACTTTGAAGAAGCCGGTTGGAAAGAAACGCAGGTCGTGGTGCGCTTTTGGATCATCACCATGATTTTGGTCTTAATTGGTTTAGCGACTTTAAAAATTCGATAATAGAAGAGTGACATGGACTTTCAGAATCAACGGGTTTTGGTATTGGGTTTAGGCCAGACAGGGCTGTCTCTACTGACCTATTTAAAACAGGCTGGTGCGACAGTTGCTGGGTTTGATGCGCAATTAAGCGCCGAGCGGGCACAGGCCTTGACCGAGGCCTATGCCACCGACGCTTGGTTTTCGGGCGAGCTCAGCGCTGTGCTCGCGGCCCATGATTTTGACTGTTTGGCCTTAAGCCCCGGCGTGGCCTCACGCCATCCCGACATTGTCGCCTTCCAGGCGCAAGGCGGCTTGGTGTTGGGCGACGTGGCCATTTGGTCGGCGCTGGTGCAAAAAACCGACGCCAAAGTGATCGCCATCACTGGGTCTAACGGCAAAAGTACCGTGACCGCCTTAGTGGGCTTTTTGTGCGAACGTTTGGGCTTGAATACCGTGGTGGCAGGGAACATTGGCCTGCCGGTGTTAGACGCCTGGCGCGCTCAGCTGGCCCAGCCTGCCGACGTGTGGGTGGTGGAGCTGTCGAGCTTTCAGCTAGACACGGTGACGCGCTTGAACGCAGACGCGGTGTGCGTGCTGAATATTTCGGAAGACCATTTGGACCGCTACGACAACTTATTGGACTATGCCCACAGCAAGGCCAAGATTTTATTGGGCGCCAAGCAGCAAGTGTTGAATGCGGATGACGCCTTGTGTCGCGCGATGGCGGCCAAAGGCGAAGCGATTAAGTGGTTTTCACTGGCCCGAAAAAGCGATTACTGGGTGGACATTACCCAACCCGCCTTGCCCCTAATGCAGGGTGACCAAGTGCTGCTCAGCGCAGAGCAGCTACCGCTGCAAGGCTTACACAACGCCGCCAACGTGTTGGTGGCCTTGGCCTTATGCGAAGCGATTGGCCTAGCCATGCCGGCGCTGTTGGCCGCCTTGCCCGACTTCCGTGGTTTGGCTCATCGGGTCGAAAAGATCGGTGAGAAAAACGGCGTGGTGTTTATTGACGATTCTAAAGGCACCAACGTGGGTGCCACCTGTGCCGCCCTGGCTGGCTTTGTGGCCCCGGTGCTGTTGATTGCCGGTGGCGATGGCAAAGGCCAAGATTTTTCACTGTTGGCCGATACGGTGGCCGATAAGGCGAAAGCGGTGTTGTTGATTGGGCGGGATGCGCCTTTGATTGCCGCCGCCTGTGCCCACCTAAAAGTGCCCTTGATTCAGTGCGCGACGTTGCCAGAGGCCACTGAAAAAGCGTATGCGCTGGCCCAAGCGGGTGACATTGTGTTGTTGAGCCCGGCCTGTGCCAGCTTGGACATGTTTGACAATTATGGGCATCGTGCTCAAGTCTTTATTGAGGCCTTTCAATCCTTATGAAGCGATTAGCCGGCGGCTTATTAGACCGCAAACTGCTGAACAGTGGTCAAACCCTTGACCAGTCGTTGCTGTGGGTGATCACCATGATGGTGGGCTTTAGCCTCATCATGGTGTACTCGGCGTCGATTGCTTATGCGGCCAAAGATGGCGGCGAAATGGGCACTCAGTGGCATTATTTTGTACGGCAAATCATGTTTGTGAGCATCGGCGGCAGCTGTGGTTATTTGGCTTTTAAAATCCCGATGCGCACCTGGGCAAAGTTTATGCCCTATATTTTGACGTTTAGTTTTATTCTGCTGATTTTGGTGTTGGGCGTGGGCCGTGAAATTAACGGCGCCAAGCGTTGGATTCACGTTGGGCCTTTTAATATTCAACCCTCAGAGCCATTTAAGCTGGCGGTGATTTTATACCTGTCTAGCTTTATGACGCGGCGCGTCGACATTTTAACCAACTTTAAAAAAGTGTGGTTTGCCGGCATTCCGGTGGGTTTGGGCCTGTTCTTGCTTTTGCTTGAGCCAGACATGGGCTCGTTTGTGATTGTGGCGGTGGTGTCGGTGGCGCTGTTGTTTTTAGGCGGCCTGCCGTTCATGTGGTTTTTGGGCGTGGTGGGCATCGGCGCCAGCATGATTGTGCTGCTGATTTTGTTTGAACCGTATCGCATGGCGCGGGTGGTGTCTTTTCTAGACCCCTGGGCCGACCCTTATGGCGCAGGCTACCAGCTGTCGCAGGCGTTGATTGCGTTTGGCCGCGGCGAATGGTTTGGCGTGGGCTTGGGGGCCAGCATGGACAAGCTGTTTTACTTGCCTGAAGCCCACACCGACTTTATTTTGGCGGTGATTGCGGAAGAATTTGGCTTCATGGGCGTTCTCGCCCTGATGGGCACCTACGTCTGGATTGTGGTGCGGGCGTTTAGCATTGGCAAGCGCGCACGGGATTTAGAGCAGTATTTTTCTGGTTTTGTGGCCAAAGGCATTGGCGTGTGGTTGGGCATCCAGAGTTTCTTTAATATTGGCGTTAACATTGGCTTATTGCCCACCAAAGGCCTCACCCTGCCACTGATTTCCTACGGGGGTTCGGCGGTGATTGTGATGTTGGTGTGTATGGCCTTATTGCTACGAATTGATTGGGAAAGTAGGCGACTCATGCGAGGCTATAAAGTATGACCACAAAAACCTTTATGATGATGGCCGGTGGCACCGGCGGCCATATTTTTCCTGCCTTGGCCGTGGCCAAGGCTTTGCAAAAACAGGGCCACAAAATTGTGTGGTTGGGGTCTGAGGGCAAAATGGAAACGCGTCTGGTGCCACAGGTTAATCCCGATATTGCTTTGGAAGTGATTCCGATGCAGGGCCTGCGCGGCAATGGCTTGAAGCGCAAGCTGGCGATGCCGCTGATGGTGCTTAAAGCCATTTCGCTGACCCGTGGCATCATCAAGAAGCACCGTGTCGACGCCGTCATCGGCTTTGGTGGCTTCGTGTCCTTTCCTGGCGGCGTGGCGGCTAAAAGCTTGGGCAAACCGGTATTGGTGCACGAACAAAATGCGATTGCTGGCTTGTCGAATAAGCTGCTGGCCAAGTTTGCCAACCGCGTGCTGTATGCGTTTCCGGGGGTGTTTCCGAATGTCGATGGCCTAGTGGGCAACCCCGTACGTGAAGAAATTGCCGCTTTGGCTGAACCCAGCGCCCGTTTTGCGGGTCGATCAGGTAAGCTTAAGCTATTAGTCGTGGGGGGTAGTTTGGGCGCGAAGGTGTTTAACGACACGCTGCCAGAGGCTTTGGCCTTACTGCCAGAGGCCGACCGGCCCATCGTGCAGCACCAAACGGGTAAGGATAAGGCCGCCGCCGTGCAGGCGCACTATCGAACCTTGGGCCTAGAGGTACACAGCTCAGAGTTTATTGACGACATGGTGAGTGCCTATGCCGAGGCCGACATGGTGTTGTGCCGTGCCGGCGCGCTGACGGTAGCGGAATTGGCCGCGGCGGGCGTGGGCAGTATTTTGGTGCCGTTCCCGCATGCGGTGGATGACCACCAAACCCAGAACGCACAGTATTTGGTCGCTGGACGCGCGGCCATTTGCCAGCAGCAAACCGAATTCAGTGCCAAATGGTTGGCCGATTACCTTCAAGGGTTGAGCCGCGAGGCCTGTTTGGCCAAGGCCAAAAATGCCCGCGCTTTGGCTTTGGCCGATGCGGCCGACAAGGTGGCCTTAGCCGCCCTGAGCGCGACGACAAAATAGCGGCAGCGACAACGATTAAATAAAATGCAAAAGAGCCATGGCCGTTGCGGTGGTGACGGTGGCTTTAATAAAGGTGATTATGAAACATAAGGTTAAAAAAATTCATTTCGTGGGCATTGGTGGTTCAGGCATGAACGGCATTGCCGAAGTCTTGCATAACCTCGGTTATCAAGTGTCTGGCTCTGACCTTTCGGCCAGCGCCGCGTCACGCCGCCTGGCCACAATGGGGGTTAAAGTGTCCGTGGGCCATGATGCGGCGCACGTGCACGACGTAGATGTGGTGGTGGCTTCTACCGCCATTAAAGGGGACAACCCCGAAGTCGTGGAAGCCTTAGCGCGCCAGATTCCGGTGATTCCACGGGCGATGATGTTGGCCGAGCTGATGCGCTTTAAGCATGGCATTGCCATTGCCGGCACCCACGGTAAAACCACCACCACCAGCCTAACCGCTTCGGTGTTGGCCGCGGCCAACCTAGACCCGACCTTCGTGATTGGCGGCAAGCTGACCGCAGCGGGCAGCAACGCTAAGTTGGGCCACGGTGATTACATGGTGGCCGAAGCCGATGAGTCGGATGCGTCGTTCTTGCACCTGACCCCCATCATGGCGGTGGTGACCAACATTGATGCCGACCACATGGACACCTACGAGCACAGCATTGATAAGCTGCATCAGGCGTTTTTAGACTTTTTACACCGTCTGCCCTTTTATGGCCGAGCGTTTATTTGCATCGACAGCGACCACGTGCGCACCATTTTGCCGCGCATTCGCAAAGCCTACACCACTTATGGCCTCACTGATGAGGCCGATATTTACGCCGCCGACATTCAGGCCGTGGGTGAGCAAATGCACTTTACCGTGCACGTGCCCAAGCTGGATCTGGCGCCGTTTACGGTGCAGTTAAACCTGCCGGGCCGCCACAACGTGCTGAATGCGTTGGCGACCGTGGGCGTGGCGCTAGAGTGCGGCGCGTCGGTTGAAGCCATTCAGCAAGGCCTGTTGAATTTTGAAGGCGTGGGCCGCCGCTTCCAACGCTTTGGCGAAATTGACCTGCCAGCGGGTGGCCAAGCCAGCGTCGTCGACGACTATGGCCACCATCCGGTTGAGATGGCCGCGACCATCAGCGCCCTGCGCGGTGCCTTCCCAGAGCGTCGCTTAGTGCTGGCCTTCCAGCCGCATCGCTACAGCCGCACGCGCGACCTATTTGAAGACTTTATTCAGGTGTTGAATACCGTGGATGCCTTGGTGTTGACCGAGGTGTACGCCGCCGGCGAAGCGCCGATCGTGGCCGCCGACAGCCGCGCCTTGGCCCGTGCCGTTCGGGTCATGGGTAAGATCGAACCGATTTTTGTGGGCGAAGTGGGGCAGTTACCAGAAACCCTATTGTCGGTGTTAGAGCCGGGCGACGTGGTGGTGACCATGGGCGCAGGCAGCATCAGCGCCGTACCCGAAAAATTAGTGGCCTTAAGCAAGTCATAAAACAGCAGTGGCTTTGAGCCCAGACATTATTTATACGGTCGATTCGGCCAGAAACAAAGGAATGAACATGCCTGCATTTGGTAAAGTAGCGGTAATGTACGGTGGCAGCACCAGTGAACGAGAAGTGTCTTTAATGAGCGGTACTGCTGTCCTGGCCGCGTTGAAGGCAAAAGGTGTAGACGCGCATGCGTTTGACCCTGCCGAAAAAGACCTAGCGCTCTTGAAAGAAGAAGGATTTGAGCGCGTGTTCATCATCCTACACGGCAAGTTTGGTGAAGATGGCGTGGTGCAAGGGGCCTTAGAGGCCATGCACATGCCGTACACCGGCTGTGGCGTGATGGCGTCTGCCATCACCATGGATAAATTCCGCACCAAATTGATTTGGCAAGCCGCCGGCTTACCGATTCCTAAGTTTCATGTGTTAGACGACAACAGCGATTTTGCTGCGGTCGAGCAAAGCCTAGGGCTACCGCTGTTCGTGAAGCCTGCTTGTGAAGGCAGCAGCGTGGGCGTGACCAAAATCAAGCAGCCGGGCGAACTGGCCAAGGCTTACCAAGACTTAAAAGCGCTAAAAGACATTATTCTGGCGGAAGAGTTTATTGGCGGCGGTGAATACACCTGCGGTATTTTGGGTGAAACCGCCTTGCCGTCGATTAAAATCACCCCGGCCACTGAGTTTTACGATTACGAAGCCAAGTATTTCCGTGACGACACCGTGTATCAGTGTCCGTCTGACCTGTCGGCAGAAGACGAAGCGCAAATTCGTGACTTGGCGCTGCGCGGCTTTAAAATCATCAATGGCCGTGGCTGGGGTCGGGTTGACTTCTTGAAGGGCACCGACGGCAAGCTATACCTATTGGAAATCAATACCGCACCCGGCATGACCAGCCACTCCTTAGTGCCTAAAGCCGCGAAAGAAGTGGGCCTAAGCTTTGAAGATTTGTGTCTTGAAATTTTAAGCCATGCGACTGTGGGATAACGCTGGTGCCTTAAGGCGCGTCATTTTGTGGCTCTACACCCTCATCATCTTATGCCTAATCGGTGCTTTGGTGATGACGGTGGTCAATTCCGCATGGTTTCCAGTGAAACATATTGAAATAAATGGTAACCTAAACAGAATGACAAAGGCACAATTGGATGCCATGGTGAAACAAAGTGTAACCGGCAATATTTTTAAGGTAGACTTAAACCACATCAAAGAAACATTCGAGCGTTCGACCTGGATCGAATCGGCCGATGTGCGTCGGGTTTGGCCCGACACCATTGTGATTGATTGGGTAGAGCGCAAGCCAGTGGCCAAATGGCAAGACCGAGACTTACTGGATACGGAAGGGCGCCGCTTTAAAGCGGTGGTGAACGAACCCTTGCCCGTGTTTATGGGGCCTAGCGGCTCAGAGCAGAGCATGATTGCTCAATACACCGCCTTGTCTAAAGTGTTTGCGCCGCTGCAGTTGTCGATCAAAACATTGAGTCTGACCGAGCGAGCGGCTTGGTCCGTGACGTTAGAAAATGATTTAACGTTAAAGTTGGGGCGTTATGATGCGCTGGCGCGCGCGCAGCGATTTGTGCAAGCGTGGCCTAGCCTGATGACCATGACGGCCGATCAAGACATCCACTACGTGGATTTACGTTACCGTAACGGCTTTGCTTTGAACGCAACAAAAAAACCGGCTGAACCCTCAGCACCTTAGGATTAACTAATTAACGTAGGATGGAACGTGAAAGATTCTAAACAAATGATCAGTGCCCTAGACATTGGGACATCTAAAGTAGTGGCTTTGATTGGTGAAGTACAAGAGGGCGGCGAAATCCACATTGTGGGTTTGGGCGAAGCGCCTTCTCGTGGCCTGAAAAACGGCATGGTGACCAACATCGAAACCACCGTCCAATCCATACAACAAGCCATTAATGAAGCCGAACTGATGGGCGATTGCAAGATTAATGAGGTGACCACCGGCATCGCTGGCAACCACATTCGCAGCATGAACTCGCAGGGCGTGGTGAAAATTAAAGACGGCGAAGTGACGCAGCAAGACATCGAGCGCGCCATTGAAACCGCTAAAGCGGTCAACATTCCGCCCGACCATCAAATTTTGCACACCGTGATTCAAGAATACATGGTGGACAACCAAGAAGGCGTGAAAGAGCCGATTGGCATGAGTGGTGTGCGTTTGGACACCCGCGTGCACATCATTACCGGTGCCTTGACCGCCATGCAAAACATTCAGAAGTGCGTGCAGCGCTGCGGCTTGCAAATCGACGACATGATTTTGCAGCCTTTGGCCAGTGGCCAAGCGGTGCTGACCGATGACGAAAAAGATTTGGGCGTGTGCGTGATCGACATTGGTCATGGCACCACCGACATCGCGGTGTACACCAACGGCGCCATTCGCCACACGGCGGTGATTCCGATTGCCGGTGACTTGATCACCAAAGATCTGGCACAGGCTTTGCGCACGCCGCAAAACGCCGCTGAGTACATCAAAACCCACCACGGCGTGGCCCTGCCCACCATGGATGGTTTGGATGAAATGATTGAAGTACCCAGCGTGGGTGACCGTGGGCCGCGCCAAATTTCTAGACGAACTTTGGCTGAGGTGATCGGTCCACGTGTAGAAGAGATTTTAGAGTTGGTGCGTAACGAACTGCGCCGCTCTGGCTTTCCTGAAACTGAATTGTCTTCCGGCGTGGTGTTGACCGGCGGCGCCTCGTTGTTGCCGGGCATCGTCGACATCGCCGAAGAAGTGTTTAATTTACCTGCGCGAGTGGGCGTGCCTAAAGACATGGCTGGTGTGTCTGAAAGAGCCCGTAGCCCTCGTTATGCAACGGCCATTGGCCTGTTGTATGCGGCGCGCGATCAGAATGTAATGATGACCGTGGACAATGAAGAAAAAGGGGAATCGTTCATGAGCAAGCTTAAAGCTTTCTTCAAGAACAATTTCTAATAAAGCCACATTATTAAAACATTATTAATATTCAACCTAATTTAATCGCTAAACGTAAGTATTCATTGTATAATTTATTTGAATAGAGTGAGTTACACATGATTATCGCGACAGTTTGGCAAAGGAGTCCGTATGCAACTGGTTTATGATGTAGTCGAATCCGCAGCAAGTCCTGCCGTCATTAAAGTCATTGGGGTTGGGGGCGGTGGTTGTAACGCCATCAACAACATGATTAAAGGCGCAGTACACGGTATTGAGTTCATCAGCGCCAATACTGATGCTCAATCTTTGCAACGTAACCATGCACCCAAACGGGTACAGCTGGGCACTAATTTAACCCGTGGCCTTGGCGCTGGCGCCAATCCAGAAGTGGGCCGTAACGCCGCGTTAGAAGACCGTGAAGTGATTGCCGACGCCATCCGTGGCGCCGACATGTTGTTCATCACGGCCGGCATGGGTGGCGGTACCGGTACCGGTGCCGTGCCTGTGGTGGCAGAAATTGCCAAAGAGCTGGGCGTGTTGACCGTGGCCGTGGTGACCAAGCCGTTCGAATACGAAGGCAAACGCGTGAACCTAGCCGAAGCCGGTATTGCCAAGCTAAGAGAGCACGTTGATTCCCTCATCATCATTCCTAATGACAAACTAATGGCGGCCCTAGGCGAAGACGTGACCGTACGTGAAGCGTTTAGAGCGGCTGACGACGTATTGCGTAATGCCGTGGCCGGTATTTCTGAAGTGGTGACTTGCCCCGGCATCATCAACTTGGACTTTGCCGACGTGCGCAACGTCATGAGCATGATGGGTTTGGCCATGATGGGTTCGGCTCAAGCCAGCGGCGTAGACAAAGCCCGTTTGGCCACCGAAGAAGCCATTGCCAGCCCGTTGCTAGACGACGTAACCCTAGACGGCGCCAAAGGCGTACTGGTGAACATCACCACGGCTCCAGGCTGCTTACGCATGTCTGAGTACCGTGAAATCATGTCGGTGGTCAGCGAATATGCCCACCCTGAAGCAGAACGTAAATACGGCACCGCCGAAGATGAAGAAATGGATGAAGACAGCATCCGCGTAACCATCATCGCCACCGGTTTGCAAGAGCAAGGTCAGCAGCCACAGTTAACCATGGTCAAAGCCACCGGTACCGACGATGGCATGCCAGACGTGTCTAGCGTGGTGCGCTCGGGTCGTTCAAACCGTCAGGTGACGGCAGCAGACTTCTCTAACGCCACTTTGGCCGACGATTACAACACGCCAGCCTTCCTACGTCGCCAAGCGGACTAAGGGGCAGGACACCAAGCCAGCTTACCCATTCACGCAGGTGCGCGAGTGAGTGGGCTGGTTTTTTTATGGCAATTTTGTACGACCTAACCAGGAGCACGTGATGAAAAAAGCATTATTGGGTTTGGCCGCAGTGGCCGCCGTAGCGGCGCTAAGCGCCTGTCAAACCAGCAAGCCACAACAGCTTTCAGAAAGCGAACAGCCACAGCGAGACACCTGTGGTCTAGCGTCGGCGCAGCAGTTTGTGGGTCAAAAAGCGACCGTGCTAGAAGGCGTTGATTTTGCAGGCCCGGTGCGCATTTTGCATCCGAATACTGCCGCCACCATGGATTTCCGTGAAAACCGCTTGAATTTCAGCGTGGACGCCAAGGGCATCATTACCCGAGCTTACTGCGCTTAAGCGACGTTTCCGAGCAGAAGAAAACCCCCTTTTAGGGGGTTTTGTGTGTGAGGGGGGATGGTTCAGCGATGTTGACACATGTTGGGCGTGTTTTTTTTATTGTCAAAACATGAGGATTTGTTGTTTGATGCAAAACCATGGTTTGGTGTGTTTTTTAAAACGTATCTCGCTGGTGCCGATTATCTGACGGTCTCTCCTTTAGGTGAAGTACCATCCCGTAGAGCCGCCGAAGTAGGTTCTATTGAGCCAGATGAAGCAGGCAAAAAGCTTGTGGCGCCCGACCACGCTTTTATAGGAGGGGGAGCACTCTTGCCTGCGCTGGCTCAATAGGTTCTGCTGAGGGCAGTCACGAAGTGACCGGGGATCAGGGTGGCCTTTTCTTTGCTTCGTTTCTTTTGGCCACGCAAAAGAAATGACGTCGCCCTCGGCGAAACAAAACGCCCAAATTTAAGTCATGCCTGACTAAAAGTAGCCTTTCAAAACCATTCATGCTTCGGCAACATCGCTATTGATCAGTCGTTGGGTTTCGCCCTGTAGGGCGACAGACTTTCTTTTGCGTGGCCAAAAGAAAGTATGCAAAGAAAAGGCCACCCGACAATCCGCCCTAGCGGGTGCCCTCGCTGGAACCCATCGGGCCGGCGCTAGCAAGAGTGCTCTGTCTCCTATCAAAGCGTGGTCGACAGCCACAAGCGATTTGCTAGCTTCATCCGGCCCGATAGAACCCAGCTCGGCGGCTTTAGCGGGAAATCGGTACTTCACCTAAGGGAAAGGTGGTGAGTTTAAATAATCTGATATTCAAAAAAACATGGTTTGGTGGCCATTTTTCTTGGTTTGTGAGACGGTTGCCGCTGAACGAGTCATGTCACCGAGAGTCGTAGGGTGGACACGCTGCCCTTTACCGACCTGCCGAGCATCAAAAAACCGCCGCGACCAAAGTCGGGCGGTGTGGTGTCGATCAGAGTAACGCTTAATGCGTCACGGCGCGCTCGCCGCTTAGCGGCGACTGGCCCAGTTCGTACAGCACCAGATCAAAGTAAGGCGCTGCCGCAATCAGGTGGTCGAAAATATCGGCCTGGATGTACTCATAGTTGGCCCAACGCGTGTCTTTCGAGAACGCATAAATTTCTAAAGGCAGGCCAAATTCGGTCGGCTGTAGCTGGCGCACCATCAGGCTCATGTCCTTATGCAGGGCCGAATGCTGGTTCAAGTAGGTGTCAATGTACTTGCGATATAGTCCTAGGTTGGTGAGGTTACGGCCATTAATCATGATGTCTTTATTGATTTCATTGCCGCTGTTGTACTTTTCAATGTCGGCCTGGCGCTGGCTGATGTAGGGCGCAATCAGTTGAATTTTTTTCATCGATTCAACCTCTTCTGGGGTTAAATACTTAACCGAAGACGGGCGAATGATGACCGAACGCTTGATTCGACGACACTGGGCGTCGAACATGGCACGCCAGTTTTGGAACGAATTGGAAATCAGCGCATAGGTGGGGATGGTGGTGACGGTTTTGTCAAAGTTCGACACTTTTACCGTGGTCAAATTAATCTCCAATACGTCGCCGTCGGCGCCATAGCTGTTCATGGTGATCCAGTCGCCCACCCGAACCATGTCGTTCATCGACACTTGTACGCTGGCGACGATGCCCATAATGGTGTCTTTAAACATCAACATTAAAATGGCTGAGGCCGCACCCAAAGTACCAAAGAAACCAACCAAGGATTTGTCGGTAAACTTAACGTATAGGGCCGCAACCGTAATGAAGTACAGCACAATCGACACCACTTGAGCATAGCTGTCGAGCGGTTTGTCGCGATAGTTGTCTTTGGTTTTTAAATGTTTAGAAACGGCATAAACCAGTGAACGTACGATTTGAATAATCAGCACGATCGAAACAATGTCCAGCACGTATAGGATCGAGGTCGACCAGGTGGGAAACTCTAGCCAAATGAGCGGCGTGAGGATGGTCAGCAGCACGACCGGGATAAAGGCCGACACATAGACCGGCGTGCGGCACTTTAACAGCGCTTGCGCAAAGGAGGTCTGGTGGGGGTGTTTGGCGTTGATGCGGGCCATGATGATGGCCAATGCTTTGTTGCTGAGCTTCACGCTGACGAATAAGATCAGCAGCGCGAAAAAAAAGGCCGAGGCTAAAAAAATGGCGTTGACGCCGGTAATCGTGAAGCCCATGTCAAAGAGGGTGTCGCGGAACCAGGCCGTAAAGTGAGCGGTGTTTTCAGCGGTGGTATCAATCATAAATGAATAATAAATTCCTGTGGTTGATGGGGGTGGAGGCAGCTTAGCCTAATGAAAATAACCAGTTAGTCTTTAAGCTATTGTAATAGACTGAGCCTGGCTTGTCATGTTCGTCGGGCTTAATTGCGGTGTTTTAACCTAATATTACCTTTGAATGGGGGGAATTTGACCCTGGTTTAGGTGTGCTGGCCGCATCATGTTAAAATACCTTTTTTTTAGCAAGATGAGCATGATGGCGCATATGAATCCAATAGTGATTGCCAGTCGCGAGAGCGTATTGGCCATGTGGCAAGCGGAACACATTAAAGCCCGCTTAGAAGCGTTGTATCCTGAAGCCAGCGTCAGCATTTTGGGCATGACCACCCAAGGCGACCAGATTTTGGACCGTACCCTGTCTAAAATTGGCGGTAAAGGGCTGTTTGTGAAAGAGCTAGAACAGGCTTTGGCCGATGGCCGCGCGGATTTGGCGGTGCACTCGATTAAAGACGTGCCAATGCAGTTGCCAGAAGGCTTTTCCCTGGCCGCGATTACCGAGCGGGAAGACCCTACCGATGCCTTTGTGTCGAACCAGTACGACAGCCTCAGCGCTTTGCCTGATGGCGCCGTGGTGGGCACGTCGAGCCTGCGCCGTGAAGCACAAATTCGTGCCAACTACCCTAAATTATCCGTGATTCCTTTGCGTGGTAACGTACAAACGCGTTTGCGAAAGCTAGATGAAGGCCAATACGACGCCATTATTTTGGCGACTTCTGGCCTGAATCGTTTGGGCTTGGGCGAGCGCATTAAAACCACCCTCAACATTGGCGAAAGCCTACCGGCCGCCGGGCAGGGTGCCTTGGGCATTGAAATTAAGTCGGACCGCGATGATTTGATGACGCTGTTGGCGCCGCTTAACGATGAGCGCACCAGCGCCTGCGTGCTGGCCGAACGGGCGTTGGCGCGTGCCTTAGGCGGTAGCTGTCAGGTGCCGTTGGCGGCGCACGCGACCGAAGAAGACGGCATTTTAACCCTGCGTGGCCTCGTGGCCTATCCTGATGGCTCAGTGCTGTTGCAACAGCAGGCTGAAGCGCCGGCGGCTTACGCCGATGCCTTGGGCCGCGCCGTGGCCAAGAAGCTGGCCGAAGACGGTGCCATGGCCATTATTGATGCGGTTTTGAAAGCCCAATAATGACGGCCCCAGCGAAGGCTGTGTTGGTGACCCGCCCCAAAAACCAGGCGGCGCAGTTAATGCGCCTTTTGGCCGAGGCGGGTTTTTTGCCGCTTTGGGCCAGCCCCATTGCCATCGTGCCTGAGGCACAGGCTTTGGCGGCGCTGCCGGCCCAGCTGGCGGCGGCAGACGTGGTGTTTTTTGTCAGCCCCAGTGCTGTTGAAATGGCAGCGAGCGCCATCGACCTAAGCCGCTATCAGCCTCAGTGGGTGGCGGTTGGCCAAGCCACGGCCACGGCGCTGCGCGCCGAAGGCGTGGCCTCGGTGTGGGCGCCAGAGCAGGGCCATGATTCTGAAGCCGTGTTGGCATTGCCGCTTTGGGCCGAGTGGGCGAAGCGGCCGCATCCGGCCAAAATTTTAATCGTTCGGGGTCAGGGCGGGCGGCCTTGGTTGGCCGAAGCGCTCAGTGCGGCCGGCCATGACGTTCGGTTTGCCGAGGTCTATCAGCGGCAGGTACAAGACATTGATTGGCAAGCGATTCAGGCGCAGCAAGGGCCGGCCGAGCTGGTGGCGGTGTGCGTCACCTCTAGCGAAATCGGCAGCGGCCTGTGGGCGCAAATGCCGGATTCTCTACAACAGTTATTTAAAAACTTGTTATACTTAACCCCACATGAAAGAATAAGCCAAACATTACAAACGCTTGGTGCCCACCGGGTCATTACCTGTGCGTTAGGGGATGACAAAATGGTGTTGGCGCTGCAAGCACATGAAAGGGCATAGAGCGATGGAGCCATCTAAAGACAAACCTGATCAGGCCAAGCAAGACACCGAGCACGACGTTGCCATCACCACTGACGATGGCGCGCAGTCGGCCGCCCAGGTGGACAAGCCTGAGGCCGTAGCCACTGAGTCGACCAAGGTCGAGGCAAGCCCTAGTGCCGCTGCGGATGATGCCGCGGCCGCCACGGCCACTGAACAGGCCACCAAGGCATCAGCTCAGGCTGTGCCGCCCGAATCTAAACAACCGGAACCCTCTATGAATAAAAAAGCTCAACCCAATGCCACCCCTACGCCGCCTAGCCCTGTGACGCCGACCATTGTCGAAGTGCCGGCTAAAAGTTCAGGTAAGGGCATGGCGTTTGGCGCCTTGGTTTTGTCGCTGTTGGCCTTAGGTGCCAGCGGCTTTTTGTTTGTGCAAGGCCAAAACACCTTGAAAAACATGGACACCGCCTGGCAATACAAGATCAATCAGGCGGGCTTAGAAGAGTCCAATAATCAAAATTTATTGCAAAACAGCTTACAAAAGCAGACCGAGCTGGTGCAATCCTTGCGCGACATGAACCAACAGCTGGGCGACGACCAAAATCGCTTAGATACCTTGGACCGACGCTATGAAGAGCTCACCAAGTCGCGCTTAGGCTGGTTGCTAGAAGAAGTAAACTATGCGCTCAACATGGCGGCGCAGCAGTTAAGCCTATCGGGCAATGTGCCGGTGGCGATCAATATTTTAGAAGGCATCGAAAGCCGTTTGGCGGCGTTTGATCGGCCTGAATTGGTGAACTTGAAAAAGGCCGTCAGCGAAGACTTAAGCAAGCTTAAAGCCTCACCTTATTTAGACGTGACCGGCGTGTCGCTTAAGCTGGATCGCCTGCAAACGGCGGTGTCGGGCTTGCCGATGCTGTTGGATACGTTGGCTAAGCCACAGGCAGCCAGCAATGTGGTTGTGGCCAAGGCCGATGTGTCTTGGTGGCAAAATATGTGGCAAACCATCAAAACCAATCTGGGTGAACTGGTGGCCGTGCGTAAGCTAGAATCTAGCGATGCCATTTTGATGTCGCCCGAGCAGGCTTACTTTGTGAAAGAGAACATCCGCCTGCGCCTCTTGGATGCCCGTTTGGCGCTGTTGCAGCGTCAGGTTGAAGTGTATCGCTACGACTTAGAAAACGTGTCGGCCAGCATTAAACAGTATTTCGACGTCAATGCACCGGCCACGCAGGCCTGGCTAAAAGAGCTGGATGAACTCCGTGCGATGCCGTTTGAAAACGTGTCGATTGATTCGCTGTCGGGTAGCTTAGAAGCCATTAAAGGCCATCAGAACACGCCGTTGGTGATTGAGTCCACCGAGGCCGACGTGAAGGCTTTAGATCAGGCTGCTCCGAAAGAAGAGGCCGCCAAAACTGACGCAGAAGCACCGGCAAAAGAAGTTGAGCCTGCGCCGCCGGCCCCCGCTAAAGTAGAAGCACAAGCGGAGGGCATTGCATCATGAAATGGCTAATGTGGATTTTAATTTTGTTCGGCATTGCCGTGGGCGTGTCGCTGTTTGTCACTCATTATCCGGGTGAGGTGTTGTTTGTGGTGAACCAAGAGGTCCGCCGCATTAACCTCAATACCTTCATCATTGCCAACCTGGTGTTCGTGGTGCTGCTGTACGTGCTCATCCGCGTGGTCTTTGGGCTATTAAACCTGCCGGCTCGTTTTCGCGGCATGCGCGCCCGTCGCCAAATGAAAAATGGCAGCCAGGCGCTGAGCCAGGCCGGAATGGCGTATTTTGAAGGCCGTTTTCAGAAGGCTGAAGAGCAGGCCAGCAAGGTCATGAGCAATGAGCACGCCAAAGACAACCACGCGTTGGCCCTGATGGTGGCCACGCACAGCGTGGCCCAGCTACACGACGTGGCCAAAAGTCAGGTGTATTTAGAAGAAGTGGCCAAACTGCCCAAAAAAATGCAGCTGCCACGCTATTTGCTCCAGGCAGAAATGGCCTTGGAACAGCACGACTATGAGGCGGCCAAAGAAGCTTTGTCGAGCGCTCAGTCGGTGAGCCCTAACCTAGTGCGCACGATGAAGCTCACCCTACGCCTGGCTGCGGCGCAAAAAGACCCTGAGGGCATGCTGCACGTGGCGGCACAGCTGCGTAAAGCGGGGGCCTTAACCGAGGCCGAAGCCGAGCAGTACAACATGATGGCTTATCGCTTGATGCTGGTACAGTGCGTGGACGCGGCCAGCATGAAGAGCGCGCTGAAAAAAATGCCCGAGGCCGACAAGCAAGGCGTGATGTGCTTGGCCGTGGCGCAAAAGTATCAGCAGCTAGGCCTGTTTGCTTCTGCCGTCGAGTGGGTGAAGCGCTATTATCCTGAAAACCACGAGTCGGCTTTGCTGCCGGTGTTTGCCAACAGCGTGCATTATTTAGACGATGCCAAACAGCGTAAGGCGATGGAGCTGGCTGAAAACTGGTTAAAAGCACAGCCTAAAGACGCGCAGCTATTGCTGTGCCTGGGCCAGCTGGCGTTAAAGCATCAGCTTTGGGGCAAGGCTCAGAGCTATTTAGAAGCCAGCCTATCATTGGCGCCAAGCGTGGACGTGCATTTAAGTTTGGCCCAGCTATTTGAAACCACGGATAAGGCCGCTTTGGCCGAGCAACATCGTCAGCAAGCGTTACAGCTGGTGGAAGTTGATGTGGTCAACAGTGATCTTTAATTCACGCTAAGGTTAATTCAGTAACCGGTGCCGTGGCGATGGATTCGCTGCGGCACCGGTTTTGTGCTGAATGAGAAAGACGTTATGGAAATTTCGATGTTTATCCCACTGGTATTGGTGGGGTGTGTGGCCGGCTTTATGGCGGGCCTGTTGGGCGTTGGCGGTGGTTTGATTATCGTGCCTGTATTCGTGTGGTGGATGAACAGCCACGGCCTGGGCGGCGCTTATTTGCAGCATGTGGCGGTGGCTTCGTCGTTGGCGATTATGGTGTGCACCAGCTTTTCCAGCGTGGTGGCGCAGCAAAAACAGCGCTCGGTGCGGTGGGATATTTTTAAACTGCTGGGGCCTGCCATCGTGGTGGGCACGCTGTTGGGCGCTCAAGCGGCGGCGTACATTCCTGGGCGGCAGCTACAGTGGTTTTTTGTGGTGTTTGTGTTTTTTGTGGGCGTGAAAACCTTCATGGGCCGTAAAACCGGCGGCAGTCGTGAACTGCCTGGCTGGCTTGGTTCGGGCGCGGTCGGCAGCGTCATCGGCGTGGTGTCGAGTTGGATTGGCATTGGCGGCAGCACCATGACCATTCCGTTCATGACCTGGTGTAACGTGCCGATTAGGCAGGCGATTGGCACAAGCTCGTTGCTGGGGTGGCCGATTGCCTTTTTTGGGGCGGTGGGCTACATGTTCGCTGGCCAAGGCGAGGTTGACCTGCCTGGGATGGTGGGGTTTGTGTATTTCCCAGGCGTGATTGCGGTGGCCATGACCACGGTGCTGTTTGCGCCCTTGGGCGTGAAGGTGGCCCACAGCATTTCGCCTAAGCTGTTGAAGATTATTTTCTCTTTGTTGTTAATCACCGTGTCGGGGCAGATGTTGTATTCTTTACTCACTCATCCGGTGTGATGTTGAAAACTTTTTCGCCGTTTATGAGACTAAGCCACAGGAATGTGGCTTTTTTTATGTCGATTCGACGCAGGGTCTATGTTTTTGGCATTTAAATGCCAGATTGTCGAGTGGTTTGCTTCGTGACATTATTTTATACAGGAAATTATAAAAAAATATGTAAAAACATGAGACTTGAGAGACAGATTATGTTATTTTTATTCTGATAGAAAAAAGCTATATATAACGAATATTAAATTGTTTTTGCTGTTCTACTTTGGAACGGCCTTTCAGGGAGACACACACGCTTATGCCGCACGCCACCCCATTAATTGCCACCATTGTCGGTGGCCTAGTCTTTGCCTTTATTTTTGGCACCATTGCTCAGCGCTTTAAAATGCCCCCGCTGGTGGGTTATTTGGTCGCCGGTATTGTTGTCGGTCCTTTTACGCCAGGCTTTGTCGCAAACGGCAGCCTGGCGCAAGAGCTGGCCGAGCTCGGGGTGATCTTATTGATGTTTGGCGTTGGCTTGCATTTTTCATTAAAAGATTTACTGGCGGTTAAAAACATTGCCATTCCCGGGGCGGTGGTGCAGATTTCGGTCGCGACCATTTTGGGGATGGGGCTGGCGTGGCTCATTGGTTGGGACATGGGCGCAGGCCTGATTTTTGGCCTGGCCTTGTCAACGGCCAGTACCGTGGTGTTACTGACGGCCCTGCAGGAACGGCGCATATTGGAAACCAAGCGCGGCCGTATTGCCGTGGGCTGGCTGATTGTGGAAGACATCGCCATGGTGTTGACCCTGGTTTTGATTCCTGCTTTGGGCGGCGTACTCAGCGGCGACGGTGGCAGCACCAGCGGTGCCGACATCGCGATGGTGTTCTTAATCACCATTGGTAAAGTCGTGGCCTTTGTGGCGGTGATGCTGGTGTTGGGCCGTCGTATTATTCCCTATGTGTTGGAAAAAACCGCCGACACCGGCTCAAAAGAGCTGTTCCGTCTGGCTGTATTGGCGATTGCCTTGGGTTGTGCCATGGGCGCGACCTACGTGTTCGGCGTGTCGTTTGCGCTGGGCGCCTTCTTTGCCGGTATGATTTTGAGTGAGTCTGAGCTAAGTCACCGCGCCGCCGAAGAATCATTGCCGTTACGCGATGCATTTTCGGTGCTGTTCTTTGTGTCGGTGGGGATGTTATTGGATCCGGCCATTCTGGTGCAGGAACCACTGTTGCTGTTGGCCACGGTGTTGATTATTGTGGTGGGTAAGTCAATCGCGGCCTACGGCATTGTGCGCCTGTTTGGCTACCCAACCCTAACCGCGTTAACCATTTCCGCCAGCCTGGCGCAAATTGGTGAGTTTGCCTTTATCGTGGCCAGTATGGGCATGGTGATGGGCCTGTTGCCGAAGTTGGGCAGTAACCTTGTGGTCGGTGGCGCCATTTTCTCGATCTTGCTGAACCCGGTTTGGTTCATGTTGTTGGAACGCTACAAGCATAAGTTTGCCCCCAAGGTGGCCGAAGAGCCTGCGGCAGAACCGGTTGCCACGCCGGCCACCCCAGAAGTGGTGGCGCCCGAGCTGGTGAAGGTAGTGGCTGCGGTTGAGGATGGGGTAGAAGAAATCAGCCTCGTGGTCGACGAATATGGCGAAGTGATTGAAATTCCGGTCATGGAGAATCACGTGGTCTTGGTGGGCTATGGCCGCGTTGGTCGCCTAGTGGTGGATGAGCTTCAGGCCCAACAGCGTCCGTTTGTGGTTCAAGAAAGCCGTTTGGAAGTGGTGGAAGAATTAAAAGCCCAGGAAATTCCGGTGGCGTTTGGTCATGCGCTGGCCGATGAAATGATGGACATTGTTAACGTGGCGCAGGCCCAAACCATCATCATCACCATGCGTGAACCGATTGAGGCGGGCCAAATCATCACCCGAGCCAAAGAGGTGAATCCCGACATTCAAATCATTGTGCGGGCCGACACCGAAGGCGAGTTTGAATACCTGAGCCGCTACGGCGCCAGCGACATTATTTATTCGCCGGAAGAGCTGGCAGAGCGCATGATTAAGGTGCTGATGCCGCAGCGCGTGCCCGAGCCCGAGCCCGAACCCTCACTTAAGCCCGATGATGAGGCGCCCTTAGCCGCATCATAAACCCAAAGAAGCGCAGCCAACGATTCGTTAGGCTGCTTTTTTTATGGGTTTAAGCCAGATCAAGGCGTGTGTTGGCCAAACTGGGTAAGATAATGCTACAATTTATTCCAAATGGTTTGTACTGAATTTAAAGTTTGATATAAAACCGACACACACGAAAGGCTCAACAATGAATGCGAATGCGCCCGCGCAGCAGCAAAAACGTAATTTAAACGGTTTGTGGTTAATTCTTGCCTTTGTGTTATTAATAGGCATTTTGGCCCTGCCTACGCCCGCCGATTTGCCCGTTGCTGGTCAACGGGCTTTGGCTATTTTGGCTTTTGCCATTGTGTTATGGGTGACCGAGGCCGTCACTTATACCGTCAGCGCCTTTATGATCATTGGCCTGATCGCCATTTTATTAGGCTTGGCTCCGCCGGCAGGGGGGGAAACCGCCATTGGCACCACCGCCGCCTTAAGGTTGGCGTTGAGTGGCTTTAGTTCACCCGCCGTAGCATTGGTGGGGGCGGCCTTGTTCTTGGCGGCGGCCATGCAGGCGACCAACTTCCATAAGCGCTTGGCGTTATTGATTTTGTCTCGGGTCGGGGTTAAAACCAATAACATCGTCATTGGCGCCATTTTGGTGAGCATCGTGCTGGCCCTGTTTGTGCCCAGCGCCACGGCGCGTGCCGGCTCGGTGGTGCCGATTCTATTGGGCATGGTGGCCGCGTTTGGCCTGGCGGCCAACAGCCGTCTGTCGGCACTGCTGGTGATTACCGCGGTGCAAGCGGTGTCTATTTGGAACGTGGGGATTAAAACCGCCGCAGCGCAAAACATGGTGGCGGTGGATTTTATGGACAAGGCTTTTGGCTATGAGATTTCTTGGGGCCAATGGTTGATGTATGCTGGCCCTTGGGCTGTCATCATGTCGGTGATCCTGTACTTTGTGATGATTAACGTCATTAAGCCCGAAACCAAAGAAATTACCGGCGGCCAAGATTTGGTGCGGCAGCAGTTGAAAGAGCTTGGTCCCATGACCGGCCCTGAAAAACGGTTATTGGCTTACTCTGCGGCACTGCTGTTTTTCTGGTCGACTGAAAAAGTGGTGCACTCGTTTGACAACTCAACCGTGACCCTGATTGTGGTGGCGATGTTGTTGACCCCGAAAATTGGCGTGTTTGACTGGGCCAGCGTTGAGAAAAAAATCCCGTGGGGCACCTTGATTGTGTTTGCCGTGGGCGTGTCCTTGGGCACGGTGCTGTTGCAAACTCAGGGCGCCTCTTGGTTCTCTGGCAAAGTGTTTGGTGCCATGGGCCTTGCCGACATGCCGTTGTTGAGCGTGATTGCCATTTTGGCCGCGTTTAATATTTTAATTCACTTGGGCTTTGCCAGCGCCACCAGCTTGGCGTCGGCCTTGATTCCGATTGTGATTGCCTTGGTGTCGACTTTGAACATGCCGGTGAATGAGCCAGGCTTTGTGCTGATTCAGCAGTTTGTGATCAGTTTTGGCTTCTTGCTGCCAGTGAGTGCGCCGCAAAACATGCTGGCCTACGGGACCGGTGCGTTTACGGTGAAAGACTTCTTGAAGTCAGGCATTCCCTTGACCATTGCGGGCTATTTGTTGGTGTTGTTGTTCAGCGCGACCTACTGGCAGTGGATCGGCCTACTGTAAGGCCATAGAGTAAACTTAAACAACGGATCGCTGCGGCGGTCCGTTTTTGGTTGGGTGCAGGCGTGGTTGTTTTGTCTGACACAATCACGTCTGGGTGCAAAACCAGAATAGACACAGAAGCGGCCATCATTCAAGTTATTGTTTGAATGATGGCCGCTTCTGTTTTATGCTTATATTCAAACAAACATTTGAATAAGGAGGCCCTGTTGCCCGCGCCGCTGGCCGTCAGCGCGCGGTGCCCACGATCAGCCAGGGGAGGCAAGTCGAGGGCAGTCAACGGCGAGGGTGGGCACAAGACCACCCCGCCAACATTCATTGATAAAGGGATAAACATGAAACAGAAGCATAATGCACTGTCCGTACCCGCTGCACCGCAGGGCCAGGGCTTGTCCGCTGGCCAACGGCCACACGCCAAGCCGAGCTATGGCGTGGCCGGTATGGCCTGTAGCCAGTGTGTGAGCAAGTGGCCCAATGGGGTCGGCGCCGTCACGGACAACAGTCAGGCCACGGTGGACTTTTTAAGCTCGCGCGTGCGCGTGGTCGACGCGGCCACCTTAGCCAGCATTAGTCTTGAAGTGCTGCAGGCATTCCAGCAGGCACAGCCGGCGCCGACCCATCAGGGCGGATTGACCTATTTGATTCAGCCTGGCGCCTGGTTGGTGAGCATTCAGTATGGCGTGGGCAAAGTAGCGACCATCCACGCCTGGGTATCTTTGACTCAGGTGGGGCATGGCCTTAATGGCCAGCAGGCGGCCCGCGTGCACGTATTGGACAGACAGGGCATGGTGTCGGTGTCGACCCAGCAGCTGTGCCTGCTGCTGGGCCGTGCCGGCTTGAATTGTGCCTTGCCAGAGCAGGTGTGGGCGGTGGTGTGGGCCAAGGTGGCCTTAAGCTGTGCCTTAAACAGCCTCAGCGTGGCGCTGGGCTGTGGGGTGGATGTCCTAGGGGTGAAGCCGGAAGCACCCTATTGGGCCCGGCAAATCGTCGCCGAAGTGGTACAGCTGGCACAGGCCCAAGGCGTGGCCGTGGATGAGGGGGTGTTGCAAGCGCAGGTGCGCTCGGCTCTGTTGCAGCCACCTCAGGGGCTCAGCCTGATGGCGAGACAGGTGCAGGCAGATGCGCTGGCCTTAAGCGAGGCCTTGATCACGCTGGCCGCACGGCTGAAGGTGGCGGTGCCGACTTTATATGGGCTGTTGCGATTGGTACGGGCCCAGCAGCACAAGCTAGGGGGTCAGCATGCGTCAATCTGACCTCAATGTGGATGCTTTACTGGACCAGAGCGGCGTCAGCCGAGTGCAAATGAACGCGTTCCTATTGGCGGCCTTGGCCATTGTCATGGATGGTTTTGATGGCCAGCTCATCGGCTATGCGATTCCGACCTTGTTACAAGAGTGGCAGATGAGCCGCGAAGAGCTGGCCCCGACCTTGGCCATTGGCCTCGTGGGCGTGGGCATCGGCAGCGCGCTAGCGGGCATGCTGGCCGACCGCTTTGGCCGGCGCCCGGCGCTGGTTTTGAGCGTGCTGCTGTTTGGTTTGGCGACGGTGGGCATTGGCTTTGCCACTAATTTAACCAACCTGACCGTACTGCGCTTTGTGGCGGGATTGGGCATTGGCGGTGCCTTGCCCACGGCCACCACGCTGACGGCCGAGTTTACCCCCAGCCGTCGGCGCACCATGGCGATCACCGCCACGATTGTGTGTATTCCCATCGGCGGCATGCTGTCGGGCCTGTTTTCTGGCCTGGTGTTGCCACAGTATGGGTGGCGCTGGCTGTTTTACATCGGCGGTGGCCTCTCTACCGCCTTGGCGCTGCTGCTCTGGTGGGTGCTCCCGGAATCGCCTCGCTATTTGGCTCGTTTTCCGAAACGGGTGGATCAGCTGCGGCACATGCTGCGCAAAATGGGTCACCACATTCCCGCAGGCGCCACGTTTGTGGACCCGTCTGTGCAAGACAGCGCGCAAAAAGCGGGTGTGGCAGGGCTGTTCGAGGGCGGTTTGCGCCGAGAAACCGTGACCCTGTGGCTGGCTTTTTTTATGTGTTTGATGACGGTCTACATGTCGTTTAGCTGGTTGCCGACCATGCTCAGCCATGAAGGGCTCAGCATTGGCATGGCCAGCAGCGGTTTGGCGGCGTTTAATCTGGGTGGCATTTTGGGGTCGATCGGCTGTGCGCTCATGGTGACCCGCTTTGGTTCACGCGTGCCGATGCTGATTTTTTGTGGCGGTGCGGCGATGAGTGCGCTGCTGCTATTGGGCGTGGACGTGGTGGGCAGTACCGGCCTGTTGATCTTTGGTCTAGGGGTGAACGGCATGTTTACCAATGCGGTACAGGCCATTTTGTATCCGCTGTGTGCTTATGTGTACCCAACTAAGGTGCGCGCCACTGGGACGGCCATGGCGCTGGTGGCAGGCCGCTTGGGCACGGTGGTGAGCGCCTTTGCTGGCGCGGCGGTGATCACTTTTGCCGGCCTGACGGGCTACATGATGATGTTGGCTATTGGCATGTTGCTGGTGTTGTTGGCGTTGCTGTTTACCCGTAAGCACATTCCGGCGAACTTTGGTCGGTAAGCGGGATTAAGGGGATTGGGTTTGATCAAACGGCTGCCGTGGAGATGAGGCAGCCGTTTTTTTGATTTGGGGTTGGGGTTGTAACTTGAAGTTTAGATCATGGTTTGTTGTGGCTTCAATCCGCTTGGGTCGCCGTAGCAGCTGGGTGTGGTAAAGCGCAGCCTACCCACCAGCCTTAATGCTTCAGATCATGTACACCAAAGGCGACGTGGGTCGCGATTCACTCAACGCAGCACACCGAACCATGGTGTCATCTCTATGAGTGGTTTCTCGTCAGTTAGGCCTTGTCCCACGCAGCTTTTCCTCATGAGGTGGGGCTTCAGGCTTCGCTTTATCCACCCTGCGGCCGGAGGGTTAAATCAGTACGCCGTAGGCTGGCCAAACATAAAAAACCCCGCCGATAGGGGCGGGGTTGGGGTACAGCGATGAAGGGTTAGGCTTCGGCTTTTTTCACCTGACGCCAGTGGTGCAGCAATGGCTCGGTGTAGCCGCTTGGCTGGGTGGTGCCTTTGAAAATCAGGTCAGAAGCGGCTTTAAACGCGGCCGAGGTGTCAAAGTGGCCAGCCATAGGCTCATACAGCGCATCGTCGGCGTTTTGGCCGTCAACCACGGCGGCCATGCGTGCCAAGGTTTCGCGAACTTGGGCTTCGGTCACGATGCCGTGTAGCAACCAGTTGGCAATGTGCTGGCTGGAAATGCGCAAGGTGGCGCGGTCTTCCATTAGGCCCACGTTGTGGATGTCTAATACCTTAGAACAGCCCACGCCTTGGTCGATCCAGCGCACCACATAGCCCAAAATACCTTGGACGTTATTGTCTAATTCTTGCTGCTTTTCTTCGTCAGACCAACCGGTGTCGGTGGCCACGGGGATGGTGAGCAAATCGTTCAGCAGCTCAACCTTCTCTTTGGCCAGCTGTCCTTGTACCTCACCCACATTAACCTGGTGATAATGCAGGGCGTGCAGGGTGGCGGCCGTTGGCGAGGGCACCCAAGCGGTGGTGGCGCCGGATTTCGGGTGGGCAATTTTTTGCACCAGCATTTCGGCCATCAGGTCGGGCATGGCCCACATGCCTTTGCCAATTTGGGCGTGACCAGGCAGGCCGCAATCAAGGCCAACCTGAACGTTGTTACGCTCGTAGGCTTGAATCCAAGGGCTGGCCTTCATGTCGCCTTTACGAATCATTGGGCCGGCACGCATGGCGGTGTGCATTTCGTCACCGGTGCGGTCCAAGAAGCCAGTGTTGATGAACACCACGCGGTCTTGGGCTTGGGCGATACAGGCTTTGAGGTTGACGCTGGTGCGGCGCTCTTCGTCCATGATGCCCATTTTTAGGGTTAAGGGGGCTAGGCCGGTTAAGGCTTCTACGTCGGCGAACAGTTCGTTGGCAAACGCCACTTCTTCAGGGCCGTGCATTTTGGGCTTCACGATGTACACCGATTTGGTGCGCGAGTTGCCACCGCTTTGACGGTTGAGGTCATAAGGGGCGATCAAGGCGGTCATCACCGCGTCTAAAATGCCTTCAGGGATTTCTTGGCCGTCGGCGTCTAAGATGGCGGGGGTGGTCATTAAGTGGCCCACGTTGCGGATGAACATCAGCGAACGGCCTTGCAGGGTAATGGTTTTACCGCGCACGGTGGTGTAGGTGCGGTCTGGGTTCATGGTGCGGGTAAAGGTTTTGCCGCCTTTAGACACCTCTTCGGCGAGGTCGCCGCGCATGAGGCCTAACCAGTTTTGGTACACGCACACTTTGTCGGCTGCATCGACGGCGGCAATCGAGTCTTCGCAGTCCATAATGGTGGTCACGGCGGCTTCCATGATGATGTCTTTAATGCCGGCGGCGTCCTGTGAGCCAATGGGGCTGGTTTTGTCGATTAGAATGTCAAAGTGTAAATTATTGTGCTTGAACAGCAACGACGTGGGCGAGGTTTCTTTGCCGGTAAAGCCCGCAAAACGCTCAGGGTGGGTGAGGGGCACGATTTGGCCATCGGTCAAAATAGCCTCTAGGCCGCCTTGGTTCACAATGTAGGCCTGAGTGTTGGCGTGGCTGCCGTCTTTTAGTGGGATGGCTTGGTCTAAGAAGTCGCGCGCAAACGCAATCACTGCGGCACCACGGCTAGGGTTGTAGCCTTGGGTTTTTGCGGTGTCGCCGTCTTCAGGAATGACGTCGGTGCCGTATAGGGCATCGTATAGGCTACCCCAGCGGGCGTTCACGGCGTTTAGCGCATAGCGCGCATTCATCACCGGTACCACCAGCTGTGGGCCTGCTTGACGGGTGATTTCCGTGTCGACGTTGGCGGTGGTGACCTTCACGTTGGCCGGCGCCGCCACTAGATAGCCGATGTCTTTTAGAAACTGTTGGTAGGCCGCCATGTCGGTAATGGGGCCTGGGTGGGCTTGGTGCCATTCATCTAGCTGCGCTTGTAGCTGTTCGCGTTTGGCCAATAGGGCTTTATTTTTAGGGCTAAACTTGGCGACTAGGGCGCTGAAACCTGGCCAGAACGCCTCAGCGCTGACGCTGTGCTGGGCCAATACTTCGGTATTGATAAAGGTGGCTAAACGTTGATCAACTTGTAAACCGTTTATAGTCGTGCGATCGGTCATGGTCATCTCTCTTCTTTCCTTTGTCGTTTGCTAGGGTTAACAAAGCGGGTATGGGTCATCAAAAAATGCTGGCAATAGCCAGACGAGCAAGCTTGGCATCCAAATCGGAAGACAAGCCTGATACGCCAACGGCACCGATACATTGTCCATCCATCATGATGGGCAGGCCGCCTTCGAGAAGGCCGTGTAGGGGTGCCGATAGAAAGGCCGTACGGCCTTGGTTAATCATGGTTTCGTACACCAGGGTTTCTTTGCGCGCTAGGGCCGCTGTTTTGGCCTTTTCTTGTGCAATCAACGCCGACATGGGGGCTGCACCATCCAAACGTAATAATCCTAAGACATGACCACCGTCGTCGGTGACGCAAATGGTGACCGCCCACTGCTGTTTCTTGGCCTCTTGCTTGGCCGTGGCTAAAAGCGTGGCGACCGCTTGATCGTCTAGGATGTATTTTTGTTGCATGGCGCATTTCTCCAGTTGGGTACGAGGTACCGATTGATTAACGTGACGTGGTTTTAGTGACTCATGCTGTGAAAACGACACGTTTTATTATGGCAGTGGCACCTTGGGTGACTGCTTTATTTATCTATTCAGAATAGATTTTGGTCTAAGCCATCCTCAGTGTATCAAGCTGTTACGTTTTTGTCTCTCCTTGGCAGCGGAAAAATGAGGGGGCCCCATTTAAACCCCTAAATTTGGTTCTAGGCCAGCCCCTATCAGGGCTATGTTTTTTGGGTAAAATCCTGATTTACTTCCGAATTGTGCGTAATTTTAAATTAAGACTGATATATGTGTGGATGCAACCTTATGAATTAGGGTGATTATGCCGAAGATCGTGGTTCATGCCTTGAAGAATGGGGCATAAAAAGGCATAATTCAGGCAGAATTTACTTGCGTCACGCACGCACTCACTCATCTTGAATAATCTGTAAGGCAAATTATGGCTTCTCAACTGGCAAACGCCATTCGTTTTTTATCCATGGACGCAGTACAAAAGGCCAATTCTGGCCATCCGGGCGCGCCGATGGGCATGGCCGAAATGGCTCAGGCCGTGTGGACGCGCTTTTTGCGTCACAACCCCAATAACCCTAAGTTTGTGAATCGCGACCGCTTTGTTTTGTCTAACGGTCACGCATCTATGTTGATCTACAGCCTATTGCACCTAACGGGCTACAACGTCAGCATCGACGACTTAAAAGCCTTTCGCCAATTTAAAAGCAAAACCCCTGGTCACCCTGAGTATGGCTACACCGATGGTGTGGAAACCACGACCGGGCCGTTAGGTCAGGGCATTGCCAATGCGGTTGGGATGGCCATTGCCGAACACATTTTGGCCAAAGAATTTAACCGCGACGGGTTCAATATTGTGGACCACCACACCTACACCTTTGTGGGTGACGGTTGCTTGATGGAAGGCATTTCTCACGAAGTGGCTTCATTGGCCGGTACTTTGGGTTTGGGCAAGCTGGTGGTGCTGTACGACGACAACAACATTTCCATTGATGGCAACGTAGACGGCTGGTTCAGCGAAAACATTCCTGAGCGTTTTGCCAGTTACGGTTGGCACGTGGTGGCCAACGTCGATGGTCATGACGTAGACGCCGTGGCCAACGCCGTTGAAGCGGCCAAAGCGAACACCGCTCAGCCCAGCATTATTTGCTGTAAAACCACCATTGGCAAAGGCTCGCCCAATAAAGAAGGCACGGCCAAAACCCACGGTAGCCCTTTGGGTGACGACGAAATCGCGGCCGCGCGTGCGCAGCTGGGCTGGGCCCATGCGCCGTTTGAAGTGCCGGCTGATGTGTACGCTGCTTGGGATGCCAAAGCCGCAGGCGCTGCGCTAGAGCAGGCCTGGCAGGCTGATTTTGATGCCTACGCCGCACAATACCCTGAGTTGGCCGCTGAATTTACCCGCCGTATGGCCGGTGAGCTGCCTGCCAACTTTGAGACGCACGTGGCGGCTGCTTTGGCCGACATCAACGCCAAGGCCGAAAAATTGGCCACGCGCCAAGCCAGCCAAAACGCGATTGAAACCCTGGCGCAGGTGTTGCCAGAATTGGTGGGCGGCTCTGCCGACTTAACCCCGTCTAACCTAACCAACTGGTCACAGTCTAAAGCGCTGAGTAAAGACGAGGGCGGTAACTACATTCATTACGGCGTGCGCGAATTCGGCATGAGCGCCATCATGAACGGCATGACCTTACACGGCGGCGTGAAGCCGTTTGGCGCCACTTTCTTGATGTTCAGCGAATACGCCCGTAACGCTTTGCGTATGGCCGCGTTGATGAAAATCAACTCGGTGTTTGTGTACACCCATGATTCGATTGGCCTAGGCGAAGACGGCCCAACCCATCAACCGGTTGAGCAAATTGCCACCTTGCGCATGATCCCGAACATGGCGGTATGGCGTCCGTGTGACACGGCTGAATCGCTAGTGGCTTGGGTCGAAGCGGTTAAAGCGAAAGACCATCCAGCGTGCTTGATTTTCAGTCGTCAAGGCTTGCCGTTTGTGGCCCGTAGCGATGAGCAGTTGGCCAATATTGCCAAAGGTGGCTATGTGTTGAGCGATGCCGACAGTGCGCAAGCGATCCTATTGGCGACCGGTTCGGAAGTGGCCTTGGCCTTGGACGCTCAGAAAGCGTTGGCGGCAGAAGGCGTGGCGGTACGCGTGGTGTCTATGCCTGCGACCACCGTGTTTGACCAGCAAGACAAAGCCTATCAGGCCAGCGTATTGCCTAAAGGTTTGCCACGCGTGGCGGTTGAAGCCGGCGTGAGCGACTTCTGGCGTAAGTATGTGGGTTTAGAAGGTGCGGTTGTGGGCATGGATCACTTTGGTGAGTCTGCGCCCGCAAACGAACTGTTTGAAACCTTTGGCTTCACCACTGCTAACGTGGTGGCCACCGTTAAGTCGGTACTGTAAGCCACGCGAAGCTGCCAGGATGAGCGATCGTCATGGCCGCTTTTTTACGCAGTGAACGGATTAACTTAAAGAAAGGCCGGCCCATGACTTTAGCCTATTGGTGTGTGTTGGTGGCGATGCTGTTGCCCTTGTTGACGGCGATGTATGCCAAAGCCAGTGGGGGCTTTAAGCCCCAGGACAATCATGATCCGCGTGCGTTCTTAAGCCAGCTTCAAGGTAAGGCCGCGCGCGCTCAGGCCGCTCAGGCCAATGCCTACGAGGTGAATCCGTTTTTTGCTGCGGCCGTCATCATCGCTCATGTGAGCGGCGGCGCGGTGCAAACCACGATTGATTTATGGGCCACGCTGTTTGTGTTGAGCCGCCTTGCCTTTATTGTCTGCTATGTTCGAGATTGGCCTACTTGCCGATCTGCGTCGTGGGGACTGGGGCTGGTGTGTATCGTGGCCTTATTTATTGCCGCCGTATAAAGGCGGCGCCGTTATTATTTTTGCAGCGGGAGTCGCCTTATTTTACGGCCGACTTTTTGCTTAAATCTTTAAGGAACCAACAATGACCATCAAAGTTGCCATTAATGGCTATGGCCGTATCGGCCGCCAAGTTTTGCGCGCGATCTATGAGTACGACCTGACCAACCAATTTGACGTCGTGGCCGTGAACGCCTCTGGCGACTTGGCCACCAACGCTCATCTGACTAAATTCGACACCGTCCACGGTCGTTTTAACGCAGACATCAGCCACGACGACAGCAACTTGATCATCAATGGTAAAAAAATCCCTTTCTTCGCCACCCGTAACCCAGCTGAACTGCCATGGGGCGAGCTAGGCGTGGATTTGGTGTTGGAGTGTACTGGTGCGTTTACCACCAAAGAAAAATGTCAGGCTCACTTTGAAGCCGGCGCCAAAAAAGTCTTGATTTCTGCACCAGGCGGCGCCGACGTGGACGCCACCATCGTGTACGGCGTGAACCACAACGTGTTGACCCCAGAAATGACCGTGGTGTCTAACGCTTCTTGCACCACCAACTGCTTGGCGCCTGTGGCCAAAGCGTTGAACGACGGCCTAGGCATCGTTAAAGGCTTGATGACCACCATCCACGCCTTTACCAACGACCAAGTGTTGACCGACGTGCGCCACAAAGACCTACGCCGCGCCCGCAGTGCGGTAGAAAACATGATCCCGACCAAAACCGGCGCCGCTAAGGCCGTGGGTTTGGTGTTGCCAGAACTACAAGGCAAGCTGGATGGTTTCTCTGTGCGCGTGCCAACCATTAACGTGTCTTTGGTGGACTTAACTTTTGAAGCCGCACGCGACACCAGCATCGACGAAGTGAACGAAATCGTGAAGCAAGCATCAGAAGGCAGCATGAAAAACGTGTTGGGTTACAACACCTTGCCTTTGGTGTCGACCGACTTTAACCACACCACCGAAGGCAGCACCTTCGACAGCACCTTGACCAAAGTGTCAAATGGCAACATGGTGAAAGTATTGGCTTGGTACGATAACGAATGGGGCTTTAGCTGCCAAATGTTGAACACCGCACGCGCGATGTTCGGCATGGAAGTGACCCCTTTGAAATAAGCCTGTTGAAACAGCCTGAAAGCCGTCCTGTAAAGGGCGGCTTTTTTTGTGCCTAATTATACTATTATGTTTTGAAAAACAAGGGCTTGCTTGGTTTTATTTGCCGCTTTTCTGCAGCGTTGTGTTATGATGCCATTCTATTTTAAATAAACTTTTGGCATTGATAAACATTCATGATAGGCCTAAACCCGCCCCGATGGATACTGTTCAGTAGCTTGATTTTGGCCGCCTGTGGTGTGTCTAACTCACAGCGGTTACAGCCATTGACGCCGGCAGCGGCCTCGAATGAAGTGGCTTTACCGCCCGATCCCTGGCCTTTAGGCCCGCCAATGGCGTCAATGGTTGCGGGGCCCGAAGATCAGGTTCAGCCCGATCGTTCTGGCGCTGCCCTTACGCCTGAGCGGGCGCGCCCCCGCAGCCAAAATGCTGTACTGGCGCGCCCCACGTCGCCCACAGCGGTGTCCGAACCCTTGTCTTCCTTTACCGCCGCCGACGTGGCTTCCGCCCTCGTGGCGCAGGCGGAAGCGCCGCTGGTCTTAACGCCACCGGTCGTCTCCCTATCCCCCAATACCCTGAGCCGCACTTTGTCGCCAACGGGCTTGCTCAGCAGCCTATGGCCCAGCGTGCCTGTTGTGCCGACTGTGCCGGTTGATGCCACGACATTGGTGGCGATCTTGCCTGCCTTGCCATCACGATTACGGCCTCGGCGCGTGTATGTGGGGACGATCAGCGGCCAAGAGCAGGCAGATTCAAATCTGGTGCTGGCGCTAGACGCCACGGGCGATCGGCTCTATGGTCGTTACGAGCTGCCGTTGGCCGAGCGCACCACCGAGTGGATGGGCTTTGAATTTGTCGCCGCGGTGACGGGTTCGGCTTTTGTTGGTGAGGGCGTTTTTTTGAGTGAGGACGATGCGCATGAAGTCGTGGCGCTGACGGTGGCGGGCGAGCTGTCGGCCGACCAGCAGCAGGTGACGGGACATTATGAAGTGGTGGGTGAGTCGCAGCTGCAGGGCACGTTTACGGCGCGGCAGTATGCCTTTGCCGAGCACGACGATTGGCATGATGAGGCTGTGGCCACGGTGCCTTTAGAGACGATGGTGGCGCCTAAGGCTGAGCCTGTAGCTGGGTTTGCCCCTGCGGTTGTGTGGCCAGAAGAGCAGGCAGAGGCCGACGTGACCGCTGACGCCAATACGGATACGGACGCCGATCAGGCGCCAGCCCAAGCCCAAGCGTCTGAGCCAACCGTCACCATCATCACCCTGCCACCGCCAAAATCCAGCGCGTACCGAGACATGGACTTTCTGTTCGCTTTTCCAGCGGTACCAGGGCGCTTTGAAAGCGACGTCTACCGTTTTGGTGGGTTTGAACAGGCGAAGGTGGTGGCGCTGCATGCGTGGGCCGCCTCCGCTCAGGATGACCCGAATGACCTCACTTATTTTATGGAGGCTGGTCATTTGGTGGGCAGCCGCTATGGGCGGCTGTTGCCTTGGTACCGAGTTGAGTTGCTTGCTTAAAAAAACGCCTTGATGGCGTTTTCTTTTGGCCCGATTAAGGCTCGTTGGCCTCATCGGCGAGGGTGAAGGGGTTCACAAAGCTGGGGCGTGAGCGCTTGGACAGGCGGTTCTGTATTTGGGCTATTCAATAGGCCCCGTTGTTCATGCCAAATTCGCCGCCATAAATTGCGTAAAACCAGAGATAGACCCCCACTTTCCTCAATCAATAATTGCGGGACGGATTTAATTTTTACCGGTGGACGAGCTAGCCAAGCGTTGTTTTTTTTCTCTGCAATCACAAAACTAAAGAAAAAATAGGGGGCTAGCCCTGAACGCAAATCTTTAAGGATTAAGCTATTTCCCACGACATCTGTCGTCATAAAACCTCGATTAAACCAGTATAATTGTTGGACTGCAGGCCATTCGCGCACCTCGTTTAATGCGGCAACATCAGTGTTATAGGCATAAAAACGCATGGGGGATTGATCCGAAATAATTGAGCGATCCCCGATTAAATAACCTTCTGGAGTGAGTACTGTTACGCGCCAGAGCAGTGCATTAAAAGGCAGTGGAATGGAGAATCGTGGGGCACTTTGTAAATTTAAAGGCGTTAACGCCAAATGGGCAGCACGTTCGACAAGGCTTTTTGCCACAAGGGCAAACCCCAAATAGCTCATGCTCATCAAAAGTCCTACAATCAGTATGGTGTGACTGCTCGCTCGCTTGCGTAACAGCCAAGCGGTAAGGCTTGTCACCAGTAAAATCAGGGTATACAAGGGGTCAATAATGTAAATGCTGGCCCCCATAGTTGGGTGGGGCTTAAAAGGCCACCATAATTGGGTGCCATAGCCCGTTAAAGCATCCAGTAATAAATGGGAAATCAGTGCAAACTCTAGGGCCAGTAGCCAGCGCCAGGGCGCTAGCGCGACCCGATTAGGCATTTTTTTAACCCCCCACCATAATAGGCAAACCACCAAGGGCATCAACAGCAGCGAGTGGCTAAACCCTCGGTGTTCAACCATTTGACGAATGGGGTCATTGGTGAGGAGTTTTAACAGAAAAATATCTAAATCTGGCAGTGTGCCGAGCGCCATGCCGGCGAAAACTGCCGTGCGTCGATGGGTCTTGGGAACCCATGCCGCCGCGCCTGCACCACTTAAAACAAGATGGGTCACTGAATCCATAGGGGCGTCCTTAATGTTTTGATTTGTCCATCAATCAATCATGAGGTCGCTAATCATTGCGTGTTCGCCAATCGTCAAATAACCATTTTTCTGTGGCGCGGCGAAACCGCATATAATCCCAAGCAAGATCGCGTTCAAAGAGCATCACTTGCCGATTAACATCAATAAAAACAAAAAACCAGAGTTTGGTGTCGCGATGACGCATCTTAACCCGTACATATTGGATGGCTGCGCGCGTATTGTTGCCATTAGCCCCCATAATGGTTAACGGCTCTGTTTCCATTGTGGTGGCATCAAAGACGTAGTTGGATAATAAATCGGGTGCATACTGGGTCACAAAGGCTATGGCTAAATCACGGGCTTCCGCCTGAGTCGGCAATGTGCCTCGGGTCTGTGTTAATGTTTTGCGCATGAATCCTTGCAGTTGCCCCTGAGGATTGATGATCATACTAAAATGCTCGCCACCTTGGCCTGCATTGCGACGATCACGACGCTCATAGCGAATCAGCTCGGCTGGGCGCTTATCAAGAGTCACCGCCGTGCGACTTGCCTCAACGTATTCTGCGGGAATGGGCGGGAGGGGATTGATTAAAGCACGACCCGTACTGTTGCGCGTTTGTGCGCTACTGATGGAGATTAATGCCCACAAACCTAATGCATATATAAGAGAATGAAAACGCGGGATCCGTTTATTAAATGTCAGCACTTTAAAATGCCTCTTGTTGTACATAAGCACAATAGGCTTCGGCATTAGTGGCGAGTTGCTGATCATCAATCTCACCAACGCCATTGAGGAAAAATCCCGGCAGATAATGCATGCTGATGCGCAAAGCCGTGACTTCAAATGGGCTGGTTAGCTCTTCCATCGTTCGTCCATAGCGATCGTCCTTTTGGTAATCCGTTGCTCTAGACCAGGTGGAAACAGCGATGCCCAGTTGCTTTCCATGCAGTGCAACGGTGCCTGGGCCATAAGCCCATCCGTGTTCAAGAACCAGATCCAGCCACTTCTTTAGTAATGGTGGGCAGTTATACCATTGGAAAGGGAATTGTAAGATGATGCGATCATGCGCTGCTAGCTGTTGCTGTTCGGCTTGTACATCAATCACCTCATCAGGATAGCGAGCATATAAGTCATGCACCGTAACACTAGGTACTTGGCGTAATGCTGCCATCCAAGCGGCATTGATACGCGACTGCGTCAGCTGAGGGTGGGCAACGATGACTAAAGGGGTTGACATATATAGGCTCCTGTACGATTTTTTTCGAACTAAATAGAGTATTGAACAGTACGATAAATTTCGTACAGTAGCAAGCATTAATATAAATATGCCGCTATTAGTTGAGGCCACAATGAGGGAAAGCTTTGACCTACCGGCTATCTTGGCGATATTGGCTGAGCGTGCACTAGTTAACTAATTCGACAAATATCGTACAGTTGTTATAATCAACCAATGAATACCTCAAATAAAATTGCATCGGTTACGGTGAATAGTGAACCTACCGAACTGCCTAACCCTTTGCCAGAGCCTGATATCGCAGAGTTGCGTCTAGAGAAGATCTTGGCCGCGTTGGCCGACCCTCTGCGTTTAACCATCGTGCGTAAGTTGTTGTTAGAGAGGCAGGCGTACGACCATCCCTGTGGTTGGTTTGAAATAGATCGGCCTAAATCATCGTTAACCCATCACTTTAAGACATTGCGCGAAGCGGGTGTGATCCGCCAGCGTCAGTATGGATTGGAACGACGCAGCCGTTTACGCAGCGAAGATCTCGAAAAACGTTTCCCAGGATTATTAGCATTAGTCGCCGATTGGTTACCCGCTTCTGATCAGCTGAAATGCCGCAGGTGACGATTAACTTATTGTAAGGAAGTTTGTAGATCGCTGGTATTTTGAACATGAAAAGCCAAGCTGTTTACTCATGCGCTGGCGTCAGGATTTTGATAAATTCAATCACAATAAGTATAAAAAAGTGCCCAAGCTGCGAGCAACCTTGGCAAGCAGCGTTTTTTAATGAGTTAGATTGGTTTTGTGTCATGCGTTACCGATCTTCAGTTTCAACAGCCCAGTAAGCATATCCTTACTGGGCTTTTTTATGGATAAAAGTCTTTGGTGCCGTTTGGAGAGACAGTGAAATCGGTTTTAAGACGGCCTCATTAAGTTTTCTTTCAGAGCGGATGTTTGTCTGGGTTGAATGCTTGCGTGTTTTTTTAAGACCGTGTGCCAGCTAAGGGGCAAAGCGGACGGTGATTTCTTTTGTCTAGTTTCTAGTCGGTAAAAAATTCGGGGTGGTTGGGGGTGATCACGCAGGCGTTTCTGGACGCAGTGCCCTCTGAACATCACTGGATAGGCTATGCTGTTTTTATACGAAGGCTTGAACGGATTCAGAAAAAAAGCCGCCGTAACACGGCGGCTTGATCAGCATAGGGTGGGTTAATACACCCGTTTTAGTGACTTAGGCAAGATTTGATTCAACACGATGGCGACAATGGCGCCGGCGGCAATTGAGGAGCTCAGCAAGTATTGCAAGGTTTGCGGTAGCGATTGCAATAGCTCCGGCGGCGCCAAATCAATAAACAGGGCCGTAATGATGGGCACGCCAATCACAAACATATTGCGCTCGTCCAACTCGATGTGGCGGATCACCCTAAAGCCGCTGAGGGCGATGATGGCGCACACCACGATGAACACGCCACCGATCACCGGCGAGGGAATCGAGGCAATGGCCACGGCCAGCTTGCCGGACAGGCCAAACACCATCATCCATAGGCCAGCGGCCAAAAAGGCAAAGCGGCTGGCAATGCCGGTAATGGCGATGATGCCGGCATTGGTCGAATAGCCGGTGACGGGCGTGCTGCCCACTAGGGCGCTGACCAAACAGCCGAGGCCTTCGCCGACCACGCCACGGTCGATTTGCTGGTCTTGTAAGGGTCGATCAATCACGGCACTGACGGCAAACCAGGTACCGGTGGTTTCGGCCAGCAGCACGGCGTAGATGATCAGCATGGTCACGATGGCCGAGCCTGAAAACGTTGGCGTAAAGCTCAAAAAGGCCAGATGAGGCAGAGCAAACCACGACGCAGCGGCAATGGCGTCAGTGTTGAATAGGCCCCAGTGGGCGGCCAGAAGGCAGCCACCGATCAAGGCCAATAACACCGAACACAGGCGCAGCCAAATGCCGCGCTGGCCCAGCTTAAGGCCGAGGGTCACAAATAAAATCAGCAGGCTGGCAGACGTTGCCGCAAGGGCCACGTTTTGATGCAGGGTGCTGCCGCCAGGATAAACGCTGAAAATATTGGCCTTTAGGCCCACCGGCATGAGGGCAATGCCCACCACCAGAATGATGGTGCCGCCCACGATCGGCGGCACCAAATGATTGATGATTTTGCGGAAAATCGGGGTGAAGCCCAGCACGATGATGATGACGGCGCCAGGGATTAAGGCCCCATAGACTGCCGACATGCCGCTAAGGCCGCCGCCGGCGCTGAGCGCAATGCCGGCCA
Source organism: Neisseriaceae bacterium (assembly GCA_017991555.1). Classification (GTDB taxonomy): domain Bacteria; phylum Pseudomonadota; class Gammaproteobacteria; order Burkholderiales; family Neisseriaceae; genus JAGNPU01. The sequence goes on from JAGOQM010000005.1 coordinate 150,574, forward strand.
CAGCGCCGATGGGCACATAAGATGGCCCTTGTGCAATCGGCAGCTTCATCCACCACTGCGATTGGATGATGGTGGCCAAGCCAGCGGCAAAAAAGGTGGCCTGAATCAGCACCGCCGAGTCGGTGACCGACAGCGACACAATGGTGGCGATGATGAAGGGCACAACGTACACGTCCATGGCCAGCACGTGTTGGAGGCCGAGAATCAGGCTTTTGCCAAAGGGCAGTTTTTCGTCGGGCTGGACCACTAAAGTGTGTTCAGAAGGGGCGTCTGGTGCGGACATAAGGTCAGGTTCTTTCTGGTTTTAGTTAGGTTGATGCACGATGCGGCCGTTGACCCAAACCGTGTGCACGTTGCTACGCTGGGCGCCGTGAATGATTTTTTGCAGCACGTCAACGGGCGTGTCCCATTCTGGATAAAGGCTGATGTTGGAATCGGCGGCGTGCACGTCGATGACTTGCGCATCCCACTGTTGGCCGACGCTAAAGTGGCCGATGGGCAAATCCAAGGCCTGGCCACCGCCGGTGGTGGCCAGCCAGAAGGCGTGCCTGAAATCAATGCGGCTGTCGGCACGGCCGCGCTGGGCGGCGGCCAAATCGGGATTGACGCCGTCTTCGAGCATGCGCGCCGACATCATGCTTTGGCGCATGGCGTCGAACATGCTGGGGCTATAGCCACCAGAAATGTCGGTGGCCAAGCCCAGATGGGTGCCCAGCTTCAGGTGTTCCGCTACTGGCAGCACGCTGTTGGCAAAGTAGGCGTTGGACACCGGGCAATGCGCTAAGGCGCTGCCGTGGGCCTGAATCAAGGCGGTGTCGCTGGGGCTTAAAAAGTTGGCGTGGGCCAAGAGCGTACGGCGCGTCAAGAGGCCAAAGTCGGCCAGTGACTGGGCATCGCTTTTGCCCATGCGGTCCCACACGTGCTGGTGGGCCCAGTCGCTTTCGGAACAGTGGGTTTGCACGTGCAGTGATTGCTTCTGAGCCAGCGCGCCCAAGGCGTACAGCACTTCGTCGCTACAGGTGGGAATAAAGCGCGGGGTGATCACCGGCAGCACCAGCTCAGGGTTGTGCGGCAGTGCTTGAATGGCCTCAATCAGCCATTGGGTGTCGGCCACAGCGCTGGCGGCGTCGGCGTCTTTGTAAAAATCAGGACAGCTGTCGTTGTCCATCACCACTTTGCCCACCAGTGCGCGTTGGCCGTATTCGAGGCAGATTTCCGCCAGGCGCAGCGAAGCCTCTTTATGGACAGTGGCAAAATACACCGAGGTGGTGGTGCCGTTGGCCAAGAGCGTGCGTACCACTTGGTGGTACACCTGTTCCGCAAACGCTAGGTCTTGATAGCGGGCTTCTAAAGGAAAGGTGTAGTCGTTGAGCCAGTTCAGCAACGGCTCGTGTAAGGCCTTGCCCGACTGTGGCCATTGGGGCGCATGGACGTGCAGATCAATGAAGCCAGGCAACAGGTATTGGCCTGCGGTCAGCTCAGTGTAGCGCTGCTGCGCACGGGCCTGCTGCTGGGTTAGGGCGTAATCGGGGTGCTGTGGAGACAGAACGGCGGTGAGGGTGCCGTGCTCGTTAAAACAGAATAAATGGTCGCTGAGGACGTCGATGTGCCCTAAAACCGGCGTGTGAAACGCGGTACCACACACCACGGTGGCGGTGTCAGTGTGGGGGTGGGGTGAGGCGGTGGCGTTGTGGCCCATGCGGTGGCTCCCAGAGGTTGGTGCAAGAATGTGGCGGATGGTAGTCATTATTAGGTTAAAAAACAAGTGATTTTGTCTGAAATCATGGGTTTATGACAGCAGCCTTGATTTTTTAGCGCCTAAGTTAGGCAGGCCGCTCATCGAACGGCCTGAGGTTTATAAGGTATCAAACTTAGCGGTGATCCGATACAGGCGGCTGTAGAGGTCGGCATGGGCCTTTTTACGGCTGTCCTTGGCCAAGTCTTCCTTGCTTTTCATGCTGCTGACCTGTTTCTTATCATAGGCTTTACCGCTGGGCACGTCGCCTTCGTAGCTCACCACTTTTTTCTCCGAGGTGGCGATGAAGTCGTGACTGAGCTTTTCTTGGTAGAGGCCGCTAAACGACAGTTCTACCGTGGTGAGATAGCGGTTTTGGGCGCTGATGGTGACTTTGGTGAAGCGTTTGGTCACATAGGTCGGTTCGGTGGTGACGGCGCCATTAGGGTGGGTGGTGGTTTTGTTGCCGGCCTGAACCTGCTTTGTTTGGGCTTCTCTGTCAATGGCGTCGCCGTCGCGCTCATAGGTTTCTTTGAGGCGGATTTTGACCACCACGTCGGCCTCCTGGCGGTTTTTGGTCACTTTGAAATAAGGCGTCAGCTCATTTGAAGTTAAGGTGAGGGCGGCATCGGCGGTGCTGGTTCTGAGCGTACTCATCAGCGGGTTGACATCATCGTCAAGGTAGACCTTCACCAGCCCTTGTTGCGCATACTTGCTGGCTTTTTGTTGGGCCACTTTGCTGTCGCCATAGGTGCTTAAGGTGTTGACCGCACTTTGGTATTGGGCGGCGACGTCGCGGGCACTGCGCTTGTTATGGATGCGTCCCGCTGCGGCGTCGGCCTGTTGCAGTAAGGCCTTGTATTCGGCCGTGCGCCAAATGGTTTCGTACTGTTTGAGCAAGGCCGCCGTGTTTTTATAGTCGCCATAAGGGGCGTAGGTGGCGGCAATTTGGCGCAGGCTGGCGGCCGCGCCGTGGTAATCCTTGTTCTTGGCCAACAGCAGGCCGGCTTGATAGAGGCCTTCGGCGAGTAGGCCTTTATAGGTTTTGTCATTGCTGGTAAACAAAGCCTGGCTGTCTTTATAGGGGGTGATCTGCGCCAACGCCTGGCCATAGGCTTCGGCTCGGCGGCGATAGTCTTCAGGCTGTTTGCCGTTAATGCTTTGGCCCAGCAGGTAATACTGGTTGGCCAAGGCCTCAGTCAGGCTGTCTAGGTCTAGGCGCAGCATGATGTCGGGTACCAGCTGCCGATGTATGGGGGCGTAGAGGCTAGTGCGCATGGCTTTGAGGGCCACCAGCTGGTGGATTCTGGCGTCGTGGTTGTTGGCTGCTGCCCGCTTGAGTTCGGTCTCGTAATGGGCCACGCTTTGGTTCACGACCTGTTGAAATGCCAGTCGCTTCTTGTCACTCATTTGGTCGCCACGGTCGGTGGCGTAGGTGGCGTATTGGGCCACGCTGCGGACATAGTCGCCTTGTTCAAAGGACTTCATGGCTTGATCGGCCATGGATTGGCAAGCACCTAAGAGCAGGCATAGAACCAAAGAGCACAGAGACAGCGTGGCGCGTTTAAAAAGAATCATTTTAATGTCATTGAAATAAAAAATAGTGGCTATTCTAACCGGAATGGGCCTGTTTATGCAATCGGGTTATTTGCGGTGGCGGTGGGCCCATACGGGGATTAAAACTGCTTGGTCAGCGCATCCCACTGTTTTTGTAAGCGTTTCACCGACACCGGCATCGGGGTTTTGAGTTCTTGTGCAAACAGCGACACGCGCAGCTCTTCGAGCTGCCATTGAAAGGCCAGTAGGTCGGCCGGCACGTCGATGTTTTGCTGTCGCAGTAGCTGAATGCGGTCATGCCAAGTTTGCCACAGCGCCATGATTTCCTGTTCGCGCTGATCATCGCGCCCAGCGTTGCCCATGTATTTGTCCATGCGCAGCAGCATCGCTTTGAGGTAGCGCGGCAGGTGCGGCAGCTGTGTCCACGGTGTGGCGCTGACAAAACCTGGGTAAATCAGGCGCTGCATCTGTTCGCTGAGGGTGCGGCTAAGCGGGTGCTTGCCCAACTTACGCTGGACGTCACCATAGCCTTCGGCGATTTGGCTCAGCATTTGGCTCATGCCCTGCTTGACTGCGGGCAGGCGGCTGCGGGCGCGCTTGATTTGTTCCTTGAAGTCTTTCTCGGTGCGCGGCAGGGCATCTTCACCAATAAAGGCGCGGTCACAGATGGCGTGATTGATGTCGGCCAACAGCTTATCGGCGTTGCCTAAGTGTTTGAGCTGCATCGCCACCTGGGTGAAGCCTGGAATGCCTTTGTTTAAATCCTTCATGTGGTCGCGCAGCTGTTTTTGCATCAGCGCGATCACGCCCAGCCGATGTGCGGCTTCGGCGCTGTCGGCGGTGTCAAACAGGCGTAGGGCGATGCGGCCTTCTTCTAGCTTGAGGCCCAAATAGCCGGTGAGCTGCTGTTTGCCACGGGCAAACTGAATGCTTTCGGGCAGGGTGCCCAAGTCCCAGTCTTGAATGTCTTCGCGCTCAAATTCCTGGGTGTTGTCGCGGAAGGTCAGTTGGGCGGCCTTGCCCAATTGCTGTTGCAGCTGGCGCAGGTCGCGGCCCATGGCCAGTTCGCGCTTGCCATCGTCGAGCACGCGAATGTTGACCTGGCAGTGGGCTGGCAGTGGCATTTGCTGCCAGGCGTCGATGTCGACGATGACGGTGCCGCCGGTGTGGCGCAAAATATGGTGGGCCAGCTGTGGCAGCAGCGGCTCATCGGTATTGGGGTTGCGTGACAAAAAGCCGGTGATGAAGTCGGGCACCGGCACGCAAGTGCGGCGCTGTTGCTTGGGCAGGGCCTTCATCAACAGGGTCAGCTTTTCCCGAATCATGCCCGGCACCAGCCATTCTAAACGGGCGGGGTTGAGGCGGTTCAACACCGTTAACGGCACGTGGAGGGTGACGCCATCCAGCACGTGGTTGGGCTCAAAGCGGTAGCTGAGCTTAAACTTGCCGTCGTCGTTGTGCCACCATTCGGGGAACTGCGCCTCGGTCACGTGTTCGGCCGCATGCTGCATTAAGTCGTCGCGGCTGAGGTATAAATGCTTGGGGTTTTCGGCTTCGATGGACTTGCGCCATTTTTCAAAGCTGCGAATGTCGCAAATCGTGGCCGGAATTTTGGCCGCATAAAACCCATACAGCACTTCGTCGTCCACCAAAACGTCTTGGCGGCGAGACTTATGCTCCAAGGCCAGCACGTCTTTAATCAGCCTACGGTTGTGGCTAAAGAAGGGCGCTTTGGTGTCCCATTCTTGTTCAACCAGCGCGCCGCGAATGAATAATTCATGCGCGGTTTCAGGATCGATGGGGCCATATTGCACCGGGCGGCGGGGATTGACGGTGAGGCTGTATAAGGTCACGCGTTCGCTGGCCACCACTTCGCCGCGGGCTTTTTCCCAATGCGGATCAAAATAATGGTATTTCACTAAGTGCGGCACTTCGGCTTCAATCCATTCTGGATTGAGCTTGCCGACGTCGCGCGCATAGAGCTTGCTGGTGTCGGTGAGCTCGGCCGCAAACACCCACTTAGGCTTGGCCTTAAAGAGGTTAGAGGCGGGGAATAGGTGAAAATGAATGCCGCGCACGCCTAGGTAATCGTTGCCTTCCGGCGCCTTCATGCCGACGTTGCCAATCAGGCCGGTTAACAGCGCTCGATGAATTTGTTCGGGCGTGGCCGGTAGCGCGTTGGGCTTAAAGCCCAGTTCTTGGCAGATGTCTTTCAGCTGCTTGTACAGCTCGCGCCATTCGCGCATGCGCATGGGCGATAAGAAGTGCTGCTTGCATAGCTGCGCCAGCTGGCGCTGGCTGCTTTTGTTGTGTAAGGCTTCTTCGTAAAACTGCCACAGGTGCACGTAAGACAAAAAGTCCGACTCTTTGTCGGCAAAGCGCAGATGCGCCTGATGGGCGGCTTCGCGCGCCTCAAACGGGCGCTCGCGTGGGTCTTGGATCGACAGCGCCGCCACGATGATGAGGGCTTCTTGCAGGCAGGTGTGCTTGTGCGCGGCCAGCAGCATGCGCCCAATTTTAGGGTCGATGGGCAGGCGCGCCAGCTGGGTGCCGATTTCGGTCAGGCTTTGGTCGGCCTTGATGGCGCCAAGCTCGTGTAAGACCTGATAGCCGTCGGCAATGTAGCGGCTGGCGGGGGCTTCTAAGAAGGGAAACTGGGCCACGTCGCCGAGGCGCAGGGCGGCCATGCGCAAAATCACCGCGGCCAGGTTAGAGCGCAGAATTTCTGGGTCGGTAAAAGCAGGCCGCTGTTTGAAGTCGTCTTCCGCATACAGGCGGATGCACACGCCGGCGGCGACCCGGCCGCAACGGCCAGAACGCTGGTTGGCGGCCGATTGGGCAATTTTTTCGACGTGCAGCTGTTCGACTTTAGCGCGGACAGAATAGCGCTTCACCCGCGCCAGGCCAGTATCGATGACGTAGTTGATGCCGGGCACGGTGAGCGAGGTCTCGGCCACGTTGGTGGCCAAGACGATGCGGCGGCTGCCGTTGGGGTGGAAAATGCGCTGCTGGTCGGCGTTCGACAAGCGCGCAAACAGTGGCAGAATATCGTAATGCTTGATGTGGCTTTTGCGTAAGGCGTCGGTGGCGTCGCGAATTTCGCGCTCGCCCGGTAAAAACACCAGAATGTCGCCGGCGCCAAGGCGGCTCAGCTCGTCCACGGCGTCGACGATGGCATCGTTGTAATCGAGGTCGGCAGGGTCTAGATCGGCAGCCTTACTGGCCTCTTTTAAAGCCTCAAGCGGGCGGTAGCGCACCTCAACCGGGAAGGTTCGGCCGGAAACTTCCATCACCGGTGCGTCATTAAAGTGTTTGCTGAAACGGTCGGCGTCGATGGTGGCGCTGGTGATGATGACTTTAAGGTCGGGGCGCTTGGGCAACAGCTGCTTTAAAAAGCCGAGCAAGAAATCAATGTTGAGGCTGCGTTCGTGCGCCTCGTCGATGATGAGGGTGTCGTATTGGTTTAAATAGCGGTCGGTTTGGGTTTCGGCCAGCAAAATGCCGTCGGTCATCAGCTTGATGTAGCTGGTGGGCTTGCTGTGGTCGGTAAAGCGCACCTTAAAGCCCACCGCTTCGCCGATGGGGGTGTCCAGCTCTTCCGCAATCCGGGTCGCCACCGAGCGCGCGGCCAGGCGGCGCGGCTGGGTGTGGCCGATTAGGCCTTTGACGCCGCGGCCGAGCGTCAGGCAAATCTTGGGAATCTGGGTGGTTTTGCCCGAACCGGTTTCGCCACAGATGATGACCACCTGATGGTCGTTGATCAAGGCCTTCAGCTCGTCCAGCTTTTGGTTAACCGGCAAGGCATCGTCGAAGCTCGGCTGTGGCAGCCGCGCTAGGCGCGCCAGATAGGCCGCATGCGACTGAGCGTATTTTTTGTCAACCGCCTCTAGGCCACCGTGACGTTTGGGCTGTTTGTAGGCAAGTTGAAGGAAGTGGCGGTCTTTGGTTAAGACCTGAGAGAAGTTAGGCTCAGACATGCGGGGACAATACGTTAAACATAAACGTCGATTATAACAGGAAATGTTTTGCGGCGGCTTTCGCGTCTAAAGACAGAGGGTTAAGGTTTCGTCTAAACAGCGTTATACTGAATGTTTCAAAATCACCCGCACAAGAGGATAAAGCATGCAGACGGTAAAAATTGGCTTGGTGTCCACCAGCGATCGCGCCAGCCAAGGCGTTTATGAAGACGAAGGCATTCCAGGGCTTAAGGCTTGGTTGGACAAGGCCGTGGTGAACCCGATTGAGTACGTGCCGCATCTGATTGCCGACGATCAAGCCACCATTGAAGCCACGCTGAAACGGCTGGCCGACGAAGACGGCTGCGACCTGATTTTCACCACCGGTGGCACCGGCCCCGCCCCTAGGGACGTGACGCCAGAAGCGACCTTGGCCGTGTTGGATAAGGAGCTGCCGGGCTTTGGCGAACAAATGCGCCAAATCAGCCTGTATTACGTGCCCACGGCGATTCTGTCGCGCCAAACTGCGGGCGTGCGCGGTAAAAGCCTCATCGTGAACCTGCCCGGCCGGCCCAAAGCGATTGCCGAAACCTTAGAAGGCGTGCGCGACAGCGGCGGCAACATCGTGGTGCATGGCTTATTCAGTTCGGTGCCTTATGGTGTAGAACTGGTGGGCGGCGCCTACATCGAAACCCATCCTGAAGTCTGCCAGGCGTTTCGACCCAAGAAAAAATAACGCAGACCGTTTGAACAAAGGAGACAACCATGAGCATAGTGGCCATTGACGTAGATGCCCAACAAACCTTTACCCCTTTATGTCCGGATGAGCTACCGGTGGCCGGCGGCGCCGACATTGTGGCAGCGCTTAATGCCCAAGCGGCTTTGGCGCAGTATCGGGTGTTGACCAAGGATGCCCACAGTCCTAAGGCGCTGTGGGTGGTGGCTGACCCAAAAGACAGCCTCCAGCCCTTAGATTTACCCAATGCCGACCTCACTTGGGTAGCGCATGCGGTGCCTGGCACCAAAGGCTTTGAAGCCTTGCCCGGCTTGCCGGCCGTGATTGATTACGATTTTGTGGTGTACAAAGGCATCGAGCCGGACATGCACCCTTACGGCGCCTGTTTTCATGACTTTGCTGAGCGCTTGAGTACCGGCCTGATCGAATGGTTGAAAATTAAAGAGGCCAAAACCATCATTCTGGGCGGCCTGGCCGAAGACTATTGCGTCAAAACCACGGCGCTACAGCTGGCGAAGTATGGGGCCTGGCGAGTGATTGTGAACTTAGAGGCCACCCGAGGCATCGCGCCAGAAACCACGGCCGCGGCAAGGGTTGAAATGGCGGAGGCGGGGGTGACGCTGGTGGCCGATACGACCGCGCTTAAAGCCCTGTTAATATGATTTATTTTCGTAAAGTTAGGTAAAGTAAACATGGCGCTGCGGCGCCATTTTTTTATTTTTAACGTATTTTGGGTGAATTTAATCCCTGTTGTTAGTGTGGATAAGTATATGTAATAAGGTTTACAAGGGTGTTATTTTGGTTAAGTAATTTAGTTTAAAGAATATTTTTTTATTTTACTGGTTTTATGTTCATTCGAAAAAGGAATGTTATTTGCTAATCCGGCAATATATATGCTAAATTTCCGTCCTTGCAGGACAAATGGGCACGAACACCTTGCGCTGAGACACAAACACGCCGCGGTGATAATAATAAACGCCTGAATCAAAACGGATTTCATCGGAGAAGTGAGCATGAGTACACAGAAAAACGGCGAACAGCAGTTGAATCGCGTGTTAGAAGAACGACACATTAACCTAATGGCGCTGGGTGCGGCCATTGGTGTGGGCCTCTTTTTGGGTTCGGCAACCGCCATCAATATGGCCGGTCCGGCCGTCATCATCGCCTATGGTTTGGGCGGCGCAGTGATTTTCTTTATGATGCGCGCCTTGGGCGAAATGGCCATTCATAATCCCGTAGCCGGCTCATTCAGCCGCTACGCCACCGACTACTTAGGCCCTTTGCCTGGTTACATTACCGGTTGGAACTATTGGCTATTGTGGTTAATTACCTGTATGACCGAAATTGTGGCCGTGGGTGTGTACATGGGCTATTGGTACCCAGACGTCCAACCTTGGGTGTGGGGCATGGCCGCCTTGGCCATCATGGGCTCGATTAACTTTATTGCAGTGCGGGCCTTTGGCGAGTTTGAATTCTGGTTTGCCTTGATCAAGATCAGCGCCATTGTGCTGATGATCATCATGAGCTTGGGCATTATTTTGTTTGGCATTGGCAACGACGGCGTGGCCTTGGGCTTCAGCAATATGTGGACCCACGGTGGCTTCATGCCCAACGGCTGGGAAGGCGTGTTGCGCTCCCTCCAAATTGTGATGTTTGCCTATGTGGGCGTGGAAATGATTGGCTTGACCGCTGGTGAAGCCAAAAACCCAGAAAAATCTTTGGCCCGTGCCGTCGATTCAGTGTTCTGGCGCATTCTGATTTTCTACATCATCTCCTTGACCATGATTATGTCGATTTACCCGTGGGATCAAATCACCTCTGACAAGAGCCCATTTGTGATGATTTTTGAACGCATGGGCATTCCAGCCGCTGCGGGCGTGATTAACTTTGTGGTGTTGACCGCCGCCTTGTCTTCTTGCAACAGTGGTATTTTCAGTACCGGCCGCATGTTGTTCAGCCTGGCGCAACAAAAACAGGCTTTGCCGATGTTTGACGGTTTGAACCGTAAAGGCATTCCTGGCGTGGCCATTTTGGCTTCGGTGTTGATCTTGGGCGCCAGCGTGTTGGCCAGTTACCAAGCGGCCGAAGACACCTTCTTGCTGTTGACCTCCGCCTCGACCTTCTGTGCGGTGTGGACGTGGTTGACCATTTTGATTTCGCAACTGCGTTTCCGTCGTCAGCTAAACCCACAAGAATTTAAAGTATTAAAGTACAAAGTGCCTTTGTACCCCCTGGGTTCTTACTTTGCGATCTTGTTCTTACTGACCGTGGTGGTGATGATTGCCTTCTCACCACAGTGGATTAGCCTGGTGTTGGGCCTGGTGTGGGTGGCATTCTTGGTGATGATGTATTACATCATGGGCTACCACAAGCGCGCCAAGCAATAAGCCTAGCGCAGCGAACACAAACATTCTGGCGAGCCTTCGGGCTCGCTTTTTTTGTGCCCCTATACCGGCTGGAGGTGACTGTGGCGACGACGCGACAACGCGGCTGTTGTTTTGGGAGGAGGCTGACAAAACCCGCCGATCGTTGCTTAAGTCGCTGGTTTGTATTGTTTTTTTGTTTTTTTGAGCAGGGTGGCGTGAGCGTTGTGGGTGGTGGCCACGCGCGTGGCCGTGTTCGTTTGTGTCGTATTCGAACTTGTTTGGCGTGATCAAACCGCCATATGTTCGTTTATGAACTTATTTGAAAATAAACTTTACTTTATGTTTGCGCTTTTGTTCGAATGGTGCCATAATGTGTTCATAAATTACCTAGAACGTTATCCTTGAAAGGACTGACTATGTTGAAAAAATTATTGAACGCCTACATTTATTTAATTGCCGGCTACCGCGAACATTAATCGGCCGGCTGTTTTCAGCCCGTTGTTTAAAAAAAGCCCACGTTGATCGTGGGCTTTTTTGTGGCTGTCGTGGTGTGAATGAAGGTGAATCGTGAACATCCCGCTGCCGTCAGGTGGGTCCAGCGTAGCCTACCCACTGGCCTTAGTGCTTCACATCAGAAACAACCAAGGCTGGTGGGGCACGATGGTTACATTACGGCCGGTTCTGCTGCCTCAACTGTCGCTTCCACTGCGTTGGCTACAGGGAGGGGGTCAGTGCTGATCGGCTTTACAGGCCCAACGTTCGGTTTGGCGTCGCGCGTACTGGTTTTTTTGGCCTCGGCTTCGGCCGCGGCCTGCGCTTCTTGCGTCACCAGCTGGGCGGCTAATGGCAGCTGAATGCGCTTGGGGCCGTTGCCTAAGGCTTGCATCAGGCGTTGATATTCTTTGGACTGGCTCAGCAAGGTCGCGCCGGCTGCCTTAAGCTGGTTGATGGCGTCGTTGGGCAAGTAGAGGTTGGTGGGAATGTTTAAAGCCTGCTCGCGCAGGTAGTCGTTGGGCAAATCTTTCAGCGCCAGGCTAATGTAATAAATCTCGACCGGCGGCGTGCCTTTAAGCTGGGCCTGACGCTGCTGCTCTTCTTTAAAGGTGTCGACCAATACGCGGAACTGACGTTCTGACTCCTGCGAATATTTATCAATGGGGATATTCACCAATGAATTCACCACCTGAGCCATGGTGGGGATGTTGGCGGTTTGGTCGATCTGTTGGCTGAGTTCATTTTGGGCGTTGACGTTGATGATGACGATGCTTTGGGCGGTGCCTTGATCCAATACATCGTATAAGTAGTCGCGGCTAAACAGGTTGGTCATGTCCAATAGCGAACGTAGGCCGAGGTTGTCGGTTAGGCCGCCATCAATCAGGTGAATATAGGGGCGCTTGTCGCTGTTGGCGTACTGGCGTAGGTCGCGGATCATTTCGCGTCGCGTTTGGGCGCGAAATAGGGTGGTTTTTTGCTGTTCAGCCTGCTCAAGCTGCTGTAGCATTTCGGGCACGTTTTTGTAGGTGCAATTGCCACCGTTATTGTTGAGGGTGAGGGGGGCAAACACCAAGGGCACCGAGCTTGAAGCGGCGACGGCGCGCGCTATGGGCATGTCGGCCAGGTCTAAACACATCAGGTCAAAAGCTTCTTGGGTGAAGTCGAGGCGGTTGCCGCTGGCCATGTCGGTGGCGCTGATGACGGTAAACGGGCCTTTACGGTCGCTGATCATCGACTGATAGGTTTTGCCTTTAAATAAGGCCTGATCTAGCTGTTCTTCCAGCAGGTCGCCGCGGCCAAACTCAGGAGAAGTCAGGCGCGACAGGTTGGGAATGGCAAACAGCTGGCGTTTTAAAATGCCCTGTAGGTTTTGCCGCAGGAAGTTTTTTTCAAAATAACCGAGCGTATCTGGGCCGTGGAGGCCAAAGTAGGCGGCCAAAATGGCGCCGCCGGAAATGCCAAAGACCAAATCGACTTCGTTAAACAGGGTGGTTTTTTTGTCGTCGAGGGTGATTTGGTTTTGGGCCATTTCTTCTAGTACGCCATAGCCTAAGGCGGCTGCACGAGTGCCGCCACCGGACAAGGTCATGATGACAAACAGCTTGTCGGAGGTGCGGTTGTTAAACGTCAGCTCATCGCGGCGTAAAATAGAATCGTAGAGCCGATAGCCTTCATCAAAGTTGGCTTCGGAAATGGTTTTGATTGGTTCGTAGCGGACGGAACCGCAGGCGGCCAGTACGGCGCAGCTGAGGGCCAATAGGCCGTGGCGGATGACGGTGGTTAAAGCAGGGCGCATTTAAGGGTCTTTCTGCAAAAATGACGGATTAAGACGCGGTGGTACAGACACGGCAGTCAGGATTTTTGGCAAAATCGAGGGTTTGCCAGCTGCCGGCCAAAGCGTCATAGAGCATGAGCTTGCCAACGGGGTTGTGGCCGATGCCCATGATTAATTTAAGTGCCTCAGCCGCCTGCATGCTGCCGATGACACCCACCAGCGGCGACAGCACGCCAAACAGGGCACAGGCGCCGTCGCTGGCGTCTTCGCCGTCAAACAAACAGGCGTAGCAAGGGCTGTCGGCCTGACGTGGGTCATAAACGCTGAGCTGGCCATCAAAGCGCACCACGGCGCCCGAAACCAAAGGGGTGCGGGTGTGCACCGAGGCCTCGTTGAGGGCTTTGCGGGTGCTAAAATTGTCACAACAGTCTAAGACCACATCGGCCTGCTGCATGTAATGACACAATGTTTCATAGTCTAAGCGCTGGTTCAATAATGTCAACTGAGTGCTGCTGTTGAGGGCCCGAACGCGGTTGGCCATGGCCTCGATCTTGGGCTGGCCCACGTCGCGTTCGCTGAAGGCGATTTGGCGTTGTAAATTACTGTCGTCAACCTCGTCAAAGTCGGCCAAAATCAAATGGCCAACGCCGGCGCCGGCCAAAAAAGGAATGGCGCAGGTGCCTAAGCCACCGCAGCCCACGACCAAGGCGGTGGCGTGTTGTAGTTTGGTTTGGCCTTCAATGCCAATTTCGTCGAGTAAAATGTGGCGGCTATAGCGTAACAGCGCGTGGTCTTCCATGAGGGCATACTTTAATAATCAACAAGGCCTTATTTAAGCAGAAAACGCTTGTGTTCGCCATGTTTGCCGGTTTTTTTCACGATTGAAGCCGCAAAATAGGCCAAAAGGTGAATAGACAAACGGGCCCGCACCCTTTAGCCTAAGCGCCAGTATTAAAATAATCATCATCCACGATAAGAATAAGGCAAAATAATCATGAAAAAATGGCTTCTAGGCGCGCTTTTTGCGATGGCATTACCCGTTTATGCGGCAGCAGACATCACCGTCGCCGTTGCCAGTAACGCACAGTATGTGTTTGGCGAACTGGCCCAGCACTACACCAAAAAAACCGGCCAAGTGGTGAAGGGCAGCTTTAATGCCTCGGGTAAGTTCACCACCCAAATCCGCAACGGCGCACCCTATGCGGTGTTTATGTCGGCCGACACACACTTCCCCGACGTCTTGGCCAAAGACAAGTTGGTGTTAGAAGCCCCGAAAGAATACGCCCACGGTCAGCTAGTATTGTGGAGCACGCAAAAATTTGACGTCAGCAACTGGCGTGCGGCCTTGGCCAAAGGTGGCCATAAGTTGGCGATTGCCAACCCAGACACCGCCCCCTACGGCCGCGCCGCCAATCAGGTGTTGAAAGGCTTGGGCGTTGAAGGCAAAAACCAAATCGTTCAGGGCACCAATATTGGCCAAACCAGTCAGTACATTGAGTCTGGCGTGGTGAGTGCGGGCTTTACCGCCAAATCAGTGGTGTTGGCAGAAGGCATGAAAAATCGAGGTAAGTGGGTTGAAATTCCGGCCAATATGTACGATCCGATCGCCCAGAGCGTGGTGTTGCTCAAGCCAGAAGGTAAAGGGTTTTACGACTTCTTAACCACGACGGAAGCGCAGAACATCATGAAGAAATACGGCTACGGCAAACCAAACGTGAAAAAATAAATGAGTGATTTTGATTGGGCCCCGCTGTGGCTAACCTTTAAACTGGCCTTAACCACAGCGTGCTTTTTGTTGATTATTGGCGTGCCCATTGCCGGCTGGCTGGCGCACAGTAAAAATCGCGCTAAGTTTTTGGTCGAAACCTTGGTGACGCTGCCGCTGTTTTTACCGCCGTCGGTATTGGGCTTTTACCTGCTGCTGTTGCTTAGCCCTCAGCACGGCATCGGGGCGTTCTTGGCTGAGTACTTTGACATCACGCTGGTGTTTTCCTTCCCCGGCTTGGTGGTGGGGTCGATTATTTCCAGCATGCCGTTTATGGTGAACCCTTTGTATGCGGCCCTCAGTCAGTTTCCTACGGGTTTAAAAGAAGTGTCGTACGGCTTTGGCAAAAGCAAGCTGTACACGTTTTTTCGCATCGAGCTGATGGGGGTTAAGCCGGCCTTATTGACCGGCGGGCTGATGGCCTTTGCGCACACGATTGGCGAATTTGGTCTGGTGATGATGATTGGGGGCAACATTCCGGGTAAAACGCGGGTGGCGTCGATTGCCATTTACGACCAGGTGGAATTGTTGAATTACGCTGATGCCCACGTGTATGCGGGGGTGTTGTGCGCGGTGTCGTTTAGCGTGGTGTTGCTCATTCATTTGCTGCGCCGTCAGAGTTTAAAGGTATTGCCATGATTGAACTGGCCTTAACAAAGCAGCGTCCAGAATTCACCCTAACCGTGACCACCGATTTGGCCCCTGGCCTGACCCACGGTATTGTGGGGCCATCGGGCTCCGGCAAAACCACGCTGCTGCGGTTGATCGCTGGCTTTGAGCGGGTAGATGGCGGGCATCTGAGCGTGGCGGGGCAGGTGTGGGACGATGGCGGTGCTGTTTTTGTGCCGCCGCAACAGCGTCGCTGCGGCATGGTGGGGCAAGACTATGCCCTGTTTCCACACCTTAACGTGTGGCAAAACATGACCTTTGCCGCGCCCAAAGACAGCCCGTTACTAGCAGAGTTAACGGCCTTATTGAAACTGGAAACGTTGTTGAAAAAACGCTCTGGTGCGCTGTCCGGTGGCCAGAAGCAGCGCGTGGCTTTAGCCCGTGCGCTGGCTTTTCAGCCCGATGTGCTGATTTTAGATGAGGCGCTGAGCGCTCAAGATGAAGCCTTGCGTGAAGACATTCAGCAGTGGTTAAAAAATTATCAAAGACAGCATCAGTTAACGGTGCTGTTGGTGAGTCATAATCGAGACGAGGTCGCGCTGTTGGCCGACACCGTACTCACACTGAATCATGGGCAAGTTGTTGTGCCAATGAATGCCTAGCAATAGGTAGTGGATAGAGGCCTAGCCTCATTTATGGGCGCCGTTTATAACGGCGCCCTTTTTTTGGCTGGGCCGAGGGTCAAGCTATATGGTGGTGATAAAAAACGGCTATGACGTCAAGGTCTTAGCCGTTTTGTTGTGGGCGTTTGTGTTATGATGCCACATCATTAAAATCCCTAGCGCAGCAAAGGGCGTAAGGGTTTTAACACATTATTCATCATCACGCTTTGCTTGCTGGCATTGGGGTGGATGCCATCGGCCTGAAAGGCACTCATGTCGGTTTCAAAGCCAGCCACCAGCAGCGGCAGCAGCGGCGTTTTGGTTTCTTTGGCGACGGTTTGGTAGACGCCATTGAACTGTTTGCGATAGGCGTTGCCGAAGTTAGGGGGCATGTCCATGCCCACCAGCAATACTTTGGCCTTGGCTTCTTGGCTTTGCTTGACCATTTGGCTGAGGTTGGCCTGCATTTGCGTCAGCGGCAGGCCGCGTAGGGCGTCGTTGCCACCCAAAGCGATGATGACCACGTTCGGTTGATGCTGTTTCAGCGCCGCCGCCAAACGGGTTTGGCCATCTTTGGTGGTGTTGCCAGATATGCTGGCGTTGATGATTTTATGCTGGGGCGCTAGCTGCTTATCCAGTAGGGCCACCCAGCCCGCTTCTCTTTTAATGCCGTAACCTGCCGACAGGCTGTCGCCCAACACCAATACGGTGGCGGCGGACAACGTGCTCAGTGGCAGCGTGAGGTACAAACATACGGTCAATAGGCGTAATAGAAAGGTCATTATGACGTTAAATCCTTTGTTGTCGGTTAGCCAGCTTACCCAAGTCGTCCATCACCTTAGTCAACCCTTAACCATTTTTCGAGATCTGTCTTTTGCCGTGTCGGCGCAAGAAACGGTGGCGATTGTGGGGGCATCTGGATCGGGTAAGTCTACCTTGCTGTCGATGATTTCTGGTTTAGAAACCGCGACTTCCGGTAGCGTAACACTATTGGGCCATGAGTTAAACCGTTTAGATGAGGATCAACGCGCTAAAGTTCGGCTCGACCACGTTGGCTTTGTGTTTCAGAACTTTCAGCTGATGCCCACCTTAACCGCCTTAGAAAACGTGATGTTGCCGTTAGAGTTGGCCAAGGGGCCGCAGGCGGCCGAGCGCGCCAAAGCCATTTTGGCGCGGGTGGGCCTCAGCCATAGGCTGCACCACTACCCCAAATACCTGTCTGGCGGTGAGCAACAGCGGGTGGCGATTGCGCGCGCCTTCGTGAATCAGCCCAAGGTGCTGTTTGCGGACGAACCGACCGGCAGCCTTGACCCCAAAACCGCCGTGGCGGTGATGGACTTGTTATTTGAACTAAACCAAGAGCAGGGCACGGTGTTGATTTTGGTGACCCACGACATGGGCCTGGCCCAGCGCTGTGGCCGCACCTTGGTGTTGAGCGACAGCGGCCTGGAGGAAGAGCAAGCGGGCAACGTGGTGCTGGAGGGCAGCCATGTTTGAATGGCGCTTTTTCCAAAGGCAGTGGCGTTCCGGCACCTTTAACGTGATGCTGCTGGCCGTGATTTTAGCGGTCACCGCCGCCAGCTGCGTGGCGTTTTTCTCGACTCGGCTAGAAGCCACCCTACACGCCGAAGCCAGCAAACTGATGGGGGCCGATTTAATCTTACGCAACAACCAGCCCATCCCGGCTGACGTGGTGGCAAAGGTCGAAGCCACCACGCCCAACGTTTTGGCCAGTCGTCAAATGCAGTCGATGCTGGCCACCGATGACACCTTTGCCATGGCCAGCATTCACGCCGTGCCCGAGGCTTTTCCGCTCAAAGGCAGCCACCGCATTAGCCAAGGGGGCGTGGTGAGCAAGGTGGCGCATAGCCCGGCGCCCGGCGACATTTGGCTGTCGGAGCGGTTGTTACAGCAGCTGAGCGTGGCCGAGGGCGACACCCTGATGGTGGGCGAAGCGTCGCTGCGGGTGAGCGCCGTGCTATTGGAAGAAGCGGGGTCTGGTTTTAATTTATTGAGCGTGTTGCCCAATGCCCTGATGGCCGACGCCGATTTGGCCCAAACAGGCCTGGTGCAGCTCGGCAGCCGCCTCACCTATCGGCTGTTTGTCAGCGCCGAACCGGCGGTGATCAAAAACCTACAGCAGGCGTTAACGCCGATGGTGCCGGACACTTTGAGTATGGAAGACATTGAGTCGTCCGGACCACAAATTCAACAGGCCCTAGGCCGCTCTGGCAACTTTTTAGGCCTGGCCACCAGCATGAGCGTGGTGCTGGCGGTGGTGGCGCTGAGCTTAGCCAGCCGCCGCTTTTTGGCTCAGCACACCCATCAAGTGGCGATTTTTCGCGCCATTGGCGCCAGCAGCGGCCAAATCAGCCGCCTGTTTTGGTTTGCCTTTGCTGGCCTCGGTTTGGTGGGGTCGCTCATTGGCACCGCCTTTGGCTATGCCTTACATTTATTGTTGCTCACGCAAATGCAGCAGCTGCTGAACTTAAGCGAGGTGGCGGCGGCGCCGCTGTGGCTGTGGTGGGTGATCCCGCTGTTGGGGGTGTTGCTGGTGTGGGTGTTGATTTTGCCGCACATTTTGTCGCTCAAGCAGGTGTCGGCGCAGCGGGTGCTGCGCGATGATCTGCCGTTGCCCAAAGGCCAAATCGCCAGTGCGGCGGCGCTGATTGCGGTGTTGGTGTTGGGCAGCAGCCTGCAAATGGGCGATTTAACCCTGTCGCTACAGTTCATGCTGGGCTTGGCCGTGGTGGCGGCGGTGATGGGCGGCTGTGCTTTGGGACTGATTGCGGTGGTGAAAAAGCTGCCCACGTTTGGTCAAGTAGCCTGGCGTCAGGGCTTGGCCAGCCTGGCACGGCGGCCTAAGGTGACGCTGGTGCAGATGATGGCGCTCAGCGTCAGCATCTTGGCCTTATTGACCCTAACCTGGGTGAAAGACGACCTATTGGCCGCCTGGGCCCAAAGCGTGCCGGCCAATGCCCCTAACTACTTTGTGTTGGGCGTGCAAGAAGGCGAGCAGGCTCAGTTTGAGCAGTCGCTCAGCGCCGGCGGCCTGAAGGTGCCCATGCTGTATCCCTCTACGCGCGCGCGGTTGGTGGCGATTAACGGCGAGCCGCCCAGTGAGGCCCTGCGGGCGGATGAAGACACGCGGCGCCTGTTGGATCGGGAGTTTAACCTGTCGTGGCTGGCAGAGCTGCCCGAGCACAATGCGGTTCAGTCGGGCCAGTTTTGGGCGGCAGACAGCGATGAACCAGCCTTTTCGATGGAAGAAGGCCTGATGAAGCAGTTTCAGCTCAAGCTGGGCGACACGCTGCGTTTTGACGTCGCAGGCAATATTTATGAAGCGCCCGTCACCAATACCCGTAGTCTTAACTGGGACAGCTTTCAGGTGAATTTCTTTGTGATTGGGCCCAAGGCGTGGGGCATGGATGCGCCGGCGGGCTACATCAGCAGCTTTTATGTGCCTGATGACCTACGTGGCACCTTATTAAACATCAGTAAAAGCATGCCCCACATCAGCTTTGTGGACATCAGCATGATTTTGGCCGAGGTTAAAAGCATTGTGGCGCGGCTGTCGGCCACCATTAACGGCATGTTCTTATTGTGCTTGATGGCCACGGCCATGGTGATCTGGACCAGCTTGTTGAATGCCAAGGACGAGCGTTTGTTTGACGTGGCGTTGATGCGTGCCTTGGGCGCCAGCAATCGGCTATTACGCCGTGGCCTGATCGTGGAGCTGGCCTTGCTGGGCGCTTTTGCGGGCCTGGTGGGCGGCCTCTTGGCGATGGCCTTGGGCACCGGCGTGTCGGTGTGGCTGTTTGACCTGCCGTGGCGGGTGAACCTATGGCTGCCGCTGTGGGGCACGGCCATTGGCATCGTGTTTGCCTGGCTCACTGGCTATCCGGTGTTGCGTGCGGTTTTGCGTACGCCGCCGAGCAGGATTCTCAACGAAAGGCTGTAGTTTGGCCGATTAAACCAAAGCCCTGAAGGTTGAAAGCCTTCAGGGCTTTTTTGTGGCGGCTGGTGTGGCATTGTGGGCTGTGGTTTAATGGTCATCTGATGCTTAGGTCCTTGTTTTGAAACAGGCGGCAGGAGGAGGGTGAGGCAATGAAACGACTGATGATGGTGATGGGCTTGCTGGGGCTGGGTGGCTGTGCCCTGCTGTCGCAAACCTATGTGGAGACCGTGCATAAGCTGGGTTTGACGCCGGCCTACGATCAGGCGCGGATGGATCAGGTGATGGCTGCCAAAAGTGGGCATCCCGTGATTATTAGGCCAGTGGTGAAGGCGCCTGAGGGCACGCCAGATGGCCCCTATGTGGCCTACTTTGAAGCGGGTTCAAAACGCTACCAAACCGTGGTGAAACAGGGCCGCTTTGATGCGTATTTAGACATTTATTACGAGAATGGCCAGTTGCGCACGCACACGCCTTTACAAGCCGGCTTGGCGCATGGCCTGTCGAAAGGCTATTTGCCCAATGGCCAATTACAAAGCACGATTGAGTATCAGCAAGGCAAGGCCCATGGTTGGGCCAGCAGCATCGACGCGTCTGGTCAGGTGACCCAGAGGATTCGTTATCAAAATGGCTACCCCCAGTAGGTGGGGCCGATCAAATAAAGGAATGATCATGGTGCATGAAGTACAGGTGTATCAAGGCAAAGTACGGGCGTATACCGAGGCGGGCATCGACCCCAGCGCCATCGTTAAAACGCGGGCCAGCGGTGTGTTGACGCTGACGCCGTTGGGTTTGGCGGAAGATGAACAGGCAGAAAAACGCTTTCATGGCGGGCCCGACCGGGCGTTATGCCACTATCCGCGCGAGCATTACGCCTACTGGCGGCAAACGCTGCCGGCCATCGCCGAACGGTTTCAAGCGTCGGCCTTTGGGGAAAACCTATCGACCGAAGGCATGACGGAAGACAACGTGTTCATTGGCGACGTCTGGCAATGGGGCCAAACCTTGATTCAGGTGACGCAGCCGCGCTCGCCCTGCTACAAGCTCAACGATCATTTTGGGGTGGCCGACCTGTCGGTGCAGATGCAGGCCAGTGGCCGCTGTGGCTGGCTGTATCGAGTGGTGGGCGCGGGCAAAGTCGACTGCGCCGAGGGCTTGCGTTTGGTGGCCCGCACCGGCGCGGTGTCGGTGGCCGAGGCCATCTATATTGCCTTCGGGCAGCCGTTTGCGGAAGCGCGCTGTCAGCGTTTGTTGAGTGCGCCGGGCCTGTCGGCCAGCTGGACCAAAACCATGCTGCTGCGGTTACAAAACCAGCAGGTAGAAGACTTTAATCGGCGTTTGTTGAATCAGGTGGGTGGTTAAGTCCACGGCGCCAATAGGTTTTAAAAAACGACGGCTTTGGCCGTCATTTTTTATGCCCAGCGTCAGCGCACCACGGCTGGAAACGACAGCGGACAGGGTGGTTGAGTGCTGCCGATGCCAATAAGTCATGAGCCTATGACTTATTGGCAGTTGCCAGTTTAAGCCTGTAGCCCTTATTTTAATCAGACATAACAAGCACTAAAGAAAAAGAGGCGGTGCCCAGTAGGGACGTCGTCCAACGTTTGCACTCAAACAAACACGTAGAGGAAAAATAGTGAGACTTAGTCAATCGACATTACGGCCATGGGTTTTCTGGCCGACTTTTTTGATTTTAATCGGCGCCCTTGTGGCCAGCTACGTCAATATGGCTGGTTTTTTGGCGACCACCCAAGCGATGACCGGATTCGTTTTGAAGCATTTCTCGTGGGTGTTCAGCCTAGGGTCCTTTTTGATGGTGGTGCTCATTGTGGTGGTGTATTTGTCACCGGTGGGTGCGGTGCGCATCGGCGGGGCCAAGGCCAAGCCGCTATTGAGTAAAACCAGCTGGTTCATGATGACGTTGAGCACCACCACGGCGGTCGGCGTGCTGTTTTGGACCACGGCCGAGCCGCTGTATCACGTGTACGGCCCGCCTGAATCGATGGGCATTGCGCCCGGCAGCCCGAGCGCCTATGTGTTCTCGATGGCGACCATGTTCTTACACTGGACCATCACCCCGTACGCCATTTATGCCGTGCCTTCGATTGTGGCCGCGCTGGTGTTTTACAATCTGCGCCAACGCCTGTCGATTGGCTCGATGCTGATCCCCGTACTGGGCGCCAAGCGCGTGGCGCGTTACGGCAGCCTGATCGACACCCTGGCGCTGTTTGCGCTGGTGGCCGGGATTGCCTCGTCGTTGGGGACGGGCTCGTTAACGCTGGCCGGCGGCGTCAGCCAGTACTTAGGCGGCGACACCACGCCGATGCGGCTAGGCATCATCATTGCCGTCATCGTGGTGACGTTTGTGGCCTCGGCCGCCAGCGGCCTGCATAAAGGCCTGGTGTGGCTGTCGACCATCAATACGTGGGTGATGCTGGCCTTAGGCCTGTTTGTGTTGCTGACTGGGCCAACCTTATACATTTTCACCTTTGGCACCGAGTCGGTGGGCCTGTACCTGCAAACCTTTTTCCAGAAAAGCCTGTTTACCGGCGCCGCCAGCGGCGACAACTGGCCGCACAGTTGGACCATCTTTTACTGGGCAGTGTGGTTTGCCTGGGCGCCCGTGACCGCGATGTTCCTAGGCAAGATTGGCCGCGGCTACACCGTGCGTGAGTTCATCTTGGTGAGCATGGTCTATCCGGCCTTGTTTACCGCAGTGTGGATCTGTATTTTTTCAGGCACCACCATTTACCTCGACGCCCAAAGCGGTGGCGCCCTGTATGCAGTACTGAACGAGCAGGGCATTGAGCAAGTATTGTATGCGGTGTTGAAGCAGCTACCCGCCAGCGGCCTCATCATTGCCTTCTTGCTGTTCATTGCCTTTATTTCGTTCGTCACCGCCGCGGACTCTAGTACCGACGCCATTGGCAACCTGTGTACCGCCAACTTTACCGCCCAGGGCAACATCAATGGCAATGCGGTGATTAAAATCATTTGGGGTGTGATCATTGGCGTGGTGGCGTGGATCATGGTGGCCTTTATTGGCATTGATGGGGTGAAAATGCTGTCCAACCTTGGGGGCTTGCCCGGGATTGTGATCACCCTCACCGCCGCTTGCTCGTTGATCTACTGGCTCAATCATCCCGAAGACCTAACCGTTATTGACGACGATGCTGCCGCGGCGGCGCCGTCAGACACCCCAACCCCAAAAGAATAAGAAAGACACCCATGGACATCATCACCGACTTTCCTTACGCCGTACGTGAAATGGAACATTGTTTGATCCCGCTGTCAGACGGCACCCAGCTGGCGGCGCGCATTTGGCTGCCAGAGGCGGCCGAACAAGGACAGCAGGCCTTTCCCGCCATTCTTGAATATTTGCCCTACCGCAAGCGGGACGGCACCGCCGTGCGCGATGCCTTAACCCATCCGTGGATGGCAGGCCAAGGCTATGTGTGCGTGCGCGTCGACATCCGCGGCAACGGCGAATCGCAAGGCCTGATGGCCGATGAGTATTTGGCGCTAGAACAGCAGGACGCCCTAGAAGTCATTGATTGGCTTTGCGCCCAAGCGTGGTGTAGCGGCAAAGTGGGCATGATGGGCATTTCCTGGGGCGGGTTTAATAGCCTGCAGGTGGCGGCGCTGCGTCCAGACGCGCTGAAGGCCATCATCACCATCTGTTCGACCGATGACCGCTACCGCGACGACATTCATTACAAAGGCGGTAACTTGCTGTTGGAAAACCTCGGTTGGGCCGCCACCATGCTGGATTTTTCGGCCGCCGTGCCCGACCCTTTGTTGGTGGGCGAGGATTGGTTGCCGATGTGGCAAGCGCGCTTAGACAATATGCCGTTGTTGATCAAGAACTGGCTCGAGCATCAAACCCGTGATGCCTACTGGCAACACGGTTCGGTGTGCGAAAACTATGCCGACATCGAGGCCGCCGTATACGCCTTTGGCGCCTGGGGCGATGCCTATCGCAACACCGTGCCGCGGATGATGCAGCACCTGCCGGGGCCGAAAAAGTCGGTTATTGGGCCGTGGATTCACAAATACCCCCACTTTGCCGTACCCAACCCGGCCATTGGCTTTTTGCAAGAGGCCAAACGGTGGTGGGACTATTGGTTGAAAGGCATCGACAACGGCATCATGGCCGAACCGATGTCGACCTATTACATTCAGGATGCCTTGCCGCCTCAGGCCAGCTATTTAACCCGACCCGGTGAGTGGGTGCAAACCCAAGGCTGGCCGGACGAGCAGGTAGCGTGGACGCCGTTTTACCTCAACGACGCCGGCCTGAACGCCGAGGCCCAGCCTTTGGCTCAGGCACGGTCGGTGTGTTCGCCCAATACCGTGGGCGTGCATCAAGGTGAGTTCTGTGCCATTTGGTTTGGCCCTGATGGCCCGACCGATCAACGCCGCGACGATGCCCTATCGCTGTGCTTCGATTCGGAACCTTTAAGCGAAGCGCTGGCCTTATTAGGGGATACTCGCTTATCATTACGCCTGAGCGTGGACCAACCCTGCGGCCAAATCGTGGTGCGGCTGAACTCAGTGGCCCCCGATGGCCAGGTGCAACAAATTACCTATGGCGCCTTGAACTTAGCCATGAACGAGGACTTTACGGCCATCGTACCGCCGGTGCCAGGCGAGGCCAAAACGGTGGCGCTAAGCTTGGATCAGGCGGGTTATAAAGTGCCGAAAGGCCACAGGTTACGCATTGCCATCAGCACCGGTAGCTTCCCGCTGTTGTGGCCCAGCAAGGCCATGACCACGGTGACGCTGCTGCCCGAGGTACAAACCGTGTGGCTGCCGGTGTTTAAGGGCGCCGCCGTTGACTGCCCGTTTGAAGCACCTCAGGCGGCCACGCCAGAACGTTTAGAAATGGTTCGCGAACCAGGGCCCAAACGCACCATTCGTGAAGACGTCATCACCGGTGAAGTCAGCGTGGAAATTAATGACGACTTAGGCCACATGCGCTTTTTAGACCACGGCTTGTGGGTGGACCAGCGCTGTACCGAGCGCTATTCAGTCTTGCCTTACGATCCACTGTCGATGCGGGCCGACATCGCTTGGACCTATCGCGCCGGACGCGATGAGTGGGCGGTGCAGGTCGACAGCGACATTCAGCTGACCGCCGACGCCGACTGGTTCTACATTGAAGCCAAACAGGTGGCCAAGCACCAAGATCAGGTGGTGCATGAGCGACACTGGCAAGAACGGGTGGCGCGCCTGAGTTAATCTAACTTGAATCAAGGTGGGTCTAGGCCTACCATAGTAGAGGATGAGGCTTAGGCCTGAACGCGATAAGCGAGACCGCATGGCCAGACACCATAATGAACCGCCGCTGAACTACTTAGTGGCGTTTGAAGCCGCTGCACGGCACTTAAGCTTTACTCAGGCAGCCACCGAGCTGAACCTGACCCAAAGTGCCGTCAGCCGCCAAATCAAACGGCTGGAAGAAACCTTAAGTCGGCCGCTGTTTGATCGTCACCCGCATGGGATTCATTTGACCCCTGCGGGTGAACGCTATTTTCAGACCGTGCAGCGGCTGCTGCACGATTTAGACGAAGCCACGGCCGAGCTACAGCGCCGTGGCCATACCGATCAGCTGACCTTGGCGACCACGCCCAGCATCAGCTCGACCTGGTTAACCTATCGGTTGATGGCGTTTTTAAAGCAGTATCCGCACATTAACGCGCGCATACTGTGTAGCGAACACCCACGGTTACTCGACACCAGTGAGTATGACCTAGGCTTTTTTTATCACCTAGATCACCGCGAGCGCGTGCCAGGGCTGGATGCTCAGCGTTTGTTTGCCGAGGAAAGCGTCATTTGCGTCTGTAGCCCCGAGTATGTGACCGAGCATGGGCCCATTGAGCACGTGGCTGAGCTGCCGCAGGCGCACACGTTGCTGGTGGTGGAAGACCATTATCACGACTGGTTGACTTGGGCTGATTGGTTGCGTCACCATGGCGTCGCGAATGGCACGCCCAAGCAGCAGTTTCGCAGCGATTGCTATCAGCTGGTGTTGAAAACCGCCTTGCTGGGCATGGGCGTGTCTTTAGGCTGGCGCCAAATGGTGCAAGATGATTTAAAGGCCGGCCGCCTGTGTCAGCCCTTGCCACACAGCATGCCGAGCTATGGCTATTTGGCCATGATGACGCCGCAAAACCGTTACCCGTCGGCACCCGCACGCCTATTTACGCAGTGGCTGTTACACACCCTAGCGGCCACAGATTAACCCCACGTTTGAAGGAGAAGGCTCGCGCCAGAGCCAAATTAAGATGACCTCACCGTTATTGACTTTTCCCGCCTTATATTTAGCCACCATGTTAATGCTGATGGGGACGGGTGCCTTTAATACCTATATCGCCCTGTACTTGAACCAGGCGCAGGTTAGCGCCACCTGGATTGGCGGCATGATTGCGTTCTTCTACGCCGGCATGGTGGTGGGCGCCAAAGTGGGCCAACAGATGATTACCCGCGTGGGCCACATCCGCACCTACGTCACCTGTGCGGGCCTGAGTACCATCATTGTGTTGCTGCACTTGTTGATTGAGTCCACCACGGTGTGGATGGCGCTGCGCTTTGTTTTGGGCCTGGTGATGATGAGCCAGTACATGGTGATCGAAAGCTGGCTCAACGAGCAGGCAGAAAACAGCCAGCGCGGCATTGTGTTTGCCGGCTACATGATTGCCGTGAGCGTGGGGCAGGTGGTGGGCCAGCTGCTGCTGATTTATTTTCCCGACCTCAACTACAAACCGTTGCTGTTGGTGGCGATTTTCTTCTCCGCCAGCTTGATCCCGGTGGCCATGACTCGACGCGTTCACCCGGCCCAGCTGGTGGCGGCGCCGTTGGAAATTAAGTATTTCTGGACGCGGATTCCGCAATCATTGGTGACGGTGTTTTTGGCTGGGGTGATGAACGGCTCGTTTTATGGTCTGGCTCCGGTGTACGCAAGTGAGGCGGGGCTGACCACCGCACAGGTCAGCGTGTTCATTGCCACCTGTGTCGCCGCTGGTTTCGTGGCGCAATGGCCCATTGGTTGGATTTCTGACCGCATGGACCGTTCGCGTCTGATTCAAACCAACGCCATGATCATGGCCGTGTTGGCCATTCCGCTGTGGGGCTTTTTTAGCTGGTCCTATGCCGTGTTGCTGGTGTTTAGCTTTTTGCTGGGGGTGTTTTTATTCACCTTCTATCCGCTGGCGGTGGCCTTTGCCAACGACAACGTCGAACAGCCAAAACGCGTGGCTCTGAGTGGCTTACTGCTGGCTATTTTTGGCATTGGCGCCAGTATTGGCCCCGTGCTGACCGGTATGGCGATGAAATACACCCCCAGCGCGCTCTACATCATGTTCTCGTTGATGACGTTGCTGCTGATTTTGTGGGTGCGCCCCAGTAAAACCACCGGTGAACACTTGGTGGATGAAGCCCCAACCCAGTTCGTGCCGATGACGGAGCATCCGGTGGGCGCGGTGATGATCGACCCACGGGTCGACACCGATGAAATTCCAGACGAGGCCATGGTGGACTTAACCGAGACCATCGGCGCCCGTGAAGACGCAGGCGCCCCAGTGGCCGAACCTGAGGATGAGGCACCAGAAGAAACAGAGCCCACGGCGGCTGAGCCGACGCCTCAAGACGTTGCCGCCGAGCCGCCTCAGCCTGAAAGCCCACCCAAGGGCCAGGCCTAAACCTTAAGCCAGAACGTTAAAAAACCACTGCCGAGGGCTGCTCGCAGTGGTTTTTTTATGGGTCGCGTTAAGCAGGCTGCATGTGCTGTTGCAGTAAGGCCACAATTTCGGCCGGATGGCGCACCCAGCCGCTGTGCGGATTACCCCGCATGTCGGCCTGTAGCGCAATGCTGACGGTTTTGGCGCTGGGGATGCGTTCAGACAGGGTTTGAACCGACGCCAAAGGCGCCCAATCGTCGCCCTCAATGTGGACAAACACCGCGTCGCGCGATTGCTGGGCAGGGCGTGCAAACTGCGGCGCAATGTGGTCGTAGCGGCCGGTGCGCACGATTTGGGTCCAGTCGATGATGAGGCGCTTGGCCTCGCGAATGCCAAAGCCGACCTTTTTGCCCGGAAAGTAACCGTAGGCGTGGGCCATCCATTTAAACAAAAAGGCCGCGCGGCGCAGCTTGGCCTGATTTTTAGCCGGCCAGTTTTGATGGTGGACGTTGCCACTGGCCACGCAAAACATCGAGAAGGGTTGATGGGTGGTGTGGGCATACAGCGTCGCAATGTGGCCGCCGATGCTGTGGCCAAATAAAATCGGCACCTGTTTGGGGTTGAGGTCGCGCGCCAGCCGTAGCAGTTCGGGAATGTATTCGCGCACTAAGTCTGCATAGCCATAGTCGTACTGGCGGCTTGGGCGCGGCAGGCTGTCGCCGTAGCCTGGCATGTCGGCGCTGACCACGGCATAGCCGCTGTCGATCAGTTGGCTAATGACGGTTTGGTATTTCTGACGGGCCACGCCCAGAGCCGGCAGCAGCACCACAACGAGGCTGTCTTGGGTCCAGTTAGCGGGTTTTTCAACGTAAATCGGGCACTGAAAAGCATTGGCCACGGTGATTAAGTGGGTTGGGTTCGGCATGGTGAGTCTCTCTTCTAAATCTGGGTCGTGTTTAAGACGGTTTTTATGATTGTGTTATCAGGCCATTACACCATAAAAAACGGTCTTTGCCAGCCACAATAGTAGAGCCATTGCTCCGCAGTCAGAGGGTTAAGCGGCACAGTATCCGTACCGACCAGACCGGCTCAGTTAAACGTTTTGGGCCAGTCGCAACAGCACGCCGCTAGGGTCTAGTAGATGGCATGCCAACAGGCCCCAAGGCGGGTGGCTGATGGCCGAAAGCTCGGTGTTGAAGAGGGCTTTTAGGTCAAGCTGGGTGAGGTGGTGGTGCCAGTCGGCCAGGTTTTCAACCGGCAAATGCAAGACGAAATGGTCGGCCCATTCGGCGGTTACAAAGTGACTAAAATGCCGCGGCCCGCGTAAAAGCGTTCAAAGTTGGCCACCGTCATCCGCACCGCCTGTTGGGTGGACGGTAAATGCCCAGACGGATTGTGAAACGTCAGCGTGTCGTGGGCGGAATCAAACCCATACACCAGAATCAAGTGGCCGCCCTGGTGCGGTGGGTCGTTCTGGGGCGTGCGAATGCTGGGGTGAACCGACGCCATGAAGGCATGGCTGGTGCCTAGGTGAGGCAGCAGGGTGCGGATGGGGGTGTGTTCTTTCAGCTCGGCAAAGAGGCCGTAGTGGGTGCGAACCCAGTCAATAAAGGGGCGGTAGTATAGGCCCTTAATGCGGTCACCGTCTTGAACGTAGCCACCGTGGGCGAGGCATTGGTCTTTGAGCGCAAACAGGCTCGGTGCCTGGGCCAGGCCCAAACGCTGCCCTAAAATCATGCGTAGGCAGGCCATGCCGCAAATGTGGCTGGCCCACTCAGCGTAGGCCGCAGGCGTGGGCGCGCCGCTGTCGGCCCACAGTGGGTCGTCGATTAAGGCGAGTTCGCCAGATAAAATTTGGGGAATGGCATGGGCCGAGGCCCATTGGGGCACATAGGGCAAGCGGGATGAGGGCATCATGGTATGGCCTTTGGCGGTGTGATGAAGTGAGTTTAGCATGGCCTAGCACCCGCCTTAATTCTGGTCTGGGGGTGAAAACAGGGCCTGCTGCACATAGGTGAGTGCCAGACGATGGCAGGCGCTGAGACGGCCGTCATCGGGGCCAAGCTGGACCACCTGATTGTTACTGCCTTCAAGCTGCGCCATTAAAAAGTCGACCCATAGGCTGGGCTCGCTGGCCGTCGCGGGCAGGTTGGCGGCGATTAAGGCGGCGATTTGCCGTTTGTGGCGTTGGGCCAGCTGCGCAATGAGCGGGTCTTCGGTGCCTAATTCCGCCAAAGCCTTTTGAAACAGGCAGCCGTTAAAGGTGGCCGACTGAAACCACTGCTGGTGCCAGCTGAAAATGGCCTGTAGCCGTGCATAACCAGAGGGCGCTTGTTCTGCCGCCGTCCTGAGGCTGGTTTGAAACACATCGTCGCGGCGGGTTAACACCGCATGAATGAGGTCGTTTTTGCCGCGAAAGTGGCGATAGAGGGTGGTTTTAGAAACCGGCACCCGGTAGCGAATCAGGTCCACGCCCACAGCGGCATAGCCTTTTTGGTTAAACAACGACTCGGCGGTATTTAAAATGGCGGTTTTAGCGTCCATGCGGGCCTCGCGTACAAGAAGCTTGCGGTTAAGGGAAGGTTCATCTTATGATGAATTAAGTGTACAGATCTGTACACTTAATTTCAAGGACGATGAAAGGACAGCGCATGAAAAGGATGGTTGGCGGAGGGGTATTGCCCGCTAAGGCGAGTTACGGTGGTTTACTGCGTGGGTTTTTAGGCGGCGTATTGAGCATTGTGTTTTTAGGCCTGCTGCAACCCATGGTGGGGGCGCCGTTGTTAATGGCGCCGTTTGGCGCCTCCTGCGTGCTGCTGTTTGCGGCTTCTAGCTCGCCTTTGGCCCAGCCGCGCAATGTCATCGGCGGCCACCTGCTGTCGGCGGGCGTGGGTTTGTTGATGCTGCATGGGTTTGGGTCGTCGCTCTTGTCGATGGCCATCGCCGTGGGCTTGGCCATTGTGCTGATGCAATGGTTTCGAATGGTACACCCGCCGGCCGGTGGCAACCCTTTGGTGGTCTTGCTGGCCCCGACGGTGCCCCCCTTAGGCTGGGACTTTTTGCTGTTTCCCGTCCTGTTCGGGGCAGTGGGCCTGGTGCTGATCGCAGCCTTGGTCAACAACGTGGGGCCACGGCATGCCTGGCCGGTTTATTGGCGTGGCGGGCGCTGAGGCCGCGGCGTTATTAAGCGACCTAGCCTAGTTGACGCATGCCTATGGCCATGCGGTTATAGGCGTTCATCAAGGCCACGGCTAGGGTGAGGTCGCTGATTTCGACATCGCTAAAATGGGCGCGTAAGGCGTCGTATTCGGCGTCGCTGCCACCGCCTACAGGCCCTAATTCGGTCATCGATTCGGCCCAAGTCAGCGCCGCCCGTTCGCGTTCGCTAAACGCACTGCTGTGGCGCCAGGCCGACAACACGTCAAGGCGCTTTTGCGATTCGCCCTGGTCGCGTAAGGACTGGGTGTGCAGCCCCAAGCAGTAGGCACAACCGTTGATTTGCGACACCCGAAGATAGACTAATTCCAACAGCAACGGGCCCAATGGGCTTTTGGCCAAGGCGGCATGGGCGGTGCCTAAGCCTTGATAAGCGGCGGCAGACAGTTTGGGATAGGGCAGACGTAACGTACTCATTGGGCGCTCCTTGATCAGTGTTGACGAAATAATAGCGGTCAGTGTATCGGGCTTATGTCATGATTCATAGGGGCGTATTTGATTAATTCTATTGGGACAAGATATGTTTAAGCCTTTGCATGCAGAAACCACCTTGCCGGCCTATCGGTAAATTTATCAGCGTGTGGTGACGTTGATCACCACGGCATTGAGCATGGGCTACGACAATGTCAGCGCCTTCATTGCTCTGTTTCAACAACGGCTCGGCGTGACCCCTGGTCGCTATTTTAGTGGCCAGAGCGATAGGGTAAAGTAATGAGCCAAGCCCGCGCACTGTGTCATAATAAAATCCATGTGTCCTGTCATTAAAGCAGGTTAAAACAACGGCATGGCGATCAGTTAATGCATTAAAGAGGGACAAGGATGAAAACGTTGTGGTTTAAAGGCGTGTTGCTGGCGGCGCTATTGTTGGCGCTGTTGGCGTGGTGGCGTCCCGGCATTGGTTTTGGCAGTCAGGCCCAAGCCTCGCCGGTGCAGCAGCTATTGCTTAGCCTGTACGACACCGAAGCAGAACCGGCCAGCCATTATCTGGTGCCCAAACAGCCCACGCTGGTGAAGCTGTGGGCCAGCTGGTGTCCGCTGTGTCTGTCGGAGTTGGCCACCACCGAAGCGTGGGTGGATGACCCCGATTTTAAAGACGCTAATCTGGTGACGGTGGCGTCTCCGGGCGCGTTGGGTGAACAGCCCTTGGCTGATTTTAAACGTTGGTATCAGGGCCTAGACTATCCAGGGCTGCCGGTCTTACTCGACCCCAGTGGTGAGCTGGTCAAGCTGCTGGGGGTTAGCGTGTACCCGAGCTGGGCGGTGCTGGATGGGCAAGGCCAGCTGCAGCGCATTGTGAAAGGCAGCCTGAATAAACCGCAGGCCTTGGCCTTATTACAAGACCCCAAGGCCGACTTAAACCTCAGCACACCCACGTTTTATCAGCCTCAGGCCGAGCATGAGGCCACGCCCATCAACGTGCGCACGATTTATCTGGCCGGTGGCTGTTTCTGGGGCGTGGAAGCCTATTTTGAGCGCATTGACGGCGTGGTGGATGCGGTGTCGGGCTATGCCAATGGCCGCACCGAGAACCCCAGTTACGAAGACGTGATGCGTAAAAACACCGGTCACGCCGAAACCGTGAAGGTCACCTACAACGCTGATAGGCTGAGCCTGAACGACATCTTGCAGCACTATTTCCGCATCATTAACCCCACCAGCCTCAATCAGCAGGGCAACGACCGGGGCAGCCAATACCGCACCGGCGTGTACAGCACCGATCCAGCCGAACAAGCCCTCGTGGCTGCGGCCTTAACGGCACTACAGGCCCAGTACAGCCAGTCCATCGTGGTGGAAAATCAAGCGCTCACTCAGTTTTATGAGGCCGAAGCCTACCATCAAGATTATTTGCGTAAAAACCCCAATGGCTATTGTCACGTCGATTTAAGCCTGGCCGACCAGCCTTTGCCCAAGCAGGACAAGGTCGCCAAGCCAGCGTTTGATCCGGCCCAGTTTACCCAACCCAGCCCACAGGCGCTCAAGCAAAGCCTGAGCAACGAGCAGTATCGAATTACTCAAGAAAGCGGCACCGAGCGCGCGTTTAGCCACGCCTACGATAACATGTTTGAGCCAGGCCTGTACGTTGACGTGGTCAGTGGCGCGCCGTTGTTTTCATCGAGCGATAAATATCAGTCCGGCTGCGGCTGGCCCAGTTTTGTGCGGCCAATCGCCGCCGGCGCCGTGGTCGAAAAAGAAGACTTAAGCGACAACATGCGCCGCATCGAGGTGCGCAGCCAGCTGGCCGACGCCCATTTAGGGCACGTGTTTCCTGATGGCCCTAAGGATCGGGGCGGGTTACGCTACTGTATCAATGGCGCCAGCCTGAGGTTCATACCACAGGCGGACATGGCTCAAGAAGGCTATGCCGCGTGGCTGAGTGCGGTTGAGTGATGGCGTGGCTGACCGTTGGTGCTTATGTGACCGAATGGCGGTTGAGCGGGGTGTGCCTGTTTTACAGCCCGTTGCATGTGCGGTGGTCTGTTTGATAGGCTTTGGCCTCAAAGGAGCCGGTGTGCCAGTGCTGCTGGTGCACTCATGCCATCTCGCCTGCTACAGTGCAGTAAGGGTTGAGGCTAGCCTGTCAATGAAACAGAAAGAGTCAGCGTGTGCCGCAGGATGATGTTTATTAGCGAAAAAAAGGCGCCTCATTGAGGCGCCTTTTGACAGAGCAAAACCTTAAATATCAATGTTCCGTGCAATCAGCGCATTGTCCTCAATAAAGGCGCGGCGTGGTTCTACGTCGTCGCCCATCAGGGTCACAAACACGTCGTCGGCGGCCACGGCATCTTCGATGCGCACTTTCAGCAGGCGGCGTACGGTTGGGTCCATGGTGGTTTCCCATAGCTGCCCAGGGTTCATCTCGCCCAAGCCTTTGTAGCGCTGGATCGACAGGCCTTTTTTGGCGTCGGCCATCAAATACTCTAGGCCTTCGCCAAAGGTTTTGATGTCGCGGCGGTTGTCGCCGTTGCGCATGTAGGCACCTTCTTGAATCAGGCCTTTAAGTTTTTGCGCGGTTTCGCTGATGGTGCGGTAGTCGCTGCGGTTCAAGAAGCCTTGGTCTAAGAAGGTCACCATCACGTTGCCGTGCAGCTTACGGGTGATGCGAATCAGGTGCTCGGTGCGCGCTTCTACGCCGGTTTCTTCGTTGGCGGTGATTTCGGTTTGGGCATGGCTCAGCTCAACCTGATCGGCCGGAATAAACGGCTGTAGGCGGGCAATGGCGTCTAAGGTGCTGGCTTCGGTGCTTAAATCAAGCGCGTCGACGAACAGTAAGGCTTCTAACACCAAGTGGTCGAGGGCACGGCTTTCGCGTTCGATGGCATTTTTGGCGGCAATGTATTGCTTCGACAAGGCGGCCAGTTCGTCGCCGACCATGTGCACGTCGCCGCTCACCAATTCGGCACCGTTAATGGCCAAGCCCAATAGGAATTGTTCCATTTCGGCGTCGTCTTTAAGGTAGCGCTCTTGACGGCCGTGTTTGGCCAAGTACAGCGGTGGTTGGGCAATGTAGATGTGGCCGCGTTCCACCAGCTCTGGCATTTGACGGTAGAAGAAGGTCAACAGCAGGGTGCGAATGTGGGCGCCATCGACGTCGGCATCGGTCATGATGATGATGCGGTGGTAGCGCAGCTTGTCCGGATTGTATTCGTCCTTGCCAATGCCACAGCCTAGGGCAGTGATCAAGGTGCCCACTTCTTGGCTGGCCAGCATTTTGTCAAAACGGGCTTTTTCCACGTTCAAAATCTTGCCTTTAAGGGGCAAAATGGCTTGGAACTTACGGTCACGACCTTGTTTGGCAGAGCCACCGGCCGAGTCCCCTTCGACTAAGTACAGTTCAGATAGGGCTGGGTCTTTTTCCTGGCAGTCGGCCAGCTTGCCCGGCAGGCCTAGGCCGTCCATTACGCCTTTACGGCGAGTGATTTCACGCGCCTTACGGGCGGCGTCACGGGCGCGGGCGGCGTCGACGATTTTGCCACAGATGATTTTGGCGTCGTTGGGGTTCTCTTCTAAGAACTCGGTCAGGGTTTGGTTGACGATTTCGTTAACCACGGGCCCAATTTCGCTAGACACCAATTTATCTTTGGTTTGTGAGCTGAACTTTGGATCGGGCAGTTTCACCGATAAAATACAGGTCAGGCCTTCGCGCATGTCGTCACCGGTGGTGTCGACCTTGGCTTTTTTGGCCACTTCGTTGGCTTCGATGTACTGGTTAAGGGTACGGGTCATCACCTGACGCAGGGCGGTGAGGTGGGAGCCACCGTCGCGCTGCGGAATGTTGTTGGTAAAGCATTGCACCGATTCTTGGTAAGAGTCATTCCACTGCATGGCGATTTCCACGCTCATGCCGTCTTTTTCGCCGGTGGCGTAAAACACGCTCGGGTGCAACACGGTGCGCTTACGGTTGAGGTAGCTCACAAAGCCGGCCACGCCGCCGCTGAAGGCAAAGTCTTCGACGCGGTCGTTGCGTTGGTCGACCAGCTTGATGCCGACGCCGTTGTTCAAGAAGGACAGTTCGCGGATGCGTTTGGCGAGGATGTCGAAGTTAAACACCACTTCGCCAAAGGTTTCCACGCTGGCCATAAAGTGCACGCGGGTGCCCTGTTTGTCGGTAGGGCCGATTTCTTTCAGCGGGGCGATGGCGTCGCCGCGTTGAAACTCAACTTCGTGCAGCTTGCCATTGCGGGCAATGGTCAGGCGCAACCAGTCTGATAGGGCGTTGACTACGGACACACCCACCCCGTGCAGGCCGCCGGAAATTTTATAGCTGTTGCTGTCAAATTTACCACCGGCGTGCAAAATGGTCATGATCACTTCGGCCGCAGAACGGCCTTCTTCTGGGTGAATGTCGGTGGGAATGCCGCGACCGTTGTCTTCCACAGAAATAGAGTTGTCAGCATGGATGGTGACGGTGATCTTGTCGCAATGGCCGGCTAAGGCTTCGTCAATGGCGTTGTCTAAGGTTTCAAACACCATATGATGCAAGCCCGTACCGTCTTGGGTGTCGCCAATATACATGCCAGGGCGTTTGCGTACCGCATCCAAGCCTTTTAATACTTTAATACTGTCGGCACCGTAATCGGGTTGGGTCATAGTCTTTTCTCGTTTTCTTCAATATAAATAACCAACGGTGACATCAGTCACCGTTATCGTGACGCGTTGAGGGCGACGTTAGATGCGCATCGGCATCACGATGTATTTAAAGTTTGGATTTTCAGGGATGGTGAACAGGGTAGAGCGAGAGGCATCGCCAAAAGCCAACTGTAGGTCATCCACGTGGACGTTGCGCAGCACGTCCATTAAGTAGGCAATGTTAAAGCCCACTTCTAAGCTTTCGCCCTGATAGGCGATTTCAATTTCTTCTTGTGCTTCTTCTTGGTCGTTGTTGCTACACACCACGCTCAACACGCCGGGCTTGATTTGCAAGCGCGCGCCGCGGAATTTTTCGTTGGCCAAAATGGCGGCACGTTCGAGTGCGCCCAATAGCTGGGTGCGGCCCACCAAGAAGATTTTGTCGTTGTCCAGCGGAATCACGCGGTTAAAGTCGGGGAATTTACCGTCGATGATTTTGCTCACGATCACGGTGTCGCCACAGCGCAGGCGCACCTGGTTGGTCAACAGCTCAATGGTCAGCGGCTCTTCTGGCTGGCTCAATAGTTTGAACAATTCAATCACGGTTTTACGCGGCAAGATCACTTCGGCTTTAGGCAACTGGGCGTCGATGGTGCAGCTCACGTAGGCCAAGCGATGGCCGTCGGTGGCCACCAAGCGCAGTTGGTCGCCTTCGGTTTGCATCAACAGGCCATTTAAATAGTAGCGAATGTCTTGTACCGCCATGCTGTACTGAACTTGAGACAACATTTGCTTAAAGGCGTCTTGCGGCAGGCTAAAGCATGACGTGATGTCTTCACCTACGGACAATAGCGGAAAGTCGTCGGCCGGTAAGGTCTGTAGGTTAAAGCGGCTTTTGCCGGCTTTTAAGGTCATGCGGTTGTCGGCCTGGTCCAATGACACCAAAGCGTTGTCGGGCAGGGCACGCAAAATGTCCTGTAGCTTCTTGGCGTTGGTGGTGACGCGGAAGTCATCGCCGCCGTTGGTGGGGCCTAGGGTGTGAATTTGAATTTCTAAGTCGGTGGCCAAAATATGGGTTTGGCCGCCTTTGCTCTCAATCAGAACGTTAGACAAAATCGGTAATGTGTGGCGACGCTCCACAATCCCTGTCACCATTTGCAATGGCTTTAGCAGGGCATCACGTTCAGCTTGTAAAATAAGCATAATCAATTCCTTAAGAAAGTTTCATTCAAGTTCAGTTGCGTAGTATTCGTAATAGGGCCTCGTAGTCTTGTGAGACTTCGGGGTCGGTTTTTTTGAATTCATTAATGGTTTTATTCGCGTGCAACACCGTGGTGTGGTCGCGATTGCCAAAGGCGTCGCCAATGCTGGGTAAGCTTTGCTGGGTCAGCTCTTTGGCCAAGGTCATGGCGATCTGTCGAGGGCGTGCAATGGCGCGGGTGCGCTTTTTGCCCAAGATGTCGTTGACCTTGATGTGGTAGTAATCGGCCACAATTTTTTGAATCTGATCGATGGTGATTTGACGCTGGGTCGTGGCCAAGATGTCTTGTAAGGCATATTTGGCCAATTCGGTGTCGATCTCGGCGTTCAAGAACTTACTGGTGGCAACCACCTTCTTAAACGCGCCTTCTAATTCCCGCACGTTAGAGCGGATGCTTTGGGCAATAAAAAAGGCGGGCTCATGCGCGAGGCGCACGTTTGACTGTTCGGCCTTGCGTTGCAAAATGGCCACGCGCATTTCTAGTTCGGGCGGGGCCAGCTCAACCGTTAAGCCCCAAGACATGCGTGATTTTAGGCGGTCGTCCATGCCGTCGATCTTATTGGGTAGGGTATCACAGGTCATCACCACCTGTTTTTGCGTGTCCACAAGATAGTTAAACAAATAGAAGAATTCTTCCATGGTGCGGTCTTTGCCCGAAATAAACTGCACGTCGTCGATGATTAATAGATCAAGCGAGTGGTAATACTGTTTAAATTGGTCAAACGATTTCTCGCGGAAGGCGCGCATGATGTCGCGCACATAGCTTTCGGCATGAATGTAGCGCACCTTGGCTTTGGGGTTCAGCTGATACACGCGGTTACCAATAGACTGCACCAAGTGGGTTTTACCCAAGCCGGTGCTGCCATAGATGAACAACGGGTTGTAGTTGCTGTCGCCTGGGGTTTCTGCAATGTGCTGGGCGGCGGCGCAGGCCAGGCGGTTGCCTTTACCTTCTACTAGGGTGTCGAAGGTGTAGGCGCTGTTCAGGCGCGTGTTTTCATGGGTGTGGCTGATGCTTTCGGCACGCTTGATTTTTTCTTCATCGGTGTCGTTGACGTTTAAAATCGGCTGAACCGGCACGCTCACGGGCACTCTGGGCGCGGTTTGAACGTGTTTGGGCATGATGTTGGCGGCAGGGCTGGGCTTTTTTTGTTCTGCTAAGGCCACGGTTTGCCCCTTGCCTACTTTAAGGACCAGTGGCAAGCTATCAGGGGTCAGCTCAGCTTGAATGGCCAAGATGCCTTCGAAAAAGCGGTCTTTGACAAAGCTCAGCATAAAGTTGTTCGGCACGTATACAATCCAATTCGCCTCAGACTCATCCACGGTGAGGTGACGAATCCAAGTTTCGTATTGTTGCGTCGATAGCTCATTTTTTAAACGAGTGAGGCATTGCAGCCAAAAATCAGTTAATTGCATAAGTGCGACAGTTTTTCTTAAAAAGTAAGTCAATGGGTCATGCTTGTCGACGTCGTTTATGGGCAAAATAGCCCCCAGCCTGTTCTAGGTTGCCCTAGGTATAGGCGCTTGATAATATTCAGCAAACGACGGACAAAAGAAAGTTTCCACTCTAAGCCCCATATTTTACCCTGTTTTGTTAAAGTTATCCACAGACAATGTTGGGATGCAGAGTGCTAAAAACATTGACAAATTCAATAAAACAGGGTGTAATCCCTCGTTTACTTGATTGCAAAATGTAGGAATACTCATTATGAAACGTACTTACCAACCTTCAGTTACCCGTCGCAAACGCACACACGGTTTCTTGGTTCGCTCTAAAACCCGTGGTGGTCGTGCCGTTTTGGCTGCGCGTCGTGCTAAAGGTCGTAAACGCTTGGCTGTATAAGCTTTGCAAAACCGATTTGAGCGGCGATATCGTATGTTAAAAACGGATGAGTACTCATCCGTTTTTACTTTACGCCGTACCAAAAGCAATGCTTACTTCCAGATCTTTGTGGGGCCTAATTCTTTGGGTCATGCTCGATTGGGATTGGTGGTGGCTAAGAAAGTGGCCAAGCGCGCGCATGAGCGAAATTACATGAAGCGGCTGGTGCGGGAGTGGTTTCGTTGCCATAAACACACACTTTCTGAAAAAGATTTTATTGTCCGAGCCAAAAAAAAGTTTGAGCGTGAAGACTATGCCGAAGCAGTTGCGGCCTTGGCTTCCCTTATTCAAAGGCAAAATCAATGATGTCACGATTATTAAAGCTCATAATCCGGTTCTATCAGTTATGCATTAGCCCCTTAATACCGCCTCGCTGTCGCTATACGCCGACTTGTTCACAGTATGCGCTCGAAGCGATTAACAAGCACGGCGCTTGTAAAGGTGGCTGCTTGGCTGCAAAACGTATTTGTCGTTGTCATCCATTCGGTGGCAGTGGCTACGATCCTGTCCCTTAAATGGAAAAGTTGATACGCTATGGAATTTAAAAGACTCATCTCATTTGCCATCGTGGCGATGGCGATTTTGATGGGCTGGAACTACTTCTTCCCAGCTCCAGAACCAGTGCCAGTGACCCAGCAAGCGACGACTGATGCTGCTGGTCAACCTTCTACAGCGCCAAACGGCACCGCTGCTCAAGAAACAAAATTGGGCAAAGGTGAGCGCATCCAAGTCACTACCGACATGTTTAAAGCCACAATCGACACCAAAGGTGGCGATTTACGTCGTTTAGAACTGTTGCAACACAATGCCACTGGTGATGAAACCCAGCAAATGGTGTTGTTGGGTGATGATCCAAACTATACCTATGTGGCCCAATCAGATTTATTAGGCGTCGACGGTCAATACCTATTAAAAGATGTGGCGTTTAGCGCCGCACAAAACAACTACACCTTAAATGGCGACACCTTAGAAGTGACGCTGAGCGCGCCAGAAACCAACGGCGTGGTGGTGAATAAAGTCTATACCTTTAAAAAGGGCAGCTACGAAATTGGCGTGCGCTTTGAGGTAGCCAACCAGGGCGCAGCCCCGGTTAAGCTAGACGCTGTGTATCGCCTCTTGCGCGACGGCAG
This sequence comes from Neisseriaceae bacterium, assembly GCA_017991555.1. GTDB lineage: Bacteria > Pseudomonadota > Gammaproteobacteria > Burkholderiales > Neisseriaceae > JAGNPU01. The sequence goes on from JAGOQM010000005.1 coordinate 190,419, forward strand.
TACCCCAGAAGGGGAGAGCCGTTTGGCCCACGTGTACACTGGCCCAGCCTTGTATACGCCTGAAGGTGGCTTCCAAAAAGTGTCTTTTGGTGACCTAGACTCTGATTACAGTAAAGGTCGCGATGCGGCCGACTACGAGCGTCGTGCCCCGAGCGGTTGGGTGTCGATGATTCAGCATTACTTCGTGTCTGCATGGATTTTAGAACCTAAAGACCAAGCCAGCGTGTGTGCCCAAGGCGGCGCCGACTGTCAGTTCGACATTCGCAAACGCAGTGATGGCCTATATTCTTCTGGCGTGCGCGTGCCGATGGCCGCCGTGGCCCCAGGCCAAACCGGTCAGTTGAACATGACCCTTTATTCTGGTCCTGAAGAATACAGCATCATGCAAGGCGTGGCCGACAACTTAATCTTGAGCAAAGACTACGGCAAAGTGCACATTTTTGCGTCGCCTTTGTTCTGGTTGCTGAACGAAATTCATAAGTTTGTGGGCAACTGGGGTTGGTCAATCGTGTTGTTGACCGTGGTGGTGAAACTGGTGTTGTACCCACTGACCTCTGCTTCTTACCGCTCGATGGCCAAAATGCGTGCCGTGGCGCCTAAAATGACCGCCATGCGCGAACAGTACGGCGACGACAAGGTTAAGCTACAGCAAGAGATGATGAGCCTGTACAAAAAAGAGAAGATCAATCCTCTGGGCGGCTGTTTGCCCATGCTGGTACAGATTCCGGTGTTCATTGGCTTGTACTGGGCGCTGTTTGCTTCGGTTGAGCTGCGTCAAGCACCGTGGATGGGTTGGATTACCGACCTAGCGCGCCCTGACCCTTACTATGTATTGCCTGCTTTGATGGCCATCACCATGTTCGTGCAAACCTTCTTGAATCCGCCACCGGCTGATCCAATGCAAGCGAAGATGATGAAAATCATGCCGATCGCATTCTCAGTGATGTTCTTCTTCTTCCCGGCCGGTTTGGTATTGTACTGGTTGGTGAACAACATCTTGTCGATTGCCCAGCAATGGTTGGTGAATCGTAAGATTGCCAAACAAACTGAGTTGGCTCGCGTAGAGGCCAAACGCCAGTAAGGGTATGGTAATGATGAAAGCAGTCTGAAAAGGCTGCTTTTTTTGCGCAAACACGGCTTAAACCTTGGTTGATTGGGCTATAAGCTCGGCAATAAGGTCGGTCATATTGAATGAAGGCAGCAGCTTTTGACGTGTGGCATTGGCTAGGTGGTGGAAAAGGCGGTAAAATTCACCCCTGGATGCAGCAAACGAAGCAAGGCCATGAAAGTGAGGATGGGATGCACATTGGTCCCTATGAGCTGGCCGAACCGGTCATGCTGGCCCCAATGGCGGGCATTACCGACAAGCCATTTCGACGCCTGTGCCGCGAGTTTGGGGCGGCCTTAGCGCCCAGTGAGATGATCACCAGCGATCAGTCGCTGCAGCACACCCGTAAAACGGTGCTGCGTTCGGATCACAGCGGCGACGTGGGGCCCATATCGGTGCAAATTGCCGGTGCAGACCCCGCTGAGATGGCCGCGGCCGCCGTGGCCAACGTGGCCAAAGGCGCACAAATCATCGACATCAACATGGGCTGCCCCGCCAAGAAAGTGTGTAACGTGTTGGCCGGCAGTGCCTTGATGAAGGATGAGGCGTTGGTGAGCCGTATTTTACAGGCCGTGGTCGAGGCGGTGCCGGTTCCGGTTACCCTCAAAACGCGGCTGGGCTGGGATGACGCGCATTTAAACCTGCCCACCATCGCTCAGCTGGCCGAAGATGCAGGCATTGCCGCTTTGGCCATTCATGGGCGCACCCGAACCCAAATGTATCAGGGTGAGGCCCAATATGAGCTGATTGCTCAGGTGAAAGCCAGCAGCCGCATCCCTGTGACCGTCAATGGCGACATCACCAGCCCGCAAAAGGCCGTGGCGGTGTTGCAGGCCACTGGTGCCGATGCAGTGATGATTGGCCGTGGCGCCCAAGGCATGCCGTGGTTGTTTCGGGACGTGGTGGACTATCAGCGTACTGGCCAGCTGCCAGAGGCCCTGAGCGTGGCCACCATTCGCGAAGTGATCCTTGGTCACTTGGCGGCCATTTATGATTTTTACGGTGAATACATGGGCTGTCGGATTGCCCGTAAACACATAGGGTGGTACATCGCCGCTTTGCCCGATGCCAAAGCCTTTCGCCAGCAGGTGAATAAGGTCGACAGCAGCAGCGAACAGTGGGCCATGATGGCGACGTACCTCACCCAGCAACAAGCGACGCTGGCCGAATGGCCATCAGCGTACCGTACTGGCACTGAATGACCCACCGCACAAACGGGCACAAAGGGGCTGAAGCAGTGCTTAAGATGAACAAGAAGTGGTGTAACGAATAAGGTAGGAGTGCTATGTCTAAGCAAGATGTGATTGATGAAACCATCCGTGCAGCAATGGAACAGTACTTTGCTGACTTGGGTGGTGAGAACGCCTGTGGTGTCTATGATATGGTTTTGGCGCGCGTGGAGCGGCCACTATTGGAAGTGGTGTTAAAGCACTGTAGTGGCAACCAAACGCGTGCAGCAACGGTTTTGGGGTTGAATCGCAATACCCTACGTAAGAAGCTTATGCAACATGAGATCAATTGTTAATTAGAGGATAGTCTAAAATGGTGTCAATTAAACGTGCGCTCATCAGCGTTTCGGATAAGGAAGGTGTTTTGGCGTTTGCCCAGAACTTAGCCAATAACGGCGTAGAAATTTTGTCGACCGGTGGGACGGCAAAACTATTGGCTGACAACGGCGTGGCGGTCACGGAAGTGGCTGACTACACCGGTTTTCCGGAAATGCTTGATGGCCGTGTGAAAACCTTGCATCCAAAAATTCACGGCGGGATTTTAGGCCGTCGCGATTTACCCGAACATGTGGCGCAGATGCAAGCGCACGAGATTGGCAACATCGACTTGGTTTGCGTGAACCTCTACCCGTTCACCCAAACCATTAATAAACCCAATTGCACCCTAGAAGACGCGATTGAAAACATCGACATTGGTGGCCCAACCATGGTGCGTTCTGCCGCCAAAAACTGGGGCCATGTGGCGATTGTGACCGATGCTGCCGACTACGAGGCCATCGTGGCCGAAATGGCCGCCAACCAGGGTCAAATCAGCAAAAAAACCCGTTTTAACCTGTCTCGTAAAGCGTTTACCCACACCGCAGCCTACGATTCAGCCATCAGCAACTACTTGACCAGCCTAGACGACGAGGTGTTGGCCGGCGAGCCAAAGCAGTTTATGTTCCCTGAACGCTTTAACCAGCAGTTCGTGAAGGTACAAGACATGCGCTACGGTGAGAACCCGCACCAACACGCCGCGTTTTACCGTGATTTGGCCCCTGCCGCCGGCAGCTTGGCCAACTACACCCAATTGCAAGGCAAAGCATTGTCTTACAACAACATCGCCGACGCCGATGCGGCTTGGGAAGCGGTGAAGTCATTTAATGAGCCTGCTTGTGTGATCGTGAAACACGCTAACCCTTGTGGCGTGGCCATTGCGGCGGATACCTTAAGCGCCTACAAATTGGCGTTTGCCACCGACACCACCAGCGCTTTTGGCGGCATCGTGGCCTTTAACCGTGAGCTCGACGGCGCCACCGTAGAAGCCATCGTGGCCAACCAGTTCATGGAAGTGTTGATTGCGCCTAGCTTCACCGACGACGCTAAAGCGGTTGTGGCGGGTAAAGCCAACGTGCGCGTTTTGGAAATTCCGATGTTGGCCGGTGCCAATGAGTTTGAATTGAAGCGTGTGGGCGGCGGTCTGTTGGTGCAAACCCCTGACACTCATCAATTGACCATGGCCGACCTTAAAGTCGTGAGCGCGCGTGAGCCATCAGAACAAGAAATGAAAGACCTATTGTTCGCTTGGAACGTAGCCAAGTTTGTGAAATCGAACGCCATCGTGTTCTGTAGCCAAGGTCAAACCTGTGGCATCGGCGCCGGCCAAATGAGCCGCGTGGATTCTACCCGCATTGCCGCCCGTAAGGCCGGTGAAGCTGGCTTGTCTTTGGCCAGCGCAGTGGCGGCTTCAGACGCGTTTTTCCCGTTCCGCGACGGCATCGACGTGATTGCCGAGCAAGGCATTAAAGCCATTATTCATCCGGGTGGTTCGATGCGCGACCAAGAAATTTTTGACGCTGCCGACGAACACGGCATGGCGATGGTGTTGACCGGGATTCGTCATTTCCGTCATTAAATTGAGCGCCTGATCAAACAGCCAGTGGCCTTGTGCCGCTGGCTTTTTTTGTGGGTAAGGGGGCTGTGGTTCAGTAGGTGAAGCAAGGTATCCATACTGGTTTTGTGGTGTACTTTATGTGTAAACTGGTTCTTTAAATTGTGAGGCAGAGGGGCTGAACTGAATATTTAAGGGCTCACTGAGTCTGTCACACCACATCAACCTATGGTTTGTTGTGGCTTCAATCCGCTTGAGTAGCCGTAGCAGTAGGGTGTGGTAAAGCGTAGCCTACCCACCAGCTTTAATGTTTGAGATCATGTAACCGAAAGGGGACGTGGGTCGCGACCCACTCTACAAAGTGCTAAAAACCATGGTTTGTGGTTTGCAAAATACGTGCCTCAGTTGCACCAATCCTCTCTCCGCGTCTCCTTTAGGTGAAGTACCGTCCCGTAGAGCCGCCGAAGTAGGTTCTATTGAGGCAGATGAAGCAGGCAAAAAGCTTGTGGCGCCCGACCACGCTTTGATAGGAGGGGGAGCACTCTTGCCTGCGCTGGCTCAATAGGTTCTGCTGAGGGCAGTCACGAAGTGACCGGGGATCAGGGTGGCCTTTTCTTTGCTTCGTTTCTTTTGGCCACGCAAAAGAAATGACGTCGCCTTCGGCGAAACAAAACGCTCAAATTAAAGTCATGCCTGACTAAAAGCAGCCTTTTAAAATCATTCATGCTTCGGCAACATCGCTATTGATCCGTCGTTGGGTTTCGCCCTGTAGGGCGACAGACTTTCTTTTGCGTGGCCAAAAGAAAGTATGCAAAGAAAAGGCCACCCGACAATCCGCCCTAGCGGGTGCCCTCACTGGAACCCATCGGGCCGGCGCTAGCAAGAGTGCTCTGTCTCCTATAAGAGCGTGGTCGACAGCCACAAGCGATTTGCTAGCTTCATCCGGCCCGATAGAACCCAGCTCGGCGGCTTTAGCGGGAAATCGGTACTACACCCAAAGGAAAGGTGGCGAGTTTAAATAATCTGGCATTCACAAAACCATGGTTTTTTGTTCTTAAGCAGCTTAGGCACCCATAGCCGTAGGGTACCTAAGCGCAGGTTACCCACGGCCTTGCCGAACGGCCAGCGAGCCCGTTATTGACCGATCTGTGGTTGGCCCAAAAGCCCTTTATAAGCGGCCACGACACCCTATTCGTGGCATTGTGCGTCTAAATCAAGTAAGCTCAGGGAATAAAAACAGCAATCATCCGTAGGAGCACGCATGGCTTTAAAATACCAAATCAACCCCGTTACCCCTTTTCAACAGAACAGCACCATCTTGTGGTGCGACGTCACCAAAGAAGCGGTGGTGACTGACCCTGGTGGCGACATCGAGCTGATTCAAGCCGCTTTAACGGCGCAAGGCTTAACCCTGAAGGCCATTTGGTTAACCCACGGTCACATTGACCACGTCGGCGGCGTGACCCGCCTACTGGCGCAGCAAAAGGTGCCGGTGATTGGGCCAGAAAAAGAAGACGACTTCTGGATTGCGCAGCTACCCATGCAAAGCCAGCGCTTTGGCTTTGCGCCCAGCGACACCTTTACCCCTGATCAGTGGTTACAGGAAGGTGATGAGGTCAGTGTGGGCCAAGAAACCTTTAAGGTGTTTCACATTCCAGGGCATACGCCCGGCCACGTGGTGTTTTACCATGCCGGCCAAGGCCTGTTGATTGCCGGCGACGTGCTGTTTCGCGAGTCGATTGGGCGCACCGACTTCCCGCGCGGCGACCACGGGGCCTTGCTGCACAACATTCGCAGCAAGCTATGGCCGTTGCCAGATGAGACCGAGGTCATCCCCGGCCATGGGCCGATGACCACCATTGGCCACGAGAAGCGTTACAACCCTTTTTTGGCGGCCTAGGTAAGCTTAAGTGGCCCCGTAAGGGGCTGCGCTGCCATTAACTGCGGCTAAGGGCTGTGGCGATAAAATTAAAATGTTAAACGGCTGAATTGACACTATTTTTTGATTAAGCCGACATTTTTGGCATAAACGTTCTAAAAAAGTCGGCTTAATGCGTAATTTTTTCTAGAACAACCCCAAGAAATCAGCTACTATAAAAAACCTACTAAGAATAAGAAAAAGACTCAGGCGCGAGGATGGCTCGTGCTGCATGAGAAATAGTCGGTACACTTAGTCAACCTACAGCCACTTTTGGACGTCATCGCGTCTGCGGTACACGCCGCATGTGTCTGGCATCTGCCAAGTCCGCCTGTTTCTCAGACGGCATTCTCACACCTAAATAACTAGATTCATGCCCATAAGGTTGCCTTAGGGTGCCTTGTGTTGCGCTGTAACAAGATGAGTGCGACTGGCTAAGCCAGCGTTGAGTATCCGGCCAAAATAAAAACAACAGGCGGGTCAGCAGATTTTATTGTGAGACATTAATCAACAAGGAATCAAAGATATGAGCGAGATTAAATTAGATGATTTTTTATTAAAAATCAAACAAAGAGACCCACATCAGCCTGAGTTTCATCAGGCGGCAGAAGAGGTTTTTCACAGCTTATGGCCCTTTCTAGAAAAAAATCCTAAGTATGCCCAACGCAGCATTTTAGAGCGCATCGTAGAGCCAGAGCGGGTGATCATGTTTCGCATCCCCTGGATCGACGACAAAGGGCTGGCTCAGGTTAACCGTGGTTATCGGATTCAAATGTCTTCGGCGATTGGCCCTTATAAAGGCGGCCTGCGCTTTCACCCCAGCGTAAACCTGGGCATTTTAAAGTTCTTGGCCTTTGAACAAGTGTTTAAAAATGCGTTGACCACCTTGCCGATGGGCGGGGGCAAGGGTGGCTCCGACTTTGACCCTAAAGGCAAATCAGACAACGAAGTGATGCGCTTTTGCCAATCGTTCATGACCGAGCTGTATCGTCACATTGGCCCCAACATTGACGTACCCGCCGGCGACATTGGCGTGGGCGGTCGTGAAGTGGGTTATTTGTATGGCCAATACAAGCGCATCAGCAATGAGTTTACGTCGGTATTGACCGGTAAAGGCATGAGCTTTGGGGGCAGCCTGATTCGTCCTGAAGCGACTGGCTACGGCGCGGTCTACTTTGCCGAAGAAATGCTAAAAACCCGCAAGCAGCACATTGCCGGTAAATCGGTGGCGATTTCGGGTTCTGGCAACGTGGCGCAGTATGCGGCCCAAAAATGCCTAGAGTGGGATGCCAAGGTGTTGACCGTGTCAGATTCCGGCGGCTTCGTGCACTTCCCTGATGGCATGACCTTAACCCAGTGGCAAGACCTGATGGCGTTGAAAAATGAGCGCCGCGAACGCCTCAGCGTGTACGCCGAAGAGCAGGGCTTGGTTTACCATGCGGGTCAGCGTCCGTGGGGCGTGCCGTGTGACGTGGCGATGCCTTGTGCCACGCAAAACGAGCTGGATGAAAAAGACGCCAAAACCCTATTGGCCAATGGCTGCTACTGCATCTCTGAGGGCGCCAATATGCCCAGCACCACCGGCGCCGTTGATGCCTTCATTGACGCCAAGATTTTGTATGCCCCAGGTAAGGCCAGCAACGCCGGCGGCGTGGCCGTGTCGGGCTTGGAAATGAGCCAAAACAGCATGCGCCTCTTGTGGTCTGCGGGTGAGGTGGACGAAAAACTACACACCATCATGCAAAAAATTCACCACATGTGTGAAGAGTATGGCTACCAGGATGGCTATGTGAACTATGTCAACGGCGCCAATATTGGTGGCTTTACCAAGGTGGCCGACGCGATGTTGGCACAGGGTTTGGTGTAGTTAGCGTCAATACTGGACGGATCGTCTAGAAACAAAGGCCTTGCGTGACGCAAGGCCTTTTTTATGTATAATCACGGATGGCTTATTAAAGTGACTATTGTTAAAGGGTGCGTATGTCGGTGTATACCAGTGTGACCGAAGCGGAAATGGCGGTCTTTTTAGAAGATTATGATATTGGCACCTTAGTGTCGCTTAAAGGCATCGCCCAAGGCATCACCAATACCAATTACTTTGTGACCACCAGCGTCGACCGCTACGTGTTGACCATCTTCGAGACCTTATTGCCGGAAGAGCTGCCGTTTTTCTTGGATTTAATGGCGCTCTTGAGTCAAAAAGGGGTGGCTTGCCCTGCACCGATCGCGCAAAAGTCGGGCCAGTTCATGCACCTTTTACACGACAAAGCGGCCTGTCTGGTGAGTTGCCTGGCCGGGCGTGACGTCACCCAGCCCAATGCTGCCCAGTGCCGTTCCGTCGGCGCCATGTTGGCGAAGATGCACGTGGCCACGGCTGACACCACGCTCACCATGGCCAATCCGCGCCACGCCTCGTGGTGGGAAGTGGAACAAACGCGGCTATTGCCGCTGTTGAGCGAAGCCGACGCGGAGCTATTGCAATCGACCATTGCGTTCTTGCAGGCCCATCCTGACACCGACCTGCCGCAGGGCTTGATTCACGCCGACCTATTCAAAGACAACGTGCTGTTAGAAGGGGATGAGGTTACTGGCTTCATCGACTTTTATTACGCCTGTCGCGGCAGCTTTGTGTACGACATCGCCATTGCCCTGAACGATTGGGCCCAGGATTCAGCCCACCAGTTGGACGAGGCCTTGGTGCAGGCCTTCTTGGCTGGCTACAACAGCGTTCGCCCCTTGAGCCCGGAGGAGCAGGCCTATTTGCCAATTGCGCAACAGGCGGGCTGTATTCGCTTTTGGGTGTCGCGCCTGTTGGACTATCATTTCCCACCTGAGGGTGAAATGACCTTCACCAAAAACCCAGCGGCCTTTAGAGACTTGCTGTTGAGCATTAACAACCAGTAATAATGGGGTTAAAAAGCCGAGTGCTGATGGCGTCAGCACTCGGCTTTTTTGTGGGCGCCTGCCATAAGGCGTTGAGCCTCTGTAGACAAGGCTTGCGGCCATTTGGGCCGAACCGATGCTGCGGCATCGAGGCCAGGGTAAAAGGCAGTGCCTTGATTTTTATCGTTGACGGTTTCGATCTTGGCGTTATATTATTAAATAATACTGTATTACGGTCATATTGATATTGGGTAGGGAACCCCGTGCCATTGCGTGCACGCGGGCTTTTTTTAAACCCTAGTCGTAATACGGTCATATGATGAGAGGCGATCATTCAGGATCGAATGAGGCCCAGCGCCAGCCCAAGCACACACTTTAAAACAAGAACAACCTTTGCAAGAGAGAAAAGAGACCGCCATGAGCATCGTCGATCAATCGATTTTCCAACAGCACGCCTACATTAATGGCGCTTGGGTGGCTTCTGCCAACGGCGCCACCATTGACGTGGTCAATCCTGCCGACCAAAGCGTCATTGCCACCATTCCTGCGCTGACCACAGCGCAGGTGGGCGAGGCCATTACGGCAGCAGAAGCGGCCTTGGCGCCGTGGAAGCGCCTGTCTATGAAGCAACGAGCCGACATTTTAAAACAATGGTTCGCCTTAATCATGCAGCATCAAGACGATTTGGCCGAGATCATGACCGTGGAGCAGGGCAAGCCGCTTAAGGAAGCCCAAGGCGAGATTGCGTACGCGGCCAGTTTTATTGAATGGTTTGCGGAAGAAGGCCGCCGCATGTATGGCGAAACCATCCCTGCGCCCAGCGCCGACAAGCGCTTGCTAACCCAGCGTGAGCCGGTGGGCGTGTGCGTGGCGATCACGCCGTGGAACTTCCCCGCCGCCATGATCACCCGTAAGGTGGCACCGGCCTTAGTGGCGGGCTGCACCATGATTGTGAAGCCCGCCCAAGAAACCCCATTTACCGCTCTGGCTTTGGTTCATTTGGCCGAGCTGGCGGGCGTGCCTAAAGGGGTATTGAACGTGGTGACCGGCAAGTCGGCCGACATCGTGCCGGTGCTGACCGACAGCCCCGTGGTGAAAAAAGTGAGCTTCACTGGTTCTACGCCGGTGGGGGCTTTATTGATGGCGCAATGCGCGCCCACCCTGAAAAAAATGTCTTTAGAGCTGGGGGGCAATGCACCGCTCATCGTGTTTGCCGACGCCAACCTAGACGTGGCGGTGCAGGGCGTGATGGACAGCAAGTTTCGCAATGCGGGCCAAACCTGTGTGTGCAGCAACCGCATCTTTGTGCATGAGGCGGTTTATGCCGAGTTTGTGGCCAAGCTGGCCCAGCAGGTGGCGGCGCTGAAGGTCGGCAACGGCTTGGATGCAGGCGTCGACATCGGCCCGCTGATCAATGCCAAAGCGGTGGCCAAAATTCAGGCCCACATCAGCGACGCCGTGGCCCTAGGGGGCGAAGTCGTCGTGGGTGGCAAAGTGGCCGCTCAGGGCGGCAACTTCTTTGAGCCGACTTTAATTCAACACGCCAGCGACGACATGCTGTGTTTTCGCGACGAGACCTTTGCGCCGCTGGCCCCAATTTTCTCGTTCCGCGACGATCAAGAAGTGGTGCGCCGCGCCAACAACACCGAGTTTGGCCTAGCGTCCTACATTTTCACCGAAAGCCTGAGCCGCACCATCGCCGTGGCTGATGCGCTTGAATACGGCATGGTGGGCATCAACACCGGCCTCATCTCCACCGCAGAAGCCCCTTTTGGCGGCGTCAAAGCCTCTGGCCTTGGGCGAGAAGGCTCGATGCATGGCCTGGATGAGTACACCGAACTGAAATACCTGTGCATCGGCAATGTGTCGCCGACGCTGTAAGCCATTCATCATCTATAAAAATTAATCAGGAGTCAGACATGGAGCAAACCCAACAAAACGCCCACTACGTCGGCATTGCCGGCAAAACGGTGTTGATCACAGGGGCGGCGGCCGGCATTGGCCTGTCGTTGTCAACGGCCTTTGCCAAGGCGGGTGCCAAGGTGTTTATGGTCGACCTTAATCCGGAAGCCCTAAGTAAGGCCGTAGCCGGCTTGCAAGGCTATATGGTGCACGGCCACACCGCTTCGGTGACCGACGATGCGGCGGTAAAACAGGCGTTTGAAGACTGCTGCGCGCGCTTTGGGCCGGTAGACGTCCTGTTTAACAACGCAGGCATTTCATTGAACAAACCCTCATTAGACATCGGTTTAGACGAATGGCGCCGCTGCGTCGACGTCAACCTAACCAGCCTGTTTTTATGTTCGCAAGAGGCGGCCAAGCACATGCAGGCCAGTGGTGCGGGTGTGATCATCAATACCGCCTCGATTTGGGGCCTGTCGACCTCGGCCGAGCGCACCGCTTACTGCACCACCAAGGCTGGCGTGGTGGCGATGACCAAGTGTTTGGCCGCCGAGTGGGGTCAGTTTGGCATCCGCGTGTTGGCTTTGGGCCCGGGCTACACCCGCACCGCGCTGGTGGAAAAGCTGGCGCAGGCCAATACCCTCGACGTGGCCGACCTAGAGCGCCGCACGCCCTTAGGCCGCCTGGCCGAGCCGGATGAAATCGCTGAGCTGGCCCTGTTCTTGGCCTCTGATGCGGCTCGATTCATGACCGGCCAAACCCATTTAATTGATGGCGGTTGGGACGCCAACGGTTTTCAATAAGTTTAAAACACACATCAAAAAAAGCAGTCATCCGCAAGGATAAATAAGGAAAGAAACGTCATGGCAAAACACATTAATCTTCAACCCGCTAGCCGCTGGGTTGAATGTCAAACCACGCAAGCCGACTGGGATGAGGCAGCGACGCCACTGCTCGAAGGCATGCTGACCCAGCTGCATCTGATTCGGGCCTTTGAAGAAAGCGTCTTGGAGTTGGCCGGCGAAGGCCTAGTGCATGGCCCTGCGCACTCGAGCATTGGCCAAGAGGGCGGCGCCGTTGGGTCGATTATGTCTTTGACGGCAGCCGACCAGGTCAACGGATCTCACCGTGGTCACCATCAGTTTTTGGCTAAAGCCTTAACCTATTTGCGCCCCGACGGCATGAAGGCCGCAGAGGCTTTTGGTGACGACGTCGAAAACCTATTGCAGCGCACGCTGGCAGAAATCTTGGGCCTGGCCCAGGGCTTTTGTAAAGGCCGTGGCGGCTCCATGCACTTGCAGTGGATTGAAGCCGGGGCTTTAGGCACCAACGCCATCGTCGGCGGTGGCGCACCGATGGCGGCAGGCGCCGCGTGGGCGCACAAACATGCGGGCACCGATGCGGTGGCGATCACCTATTTTGGGGACGGCGCCGTCAATATTGGCTCGGTGTTGGAAACCATGAACCTGGCAGCGGCGTGGAAGCTGCCGATCTGCTTCTTTATCGAAAACAACCGCTATGCCGTGTCGACCTCAGTAGAAGAATCCACCGCCGAAACCCGCCTGTCTTCACGCGGCCTGGCGTTTAACATCCCCAGCTGGAAGGTCGACGGCATGGACCCATTGGCGGTGCACCTCACCATGCAAGAAGCTTTGGCCCACATGCGCGCCGGTAATGGCCCCACCGTGGTAGAGGCGGATGTGTATCGATTCTTCCATCAAAATGGCCCTTACCCCGGCAGCGCCTTTGGCTATCGCAGCAAAGACGAAGAGCAGGCTTGGCGTCAGCGCGACCCCATTGCCCAACTTGAGCAGCAAATGCAGCAACGGGGCGACATCACCGAAGCAGCTGTGGCTCAGCTGCGTGCCAACTGTCAGGCCATCATGGCCAAAGTGGTGGCGGCATTGACTGAGCCAGCAGCCAAGGGCAAGCGCCAAATTAGGCCAGAACTGTGGCCAGAAACCAGCTTTGTGGACGTGGGCATTCGCGGCGACCTAAGCGAAATTGCCGCCAGCCAAACCTTCGAAGAAGCCAGCTATCCGAACGCCATGGCCCAGCAAAAATTCATTGATGCGGTGGCGGGGGTGATGGACCGCCGCATGAGCACCGACGCCAGCATCGTGGTGATGGGCGAGGACGTGCATCGCCTCAAAGGCGGCACCAATGGCGCCACCAAAGGCCTGAAAGAAAAATTCCCAGAGCGTATTTTGGGCACCCCCATCAGTGAAAACGCCTTCATGGGCTTAGGCGGTGGGCTGGCCGTGGACGGTCGCTTTAAACCGGTGGTGGAATTTATGTACCCCGACTTTATGTGGGTGGCCGCCGACCAGGTGTTTAACCAAGTGGGCAAAGTGCGCCATATGTTTGGTGGCCAAAGTGACGTGCCTTTGGTGTTACGCACCAAGGTGGCGATGGGCACGGGCTATGGCTCGCAGCACTCGATGGACCCAGCCGGTATTTTTGTGACCAACCCTGGTTGGCGCATCGTGGCGGCCTCAACGCCGTTTGATTATGTGGGCTTGATGAACTTTGCCCTACAGTGCAACGACCCGGTGTTGATGATCGAACACGTGGACTTATACACCCAAAGTGGGGCTTTCCCGAGCGACAATTTGGACTATCAGATTCCTTTCGGCAAGGCTGCGGTAAGGCGCGAAGGCAAGGCCTTAACCGTGTTGACCTATTTGTCGATGGTGGGCCACAGCCTAGAAGCGGTGGCGCAAACCGGCATCGATGCCGAAGTGATCGACCTGCGCTTCTTAGACCGTGCCAGCTTGGATTGGGACACCATCGAGGCCAGCATCCGCAAAACCAATAATGTGCTCATTGTGGAGCAAGGCAATCAGGGCACTTCTTACGGTGGCTGGTTGGCCGATGAGTTGCAGCGCCGCTGCTTTGACTGGTTGGATCAGCCGATCCAACGGGTTCATGGCTCCGAAGGCGCGCCGAGCATTTCTAAAGTGTTGGAACGCGCCGCCAGTGCCCGTACCGAAGAAGTGGTGGCCGGACTGCAAGGCGTGATGCGCGACAAGGGTGAGCTGGTTTAAGCCAGCACGAGTGAGTTTCAGGTGATTCATTTACAGAATAAGGAAGCATGATGTCTAAGTTATTACACATGCCAGAAGTACTTGCGAATACAACGCACGCCACCATCAATAAATGGTTGGTACAAGAGGGCGACGCCGTGGTGGTGGGCCAGGTGATTGCCGAAGTCGAAACCGACAAGGCTTTGGTGGACATGGTGGCAGAAGAAGACGCCATCATCAGCAAGCTCATCGCCCGCGACGGCGACGAAGTGGCCGTGGGCGCCCCCATTGCGCAGCTGAATGGCGACGGCAACGTGGATTTAAGCGCCGTGACCACGATGGTGGCACTTGAGGCAGAAGCCACGCCCGCTGCGGCGACGGCCAGCACGCCAGCGGCGGCTAGCCCGGCCGAAGCGGGGGCCGCGCCGCGTCTGTTTGCCTCGCCGTTGGCCAAACGTTTGGCGGCACAGCATGGCGTGGATTTGGCCAGCCTCAGCGGCAGCGGCCCCCGAGGGCGCATTGTGAAGCGCGACATCGAAGGTGCGTTGCAGGCTCAAGCGGCTGCGCCTAGCGCCGTGGCGTCGACGCCGATCGTCGCTGCCGCAGTAGATTACGATGAGCTGCCGTTGAGCAATATGCGCAAAACCATTGCGCGGCGCTTAACCGAAAGCAAGAGCACGGTGCCGCACTTCTATTTAAATGTGGACTGCCGCGTCGATGCGTTGATGGCCTTACGTCAGCAGGTGAACGCCGTAGCGGCCGAAAAAGTGTCGGTGAATGATTTGGTGATCAAGGCCGCGGCCATGGCCCTCAAGCAGGTGCCGGCGATGAACGTGACCTGGGCCGAAACCGCCATTCGTCAATACCATCACGTCGACATCAGCGTGGCCGTGGCCACGGAAAAAGGCTTGCTCACGCCGGTGTTGCGACAGGCCGAAGGCAAATCTTTGTCGGCCATTCACGCCGAAGTGGCTGAGTTGGCCACGCTGGCGCGTGACGGCAAGCTGATGCCAGAACAATACCAAGGCGGTAGCTTCAGCATCAGCAATTTGGGCATGTTTGGCGTGAGCAGCTTTAACGCCATCATTAACCCGCCTCAGGCCGGCATCTTGGCCGTGGGCGGCATTAAGAAAATGCCGGTGGTGGTGGACGATGCCTTGCAAGTGGCGTCGGTGATGAGCTGTTGCCTGTCGGTGGACCACCGCGTGGTGGATGGTGCCGTGGCGGCGCAGTGGCTGGCGGTGTTCCAGCAGCTGATTGAAGAACCTTTGACGCTGTTAATTTAAGGAGGCGGACATGAACCATCAAACATTCGACCTCGTCGTCATCGGTGGTGGCCCTGGCGGCTATGTGGCCGCGATACGGGCCAGCCAATTGGGCTTGAACACGGCGGTGGTGGAAAAAGCCGAACTGGGCGGCATTTGCCTGAACTGGGGCTGCTTGCCCACCAAGGCTTTGCTGCGCAGCGCTGACGTGCTGCGCTTGGTGCAAAAAGCCGATCATTTTGGCGTCAACGTGGGCTTGCCGCAGGTGGATTTAAGCAAGATGGTGGGCCGTTCGCGCGAGGTGTCGGGTAAGTTACAGCGCGGCGTGGCCGGCTTGTTGAAAAAAAATAAGGTCACCGTCATTCAGGGTGAAGCGACGTTGTTGGGCCAGAGCCGCGTCAGCGTGCAAGGGGCTCAAGGGGCGCAAACGCTGGTGGCCAGCCACATCATTGTGGCCACTGGCGCCCGCGCCAAGGCCTTGCCGAACATGCCCATTGATGGCGAACATTATTGGAGCTACCGCGAGGCCTTGGTGCCCAAAAGCCTGCCCAAACGCATGGTGGTCATTGGGGCTGGTGCCATTGGCATCGAGTTTGCCTGTTTCTATCGGGCCCTCGGCGTCGAGGTAAGCGTGGTGGAGCTGTCGGCGCGGATTTTGCCGCAGGAAGACAGCGACGTGTCGGCCTGCGTGGCCAAGTCGCTGTGCCAGGACGGCATGCAGCTGTACACCGGCTGTCAGGTGGCCGAACACACCTTAGACAAGGGCGTGGTCAGCCTGCGCTTGGCCGGTGCCTCTAGCGAAACCTTAGAGGCAGAAGTGGTGCTGTTGGCGGTCGGCATCAGCGCCAACGTTGAAGCAATGGGCCTTGAGCACACCCAGGTCGAACTCGACCGTGGCCACATCGTCACCGACGCGTTTTGTCGCACCGCCGAGCCGAACCTATACGCCATTGGCGACGTGGCCGGCGCGCCGTGGTTGGCGCACAAGGCCAGCCACGAAGGGGTGCTGTGCGTGGAAAAAATCATGGGTTTAGCGGTGCAGCCTTTGGCGGTGAATAAGGTGCCGGCCTGTACCTATAGCCACCCACAGGTGGCCAGTGTGGGCTACACCGAGGCGCAGGCACAGGCCTTAGGTAAGCCGCTAAAAGTGGGCAAGTTTCCGTTTGTGGCCAATGGTAAAGCCTTGGCCATGGACAGCGCTGAAGGCTTTGTCAAAGTGATTTTTGACGAAGCCAGCGGCGAGTTGTTGGGGGCCCACATGGTGGGCGATGAAGTGACCGAAATGATCAATGGCTATGCCATTGCGCAAGAACTGGAGACCACAGAGCAAGAGCTGATGCACGCGATTTTACCGCACCCGACCATGTCGGAGGCCATGCATGAGGCCGTATTGACGGCGTATGATCGCGCCTTGCATCAATAGCAGCACACAAGGAGAAGGCGGCCCCGACAGTGTCAGGGCCGTGATGACGATAAATATAAAAGGGAGCGCAGTATGACCCAAATAGCAGACAACCCAACCACAACCGCCTCGGCATCCGCAGAGGCGATCAGTGCGCAGCAGCGCAAAAAATCATTATTGGCCAGCGGCGTCGGTAATTTATTAGAATGGTACGACTGGACCATTTATGCCGTGGCTTCGGTGTACATCGCTTCGGCGCTGTTCGACAAAAGCGACCCCACCTCGGCCTTATTGAGCACGCTGGCGGTGTTTGCCGTCGGCTTTGTTTCCCGCCCCTTTGGCGGCTTTATTTTCGGGCCTTTGGCGGATAAGATTGGCCGTCGTAACGTGTTGGTGACCACCATGCTGTTAATGGCGGGTGCCAGCGTCGTGATTGCTTTGATTCCGAGCTACGACCGCATCGGCAACTGGGCCTCGGTGATTCTGTTGCTGGCGCGGTTGGTGCAGGGCTTTGCCCACGGTGGCGAAACCACGACCTCCTATGCCTATGTGTCTGAAATCGCCCCGCCTAAGTCGCGCGGCCTGTGGTCGAGCAGCGTGTTTTTTGCGGTGGGCCTAGGCTCTCTCATTGCCACCTTGTTCTTGGCCTTGTTGAGCACGGTGTTGACGGTGGAAGACATGCAGACCTGGGGCTGGCGCGTGCCGTTCTTGATCGGTGGCTTCTTGGCCATTTTTGCCATGTATTTACGCCGCAACATGATTGAGAGCGAACACGTTGAGAAAATGCAAAACGACGACACCCCCGCGTGGCCGTTGTCTAAGTTTTTAAAAACCGGTTTTAAACTGTTTTTCTATGAGGCTGGTTCGACGCTGACGTATTACATTTGGGTGACCTGCGTGGCCATTTACGCCATCACCCAAAAGCAAATGGACGCGCACGATGCCTTTGTGATGAGCGCCTTGGCGCAGCTGGTGTACATTGTGTGCCTGCCGATCCAAGGGTGGTTTTCAGACATCATTGGCCGCAAAGCCAGCACCCTGATTTCCTTTACCGGTTCTGGCCTGCTGCTGTTCCCGCTGTGGAGCTTGATCAGCAACGAGCCGTGGACGCTGTTCGTGGCCCAAGCTGTGGGTTTGGTGATGGTGGGCTTCTTGACCTCCAATAAGCCGGCGGCGATGTCGGAGCAAATTCCGACGCGCTACCGCACCAAGCTATTCGGCATTTTTATGTCGCTGGCGATTGCGGTGTTTGGCGGCACGGCCTCTTACTTGAACGCATGGATGTACTCTAAAGACATCGGCTGGCTGTTCAATGTGTATGGCGTGGTGATTTGCGTCGTGGCCATCAGCGTGGTGCTGACTTGGAAAAACAATAAAGGGATTGATTTAGACAAGGTTTAAGGTCGATGAGGGCGCGCCGTGGGCCTCTTTCACACACATCGCCCACCGCGCGCCTGAGGCCTTATAGGGCCGTGACGAGACCCTAACGACTTGAAAGGACACTATGAATACTGTAGCAACCCTGCCCATTTCGGGCAACACCAAGGTGGTGGTCATCATCGCCGACCCGATTGCCCACGTGCAAACGCCGCAGCTCTTGAACGCCCTGTTTCAGCAGGCGGGTTACGATGCCGTGTGCGTGCCCATGCACGTGGCCGCCGAAGATTTGGCCGGCTGCCTTGCCGCGCTGAAAACCATCCGCAGCATCAGCGGCGCGGTGATCACGGTGCCCCATAAAATGGCCACGGCGCAGCTGTGCCAGCATCCAGGGCCACAGGCTCAGGTGATGGGCGCGGTCAACGCGATTCACTTTAACGCCGAGCGTGAAGTGGTGGGCGAAATGTTTGATGGCACAGGCTTTGTGCAAGGCCTGATTCATTCAGGCGTGGCCGTCAATGCGGCGCTGTCGGTTTACCTTGCCGGCGCCGGCGGTGTGGCGCGCGGCATTGCGTTTGCGCTCTTGGCCAGTGGCGTTCGCCAGCTACAGGTGTATAACCGCACCACGGCCAGCGCCGAGCAGCTGGTGGCGGCTTTACAAGCCTATGCGCCAGAAGCCGAGGTTCGCCTAGCCAGCAGCCAGCCAGAAGGAGTGGATTTGTGCGTCAACGCCACCTCGGCTGGCATGCTGGGCTTAGAAGCGCAGCTGCCGTTTGCCCTAGAGGGCGTGGGGGCCAACGCCTGCGTGGCCGAAGTAGTGATGCAGCCAGAACAAACGCGGCTATTGCAACAGGCTGCGGCCAAGGGCATGAAAACGGTGACGGGCAAACAAATGCTGTTGGCTCAGGTGGCGCAGTTGGCGGCCTTCACGCTGAATGAACCGGCCTTGGCCGCAGTGAAGCTGGAGGGTTAAGCCATGTTTCAATTTACCGGCAAGACCGTGTGGCTCACCGGCGCTTCTGGCGGCATTGCAGTGAGCTGCAGCCAAAAGCTGTATCAGGCCGGCGCCAACTTGGTGCTGTCCGATTTAAATCTGGCGGCACTGCAGCAGTTTGCTGATGGGCTTGACCCCAGCGGCGAGCGGGTGTTGGCGCTGCCGCAGGACGTGTCGGATTCGGCACAGGCCGAGCAGGTGGCTCAGGCCGCTGCGGCCCGCTTTGGTGGCATCGACATTGTGATTCCCTGTGCGGGCTTGTATTGGGAAAAGCCGCTGCGTGACGTATCGGACGCCGAATGGGCCAAGGTGACGTCGGTCAACCTAGACGGCGTGTTTTACACCATTCGCGCCGCCATGCCGTATTTGCGTGCCGGCGGTGCCATCGTGAACGTGACCTCGATGGCTGGCCATAAGGGCAGCTTGAATCACGGCCACTATGCGGCTTCTAAGGGGGCGGTGTTAAACTTAACCCGTACTTTGGCGATGGAACTGGCGCCCGACATTCGCGTCAACAACGTGTCGCCGGGGCTGATTGACACGCCGATGATCGGCCAGCTGATGGCTGAAAAAGGCGAGCTGCTGATGGCTCAAACGCCTTTAAAACGGTTGGGTGGGGCAGATGAAGTGGCCGACGCCATTTTGTATTTGGCCTCGGACTTTGCCAGCTTCATCACCGGTGAAACCCTACACGTCAACGGTGGCTTATACATCGCCAGCTAAGGGGCAAAATCAAAGCGGCGCGCTGGGGAAACCAGCGCGCCGCTTTTTTGAGGGCGACAGCAAGGTTAGGGCGTGTCGCCAAGGGTGCTGAACTGGTTCAGGCGGCGCTGGTAGTTGTACACTGCGGCCTTGCCTGCATCGAGTAAATGCTCGTCGTTGTGGGCGCAGGCCTGAGCCATGTCGCCGGCGAGAATGGCGCTTAAGATCAGCTTTAAGTCGGCATGGCCTTGGCGCACGCGGTCTTCATACACAAAGGCAAAGTGTTTGAATAAGCCCACCCGTTCTTGGATGCGGTTGATGAACTCTTCCAGCACGCTGTTGTTGGCACCTTGCGACAAAAGGGCATAAAACTGGTCTTTGTAGGCCCAACGCTGAGCCACGGTGCCGTTTAAAAAGTCGGCGTCGAGGCGGTCGTATAAAGCTTGCAGCTGAGCATTGATGGCGTCGTTGGCGTTTTGCATGTACAGCTCAATCATCAGGCTTTCCACCCGCGCGCGCACCAGGTAGAGGTTAGTGATGTCTTCTTCGGTGAGCTTGGTGACGATGGGGCCCTGCATCGGGATCACGGTCACCAGCTGTTCGCTTTCCAACAGCCGCAGTACTTCTCTGACCACAGTGCGGGACACGCCGTAGCGCTCACACAAATGGGTTTCCGTGAGTCGGTCGCCCGGTAGAAACACGCCTTCCAAGATGTCGTTTTTCAACAGCTGTGTCACCTGCTGTCGTAGCGGCGCGGCCTGCCGGCTGGCTAAATTTTTCCCTACCATGTGTCTGTACCTTTATTTTTTATAATAATACTGTAATACGGATAGAGTATAGCCTAAAGACATGAGGAATTATATCTAAAAACGCGGTTTTTATGCCGTGCTTATGCGCTGAGCGCCGTGTTTCCCTGATGCTTTAGGCTTTGGACTGTGGCCGCAACGGTTTGGCCAACCAAACGATGCTGATGAGCAGTAAAAAGCACACCCCGGACAGCCAAAACAGTTCTTCTGCCCCTAAAATGGCACTTTGTTGTGTGAGCATGTGTTCCATATAGGCCAGCTGTTGCGCTGGGTTGAGGCCCAGTTGCGTCAGCTGAGCTTGCCAGGCCTCGACCTCAGGCCGAAAAGGGCTGAGGTGTTCGCTGAGGCGGGCGTGGTGAAACACGGTTCGACGTTCCCACAACGTACCCGCCAATGAGGTACCGATGCCGCCGAATAAAATCCGCAGTACGCTCGACAGGCTGGCGGCGCTGGCGATTTTTTCAGGGGGAATGGACGACAGGGTAATGGCGGTCAGGGGCAAAAAGAACATCGACAGGCCAATGCCTTGCAGCAGCTGGGGCCAAAATAGGGTCCAGTAAGACACCTCCACCGTGAAGTGGCTGCGCCAAACGTAGCCAATGGCGAAAATCACAAAGCTGAGGGTGGCGAGGGTGCGCATTTCAAACTTATGGCTGAAATGGCCAATCAAGGGCGAGAGCAGCAGCGGAAACAGCCCAATGGGGGCCACGGCTAGGCCCGCCCAGGTGGCGGTGTAGCCCAGCTGGGCCTGTAACACCATCGGCAGCAGCACAATATTGCCTAAGTACACCATAAAGGCCAGGCTTAAGGCGATGACGCCAACGCTGAAGTTGCGGTCGCGGAACAGGCTCAGCTCGACCACTGGGTCTTTGCTGCTGCTTTCCCAAATGATCAAATACACCAAGGTCACCACGGCGGTGACGGCCAAGATCACGATTTCGGTGGAGGCGAACCAGTCTAAGTCTTTGCCGCGATCAAGGAAGGTTTGCAGGGCGCCGACGCACAGGGTCAGCAAAATCAGGCCCACGATGTTGATCGGGGTGGCGCTGATCGGGGTTTCGCGCTGGCGCAGCAGCCGCCAGCCCAGTCCTGCGCAAAAGAGGCTGAGGGGCAGGTTGAGGTAGAAAATCCACGGCCACGACCAATAGTCGCTGATTAAGCCCCCAACAATGGGGCCCGCCACGGGGGCCACAATGGCCATCATCGACCACAGAGCCAAGGCCAGGTTGCGTTTTTGTGGGGCAAAACTGGCCATGAGCAGGCTTTGCGTTAACGGAATGATGGGTCCAGCCACCAGCCCTTGCAGCACGCGTAAGGCGATCAAGAGTTCAAGGTTGGGGGCCAACCCACACAGCCAAGAGGTGAGGCCGAACAGCAGCGTCGACAGCACGAATAAGCGGACCTGGCCGATGCGCTTGGCCAGCCAGCCGGTTAGCGCCACTGAGATGGCGGTGGCGACCGCAAACGAGGTGATGACCCAAATGCTTTGCGATGAGGCCGCACCGAGGTCGCCGGCAATAGAGGGCAGGGCCACATTGGCGATGGTGGTGCCCATGATTTGTAAAAAAACCGCCAGGGTTAAGGCAAGGGTGACCCATGCCAGGCGTGCGCCTTGTAAGGGAGGGTGGTTCATATCGTCCTGTCACTTGTCACGGAGGAAATAAAACCAGCTGGCACAATCACAGCTGGGACTACATTCAAATGGATATTTGAATGTAGTCCCAGTTTAACGATTAACCCGTTGTCAAACAAGAGGATATTTGATTTAAATAGTTTTGTGTTTTTGTTGAATAATGGCAGCGGGCGGCCATAAAAAAGGCCCTGCATCAAGCAGGGCCTAGGTGGAACATCATGGCTCAGTGGGCGCCGCCACCGCCGCTGGGGGCGGGGCCATTCATTGGTTTGGCAAACCAAATCACCACCACCAAAATCAGGAACAGCACCCCGGAGGCCCAGAAAATTTCTGTGGCGCCCATGATGTGACTTTGCTGACTGATGGTGTTCTCGGTAAAGGCCGCACTTTGGCTAGGCGACATGCCCAATGACCCCAGCTTGTCCATCCATGAAAGGGTGATGGGGTTGTAGTCGGTGAAGTTTTCGGTCAGCTGCGCATGGTGGAGGGTGGCGCGTCGTTCCCACATGGTGGTCGCCACCGAAGCGCCAATGCCCCCGAACAGAATCCGCACAAAGTTAGACAGGCTGGACGCGCTGGCAATTTGGTGTGGCTGCATGCGCGATAGGGTAATGCTGGTCAACGGCAAGAAGAACATCGACATCCCTAGGCCCTGCACAAACTGTGGCCAAAAAACGTCCCAAAACGTCATTTGGGCGTTGAAGTGGCTACGCCAGAAAAAGCACACCGCATAGGTGACAAAGCTAAACGTCACCAGCAAGCGCATGTCTAGCCGCTGCCCATATTTGCCGATGAGGGGCGACAATATAATCGGCAGAATCCCAATCGGCGCGGCCGCCAGTCCGGCCCAGGTGGCGGTGTAGCCCATCTGGGTTTGCAACACCAAGGGCAGCAAGATGATGTTGCCCATGTACACCATAAAGGCCAGGCTTAAGCTGATGACCCCCACGGTAAAGTTACGGTCCTTAAACAGGTTCAGGTCAATGATGGGGTATTTGGCCCCAATTTCCCAGATCACCAGATAGGTGAGCGCCACCACGGTAATCACCGCCAACGCAATGATTTCGGTCGAGGCAAACCAGTCTAGCTCTTTACCGCGGTCCAGCATCATTTGCAAGGCACCCACGCCCACGACCAGTAGGGATAAGCCCATGCGGTCGATGGGCAGGTGGGTGATCGGCGTTTCGCGGGTTTTGAGCTGGCGCCAGCTCACCACGGCGGCAAATAGGCCAATGGGTAAGTTGATGAAGAAAATCCAACCCCAGTGCCAGTTGTCGCTGATGATGCCGCCCAAAATGGGCCCAAAAATAGGCGCCACAATAATCGTCATCGACCACAAGGCCAAGGCCATGCCCCGTTTTTCGGGCGGATAGGCCGACAACAATAGGCTTTGCGACAGCGGAATCATGGGCCCAGCCACCGCCCCTTGCAGGATGCGGAAGAAAATCAACAGCTCTAGGCTAGGCGCAATCCCGCACAGCCAAGAGGCCAGGGTAAACAGCAAGGTGGACCAAACGAACAGTTTGACCTCGCCAAAGCGCTTGGCTAACCACCCCGTCAGCGGCACCGAAATGGCATTGGCCACCGCAAACGAGGTAATGACCCAAGTGCCCTGCGACGTGGCCGCCCCAAGGTTGCCAGAAATGGTCGGTAGGGCGACGTTGGCAATGGTGGAGTCCAAAACCTGCATGAACACCGCCAAAGACAAGGCCAAGGTCACCCAGACCAACCGCGATCCGTATAAAGGCTTGTGTGCCATCATCTTGTCCTAAACAGTTATTGCACGTTGTCGGCAATGATTTCGGCGATCAGGGCGTCGGCCTGGGCTAGGTCAGGGGTGAGCGCTGAGCTTTTACGTACCGACAGGTTTTCAACCTTGGTGTCGGTCACATTTTTGCCTGCTTGGTCGGCGGTGTTGACCACCACGTGCATCGATAGGCCGACGCGCAGTGGGTTCTGAGCCAGTTCTTTCGGGTCTAAGCTAATGCGCACCGGCACGCGTTGGACGATTTTAATCCAGTTGCCGGTGGCGTTTTGTGCGGGCAAGACCGAAAAGGCGCTGCCGGTACCGGCCGATAGGCCCATCACCTTGCCTGAGTAGGTGACTTTTTTACCGTATAGGTCGGCCTTAATGTTCACTGGCTGGCCAATGCGTAGGTTCACCAGCTGGCTTTCTTTAAAGTTGGCGTCGATCCAGAGGTCGTTCAAGGGCACCACCGCCATGAGCGGGGCACCAGGATTGATGCGTTGGCCAACCTGGACGTTACGGCGGGCCACTTGGCCTTCAACCGGGGCGCGTAGGTGGGTCCGCTGTAGTTCTAACCAAGCCGTTTTTAAATGGCTGGCGGCGGTTTGTACCGCTGGCTGCTGGTCAATGCTGCTGTTGCCAATTAAGGCTTTGGCGGCTTTGGCTTGCTCTTGCGCGGCGGTTAGCTGGGCTTGGGCCGACAGCACCGCTTCGCGCGCGTGGCTCAGCTCTTCAGCCGAAATGGCGTCGGTGCCGGCCAGGCGTTCACGGCGTTGTAAGTCGGTTTGGGCCTTGGCCAACTGGGTGCTGCTCAACAATACCTGCGCATCAAACTGACGGGTGTTGGCGGTCAGCTGACGGTTTTGGCGCAGGGCGTTAATCAACTCGTTGCGGGCACGTTCAAAGGCCAGCTTGGCGTCATTTTCATCTAAAATCACCAGCGTTGCGCCGGCGGCCACGGTGTCGGTGTCTTCCACGTTGATTTGGGCCACGGTGCCGCTGATTTGGGGCGTGATCTGCACCACGTTGCCGTTTACATAAGCGTCGTCGGTGGATTCCTCATGCTGCCAAATGAATAGCCACAACAGTAAGAATACCAGAGCAATAATGATGAACAGCAAGGTGGCCACCACCATGTTACGCTTGCGTTTTTGGCCCATGGCGGTTTTTTTCATGCCGTGCTTTGGGGTTTTGTCTGCCGCCGCTTCTGGGGCAGTGGTGGTTTGTGGGGTGTGTGTGTCTTGACTCATTGTTCATTCCTTGAAGAAGCGTGTTCGCTGTTAAAACCACCGCCAAAGGCAGTATTAAGAGAATTCCAAGCCAGTTTTTGCGTGGCCAAACTGTCGATGTAGGCGCTTTGCTGGGCGAGGCTCACCGACTGTTTTTGTAACCAAGTCAGTTTGTTTTCTAACCCTGCCTGAGTGCGTGCCTGATAGGCTTTGCTGAGCTTGTCGCTGCTGATCCACGCTAGTTGCGCTTCGGCCACTTCGCTTTGGCCATGCTGCCAGTCAGACAAAGCATCGGCGGCCTCTTTGAGCGCATTCAGGACGGACTGGTTGTATTCACTAATGGCCACGTCGTACTCGGCGCGTTTGCCCGCCAGGTTGGCGCGTAGGGCACCGCTGTGGAAAATGGGCAGGGACACGGCCGGCATCACGGTGAAAATGTGGGACGCAGAGTCAAATAGGTCGCCGGTACTGATGGCGTTGTAGCCGGCTAGGCCAGTGAGCTGAACGTTAGGATAAAACTCTGCTTTGGCCGAGCGCACGCGCTCTGAGGCGGCCTCTAGGAGGGCTCGCTGGGCGGCGATGTCCGGGCGTTTGCCTAAGAGGTCGGCGCGTAAAGACTGGGTATTGACCGGAATCACCGGGTTCAATGGGCTCGGGTTGAACTGATTCAGGGCCTGAGCCGATTGCCCGCTTAGGGCCGCGAGGGCGTGGCGGGTACGGTCGGCTGCGGCTCTGAGCGTGTGCTGTTGGAGCTGGAGCTGATGCACGTTGATTTGATTGTCGTGGAGGGCGGTGCCGGCCTCAATACCCACGTTGACACGGGCTTGTAGCAGCTTTTGGATGTCGTTTAAGACGTTAATGCGTTCATCCGCTACCGCTATTTGCGCATTGAGCCGTTGCCACTGCGTGTATTGGCTAATGAGGTTTTGCACCAACAGCAAGCGGGCTTGCGCCACTTCAAACTGGGCGGCTTGGAGGGTGCCTAACGCGGCGGCGACCTGGGCACGGTGCTTGCCCCAAAAATCGAACGCCCAAGCGGCGTTAATGCTGACGGTGTAGTTGTTTAGTGTGCTGCCAGCCATAGGGGTGGCACTGTTTTCAGAATAACGCTGACGATTGCCGCTGGCGTTTAGGTCAACCTGGGGGCCTAGGTTACTGCGGCTGGCGCCGACTTGGGCTTCGGCCAGGCTGAGTCGGCTTTGGGCGATGGCCAAAGACGGCGATTGCTGAATGGCCTGATCAATCAGCTGATTGAGTTGGGCGTCGCCTAGGTTTTGCCACCAGGCTTCGTGTAAGGGGGCGGTTTCGCCCGCGGGCAGTTGCAGCGCCGTTGGGTTTAGGGGGCGCATTGAGGTGGCTTCTGGCCCCATGCTGGCGCAGCCGGTTAAGGCCAAGGCCAGCATGAGGCTACTGGTTTTAACTGACCATGATGTTGGTTTCATTAAGGTAAACTCCGAATAGGGGGATGAGCCTGCTTAGCCGCCTAGGCGAGCCAGCAATTTACGCATTAAGCCTTCAAACAGAACCATTTCTTCTGGTTCGAAATCAGCCCACAGGGCGGCGAACTGTTTTTGTAAGGCGGGAATGACCGTGTTGATGAGCGCATGGCCTTCTGGGGTCAAAGTCAAAATCACTTTACGGCGGTCTTGGTCACACCAGGTACGGGCCACCCAGCCCTGCTTCACCAGCTCGTCCGCGACGCGGGTGGCGCTGGTGCGCGACGCGTCCAAGATCTCGCTGAGGTCGGAGGGGGATTGCACGTGTTCTTCGTGGGCATAGAGGGCCAACAAAGAGAGCCAGGTGGCTTCGTAGAGGCCAAACGGCTTGAGGTGCTCATTGAAATAAGTCGTCAGCCTAGGGGTAATGTGATGAAACAGCCGCGCCACGACCACCCGCTTCTTATTGGTGGAGGGGTGCGTTTCGGCAATTTTGTCGATGGTGTCTTCAACGTAGTTAAAAGATTTATTCATTTTCAGCGATGATAATCACAGGGGTGACTATTTTAGGAGTGAGCAGTGTAAAAAGCAAGTCTTTTTGCCAACGTCAAAACCCTGCTGTCGATAAGGATTTTAACATCATGGGCTTGCGGCGCGGTTTATGTCGATCAATTAATGATAGTTGTTATCATCTGTTTCGGCATGTGGGCATTTTGCAGGGCTTTAAGGGGGTTGGCAACCACCCAAATGTGAGCAAATCAGGCTTTTTTTGTGAATTGATTAGTGGCTATCACGGTGTTTTAAGGCTTACGTTTAAAAAATGAATGCGAGTGAATGCTTGAAATTATGTGAGTAAACATTCGCAATGTGGCCGAGCGCGTGGCATGGGGGGTACTTGGGGGGCAGTAATGACCATAAAAAAACCCGCCAAGGGCGGGTTTTGGGTAAGGCCAAGCGGTGGCTTATTCTGGACGCATTTGTGGGAACAAGATTACGTCGCGAATGCTGGCGCTGTTGGTCAGCAACATCACCAAGCGGTCTAGGCCAATGCCACAGCCGCCGGTAGGGGGCAGGCCGTATTCCATGGCGCGAATGTAGTCGGCATCATAGTGCATGGCTTCGTCGTCGCCGGCGTCTTTTTGGGCCATTTGGGCTTGGAAGCGTGCGGCTTGGTCTTCAGGGTCGTTTAATTCAGAGTAACCGTTGGCCAGTTCGCGGCCCACCATGAAGAGCTCAAAGCGTTCGGTCACGCCTTCTTGGGTGTCTGAGGCACGGGCCAAAGGCGACACTTCAATCGGGTAGTCAATGATGAACGTAGGATGCCATAGCTGGCCTTCGGTGGTTTCATCAAACAATTCTAGCTGAAGGCTGCCTAAGCCAGGGCTAGGGGGCAGTTTGCCGCCCAAGCGTTTGATTTCGTTTTTTACCCAAGCTTCGTCGTTTAGCTGCTCTAGGGTGTACTGAGGATTGTATTTTTGAATCGCTTGCACAATGGTGAGGCGATCAAACGGCTTGGCCAAATCCACTTCTTTATCACCGTACATCACCACGTCGGTACCACACACCGCATGGGCCGCGGCGCGAATCACGTCTTCGGTCATCTGCATCATGCGCTCATAGGTGCTGTACGCTTCGTAGAATTCCATCATGGTGAACTCAGGGTTGTGGCGGGTGCTCATGCCTTCGTTACGGAAGCTGCGGTTGATTTCAAACACGCGCTCCAGGCCGCCGATCACCAAGCGTTTTAGGTACAGCTCAGGGGCAATGCGCAAGTATAAAGGCATGTCCAAGGCATTATGGTGGGTCACGAATGGCTTGGCGGTAGCGCCACCGGGAATGGTGTGCATCATTGGGGTTTCGACTTCAAGATACTGCTCATTCACCATGAAGTTACGAATGGTTTGAATGACTTTACTGCGTTTGATGAAGGTGTCGCGGGTGTCTGCGCTCATGATCAAGTCGACATAGCGCTGACGGTATTTTTGTTCTTGGTCGGCCAGGCCGTGGTGTTTGTCTGGCAGTGGGCGCAAAGATTTGGTCAATAGGTGCAGTTCGCTCACGCGCACCGACAGTTCGCCTTTATTGGTTTTAAACAGTTCGCCCTTGGCCGCCACGATGTCGCCTAGGTCCCAGTGTTTAAAGTCAGCGTGTAGGGCTTCGCCTACGCCTTGATCGTTGATGTACAGCTGAATTTGGCCGCTGACGTCTTGGATGGTGGCGAAGCTGGCTTTACCCATGCCCCGTTGCAGCATCATGCGGCCAGCCACAGCGACTTCAACGTGCTGCTCGGCCAGCGCTTCTTTATCTAAGTCACCATATTTGGCTTGGGCGTCGCCCGCAAAAGTGTCGCGCTTAAAATCGTTAGGGAATGCGCTGCGCTCTTTGCGAATGTTGGTTAGCTTCTCACGGCGTAACGCCATGATTTGGTTTTCATCTAATAGGGGTTGTTGCGTGCCTTCGCTCATGGTGGTTCCTGATCCTAGTGTCGAAGATTGCGTGACGCAGCCTGGGCGTCGGTGAATCAAGCGTAAGATGATTACAGCAATCTTGCGGGAAAAAAGAATCTATTCTAGAGCAGATTGCAAACATTTTCATCTTTTCGCTTTAAATTTTCTGTAAAGGGGAAAGCAGGCGCGCAAAATAGACGGTTTTTAGGACGATTCAGCGTTCATTGGTGGGTTGCGAAACCTAAAAAGCCCCTTTAAACGCGATGCTTAGGCGTTTAAAGGGGCCGTTGGGGTAGGGCTTATTTTTTCAGTTTGGCAAAGGCTTCGGCCAAGGCGGTGGCAGGCGCGGCGCTTTGTCCACCGCGGCGCTCGGCAGGCTGACGGCGTGAGGTCGGCGCAGCGGTGCGTTGGTCACGCTGCTTGGGCTCGTCGTCCAAGCGCATGGTGAGGGCGATGCGCTTACGCGGCACGTCCACCTCTAAAACCTTCACCTTCACCACGTCGCCGGCTTTGACCACTTCACGCGGGTCGGCCACATAGCGGTTGGTCAGCATCGAAATGTGTACCAGACCGTCCTGATGCACGCCAATGTCCACAAAGGCGCCAAAGTTGGCCACGTTGCTGATCACGCCTTCTAACAGCATGCCAGGGCTTAAATCCTTGATGTCCTCAATGCCTTCTGAAAACGAGGCCGTTTTAAACTCACCGCGCGGGTCGCGCCCTGGTTTTTCAAGCTCTTTCAGAATGTCCATAATGGTCGGTAGGCCAAATTGGTCAGTGGTGTACTCGGTCGGCTTAATGCGCTTAATGGCTTCGGCATTACCCATCGCGTCGGCCACGGCTAGGCTGTGGTCGGCCAGCATTTTGGCCACCAAAGGATACGCTTCCGGATGCACGCTGGAGGCATCTAAGGGTTCGCTCGACTGCGCCAAGCGCAAGAAGCCGGCGGCCTGTTCGAAGGTTTTGGCGCCCAAACGCGGCACTTTTAATAATTGCTTACGGTTTTTAAAGGCGCCGTGCTCATTGCGAAAATCCACAATGTTTTGGGCCAGAGTGGCGTTGAGGCCAGAAATTTTGGTTAAGAGCGAGGCCGAGGCCATGTTTAAATCCACCCCTACCGCGTTCACGCAGTCTTCCACCACAGCGTCGAGGCTTTTGGCCAGCTGGCCTTGGTTGACGTCGTGCTGATACTGGCCCACACCGATGGATTTAGGGTCGATTTTAACCAGTTCGGCCAAGGGGTCTTGCAGGCGGCGGGCAATGGAAACGGCGCCGCGAATCGACACGTCTAGATCGGGAAATTCTTTTGCCGCCAGCTCGGAGGCTGAATACACCGAGGCCCCGGCTTCGCTGACCACGATTTTGTGCAGCTGGGCATTCTTTAAGCCCTTAATCAATTCGCCGGCCAGCCTGTCGGTTTCGCGGCTGGCGGTGCCGTTGCCAATGGCGATCAGGGTAATCTGGTGTTTGGCCACCAGCTTGGCCAAGGTGGCTAAGCTGCCTTGCCAGTCGTTGCGCGGCTGATGCGGGTAAATGGTGTCAAAGTCGAGCAGCTTGCCGGTTTGGTCGACCACGGCCACCTTTACGCCGGTACGAATGCCAGGGTCAAGGCCCAAGGTCACGTGGTTGCCCGCGGGCGCGGCCAAGAGTAAGTCGTGTAGGTTTTTGGCGAACACGCTGATGGCCTCGGCGTCGGCCGATTCTTTCACACGGTTAAAAGCCTCTAACTCTAGCGACAGAAAAATCTTGGCGCGCCAGGTCAGGCGCACGGTGTCTAACAGCCATTTGTCGGCAGGGCGGTTCTTGGCCTGAATGTCAAAGTGGGCGGCGATGCGCTCTTCAAACTCACTGGCTTGGGTAATGGGCGTGTCTTCTGGCTGATAGGCCAGGCCAGCATGCAAAATGCCTTCGTTACGGCCGCGTAAAATGGCCAGCGCACGGTGCGATGGGATGGTGTTGATGGGCTCTTGGTGGGCAAAGTAGTCGGCGAATTTTTCACCCGCCGCTTCTTGGCCGGGGACCACCTTGGCGCTGACCACGCCAACCTGCCACAGGCGTTCACGCAGTACCCCAATCAGGGTGGCGTCTTCGGCAAAGGTTTCCATCAGGATGGCGCGGGCGCCGTCCAGCACGGCCTTGGCGTCGACATAGTTAAGCTCAGGATTTAAATAGGCCGCCGCTTCGGTTTCTGGGTCGAGGCTGGGGTTGGCCAATAAGGCTTCGGCCAGTGGCGCAATGCCGGCTTCGCGGGCCATTTGGGCCTTGGTGCGGCGCTTGGGCTTATACGGTAGGTAAAGGTCTTCGAGGCGGGTTTTGTTGTCGGCGCTGTGAATGTCGGCCAACAGCGCGTCGGTCATTTTGTCTTGCTCGGTGATGCTTTTGATGATGGCCGCGCGCCGGTCTTCCAACTCGCGTAAGTACACCAGACGTTCGTCTAGGGTACGTAATTGGGTGTCGTCTAAGCCGCCGGTGACTTCTTTACGGTAGCGGGCAATAAAGGGCACGGTGGCGCCCTCGTCCAGCAGGGTCACTGCCGCGTTGATTTGAGCGGTTTTTACCGCCAGCTCTTGGGCCAAACGTTCAATAATGGTCATGGGCACTCGAATGTTGTGGGAAGGACGAAAGAACAGAGGATAACGTTATTTGGGTAAAGTTGACAAATAGTGGCCAAAAAAAACAGCGATGCCTAAGCATCGCTGGGGGTTAGCGGCGGTGACGATAGTAGGGATAAGATCGCCACATCATCATGCGCTGTTCGTACAGCAGATCACGCTGGCGCTCACGCATTTCGGCGGCTTCGAGTGCCTGCTGTTGCCGATAGGTTTGCAAGGCCAGCTTGTAACAGGCTTGAAACACGGGGTCGTCGACGCGGTCCTGATACTGTCGATCAAACGCCTTTTGCTCGGCTTCGGAGCCAAAGGTTTTGACCTCAGGTTGGCGCTGCATTAAATCAGCGGCCACCGGATCACACTGGCGGGCCAAAGACACCTGCAGCTGCCGTAGCGATTCCGCGTAGCGTGCCTGCCGTGCTGCCTGCTGTTCTGGGGTTAAGGCCAGGCAGCCACTGAGGGTGGCGGCCAGCGTTAAGGCGACTAGGGATTGTTTTAACATACGGTTGCCCCTTTCTGAGTCATCAAGCGTGTCCAGACAGTGTCCGCCTATGGGCTTAGTCGGCCTTGGCGAACATCCGCACGTTGAGGTGACGTACGGCAGCCAGCTGTGGTTCAACCTGCTGTATGCCGTCTTTAAATTTGGCAAGTTCACGCTGGTTTAGGTTACGCGTGGGCAAGGCAATGCTGGAAGGATCAACGGCCTGGCCGTTAATGCGGGCTTCGTAGTGGAGGTGTGGCCCAGTAGAGCGGCCAGTGTTGCCGACGTAGCCA
Organism: Neisseriaceae bacterium; assembly: GCA_017991555.1. GTDB lineage: Bacteria > Pseudomonadota > Gammaproteobacteria > Burkholderiales > Neisseriaceae > JAGNPU01. The sequence goes on from JAGOQM010000005.1 coordinate 222,776, forward strand.
ATCACGGTGCCGGCCTGAATGGTTTGGCCAAGGGCGACCTTACCAAAACCGTTCATGTGGGCGTATAGGGTTTCGACGCCACCAGGGTGAGTGATCACAATGGTGTTGCCGTAGCCGCCTTGCACGCCTTTAAAGGTGATTTTGCCCGTGGCCGGTGCCTTAATTTCGGTGCCGGTGGTGGCCGCGTAGTCAATGCCGTTATGTTTTTTAACGGTCTTTAAAATAGGGTGGTTGCGAATACCAAACGGTGAGCTCACGCGGGCATTGCTGACCGGCTGCACGTCAAAGCCTTTTTTCAAGGTTTGGCCGTTTTTGCTGTAGTAAGCACCGGTGTTGTCGCCGTGGTCAAAGTGATAGGCGCTATAAAGCTTATTGTTCTTGGTGATTTCTACCGCCAAAATGTTGCCTGAGGCCACGGCTAGGCCGCGATGGTAGAGGGTTTCGTACACCAGGTTGATCTTGTCCCCGCGGCCCAGGCTGGCGAGGGCAAACTGGTCGCTGAAGACTTCATTTAAGGCGGCGCTGATGTCGCCAGGCACGCCCGATTTTAACAGGTCGCGCTGGGCTGAGTGGCTAATGGTGATGCTGCGCACGGTGGACACCGGCTGGGCATTAATGGCGTCGGAGCTGGTGCGCCATTCGCCGTTTTCTTTTTCAATCGCCACCAGGGTTTTGTCACCGTTGTCATCGTCCAGCAAGAGCTGAATGGCCAACAGTTCGCCGGTGCCGCCAAACTGCACGCTCACGCTTTTGCCTTCGGTTAGGTGCAGTAGGTCGCTGCTTAAGTCACTGTTGCGGATAAACGATTGCACTTCAGCTTTAGAAGCGCCCAGACGCGCCAATAGGCCACGCAGGGTGTCGCCCGATTGGATGAGTTCTTCTTGCCAATAGGTGTTGCTGGTTTCGATTGCCGGCTGGGGCAAATCGGGCAGCACCAGTTGGTCAATCACCTTATGCACCGGCGGTAAAGGCACTTCTTGCGTGCTGAGGCCGATGGCTGAGGCGGTGACGATGCCGAAAAAGGGGAGGGTAAAGGCCAACACTTTAAGTTTGGTTTTACTGCTCGGCTCTTTAAAACGATTTATTCTAAACATGTGCGTAAGGATAATGATTAATTTATTCAATGAATGTCAGTCCGCTATTTTAACAATAGGTTCCCCTTTTGGCGATAAAAAACGTTATTTTTCATGAATTAAAGTGCGGTCATGGCGGTTTAATACGTTTTTTAGCAAAGGCAAACGGTGATCATGGCGGGGCTGAGCGGGTTAAAGGTGATTAATGGGGGCAGGTGGCAAAATAACAACGGGGCAGCCTAAAAAAAACAGGGTCTTAGCCAAAATGAGGTTTCTGGTTGGTGGTTGGCGGCGAGACGGTCGAATGGTGTAAAATGATTTTTTGGGTTAAGACGTAGGCTAAAGGTTTTTTATGCAATTAACACTACTGGTGCCCGGCTTATGCTGGGGCCAAGACGATGGCCCAGAGGCCCTTTTGGGTGGCGTGGCGTTGCCCGCCTTGGCGCGCATCTGGCGCTTTGGTCGGCATGAGGCCGAAGCCTTTAGCTTGAGCCAGCTGTATCACCGCTTTTTGCCCCTGCAAAATTGGGCCAGCCACTATGCCCAGATCGACGCCGAGTACGACCATTATTGGCTAAGCCCGGTTCATCTGCGCGTAAACCGTGACTACATCACCCTGGCCGATGGCGCCGTACACGGCATTAATTCAGACGAGGCGGCGCAGCTGTGTGCGGGTTTGAATGCGTTCTTGAGTGAGGAAGGCTGGCAGCTTAGCCCAGTCCATCCCGACTTATGGCATGTGCGCGTGCCCAAAGGCCTAGACCTAACCTTGGTTGATCTGGCGGACGTGGTCGGGCAAGACGTCGACACGCACCAACCGCAGGGCGCCGATGTGATGCATATTCAGCGGATCCAAACCGAAATTCAAATGTGGTTATACCAGCACCCGCTGAATGCCGAGCGCGAAGCCAAAGGGCACCTCAGCATTAACGGCGTGTGGTTATGGTCTATGCCCCAGCAAGGTGGCGCAGCCGCCGCCGATGTGGCCTACTTTGTGCCGCCCCAGCAGCAGTGGCAAATGGCGCTGGCCGTTCACGATGCCCCCTACGACTTTGCCGCCTGGCAGGCACAGCGACAGGAAGAGGGCGTGATGGAAATGAAGGCCTGCGTGCTCTTAGAAGACGCATTAGGGGCCATGCAGTACGACGATGCTTGGGGCTATCAGCAAAGTCTGATCGACCTCGAGGCGCGCTTTTTCGCGCCGGCCTTAGCGGCCTTAAAAGCGGGCCAGCTAAGCCAGCTACGATTGGTGGCCCACGGCCCCCACGGTGGCCAAGTGAGCATCGGCAGCAAAGCGCACTGGGCTTTTTGGCGTCAACAGCAATCCTTTACAGGCAGAGTACTTTGAAAACAGAAATTGCCATCCGGACGGTGGACCAAGGCGTGTATCGCCAGCTTACCGATTCGGGTATTACCCCCTTATTGGCGCGCCTGTGTGCGGCGCGCGCGGTGCAGGACGTGGCTGAACTACAAGAAGACTTAGGCAAGCTGCACCACTATCAATTATTGAAAAACATTGACGCCATGAGCGCGCGTTTGGCGGCGGCGATTGCGGCGCAAACGCCAATCATGATCGTGGCCGATTACGATGCCGATGGCGCAACGGCCTGTGCGGTTGGGGTGAAGGGCCTGGCTGCGTTGGGCGCCAAGGTCGATTTTTTGGTGCCGAACCGGTTTGAGAATGGTTATGGGCTGACGCCAGAGGTCGTCGACATGGTGGCGGCCACGCCGGCCAAAATTATTTTAACCGTCGACAACGGCATTGCCAGCCTGGCCGGGGTGGCCCATGCGCAAGCATTGGGTATTGAGGTGTTGGTCACCGACCACCACCTGCCGGCCGACACCCTGCCGGATTGCCTGATCGTCAATCCGAATCAGCCTGGCTGTCCTTTCCCGAGCAAGTCTTTGGCGGGCGTGGGGGTGATGTTTTATGTGTTGATGGCGCTGCGCGCCCACATGCGTGCCGCCGGCGCGTTTACCGCCGCCCGTCCGGCCCCCAATTTGGGCGCCTACTTAGACCTAGTGGCCTTGGGCACGGTGGCCGACGTGGTGTCGCTAGACCACAATAACCGCATTTTGGTGGCGCAGGGCTTAAAGCGCATGCGCGCCAACAAAACCTGCCCCGGCATTGCGGCCTTGTTTCAGGTGGCCAAACGCGATGCGAAGAAGGCCACGCCGTTTGATATGGGCTTTGCCCTTGGTCCCCGCATCAATGCGGCGGGGCGCTTAGACGACATGAGCGTGGGCATTCGCTGCTTGCTCAGCACCGATATGGACGAAGCCATGGGCCTGGCCGAGCAGCTGGATGCACTGAATAAAGAGCGCCGCAGCATTGAACAAGGCATGAGCGAAGAAGCCTTGGCCAGCCTGCCCGAAACCCTGTCGGAAGAGCGCTACACCGTGGTGCAATACCAAGACGACTGGCATCAGGGCGTGGTGGGCATCGTGGCGTCGCGCTTGAAAGAGCGTTTCCATCGTCCAACCATCGTGTTTGCCGGCGCCAGCGAAACCGAAATCAGGGGCTCTGGTCGTTCGATCGAAGGCTTGCACATGCGCGACGCCTTGGATTTGGTGTCCAAACGGCATCCGGATTTGATTTTGAAGTTTGGCGGCCATGCCATGGCCGCCGGCTTGAGCATTTTGACCAGCAACCTAGCCCGCTTTCAGCAGGCGTTTGAGGCCTGTGTACGCGAGCTGATGACGCCGGAGCAGCTCAATCGGGTGATGCTCACCGATGGCAGCCTGCCGGCGCGTGAACTCACCTTGGCCAATACCGAAATGCTGTCGCAGCAGGTGTGGGGACAGGGCTTTGCCGCGCCGCTGTTTGTGGATGAGTTTGAAGTGGCCTGGCAGCGGGTGGTTGGTCGTGGCCATAAAAAAGTGGGCCTGAGCCGAGATGGGCTGGTGTTTGAAGCGATGATGTTTAACTGCGTGGTGGACTTGCCCAGCCGTATGCGCGCTGTGTATCGGCCGATTGCCAATGAATGGCGTAATCAGTTGGAGCTACAGCTGTACATTGATTATTGGGATGCTGCTTAAGGCCTATAAAGGGCAAAAAGCACGCTTCGGCGTGCTTTTTTTATGGGTGGCGTGATTGGGTATTTGATGCACAACTTATCTTATCCACAGGCTTGTTTCCATCATGGCTGACTGATTGAACAGGCAAGGCCACATGACAGCTTAGGCCATGGCCGGTGGGTTAAACAAGGGCAATTGACACGCTCATTAAAAAAGCGCCCCACGCTGGGGACGCTTGGGCAGGGTGACAACGGGCGTTACGCCCCCAGCTGCTGCCGTAAAAAAGCCAGCCAGTCATCGACCTGACCCAAGTACTGGCTTGAGGGCAAAACCTGCCATTGGCCGTTGCTGTGTGCCAGCGCTAGGGTGGGGAAGCCTTGGCCACCGACCTGGCGCAGCAGGTTACGGGCGGCGTTGATGTGGGCCTCGGTGGTGGCGCCTTGGGCGTCGCTCAGGGCTTGGGCAAAGGCGGCTTGGTCATGGCCTAGCTCAGCCGCCAGCTGGCTCAACACCGGCGTGTCGCTGATGCGTTGGCCCTCTTGGTAATGGGCGATTTGCAATCGATGCAGCATGGCCAAGCCTTGGCCATTGAGGGCGTCGGCGGCTAAAATAGCGGCAATGGGTTGGGCCGAATCCATGACGTAGCTGAGGTCGCGCAGCAGGCCTTCAAAATAGGCTTCGCCAAAGGGTTGGCCAGACAGCTGGGCGATGCGTTCATCGTGTGGCATCACGTAACCACGCCATTCGGTGTCGATTTGGCGGCGCTGGGCACCAGCCAGCATGCCGCCGCCGTGTAAGGCCACGGTGAGCCCAGGGAGGGTGGTGGCGGCATCGACCAGCGGTGCGGCGGCGTAGCACCAGCCGCAAAACGGATCGAAAATATAATGTAGGGTGGCTTGGCTCATGCGGTTTCCTTTCGGGTTGGGGAGCATGATTTATTTGTCGTCGGTCGGCTCTTTTTCCATGCTCAATTCATTCAGCTTCTTCAACAGCTCATCGATGCGATCAGGGTCTTCGTTACGCATGATGCGCAAGACGCTGGGCTCAATGGTGTCCAGATCGGCGTCACGGATGATTTGCTTAATCGGCAAAACGTGGGTGGGGTGCATGGAGAAGCGGCGCAGGCCCATGCCCAATAATAGACGCGTTAGCTTGGCGTCGCCAGCCATCTCACCGCACACCGACACTGGCTTGTTCATGCGGTTGGCGGTGCGGATCACGTGGCTGAGCAAGCGCAGCACGGCAGGGTGGGCGGGCTGGTATAAATAGCTGACGGCTTCGTCGCCGCGGTCGACGGCGAGGGTGTACTGGATTAAATCGTTGGTGCCGATGGAGACAAAGTCGATTTTTTTCAAAATGCTGGACACGGTCAGGGCGGCGGATGGGATTTCGATCATGGCCCCGATCGGCAAATTGTCGTTAAAGGGCAGGCCTTCTTCACGTAGCTGTTGCTTGACCGCATTGATGTGGGTCAGGGCCTGATTGATTTCGGTCACCGAGGAGATCATCGGCAGCATGATGTGCAGGTCGCCGTGGGCGCTGGCGCGAATCAAGGCGCGCAGCTGGGTTTTGAACATCAGCGGTTCGGCCAAGCACAGGCGAATGCCGGTCACGCCTAGGGCGGGGTTTAGGGCCTCGCTTTGGCCAAACCAGCGTGGGTTTTTGTCGACGCCTAGGTCGATGGTGCGCATGGTGACGGGCTTGCCCTTGAGCTTTTTCACGATTTGGCTGTAGGTCTCGTACTGCTCTTCTTCGGTGGGCAGGCTGTCGCGGTTAAGGTATAAAAATTCGGTTCGGAACAGGCCCACGCCGTCGGCGGTGGACTTGGTCACGTTTTTAATGTCGTCAGCCGATTCAATGTTGGTCAGCAGCTTCACGCGGGTGCCGTCTTGGGTGGTGGCGCTGGCGCGTTTGATCTTGTCTAGTTCTTTACGCTGGGCCTTGTGTTCGCGGGCGCGGCGGCGATATTCCACCAGAATTTGCTCTTCTGGTTGGACGATGACCACGCCGTCGATGCCGTCAACGATGATCCAGTCGTCTTCATGAATCAGTTCGCGGCTATTGTGCAAGGCCAAGACCGAAGGCAGCTCCAGGTTACGTCCCAAAATGGCGGTGTGGCTGGTGGGGCCGCCCATGTCGGTGACGAAGGCGGCAATGCGATGGTCTTTAAAGAAGATCGTGTCGGCCGGCGACAGATCGTGGGCCACCAAGATGGTGTCGTCGAATAGGTCGTCCGAAATGCCCAGATCGGTGCTTTGGCCCGCGAGGTTTTTGAACACCCGCTCGACCACTTGCAGCATGTCCTGCTTGCGTTCGCGCAGGTAGGTGTCGTCGATGGCGTCAAACTGCTGGCTAAGGTTGTCGACCTGCTGCTTGAGCGCCCACTCGGCATTGACCATGCGGCTTTTGATGATGTCCGTTGGCTCGTGGGCAATGGTGATGTCGGTGAGCAACATGAGGTGCAAAGAGATAAACGCGCCCAGCTCGGTGGGGGCGTTTTCTGGAATGTTGTTGCGCAACTGTTCCATTTGCTTGCGGGTCGCTTTGATGGCGAGCTCAAAACGCTGAATTTCGGCATCGACTTGATGCGCCTCAATGGGCGAATAAATCACATCTTCCATGCTCTGACGCACTAAATGAGCGCGGCCAATGGCAATGCCGTGGCCAATGGGTACACCATGTAAAACGAGGCTCATGTTTATTCGCTTTCGTCGAATCGGTTATTAATCAGCTGCCCTAAGGCCGCTATGGCTTCGGTTTCATCCTGGCCATCGGCATCGATGGTGATCACGCAGCCTTTGGCGGCGGCCAGCATCATGAGGCCCATGATGCTTTTGCCGTTGACGCGGCGGTCGTTGCGGGTGACCCAAATTTCGCTTTTAAAACCGCTGGCAATTTGGGTGAATTTGCTGGAGGCGCGTGCGTGCAGGCCTAGCTTGTTAATGATTTCGAATGCTTGACTGATCATGTTGGGTTACCAAGTGTCTTTATGGGTGATGTCGATGATGCCCGCAATTGCGGCTTGCTTTACGTCTTGTAATAACGCCTGTAAATCGGTACTCAATGAAGCGTACTGGATGGCCTTGACGATCATGGGCGCATTCAGGCCAGTGAGCATGGCCGTGTCTTCATTTAAAATAAATTTATTGGCCACGTTACACGGTGTGGCCCCAAAAATGTCGGTCAAAATCAACACGCCGTAGCCAAAGTTAAGCTCTTCCAAAAAGTGAGAGATCTTGGCGTGAACCGTTTCCGGCGCATCATTTTTTTCAACGTTTAAAATGCGGACGTTACCCGGCAACGCAGGGAAAAAATGCGTGGCCAAGTGGTTAAATGCCGAGCCCAGAGATTCGTGGGTGACAATGAGTAAGCCAATCATAATAAGGGTCTTTTAAAAAGCTTAAGGGTGACAAAGAACAAAAAAAGGTAAATGCTTAGTGCTAAGCATTTACCTTATCGTAAAGGCTGTCAAGCATCGTTAGGCTTGAGGCTCTTTAATGGCGTAAATGGCCGGTAGGTTTCGCCACGCACCGCTGACGTCCATGCCATAGCCAAAGACGTAGCGATTAGGGACGTCAAGGCCCACAAAGTCGGCCTGCATCGGTTTTTCTTGCGGCAACAGCTTGTTGGCAAAAACGGCGCAGTGGCATGACAGAGCGCCCATGGACAAGACTTTCTCCTTGATTGCGGCCATGGTGTGGCCTTCGTCTAGGATGTCGTCCAAAATCAACACGTGACGGCCTTCAAAGCCTTCTTTAGGGAAGCGAATCCAGTTGAAGTTGCCGCCCGACAGCTTGTCGCCGTAGCGAGAAACGTGTACGTAGTCAAAGTCTAGCGGGAAAATGAGCTTGGGCAACAGCTGGCCGGTAAAGACCACTGCGCCGCCCATCACCGGCAGTACCAAGGGATACTTATCGCCTAGGGTGGCGGTGATGTTCTTGGCCATGTCGTCTAAGGCCTGGCCGCAGGTTTGTTCGTCAAAAAGCAATTCTGCTTCGTCTAAAATGGCTTGTGTTTGCGCTAAAGAATGCACACAGTTTCCTTCTTGTTTGAGGTGTATGGGGCAATTATAGGATTTATAAGCGGTAAATACAAAGACAATGTTGCGCCATCGCGACAGAGGGCGCCATTGAGTAAACGCTGGGCGCTGCGCCAGGGGGCGCAGCTGGGGCCCGGTGTGGGGTTTGGCCTAGGCGTTGGCGGTGGCCAACGGTTCGCCCATACGGGTTAGGCCTTGTGGATAAAGACCTGGGTTAAAGGTGATGCTGTCTTCGGTAAATAAATTGATCACCGTGGAACCCAGTTGGAAGCGGCCCATTTCTTCGCCTTTGCCCAGAATAACCGCGTCTTCGCCTTCGCTAGGGTAGGTCCAGCGTTGGATGACGCCCATGCGCGGCGGATTGATCATGCCGGCCCAAACGGTTTCGATGCTGCCCACGATGGTGGCGCCCACTAAGATTTGCACCATGGGCCCAAATGGGGTGTCAAACAGGCACACCACGCGCTCGTTGCGGGCAAACAGGTTGGGCACGTTCTGAGCGGTCAATGGGTTCACCGAAAATAGGTCGCCCGGCACGTAAATCATTTCTTTCAGGACGCCATCGCAGGGCATGTGCACGCGGTGGTAGTCCTTTGGCGACAAGTAGGTGGTGATGAACTGGCCGTTTTGAAACAGGGCCGTCATTTCCTTGTCGGCGGCGACCAGGGCTTCTAAAGTGTAGTCATGGCCTTTGGCCTGCATGATGCGGCCTGCCTCTATGGGGCCTAATTGGCTAACGGCGCCGTCGGCTGGCTGAACCAAAACCTGATCGCCTGGGGCAATGGGTCTGGCTTCTGGTTTTAACGCACGGGTAAAAAAAGCGTTAAAGTGAGGATAGTCGGCCACGTGTTCATGCACGGCTTCGCTCATGTCGACTTTATAAACCTTGATGAAGGTGTTGATGATCCAGCGCGTAATGGCGCCTCGCTCTTGGTTGGCAACCCAACCAGCAAAGCGGGTTAAGCCCTGTTGGGGCATTAAATACTGGAGTGAAATTTTTAATTTTTCTAACACGGATACCTCGGTTTATACGGTAACGATCAAAAGTAAGATCATGCCAGGGGAATGACATTTTCTCGCAAGTAAGGGCATTGTAGCTTTGCTGGCGTGTGCTGTCAGTTTTTTAGTGGGCAGACTGATGAAGGTGAGGGCTAATCGACACTAAATTGTGGCGGTGGCCAAAACAAAACCCGCCCTGATGAGGGGCGGGTTGGGGTCCGGCAAATGAGTCGCTTATAGGAACTGGATGATCAAGAAGAACAGACCACCGGCCAGTGCCATCGAAGCAGGGAAGGTGAAGACCCAAGCCAATAAGATGTTGCGGATGGTTTTCATCTGTAGGCCCGCTTTAGAGGCCACAACCGTACCCGCGACACCGCTGGAGAGGATTTGCGTGGTCGAAACCGGTAGGCCCAATACGTTGGCCATGCCGATGCCGATGGCGGCGGTAAGCTGCGCACACACGCCTTGAGCGTAAGTCATGTGTTTTTTACCAATGCCTTCACCCACGGTTTTGGCCACGCGTTTCCAGCCAATCATGGTGCCTAAGCCTAGGGCTGAAGCCACCGCAATGATCACCCACAGTGGGGCGTATTCGGTCGACAGGGCCAAGTCTTTACGCAATGAAGACAGGTATTGCTTGTCTTGATGGCTCACGTTTGGCAATGAAGCAAACTGTTTGGCCGCATCGTCCAAGCACAATAGGTTGCTACGGGCTTGGCTGCGCTGTTCGGTGCTCAGTTCGCGCATGCTGGCCTTGCCTTTAAACAGCGTCGTCAATTCAGCCGCGTGCATTTGTGTGTCGGTGGCCTGACAGTGGATGCCTTGTTGCGTGGCCGGTGCTGGCGTGGCGGGTAACAAGGTATTGATGTCGGTGCTGCGTGCATCGGCAAACTTGCTTAAGTAGCCAGCGGCGTCAACGGTGCGCTCGATTTGGTATTGGGTGGTGTCTAGGTTCAGCAAGAACTTGCCGGGCACAATACAAATCAAGGCCAACATCACTAAGCCCACGCCTTTTTGACCATCGTTAGAACCGTGCGCAAAGCTCACGCCACAGGCCGACAGAATCAGCATGAAACGGGTCCAGAACGCAGGGTGCTTACGGCCTTCTACGTCTTGGCGTTGGTAGGGTGATTTGTGAATGTTGGTTTCCGGGAAAATAAAGCGGAAGGCGTGCAGCATGAAGAAGGCCAAGAAGAAGCCCGCAATCGGTGACAGCAACAGCGACAAACCAACGTCGGTGGCTTTGCCCCAGTTAATGCCTTGGGTTAGGTCTTGTCCGGCCAACATCGCATTGGCCACGCCCACGCCGATGATGGCGCCGATCAAGGTGTGCGAGCTAGAAGCCGGCAAACCGAAGTACCAAGTGGCCAAGTTCCAGATAATGGCGCCAATCAGCAGCGCAAAAATCATCGCCAGCATTCGCCCTGAATCATCTGAGGCTAAGACATCAACCGGTAACAAATGCACGATAGAATAGGCGACAGCCAAACCACCAGCCAGTACCCCCACAAAGTTAAACACGGCTGAGGCCAAAACAGCATGCGTTGGCTTCATTGATTGCGTGTAAATAACGGTTGCCACTGCGTTAGCGGTATCATGAAAGCCGTTGATGAATTCAAAGGCCAGTACCAATAGTAGTGACAATAATAAAAGTACAACAAGACCGGCAGTTAAGCCAGAGAAGAGTTCAAACATGATTTTTCAAACATAAATGTAGGTTGAGAATAGTAGGTGAATTGTTAGCTTTACTAGCAAATGCGTCAAGCGCTTTGTCTTGAATTATTGCCGTCTAGGTCAATAATGCGTCATTTGTTTTGATATTCGCCTAAAACGATGTGTGTCGGTTGACTTTTAACCAAAAGCGAAATGCCTGCTAGAGCAGGCATGTGCGCTTATGAAGCGGCCAAAGCTGGGGCATTGTGCCACGGATTAGCCGAATTTCCCAGTAATGTAATCTTCTGTGGCTTTTTTGGCTGGCGTGGTGAAGATTTGGTTGGTATTGCCCACCTCAACCAGGTCACCCAAGTACATATAGGCTGTGGTGTCCGACACCCGCGCGGCTTGCTGCATGTTGTGGGTCACCATGGCAATGGTGTAGTCCTGTTTGAGCTCGGTAATCAAGTCTTCAATGTGGGCCGTAGAAATCGGGTCTAGGGCACTGGTTGGCTCGTCTAGTAACAACACTTCGGGCTTGGTGGCCACGGCGCGGGCAATGCACAAACGCTGTTGCTGACCGCCAGACAAGGAGTGGCCAGACTGCTTCAACTTGTCTTTCACCTCATTCCACAGCGCGGCTTTATTTAAGGCCCATTCAATGCGGTCATCCAGCTCCGCGCGGCTCAATTTTTCGTACAGCTTCACCCCAAACGCCACGTTGTCGTAAATGGACATCGGGAACGGCGTTGGTTTTTGAAACACCATGCCCACCTTGGCGCGCAATAGGTTGATGTCGATGCTGGGGTCCAGAATGTTTTGACCGTCCAGAATGATCTCGCCTTCGGCTTTCATGCCGGGGTAGAGGTCATACATGCGGTTAAAGGTGCGTAATAGCGTTGACTTACCGCAGCCAGAGGGGCCAATAAAGGCCGTGACTTGGTTAGGGGCGATGCTCAGATTAATGTCTTTGAGGGCGTGAAAATCGCCGTAGTAAAAGTTTAAATGGTTGATGTTGATTTTTGCTGCTTGTTCAGTGGTGTTCATGATTAAGTCGCTCTTAGTATGTTATGAATGTTTTGATTTGCGGCTGAGGATGCGCGCCAAAATGTTGGCAGTCAGTACGGCCAAGGTGATGATTAAAGCGCCGCTCCAAGCAAGGGCGTGCCAGTCATCGTATGGGCTCATCGCAAACTGTAAGATCACGTTGGGTAAGTTGGCCAACGGGGCATTCATGTCGGTGCTCATGAACTGGTTGTTCAGGGCCGTAAACAATAGGGGGGCGGTTTCGCCGGTAATGCGGGCAAAGGCCAATAAAACACCGGTCAAGACGCCGGCTTTAGCCGCTCGTAAGGTCACCATGCCCACTAGCTTCCATTTTGGCGCGCCTAGGGCTGCTGCGGCTTCACGCAGTGAGTTAGGCACCAAGCGCAACATGTTCTCGGTGGTGCGTACCACCACGGGGATCACCAATAGCGACAGCGCTAAGGCACCGGCCCAGCCAGAAAAATGGCCTTGGGTGACCACGATCAGCTCATAAATAAACAGGCCAATCACAATCGACGGGGCCGACAGCAGAATGTCGTTCATGAAACGAGTGGCCGGGGCCAACCAGCCGCGATCGCCAAATTCAGCCAGGTAAATGCCGGCCAAAATCCCGATGGGGGTGCCGATTAACAGACTGAAGAAGGTGATCATCAAGCTGCCCACGATGGCGTTGGCCAAACCGCCTTCAGTGCCTGGTGGTGGCGTGCTTTCGGTGAATAGGGTCACCGACAGCGCTTCCGTGCCAAACGAGAACAGCGTCCATAAAATCCAGCCTAGCCAAAACAGGCCAAAAACCATGGTCAGCATAGAGGCCGTTAGGTTAAAGCCATTGACGAAGCGACGGCGACGGTACAAAGATTGATTCATAATATAAGTTCCTCGTGGGCCAGATTAATGGCTGCGGCCTTCGTTGCGTTTTAGGCGCAACAGCATCAGTTTAGACGCCGACAGCACCACAAAGGTGATGAAGAATAAGATCAGGCCTAAAGCCAATAGTGAAGACAGGTGTAAGGTATCCACCGCTTCGGCGAACTCGTTGGCCAGTGCCGAAGTGATCGACACGCCAGAGTCGAACAGGCTAGGGCTGATGTTAAAGGTATTGCCAATCATGAAGGTCACGGCCATGGTTTCGCCCAGCGCGCGGCCCAAACCCAAAATAATGCCGCCCACAACACCGGTTTTGGTGTATGGCAGCACCACGTGGCGCACCACTTCCCAAGTGTTGGCACCTAGGCCATAGGCCGATTCTTTCAGTAGGGTAGGGGTGACTTCAAACACATCGCGCATCACCGAGGCAATGAAGGGAATGATCATAATGGCCAAAATCAGGCTGGCGGCAAAAAGGCCGATGCCCATCGGGATGCCATTAAATAAGGTGCCAATAATGGGCACTTCACCCAGGTTATCGATGAACCAGGGTTGAATGTATTCGGCGAAGAAGGGGGCGAACACGAACAGGCCCCACATGCCATAAATAATGGACGGGATGCCGGCTAAAAGCTCAATGGCAATGCCCAGGGGTCGACGCAGCCAAATTGGGCTGAGTTCGGTCAAGAAAATGGCGATGCCAAAGCTCACCGGTACGGCAATGAGTAACGCAATGACCGACGTCACGATGGTGCCGTAAATAGGGGCCAGCGCACCGTATTCGCCGGCAACGGGGTCCCAGTTGCTGCTGGTGAAGAAGTCTAGGCCAAAGTGTGAAAGGCTAGGCCAGGCACCAATGGTGAGGGAAATCAGAATCCCTGCAAGCGAGGCCAATACCAAAAAGGCAAAAAACTTAGTGGTGTTGACGAATAGCCAATCGACTTTGCGTTGGGTGGCCATGCGTTTTTGAATCGTCGACATAAGGTCTCTTTTTCTGAGTTAGTCTGGGTGTGGCAAAACCCAAGCCCACCGTTAACTGTGTGCTTGGGCTTCTGGTCTAGTGCTTAGTAAACGGCTTTGCCATTGGCAGTGATGTTTTTCCAGCTTTGGCGAATCAAGGTTTTGGTGCTGTCAGGCATGGGCACGTAGTCCAATTGGCTGGCGGCAGCGTTGCCTTTGTTGTAAGCCCAGTCAAAGAACTTCAAAGCTTCTTTAGACTGTGCTGCGTTGGCTGAATTTTTTTGCATCAAAATAAAGGTTGCAGAAGCGATCGGCCATGCTTGGGCACCGGCTTGGTCGGTTAGGATCAAGTGGAAGTCAGCGGCTTTTTTCCAATCGGTGTTGGCGGCTGCTTTAAAGGTGGCTTCCGAAGGTTGGACAAAGTTACCGGCTTTGTTTTTCAAGGCGGTGTGTGACATTTTGTTTTGTTTGGCGTAGGCGTACTCAACGTAGCCAATTGAGTTTTTCACGCGGCGTACGTACACGGCCACGCCTTCGTTGCCTTTGCCAGCGGCGCCACTCTTAGCGGTAGGCCATTTAACCGAGTTGGCAGCGCCAACGGTTTTTTGCCAGTCGGCAGACACTTTGCTTAAGTAGTTGGTGAAGTTAAAGGTGGTGCCAGAGCCGTCCGAGCGGAACACAGTGGTGATTTTGGTGGCCGGTAGTTTTAGGCCCGGGTTTAGCTTCACTAGGGCAGGGTCGTTCCACTGGGTGATTTTGCCCATGTAGATTTTGGCCAATAGGTCGCCGGTTAATTTCAACTGACCTGGCTTAATGCCGTCGATGTTGACAATCGGTACCACGCCACCAATCACGGTTGGGAACTGTACTAGGCCTGCTGCTTTAAGTTCAGCCGAAGTCAAAGGCGCATCAGAAGCGCCAAAGTCTACGGTTTTAGATTTAATTTGTTTCACACCACCGCTAGAGCCAATTGACTGATAGTTCACTTGGTTGCCGGTTTCTTTTTTGTAAGCTTGCGCCCATTGAGCGTAAACTGGCTGTGGAAAAGAAGCGCCTGCGCCAGTGATGTTGGCGGCCAACAAGCTACCAGATAAAAGAGCTAGGCTTAGGCCTAGAGTGGTACGGGTTAGGACTTGCATGGAGAACACTCCTTAGTGAGAAAAGTAATTTCGACGTACACAGTCTAAGAAAACAATATTTCAAAAGTGTGACAAAGCGTCACATAATGTTTCATTTTTATTAAACCCTTGTTTTTGATGGGTATTTAATGTTTCAGTTGCGGCGGCCACTGTGGGTTTTGCGTAAATCAGGGAATGTGGTTACAATGCCGCCTATTATTGAAAGTTGAGTGAAGGCTGGCCCCATGGCGCAAAAAAAATGGATATTAGGCAATTGGAAGATGAACGGTCGCGTGGGCAGTAATGCCGCACTGTTGGCCCAGTTTGCCGATTTGCCTGTGGGTGAACGTGTGGTGGCGGGCATTGCCGCCCCTATGCTGTACGTGCCGGCTGTGGTGAAGGCTTTTGCTCAGACGCCGTTTTTGAGCGGCGCGCAAGACGTGAGCCAATACGCCCAAGACGGTGCTTTTACCGGTGAAGTGTCGGCGGCGATGCTGAAAGACGTAGGGACCGACTTTGTGTTGATTGGCCATTCTGAGCGCCGTCAATACTTCCAAGAAGGGCATGACTTATTACGCACTAAGCTGGAAAATGCCTTACAAGCGGGCGTGACCCCGGTCTTGTGCGTGGGTGAGCCATTAGAAGATCGTTTGGCAGAACGTCAAAACGAAGTGGTGGCAGATCAACTTAATGTCTTAAATGATTTGCCCGCCGAGCTGATTGGCGATGAGCTGGTGGTGGCCTATGAGCCAGTGTGGGCCATTGGTACAGGGCAAGTGGCCAGCCTGGCGCAAATTGCAGATATGCATGAATTTATTTATGCACAAATCTTGTCGAAACTAGAAAAGGCTGTTAAGATTCGCATCCTTTATGGTGGAAGTGTTAATGCGGATAATGCGCGCGACATCTTCTGCGTCAGCAAAGTTGGCGGTGCGCTGGTGGGCGGCGCCTCACTTTCCTACGAAAGCTTTGCACACATCTTGAAAGTGGCACAAGAATCTTAAAATTATGGACATATTAAAATTAGTTGTTTGGATCGTTAATATCTTTTCTGCAATCAGCCTGATTGTGCTTGTGTTGTCACAGCATGGTAAAGGTGCGGATGCAGGTGCTGCCTTCGGTTCTGGTAGCGCACAAGGGGTATTTGGTTCTGCGGGTTCCTCAAACTTTTTGAGTCGCAGTACGGCTATTTCTGCGTTCATCTTTTTTGCAAGTTGTTTGGCTTTGGGTTACTTCTCCACCCAAGGTGCTGAAAAATTAGATTTTAACTCTGTGACGCAGCCTGCGGCGGTGGAACAGGTGGTTCCGGCTCAAGCGGATAAGGATGCTGTGATTCCGGAATAAAAAGTTTCAAAGATGCCGACATGGTGGAATTGGTAGACACGCCATCTTGAGGGGGTGGTGGCCATAGGTCGTGTGAGTTCAAGTCTCACTGTCGGCACCAAAAGAAGTAGAATAACGCAGGCATTATGCCTGCGTTTTTTTTATGGGTTTTTCTGTTATCGGTATGTTGTGAAATGGCATTTGAATATGGTGCAAAGCAGCGTAGGTAGTTGAATAAAGTTGCTTTCACGCCCTTTCAAAGTCATGGGATGTTCTGTACAATGTACACAAATTTTTCGCTTTTGAGGAATTGTCTGAGTCATGTTAGTTAACTATTTTCCCGTATTGATTTTTATCATTATCGGTTTGGTGGCAGGCAGCGTTTTTGTGTTTCTGGGCAGTGTGTTGGCGCCCAGTCGGCCTGATACTGAAAAAAACTCTCCTTATGAGTGTGGTTTCGAGGCATTTGAAAACGCACGCATGAAATTTGACGTCCGCTACTATCTCGTCGCCATCCTATTTATTCTTTTCGACCTGGAAATTGCGTTTATGTTTCCGTGGGCGGTTGTGTACAAAGAATTGGGCATGTTTGGCTTCGGTTCTATGATGGTCTTCTTGGCCATTTTAGTGGTGGGTTTTGTGTATGAATGGAAAAAAGGCGCTTTAGAATGGGAATAGAAGGCGTTTTCAAGCAAGGCTTTATCACCACTTCGGCGGATAAGGTTTTGAACTACACGCGCACCGGCTCTTTGTGGCCTGTGACTTTTGGTTTGGCTTGTTGTGCGGTTGAAATGATGCACGCTGGTGCGGCTCGTTACGACCTTGACCGCTTCGGTATTATTTTTAGACCAAGTCCTCGCCAATCCGATTTGATGATTGTTGCGGGGACTTTGTGTAATAAGATGGCCCCTGCACTGCGTAAGGTGTATGACCAAATGGCAGAACCCCGTTGGGTGTTGTCTATGGGCTCGTGTGCCAACGGCGGCGGTTACTATCATTACTCTTACTCTGTGGTGCGCGGCTGTGATCGCGTGGTGCCCGTAGACGTTTACGTCCCAGGTTGCCCACCCACGGCTGAAGCCCTGATTTATGGCTTGATTCAATTGCAGAATAAGATTAAACGCACCGCAACCATCGCACGGTAGGAGTTTCTCATGTCGGTAAAAGCTGAAAAACTACAGGCGGCCTTGGAAAGTGCTTTTTCTGCGGTTGGCTGTAAGACAATATTGTTCAAAGACGAAGTGACCCTTGAGTGTCCTGCTTCGGTCTATTATGACGTCATGCAAAAGCTGCGTGACGACGTTGCCTTCCACTTTGAAATCCTGATGGATTTATGTGGCGTGGATTACAGCACCTATAAAAACCAGCCGTGGACCGGCAAGCGTTTTGCGGTGGTGTCTCATCTGCTGTCGGTAAAAAACAACCAGCGCCTGCGGGTGAAGGTGTTTGCCGAAGACGACGATTTCCCTGTAGTGGATTCTGTGGTTCCACTTTATAACGGCGTTAACTGGTTTGAGCGCGAAGCGTTTGACCTATACGGTGTGATGTTCAACAACCACCCAGACCTGCGCCGCTTGTTGACCGACTATGGCTTTGTAGGCCATCCCTTCCGTAAAGATTTCCCAGTGTCAGGCTATGTGGAAATGCGTTACGACGAAAAAGAAGGTCGCGTCATTTATCAACCGGTAACGATTGAGCCTCGTGAAGTCACGCCTCGGATCGTCAGAGAGGAGCAGTACGGTGGCTAATTTAAGAAACTACACCATTAACTTCGGCCCTCAGCATCCGGCCGCTCACGGCGTATTGCGGATGATTGTGGAGATGGAAGGCGAAACGATTATTCGCGTTGACCCCCACATCGGCCTATTGCACCGCGGCACCGAAAAACTCATCGAACAAAAAACCTATTTGCAAGGCTTGCCGTACATGGATCGTTTAGACTACGTGTCGACCATGAACAACGAGCACGCCTACTGCTTGGCGATTGAGAAGCTGCTTGACATTCAAGTGCCCATTCGCGCCCAGTACATCCGCGTGATGTTTGCCGAATTGACCCGCATCCTGAACCACCTATTGTGGATCGGTGCGCACGCCTTGGACGTGGGCGCCATGACCGTGTTCTTGTACGCCTTCCGTGAACGTGAGCACATCATGGACATGTACGAAGCCGTTTCAGGCGCGCGTTTGCACGCCGCTTACTTCCGTCCTGGTGGCGTGTACCGCGACCTGCCGGACAGCGTGCCTCAGTACAAAGCCAATAAATTCCGCAACGCCAAAACCCTAGAAGAGTGGAACGAAGACCGTAAAGGCACGTTGCTTGACTTCGTTGAAGGCTTTGCCAAGAAATTCCCCACCAGTATCGACCAGTATGAAACCTTGTTGACCGATAACCGTATTTGGAAGCAGCGTACCGTGAACATCGGCGTGGTGACGGAAGAACGCGCTTACCAAATGGGCTTTACTGGCCCAATGTTGCGTGGTTCTGGCGTGGCGTGGGACTTGCGTAAATCTCAGCCTTACGACGTGTATGCCGATTTGGATTTTGACGTGCCCGTGGGCGCGACCGGCGACTGCTACGACCGTTATTTGGTGCGCGTGGCCGAAATGCGTGAATCGGTGCGTTTGATTGAGCAGTGCGTGGCCTGGTTGAAAGTCAACGAAGGCCCTGTGATTGTCGACGACCACAAGGTGGCCCCCCCATCGCGCGAAGCGATGAAGGCCAATATGGAAGAGTTAATTCACCACTTTAAATTCTTTACCGAAGGCATGCACGTGTCTGAGGGCGAAGTCTATGTGGGCACCGAGCACCCAAAAGGTGAGTTTGGTATTTACATGATTTCAGATGGCGCAAACAAACCTTACCGCGTGAAAATTCGCGCACCAGGGTACGCCCATTTGAGTGGTATGGACGAAATGGCCAAAGGCCATATGTTGTCGGATGTGGTGACCATTATTGGTACCCAAGACATCGTATTTGGGGAGATTGACCGATAATGTTATCTACCGAGTCATTACAAAAAATTGATGCCGAATTGGCAAAATATCCAGAAGATCAACGCCGTTCTGCCATTATGGCGGCGCTGCGCATTGCTCAAGACGAACACCGTCACCTGAGCGCGGAACTGATCGAATTTGTGGCCAACTACGTGCGCATTGCCCCGGTGGCGGCGCTAGAAGTGGCCACGTTCTATAACATGTACGATTTAAAGCCAGTGGGTCAATACAAACTAACCGTTTGTACGAACCTGCCTTGCGCCTTACGTGGTGGGGTGGACGCTGCCGAATACCTAAAACAAAAATTGGGTCTTGAGTTTGGCCAAACCACTGCCGACGGCAAATTTACCCTGGTTGAGGGTGAGTGCATGGGGGCTTGTGGTGATGCGCCAGTGATGTTGGTGAATAATCACAAAATGTGCAGCTTCATGACCCCCGAGGCGATTGAGCAAAAATTAGCGGAGTTAGACTGATGGCTATTTATGAATCAGGTGTGATTTTTAATCAGTTAGATACTGCCGATGCAGACTGCTGGACCCTAAAAGCCTATCAGGCGCGCGGCGGCTACCAAGCACTGAAAAAAATTCTGACCGAAAACATGACCCAAGACGACGTGATTGCCGAAGTGAAAGCTTCTGGCCTACGTGGTCGTGGGGGTGCGGGTTTCCCAACCGGCTTGAAATGGAGCTTCATGCCCCGTTCCTTCCCCGGCAATAAATACGTTGTGTGTAATACCGACGAAGGTGAGCCAGGCACGTTTAAAGACCGCGACATCATGCGTTTCAATCCTCATTCAGTGATTGAAGGCATGATTATTGCCGGTTTCGCCATGGGTGCGGCTTCTGGTTATAACTACATTCACGGCGAAATTTTTGCCGAGTATGAGCGCTTTGAAGAAGCCTTGGCCGAAGCGAAAGCCGCCGGTTTCTTGGGCCAAAACATCATGGGCAGCGACTTTAGCTTTGAGCTATACGGCCACCATGGTTATGGCGCCTATATTTGTGGTGAAGAAACCGCTTTGCTGGAGTCGTTAGAAGGCAAAAAAGGCCAGCCACGCTTTAAGCCGCCTTTCCCGGCGTCTTACGGTTTGTACGGCAAGCCCACCACCATTAACAACACCGAAACCTTTGCTTCTGTGCCGTTCATCATCACCGATGGCGCGGCCAAGTTTGCCGAGCAGGGGATTCCAAACAGCGGCGGTACCAAGCTGTTCTCAGTTTCGGGTCACGTTGAACGCCCAGGCAACTACGAAGTGCCTTTGGGTACCCCGTTTGCCACCTTGTTGGAAATGGCGGGCGGCATGCGTGGCGGTAAAAAATTGAAAGCCGTGATTCCTGGCGGTTCATCAGCTCCGGTGTTGCCTGCCGACATCATGATGGACACCAACATGGATTACGATTCAATCAGCAAGGCTGGCTCTATGTTGGGTTCGGGTGCGGTGATTGTGATGGACGAAGACGTGTGCATGGTTAAAGCACTGGAGCGTTTGTCGTACTTCTACTTTGAAGAATCATGTGGTCAATGTACCCCTTGCCGTGAAGGCACAGGTTGGTTGTACAAAGTGGTACACCGTATTGAGAATGGTTTGGGCCGTCCAGAAGACTTAGCACTATTGGCTTCTGTAGGCGACAACATGGCAGGGCGCACCATTTGTGCCTTGGCCGATGCTGCCGTCTTCCCGGTGCGTAGTTTTACCAAACATTTCTTAAATGAATTTGAGCATCACATCGAACATAAAAAATGTTTGGTTGATCACAAATGGTTTTAACACGCACTAAGCGTAACGATTAGGATAGCTTAAGTCATGTTGCAAATCGAAATTGATGGAAAAGAGCTCACGGTAGAGCAAGGGAGCACAGTGATTGAGGCCGCCAATAAGGCTGGTACTTATATTCCTCACTTTTGCTACCATAAAAAATTATCTATAGCGGCGAACTGTCGCATGTGCTTGGTTGAGGTGGAAAAAGCCCCTAAACCATTGCCAGCATGCGCCACGCCCGTAACCGATGGCATGAAGGTCATGACCCATTCTCCGTTGGCGAAAAAAGCCCAACAGGGGGTGATGGAATTCTTGCTGATTAACCACCCATTGGATTGCCCTATTTGCGACCAAGGCGGTGAGTGTCAGCTACAAGACCTGGCCGTTGGTTATGGCAACAGCAGCAGCCGCTACCAAGAAGAGAAGCGTGCCGTGGTGGGTAAAGACATGGGGCCTTTAGTGTCGGCGCAAGAAATGTCGCGCTGTATTCACTGCACCCGCTGTGTCCGCTTTACCGAAGAAATCGCCGGCATGCAAGAAATCGGCATGGTAAACCGTGGCGAACACTCAGAGATCATGTCGTTTGTCGGCCAGGCGGTGGAAACCGAATTGTCAGGCAACGTGATTGACCTATGCCCGGTGGGTGCGCTGACCAGCAAACCCTTCCGCTACGACGCCCGTTCTTGGGAGCTGTCGCGCCGCAAATCGATTTCTGCCCATGATGCCCTGGGTTCTAACCTAGTGGTACAGGTGAAAGACCACGGCGTGCGCCGTGTGATCCCGATGGAAAATGAAGCGATCAACGAATGCTGGTTGTCTGACCGCGATCGTTTTGCCTACGAAGGCTTAAGCCACGCTGAGCGTTTACAACGCCCGATGATTAAGCACGGCGGCGAATGGTTTGACGTAGAGTGGGAAACCGCTTTGGAATACGTGGCCAAAGGCCTAAACGGCGTCAGCAACGATTTTGGTAAAGACCGCATCGGCATTTTGGCCAACCCCATGAACACCGTGGAAGAGCATTTCTTGACCAAGCAATTGGCCACCGCGTTTGGGGTGAAAAACCTAGACAGCCGCCTATTGCAACAGGATTTCCGCCTGGATGCCGTTAACGACAGCACCCAATGGTTGGGTCAAAGCATTGAAGCGTTTGCCAACAGCGATGCCTTCTTGGTTGTGGGCACCCAGCTGCGCGCCGAACAGCCTTTATTGACCGCCCGCATTCGCCAAGCCGCCAAAAAAGGCGCCAAGGTGAGCGTGTTGGCCGGCAGTAAAGAAACCCTACACATGGACTTGTTCAGCCAAGAGGCGATTCACCCGAACGATTGGGTGAGCGCACTTGAGCAAATGGCCGCTGGCGACAACGCCATTGGCGCAAGCCTGAAAGACGCCGAGCGCAGCACCATCGTTTTGGGCGCCATTGCCCAAAACCATCCGCGCTACGCTGATCTGTATGCGGCGGCTCAGGCCTTGGCCGCAGCCACGGGTTCGGTATTAAGCATTCTGCCTCAGGCCAGCAACACCATCGGCGCAAGCCTGATGGGCGTGCAGCCAGCTGAGGGTGGTTTGAATACCCAAGCCATGATTGCCAAACCAAATAAAGCCATGGTGTTGGTGAACGTTGAAGCCAATATGGACGTAGCCAACGGTGCCGCTTTGGTCAACGCCTTGGGTGAAGCCCAAACCGTGATCGCACTGACGGCTTATAAAGACGCCGCGATGCTAGAGTATGCGGACGTGCTGTTACCCGTGACGCCGTTTACCGAAACCGCCGGTTCATTCGTGAACATGGAAGGTAAAGTACAAAGTTTCCACGGTGTGGTTCGTCCTTTAGGCGAAGCGCGTCCGATGTGGAAAGTACTGCGCGTGTTGGGCAACGTCTTGAACCTTGCTGGTTTTGACTACGAGTCTGTGGATCAAATCCATGCAGACGCATTGGCGGGCTTGAACCTTGAAGCCGCTTTGAATAACCACATCGCGGGTGCGCGCGTGGCAGCCGATGCCGCCAGCGCCAATACTGAATTGACCCGTGTGGCGTACGTTGCGCCTTATGCCACCGACGCCATCGTGCGCCGTGCCGAGGCATTGCAACAAACCGCACAGGCCGCCGCGCCTTTGGCTTACGTTCATTCGAACACATTAAGCCAGTTGGGCTTTGCGGCAGGGGACAGTGTTCTGGCCGAACAGAAGGGCAGTGGTGCCGTTAAGGTGACCCTAGCCGCTGACGACGCGTTGCCAGAAGCCGTTGTGTGTTTGGCGCATCATCAAACCACGCAAGCATTGGGTGCG
This sequence comes from Neisseriaceae bacterium, assembly GCA_017991555.1. Classification (GTDB taxonomy): domain Bacteria; phylum Pseudomonadota; class Gammaproteobacteria; order Burkholderiales; family Neisseriaceae; genus JAGNPU01. The sequence continues at coordinate 245,918 of JAGOQM010000005.1, forward strand.
TTGGTCGGTGCCATTGAGTTGAAACGAGGATAATCATGCAAGCTTGGTTACAAAACTTATTGGGCATGGAACTGGGGCTAACGATTTCAATTTTATTGAAAATCGTGCTGATTTTGATTCCATTGATCTTAACCGTGGCGTACTTGACCTACTTTGAGCGTAAGGTCATTGGCTACATGCAGCTGCGTACCGGCCCGAACCGCGTTGGCCCTTGGGGCTTGATTCAGCCTTTCGCCGACGTATTGAAGCTGTTGATGAAAGAGATCATTCGTCCGAGCAGCGCCAACAAGGCTTTGTTCTTGATTGCGCCAGTTTTAGCCATCATGCCTTCTTTTGCGGCATGGGCGGTGATCCCTTTTAACGAAGAACTGGTGTTGACCAATACCAATGCGGGCGTGTTGTACATTCTGTCTTTGACGGCGATGGGCATTTACGCGGTGATCATTGCGGGTTGGGCGTCTAACTCTAAGTATGCCTTCTTGGGTGCGATGCGTTCTTCTGCCCAAATGATTTCTTACGAAATCGCCATGGGCTTTGCCCTGGTGGGCGTGGTGATGGTTTCAGGTAGCTTGAACTTCATTGACATTGTGAATTCACAAGCCAGCGGCATCGCCGGTGGTTCGGTCTTCTCATGGAACTGGCTGCCTTTGTTCCCCTTGTTTGTGGTGTTCTTGATCTCTGGCGTGGCCGAGACCAACCGTGCGCCGTTTGACGTGGCCGAGGGTGAGTCTGAAATTGTGGCCGGTTTCCACGTTGAGTATTCAGGTATGGCCTTTGCGGCATTCTTCTTGGCCGAGTACATCAACATGATTTTGATTGGTGCCTTGGTGGCCTTGTTGTTCTTGGGCGGGTGGTTGTCTCCGTTCCCTGAAAGCTGGGGCTTCATCGGTCAATCTAGTATTTTGTGGATGTTCTTAAAAATGTCTATGGTGTTGTACAGCTTCTTCTGGTTGCGTGCGACGTTCCCTCGATTCCGTTACGACCAAATCATGCGCTTGGGTTGGAAGATTTTCATTCCGATTACGTTGATTTGGGTGGCCGTTGTGGCTGCGTGGATGGTAACGCCTTGGACAATTTGGTAAGCGATTGAGAGTGAATGAAAATGCGAAATCTGTTTAAAACCTTTTTCTTGACGGAGTTGCTGGTCGGCTTGAGCGTGACCTTGAAGAACTTCTTCGCCCGCAAGATTACGATTCAATTTCCTGAAGAGAAAACCCCTCAATCTCCGCGTTTCCGTGGATTGCACGCCCAGCGTCGCTATCCAAACGGGGAAGAGCGTTGTATTGCCTGTAAACTATGTGAGGCCGTGTGCCCTGCGATGGCGATTTCGATTGCGTCCGAGCAGCGCAGCGACGGCACCCGCCGTACCACTCAATACGATATTGACTTAACCAAGTGCATCTTCTGCGGCTTTTGTGAAGAAGCCTGTCCAGTAGACGCCATTGTGGAAACGCACATTCTCGAGTATCACGGTGAAAAACGTGGTGACTTGTATTACACCAAACCGATGCTGTTGGCGATTGGCGATAAGTACGAAGCCGAAATTGCCAAAAATAAAGCAGCTGATGCCAAATATCGTTAAGGGGTGGTCATGACTTTCCAACTGGTTTTATTTTATGTGTTCTCGGCTATTTTGCTCACCGCTGCGGTCAACGTAGTGATGTCCAAAAACCCAGTACACGCGGCTTTATTCTTAGTGCTGGCGTTCTTTACCAGCGCCTGTTTGTGGATGTTGATGCAGGCCGAGTTCTTGGCCTTGCTGTTGGTCTTGGTGTATGTCGGTGCGGTGATGGTGCTGTTCCTGTTTGTGGTGATGATGATCGACATCGATCTCGAAACCATGCGCCAGGGCTTTTGGCGCCACCTGCCCGTGGCCTTAATTGTGGGTGCCTTAATGGCCATCCAAATCGTGTTGATCTTGGTCGATCCTAAGCTAAACCTGACCTCGTTCGGTGCTTTGCCAGAGGTAGCGGCAGACGTAAACAACGTGCGCGACCTAGGTTTGTTGATCTACACGCAGTATTTGTTGCCTTTTGAATTGGCTGCGGTGTTGTTGCTGTTGGCCATTGTGGCGGCCATTGCCTTGGCTCACCGTAAGCGTGAGACAACCAATAATATTGATGTGTCGGCCCAGGTTCGGGTGCGCAGTCAGGATCGTTTACGCATGGTAAAAATGACTGCAGAACGCCCTGAAGCGCCTGCGGCAGACGTGGTAGACGCGAATGCAGGGAGCGAGAGCAAATGATTACGATTACACACTTTTTGGTGCTGGGTGCGCTGCTGTTTTCAGTCAGCGTCCTAGGCATCTTCATGAATCGCAAGAACGTCATTGTGCTGTTAATGGCGATTGAGCTGATGTTGTTGGCGGTGAACTTTAACTTTATTGCGTTTTCGCAATACATGAATGACACCGCAGGACAAATATTTGTTTTCTTCATCCTCACCGTCGCGGCTGCTGAGTCAGCCATCGGTTTGGCAATTATGGTGCTGTTGTTCCGTACCCATAGTTCGATTAGTGTAGAAGACTTGGGCAGCCTAAAAGGCTAAAGTTTAACCAGACATAAAGCAAAAAACGCATGGACAAAATGAGCTTATATCTGCTAATTGCACTCGCACCTCTCGTGGGGTCTTTACTAGCAGGGTTGTTTGGATGGTTAATTGGTCGCAAAGGCGCTCATGTTATTACCATCCTTGGGGTTGCGGTTTCGGCCGTACTGTCGGCATATGTTTTGTATGGCTTCGTGACCGGTCAGTCACAGCCGTTTGATGAAAACCTCTATACTTGGTTGACCATTGGTGGCGTGGATCTGTCGATCGGCTTCATGGTCGACAGCCTCACCGCCATGATGTTGGTGGTGGTGACCAGCGTGTCGCTGATGGTGCATATTTACACCATTGGCTACATGAATGGGGATCCAGGCTACCAACGCTTCTTTAGTTACATTTCACTGTTTACCTTCTCCATGTTGGTATTGGTGATGAGTAATAACTTCATCCAACTGTTTTTTGGTTGGGAAGCGGTGGGCCTCGTGTCTTACCTACTGATTGGTTTCTACTTTAAAAAACCAACCGCGATTTACGCCAACCTGAAGGCCTTCTTGGTGAACCGTGTGGGTGACTTCGGTTTCCTATTGGGCATTGGCATGGTGTTGATCTACTTTGGTGGCAGCTTGCAGTACAAAGACGTCTTCGCGCATGCCCCAGAAGTATTGAACGCCACTATTTCGTTGATTCCTGGCACTGAATGGTCAGTGGTTACCGTGACTTGCTTGCTGCTGTTTGTTGGCGCCATGGGTAAGTCAGCGCAGTTCCCACTGCACGTGTGGCTGCCAGACTCAATGGAAGGGCCCACCCCGATTTCTGCCTTGATTCACGCCGCCACCATGGTGACTGCGGGTATCTTTATGGTGTCACGCATGTCGCCAATTTACGAAATGAGCGACGTGGCCTTGAACTTCATCATGATCATCGGGGCGATTACCGCTTTGTTCATGGGCTTCTTGGGCATGATTCAAAACGACATCAAGCGCGTAGTGGCTTACTCAACCCTGTCACAGCTGGGTTACATGACCGTGGCCTTGGGCGCATCGGCTTACTCGATCGCCATGTTCCACGTGATGACGCACGCCTTCTTTAAAGCCTTGCTGTTCTTGGCCGCAGGTTCGGTGATCATCGGCATGCACCATGAGCAGGACATGCGTAAAATGGGTGGCTTGCGTAAATACATGCCGATCACCTGGATTACCTTGTTATTGGGTTCGTTGTCTTTGATCGGCACACCGCTGTTCTCAGGCTTTTTCTCCAAAGACTCTATTATTGAAGCGGTTCACGCCTCTAATCTACCTGGCGCCGGCTTTGCTTACTTTGCCGTGATTGCCAGCGTGTTTGTGACCGCGTTTTACTCGTTCCGCCTTTACTTTATGGTGTTCCATGGTAAAAACCGCTGGCGTGAAGCGTCTCATGACGCCCACAGCCACGACGATCATGGCGAACACCATGGCCTTGGCCCGAAAGACGATCCAAAAGAAAGCCCATGGGTAGTGACTTTGCCTTTGGTGTTGTTGGCGATTCCTTCGGTGTTGGTGGGTTACTTCGCGATTGAACCGATGCTGTACGGTTCCTTCTTCGACGGCGTGATTACCGTTGATGCGGCCAAGCATCCGGCCATGAGTACTTTGGCCAGCGAATTTGGCGGTGCTTGGAACATGGTGACCCATGCCTTGACCACTTTACCGATTATGCTGTCGCTGTTGGGCGTGGTTGTGGCCTATCTGTTCTATATGGTCATGCCAGCCGTACCCGGTAAAATTGCCAGCGCATTTAAACCGATTACCATCTTGCTTGAGAAAAAATATTTCTTAGACGAGATTTACTATGCGGTGTTTGCCAAAGGTTCTCGAGCGTTAGGTACCTTCTTCTGGAAAGTAGGGGATACCTGGATTATTGATAACTTTTTTGTCAACGGCGCGGCCAAAATGGTCGGTGTCATTGCCAGTGTGGTACGCAAAATCCAAACGGGCTTTATCTATACCTACGCCACAGTCATGATTGTTGGGGTGTTGGTGCTGGTTACTTTGTGGTTTTTACCCTTAATCAGTCGTTAAGCGTTTGCTTTGTTTCATCATCATTAGTTTAGGCATAAACCATGTACGAGAATTTACTCAGTTTAGCAATTTGGATTCCCATCCTTGCCGGTATTTTGATACTGGCCACCGGATCGGATAAAAGAGCCCCACTGGCCAAAACCTTGGCCGTGGTGGGCGCTGGTATCAGCTTTTTAGTCACGTTGCCGTTGTTCGTCTATTTTGACCGACTCAGCGGCGGCATGCAGTTCGTGGAATTCCATCCATGGATTGAAAGCTTGAACTTGAACTACCACTTGGGCGTCGACGGTATTTCAGTGCTGTTTGTGATTTTGAACAGCTTCACGACCCTGATGGTGGTTTTGGCCGGACTTAAAGTGATCGAAAAGCGCGTGGCTCAGTACTTGGCTTCGTTCTTGATCATGTCTGGCTTGATTAACGGTGCCTTTAGCGCCTTGGACGCGATTCTGTTCTACGTGTTCTTTGAAGGCATGCTGATCCCGATGTATTTGATCATTGGTGTTTGGGGTGGCCCACGCCGCGTCTACGCTGCGATGAAGTTTTTCTTGTACACCTTGATGGGCTCTTTGCTCATGTTGGTGGCCTTGATTTACCTGTCGGGCCTAGCGGGCGGTAGCTTTGCCATCTTGGATTTCCAAAACATCCAAAAAATTGGCATGACCACGCAAATCTTGTTGTTCATTGCGTTCTTCCTGTCGTTTGCGGTTAAAGTGCCGATGTGGCCGGTTCATACCTGGTTACCAGACGCCCACGTGGAAGCGCCTACCGGTGGTTCTATGGTGCTGGCGGCGATTACCTTGAAGATTGGTGCCTACGGTTTCTTACGCTTCGTGTTGCCGATTTTGCCAGACGCCGCGCGTTACTTTGCCCCGGCCATGATCGTGCTGTCGTTGGTGGCGGTGGTGTACATTGGTTTGGTGGCTTTGGTTCAAACCGACATGAAAAAACTGGTGGCCTATTCTTCGATTAGCCACATGGGTTTTGTGACCTTGGGTATGTTCTTGTTCATCGGCATGGATTTGAATGAGATTGCCGTGAAGGGTGCCATTGTGCAAATGGTGTCACATGGCTTTGTGTCTGCCGCGATGTTTATGGGTATTGGTGTGATGTACGACCGCATGCATACGCGTAACATTGCTGACTACGGTGGCGTGGCCAACAAGATGCCGATTTTTGCGGCGTTTATGATGCTGTTTGCGATGGCAAACTCGGGCTTGCCTGGTACTTCAGGCTTCGTGGGTGAGTTCATGGTGATCATGGGTGCCATCAAAACCAACTTCTGGATTGGCGCTTTAGCGGCCACGACCTTGATTTTTGGTGCGGCATACACCTTGTGGATGTACAAACGGGTGCTGTTCGGTGCAATCACCAACCCTGAAGTAGAGAAACTACAAGACGTATCAAAACGCGAATTTTTGATTTTAGCCGTGCTTGCAATCGCTGTGTTAGGTATGGGTTTGTATCCAGAACCATTTGTGGCTGTGATTCATCAAGCTGCAAATGATTTAATTGCCCATGTGGCGCAAAGCAAAATTTAAGGAAGTGTGAATGAACTGGGCCGATTTAAATCTTATCCCCGCAATGCCTGAAATTGTGCTTTTGGTGGCATTGTGTGTAGTCTTATTAATAGACGTAATATTCAGTCATAAAGCCAAGTGGTTGGCTTATGGCTTGAGCTTGGTGACGTTGGTGGTCGTGGCTGGTTTTCAATTTAAAGCCGGCGACGTCACGCCTACCATGACTTTTAGCGACATGTTTGTGTCGGACAGCCTGTCCCAGGTGGCTAAGTTTGCGATGTACATTGCAACCTTCTTCCTGTTTATCTACAGCCGTCCGTACTTGCAAAGCCGCGACATCTATCAAGGTGAGTTTTACACGCTGTCGTTGTTCTCCCTCTTGGGTATGGCCATCATGGTCAGCAGCAACCACTTCTTGGTGTTGTACATTGGTTTGGAATTAATGTCTTTGGCACTGTATGCGTTGATCGCGTTGCGACGTGACCATCCGCAAGCCAGTGAGGCAGCGTTTAAGTACTTCGTACTGGGCGCCTTGTCTTCAGGCCTGTTGCTATACGGCATGTCTTTGGTTTACGGTGGCACGGGTTCGTTGTACTTGACCGACATGGTTGCCGGTTTGAGCGATGGTACTGCCAATACCACCTTAACCCAGTTTGGTTTGGTGTTTGTGGTGGTGGGCCTGGCGTTTAAATTGGGCACCGTGCCGTTCCACATGTGGGTACCCGACGTATACGAAGGCGCGCCCAGCATCATGGGTGCCTTCTTGGGCGCCGCACCGAAAATTGCTTCAGTGATTTTCATGTTCCGCATTTTGGTGATGGGTTTAAGCCCGTTGGCCGATCAGTGGGTGCCAATGCTGAACCTGTTGGCGATTGCGTCTTTGTTGGTGGGTAACCTATCTGCCATCATGCAAACCAACGTCAAGCGGATGCTGGCTTACTCAACGATTTCACACATGGGTTTTGTGGTGTTGGGTTTTATGGGCGACCTATTGGGTTACCAAGCGGCCATGATCTACACCTTGACCTACGTGGTGATGTCGGTCGCAGCCTTCGGTGTGTTGATGATCTTGTCGACCAAAGAGCATGAGTGTGAAAAACTGACCGACCTAGCCGGGCTGAACTCAACCCACCCATGGTTGGCGTTCTTGATGTTGCTTACCATGTTCTCAATGGCCGGTATTCCACCATTGTTGGGTTTCTACGCTAAGTTTGCCATCATTCAAGCGTTGCTGGCACAGGGCTACCTATGGGTGTCTGTGTTTGCGGTGATCATGTCGTTGATCGGTGCGTTCTACTACCTACGCGTGGTGAAAGTGATGTATTTTGATCAACCATCAGAAACCTTGAACCAAGTGAACATGTCTTGGGAAGTGAAGCTATTTTTAAGCATCAATGCGTTGGCCTTGTTGGCCTTGGGCATCATGCCTAACGTATTGGTTGAGTGGAGTACGCAAGCTTTTCAATTCTTGCTATAATCACTGAAATACTCAATCGAACGGCAACTTGGGTTGCCGTTTTTTTATGGAAAAATCATGACAGCCAGTATGTACATTTTATTGTTGGTGGCCTTTATCGCGGCCAACCTGCCGTTTGCCAGCGACAAACTCTTTTTTGTGGTGCCGCTCAAGAAAAAGCATGCGTTTTATCATCTCTTAGAGCTGGCGGTGTTGTACGTACTGGTCGGCGGCATGGGTTACGTGCTTGAGAAGCAAGGCTCTTTAGCGGTGCATCCGCAAGAGTGGGAGTTTTACGTGACCACCCTATGCCTGTTCTTGGTGTTTGCCTTCCCAGGCTTTGTGATCCGCTACTTCTGGGCCACGCGTAAGCTGGCCTAAGCCGCCATACAAAAAACCGCAGCCGCTCCATTATGAGCGGCTGCGGTTTTTTGTGCGCTAAAGGATGGATCGAGTGAGGGCCGGTGCTTTAAGCAAACCATGGTTTTGTTAATGTCAGATTATTTAAACTCGCCACCTTTCCCTTGGGTGAAGTGCCGATTTCCCGCTAAAGCCGCCGAGTTGGGTTCTATCGGGCCGGATGAAGCCAGCAAATCGCTTGTGGCTGTCGACCACGCTTTGATAGGAGACAGAGCACTCTTGCTAGCGCCGGCCCGATGGGTTCCAGCGAGGGCACCCGCTAGGGCGGATTGTCGGGACGGTACTTCACCTACAAGGAGACGCCGTCAGAGGATCGGCACCAGTGAGAGACGTTTTACAACACACACAAAACCATGGATTGGTGTTCGAATAAAAACCCAGCGCATATAGCCAGATACTTTAAACTCACCACGCTTGCTCTTAGGTGAAGTACCGTTCCCCTTTTAGCCGCCGAGGCGGTTCGTGCGGGGCCGGGGCCTTAAGGCAAAGTTGTTTGAGTATTTGGCCGCAGGCCCAAATAGGAGTTTTTGCCGCCGGCCACGTGCGGGCCAACGAGGGCACCCGCGTAGCGGGCGGATAAAGTGGGGTGGTTTTTCTTTGCTTCG
>JAGOQM010000006.1 GCA_017991555.1 Neisseriaceae bacterium
GTCATCAGCAGAGGAAGCGAATTATGGACGAACACCCCTTTTACGTCAACCCCTATTTGTGATTAATTTGCTAAAAAGTGGCCACAATTTAGCAAAAGCCTGTTTTAATTGGATTTTGTTTGTAAAGATTTTTAAAAGAATTTAGGGGTGGCGTCAAAAAACGGGGAAAAGCCTGTGGCTGCTGGCGTCTTTGAGGGGTGAAGATTGTGAAAAAAAGCGGTAAATAAGGCAAAAAAAGTGAAAATAGTTTGGAAATGGTTTAAAAATGGGTGGGCAATGGGCTGACGATGGGGGCTTGGGCGGTCAAAAATGAGGGGGATAAGGGTTTAAAGCAGGTTAAGCTTCTTAAAAAGCGCTTGCATTGGGTATAGCCGGTGGATGCGATGGTGGTTTAGAGGCCATCTTTACCCCATAAAAGCAAAAGGTGGGCGAACAGCCCACCCTAGGCATGACCTATTGGCTATCGGTACGGCGACAAACCAAAGGTGGGCATTGCCCACCTTACAACAACGATGGTGGGTCGCGACCCACCCTACGACACCACTGCTGGCATTTCGGCCGCAAACCGGCGTAGGGCGGGTAAAGCGCAGCCTACCCACCCCATTAATGGCCTAATCCAAAGCGCCCACACACCAGCAAACAGTGAAACAACGTTTTTTAAGCTATATATAGTATGACTCTGACTGAGCAAGCTCCTTCTCGATCAGTAATACACCACCAACGCCTTATTGGGCAGCACCAGCTTATGCTCACCTGGGTAAAAGCCGGCCATCTTGGGCAATGCCTTGCGCGCTAGCCTATAGGCATAACGCTGATCCTGGCCTGCGCCTTCGTCCTCACAATCATCTTCTGTGATGCGAACCTTCATCGCCCCGGTGGACAAGTTATAGTCGTACAGCGACTGCTTGTCGCAGACGGCACCGAACCCGATGGTGGCGCCAATCAAATACCAATCGTCTTGCTGCCACCGATAGCGATGCGTATAAGACCACTTATGGCGGCTGCCGCCAAAATGATCGATCACCAGCGTGTGGTTCTTTATCTCAATGCCGACAAACGGGTCGCCCATCATGCCGCCATGCTGGCTGGACAACACCGCGCCTTGACTCTTGTGCCATAGCCGCCATTGCTGCTGCTCTTGACGGTAAATCCGCACTTCGCGCGCCGTGCCCAACTCGCCTTCCTCGCCGGTATCCCACACCAGTACCAGCTCCGCTTGGCCATCACGGGTTAAGTCGCCGGCGGCTTCTGCCAGTAAGGTATAGCCAGAGGGCACACTCACCGCCCCCGCTGAGGTTTTAACCTTGATTGACGCCGCCTGAACCGAAGCAGCCAAGCCCATACTCAACAACATCATTGTGATTGTTTTCATCATTCATCCACAGTTCGTACGCACCCCAATGGTGCGGCATGCATCATTATGCAATGAAAAGGATTCATAAAAAAAGCCCTCTGGAGGCAGAGGGCTTGGGGCAATAAGGGCCCTAAATCATAAGTCCAACACCAAGCGCTGGCCTTTTGCTCGAGAAACGCACAGCATCATGCTTTGCTGAGCGGCTTTCTCTTCATCGCTTAAGTATTGATCGTAATGCTCGGCTTCGCCTTCTAAGATACGGGTTTCACAGGTTCCGCACACGCCCTCCCGGCACAAGCACTCAACCTCGACAGCCAAAGACTCAATCGCCTGTAAAATGGTTTGATCCGCCCCCACCACAACCTCTAAGCCACTTTGCGCCAAAACCACGGTAAAGCTGGCCGCATCCGTGGGTACTTCTGTGGCGAACTGCTCCCAATGAATGTACTCATCTCGAAAGCGGTGGCGATTGGCGCTGTCGATGACCGCATCAATGAGGGGCTTGGGCCCACAAACGTATACGTGCGTGCCTTTAGGCTGGGCCGACAACAGCCCATCGACATCCAAGCGACGCCCTTCGCTGTCAATATAGCAATGGCACCGATCGGCATGGGCGCTCGCCTGCAACTCTGGCCACAAGGCCCCATCTTCTGGTGCTCTAAAGGCATAATGCAGCTCATACTCAGCCCCACGCGCCTGTAGCTCTGCCAGCTGAGGCATAAATGGTGTAATGCCGATCCCGCCCGCAATCAGCACATGCTTTTGACCCGCCGGTGCCAGTTCAAACAGGTTATTGGGCGCCGACAACTCAAGCAGGGTCCCTACTTGAACCTGCTCATGCATGTACTTAGACCCCCCTTTGCCTTCGGCGTCGAGGCGCACGCTGATCTGATATTGGTCCAACGCTTTGGGGTCACTCATTAAGGAATAAGCGTTGCTATAGCACTCTTCGCCATCCTGCATTTTAACGATGACGTGGCTGCCCCCTGTAAAGGCAGGAAAGGCCTCTCCACTACAGGGGGCAAACGTAAACCGTTTAATTAAAGGGGTTAGCTGCTCAATCGCGGTCACGCTGACAGCGTGCATCTGGTAGCCTTTGTTCATCTCTCATCCTCTATGTCTTTATTGATTTATGTGATGGTCAAGATTTTGACGTCCTAAACGCCCATGCATAAATACTTGGTTTCGACAAAATCTTCGATCCCATACTTCGAGCCCTCGCGTCCTAAACCCGACTGTTTCACGCCACCAAACGGGGCCACTTCATTAGAAATGGCGCTGGCATTAATGCCCACCATGCCATACTCTAAGGCTTCGGAGACACGCCAAACCCGTGCCAGATTGTTGCTGTAGACGTAAGCCGCTAGGCCAAAAATCGTGCTGTTCGCGGCGGCAATGGCCTCTTCTTCGGTATCAAACACCACGATTGGCGCCACCGGGCCAAAAATCTCTTCATCTAAGACCTGCATGCCCGCACGCACGTCCGTCACCACCGTTGGCTCAAAGAAATGACCGCCTTTGGCGTGCACTTTTCCACCGGTCAATACTTTGGCGCCTTTACTGACGGCGTCTGCCAACAGCGCCTGTACTTTTTCACTGGCTTTGGCATTGATCAATGGCCCCACCTGAACCCCCTCCTCCAGGCCCGAACCCACAACCAACTGCTGCACCTTCGCCGTGAACTTCTCGGCAAAGGCCTCGTAGACGCCTCTTTGAACATAAAATCGATTGGCACAAATACAGGTTTGGCCGGCGTTACGGTATTTGGCCAGCATTGCCCCCTCAACCGCCTGATCCACATCGGCATCATCAAACACGATAAACGGGGCGTTGCCACCCAGTTCTAGCGCCACTTTTTTAATCGTCTCGGCACACTGCCCCATCAACAAGCGCCCGACTTCGGTTGAGCCGGTAAATGTCAGCTTGCGCACCAAGGGATGCTTGGTCAAAACGGCGCCAATCTCTTGCGCTCGGCCCGTCACAACGTTAAACACCCCCGCCGGCATCCCTGCCATCTGCGCCAGCTTGGCCATGGCCAAAGCTGAATACGGGGTTTCATTGGCGGGCTTCAACACCATGGTACAACCCGCAGCCAAGGCTGGCGCGGCCTTGCGCGTAATCATGGCCAAGGGGAAATTCCAAGGCGTGATCGCGGCACACACGCCAATGGGTTCTTTCACCACCAACAATCGCTGCGCGGTATTGGGTGAAGGGATCACGTCGCCATATAGGCGCTTGCCCTCTTCCGCAAACCAGGATACAAAAGAGGCCGCATACTTCACTTCGCCCAACGCTTCGGCCAAAGGCTTTCCCTGCTCTAAAGTCATGATCCGGGCCAGATCATCGGCGTACTCATGCATTAACTGAAACCACTTTTGCAGTATGGCCCCACGGTCGTGGGCACTGCGGCGCTTCCACCCTAAAAAAGCCTCATGCGCGGCCTCAATGGCCGCATGAGTCTCCTCTCCCCCCATATTCGGCACCGTCCCCAAAAGAGCATTAGTGGCGGGGTTACGCACGCTGACGGTCTCGGCGCCATTGGCGGCCAGCCACTGGCCATTAATGTAGGCGCGCTCTGTCCATAACGGGCTATTCATGATTGGTATTCCTCTTAATGGTGTATTCACAGTCCCAGTTGCCCCTAAGCGCAACTGGGCATTCTTTGCTTCATCCAATTGGCCTTATTCTTGATGATACTTCGCCACCAGGCTTTGGAAATGGGCAATGCCATGCTCGCTGATGCCGGAGCGCTGCTTGTCGGTCATGATCCGGCCTTGACCACGATACCCACGCGACTTCAAACCACGCTGGACGCTTTCCACTAGGTTTAAATCTTCAGGACGGAAAACGGTGCGATACCATTCCACCAGGGCTTTTTGGTCTTCGGTCAATTCTTCATTTAAGAAGTAAATCTCGTAGTGTTGCAACGTGGTCTCCGCATCTACCGGAAACTCATAAATGACCGTCATGAAGTCACTGCCGGGCGGGACGTTGAACATGGTGGATGGCCACGTCCAAAAACCATGAAACTCTGGATCCACCACAGAAGGGTCTAATTTAAAAGACTTCTCTGAAGACCGAGCGAAACCATATTGCAGCGTCCAGTTGCCATGCAGGGTGTGCCAATACTTGTCCACCTGCACCGAATCTGCAAAGCCTGGGTGAGCCGGCCCACAGTGGTAACACTCTTGGTAGTTATCGACAATAATCTTCCAGTTTGCGGGGGTTTCGGTCACAAAACGGGCGGCCAGTTTTAAGTCGCCGATCACGGCACAGGCTTCATTTAAACGCTTAGCAAACCCAGGCAGCTGGTCTTCCACGCAGGTCGCTTCTGGGTCCATATTAATGAACACAAAGCCGGCATATTCTTCCACCTTCACTGGAACCATGCTGGAATTTTCTTTATCGAAATGTTCAACGTGCTCACAGTTACGGGCCAAGGCCAAGGAACCATCTAACTTAAACGTCCAGGCATGGTAAGGACAGGTGATGACATTCTTCGCCTTACCACTGCCACTTAATAGTTCATGACCACGGTGCGGGCACACGTTGTAAAACGCACGCAGCACGCTGTCTTTACCTCGGACAATCAGAATATTCTCCCCAATCACCTTACGGGTCACGTAATCATTAGGGTTGGCCAGCTCGCTCTGATGCGCCATACACAACCAGCTCTTGGCAAAAATCTCCTCTTTTTCACGTTCAAAAATGGTGTCCGAGGTGTAGTAAGCCTTAGGCACAGTCCAAGCCACATCATGATTGGCACAAAAGTCTTTGGGTAGTTTGGCAATATGTTCCATCGTATTTCTCCTAAATAGTCTTCCAATGAATACACGCTTCGCTCATCGTGTTTGTTTTTGGTTTGAATCACTCTTGGCCAACATGGCCTTGAGGGCATTAATGTAAGCCTGATATAGGCCATGGGTTTCAGGGCAGTCCCGCCACACTCTTAGGGCCCCATGAATCAGCCCCACGCCCTGATACAACTGTGCGGCCACACCTGCAGCCTGTAGCCGCGCCACATAGGCTCGACCTTCATCACTCAGCGGGTCGTATTCGGCAATCGCGACAAACGTCGCGGGTAATCCCGCAAATGATGGCGCCGACAGCGGTGACAGGGCTGGCTCAGCCCTGAGCGCCGCCTCTGGCGCATACTGATCCCAGTAGTGCTGCATGTCACCATAGCTTAGCAACGGTGCATGCGCGTGTTGATGGTGTGAATCAAAACCCTCAATCATCGTCAGATTTGGGTAAATTAACGCCTGACCCTGTGGCCGCACCACGGCATTTTTTAGTTTGGCGCTCAGCACCGCCACCAGCTGCCCGCCCGCGCTGTCACCGGCCAGAACCATCCGGTTGGCATCCAACTGCCACTCATCGGCCTGAGCCACGACATACTGCCAGGCGGCCAAGCAGTCTTCGAGCGCCGCGGGATAAACATGCTCTGGTGCCAAGCGATAATCTACTACAATCACCACGGCATCGAGGTCTTTGGCCATGGGCGCCGTCAAAAACTCATGGCTTTCAAGATTGCCCACCACAAAACCACCACCGTGTAGGTACAGCACCACTGGCCAACCGGCCATGGGCGCCACGCCCAGTGGGCGATACAGCCGTAGGGGCACGGTGACGCCATTGGCCTGAAACTGAGCGTCCTCGATCCGCACTGAACCATCTCGCAGCGGTGTGTAATTCCGGCTGAGGGCATCATAGGCCGCCCGCACTGAATCCATGTGGTCATCAGCACCGACAAACGTACTGCTCCAGTGCAGCAACTGAGCCATCTCTTCACTTAATGAGTAATCATGGCTCATGACCTATCCTCCACTCGTTTCGGAACCCGCAGACAGCGCGGCAGGCACCACTGAAGGCTCGACCACGGCTTCAGCCTCGGCTTCCGTTTCTTCATCTGGCTGCTCATCCATTTTATGCGGTGGCACGTGGGCGTAATCCTGGTGTAACCAGCGAATCAAGCCATAGGTTTGTACCAAAATAATGACGATAAACGGGATGGCGGTGATGACGGTGGCCGTCTTCATGGTTTCCAACGGTGCCTTGGAGAAAATCATGGCAATCGGCACCAGCGTCAACATGACACACCAAAACAATCGATCTCGCGGCGAGGGGTCTTGCCCTTCTTCTAAGCCCCGCACGCAGGTCGCCGACACGGCATAACCCACGGCATCCATGTGTGCCGCTAGGAAAATCGCCATGATGAACAAGAATAACCACATCATCACGGTGCCCAGCGGCAGCATGGCCAGCAGCTGGCCAATGGCCACTTCTCCACCTTGGCTTGATAACACCTGCGGCACATTAACCAGGCCATTAATAAAGCTGTGCACGCTGTAGTTCTCAAACACGCCAAAAATAAACCAAATGCCCAAGCAACCGCCGAGTAACATGGCCAAGATCACTTCTTTAATGGTGCGGCCTTTAGAAACACGGGTCACGAATAAGGCCACGCCGGGCGCATAAGAAATCCACCACAGCCAATAGAACACCGTCCACTCACGGGTAAACTTGCCATCGCCCATGGGGTCGGTATACAGGCTCATGTCCACAAAATTGGTCAGCATCAAACCCATGCTGTTGAGGCTATTGTTCAAAATAAACTGGGTGGGCCCAAAGGCCAATACGTAGACGGCAAACAGCACCACCCCAATACACACCATCTGACTCAGGCGCTTCATGCCACTGTCAACGCCCACATAAGAGCTCAAGGCAAACAGGACGGAAACGGACAGGATAATGATGACTTTAGTGGCAAACGTATTGGGAATGCCCGTTAAAATAGACAAAATATTGGTAAAGGTCACCGCGGTTAACACCAAGGAAATGGTGAGGGCGCCAAACATACACAGCATGAACAACAGGTCGACGAGTCGGCCGACCGGGCCAGTGGCTTTAAAACCGGTCACGGCTTCAATCATGGACGCTAGGCTTAAGCCCTTATTCTTGCGCACATGAAAGTGGTAACACATGGCCACCGATGCCAGTGCATAAATCGCCCAAGCACTCAGACCTGAATGAAAAAACGAATACGCCACGCTGAACTTCAAGGCTTCGGCCGATTCGGGCGCCAGATTCAAGCCTGGGGTTTGATAATAATAGGCCCAGTCCAGAAAGCCCCAGTATAGGGTTGAAGACCCTATACCAGACAGGATAAACATAAAAATCCAAGACGGCGTTGAGTATTCGGGCTTGCCCGCACCGAGCTTGATTTTGCCGTATTTACTAAAGGCCAAAACCAATACAAATAGAATGGCCAAGAACGCAAACAACAGTACTGGCGCAGTGAATACCGAGGTCGCCCAGAACATCATTTTGTCGGCCATAATGATCGACTGTTCGGGGTAGGCAGCCAGCGCCCACACCGACACAAACACAAAGAATAAGCTCAAGGCCGCAAGCAAAGTGTCGCGCTGGCCGTATTTAACCTGTTTCATGTTCCTTCTCCTTTGCGGCGCTTCTTCGATTATGAGTTTCAAAGTAAGCGCCAAAACCTAGTTGACTAAACCTTAGGCCACGGTTTCTTTCTCTTTGGCCTGCGGGAGAGACTCATTCGCCCAAATCCCCACGTGATGCGCAATGGCGGCGCCAATTTCTTGGGTGCTGGCTTGGCCGCCCATGTCTGGGGTTCTGGGGCCATCCACCAGCACTTTTTCAATCGCACGCATAATCACATCATGGGCCTTTTGAAAGGTTGCATCACCATTGCCCAAGAACTCGAGCATCATGGCACCCGACCAGATCATGGCAATGGGGTTGGCAACGTTTTTGCCATAAATATCGGGGGCCGAACCGTGAACGGGCTCAAACAACGAAGGAAACGTTCGCTCTGGATTCAGGTTAGCCGACGCGGCCAGGCCAATGGTGCCGGTACAGGCTGGGCCTAAATCTGACAAAATGTCGCCGAAGAGATTAGACGCCACCACCACGTCAAAACGATCGGGCTGCAGCACAAAGCGGGCGGTCAAAATATCAATGTGCTGTTTGTCCCATTTCACCTCAGGATAACCGGCCGCCATGGCTTCTAAACGCTCATCCCAATACGGCATGCTCACCGCAATGCCGTTAGACTTGGTGGCCGAAGTCAAGGTTTGACGGGGGCGGCTTTTGGCCATTTCAAAGGCGTATTTCAAAATCCGGTCGGTGCCATGGCGGGTAAACACGGCCTCTTGCAACACAAACTCTCGATCGGTGCCTTCAAACATTTTGCCGCCCACCGACGTGTATTCGCCTTCGGTGTTTTCCCGCACCACATAAAAATCAATGTCGCCTGGCTTGCGGTTGGCCAAAGGACAAGGCACGCCGGGCAACAGCCGCACCGGGCGTAGGTTGACGTATTGATCGAATTGGCGGCGGAACTTCAACAACGAGCCCCACAACGAAATATGATCGGGCACCTTATCAGGCCAACCCACGGCACCAAAGAAAATGGCGTCATAGTCCTTGAGTGTCTCAAACCAGTTGTCCGGCATCATTTGCCCATGAGCTAGGTAATAATCGCAGCTAGCCCAATCAAAGTGATCAATTTGAACATTTAAATTGAGCGCCTTGGTGGCGGCTTCGACCACACGTACACCCTGTGGCAACACCTCCTGCCCGATCCCGTCGCCAGCAATGGCGGCAATTTTGTATAGTTTAGACATTCATTCTCCTTTAGTGTGCATTAGGACACTCACCGAATATTGTGGTGGTGTCGACCTGTTTTAAGTAGCATACTCTAAAATAAATAATGAATAATGAAGAAAAATACAAACACAAAGGACACGAATCGTGAACAATCTGCCCAAGGTTGCTGATTTAACCGTTTTCATTCTGGTGGTCAAAAACAATAGCTTCGTCAAAGCCGCCGATGAGCTAGGCACGTCCCCTGCCTACATCAGCAAACGCATCCAAATCTTAGAACAAACCCTTAACTGCAAGCTTTTACACCGCAGTACCCGCAGCCTGAGCCTCACCGATGATGGTGAAGTCATTTACGAGTGGGCCAGCCATATTTTATTGAACCTAAAAGACATGACGGAAACCGTGGCCAGCCACTCTGGCAATCCCATTGGCACCCTATCCATTACCAGTAGCCTAGGCTTCGGCCGCCGCCACGTGGCGCCCCTCCTATCAGACTTTATTTCCCTCTACCCCAAGCTCAAAATTCGCTTTGATGCGGTGGATAAGGTGCAAGACCTCATCACCAATCGCATCGACCTAGACATTCGCATTGGCAATGACATTGCCCCACACCTCATTGCCAAAAAGCTGCACCCCAACCGGCGGATTTTGTGTGCCGCCCCCGACTATCTAGCACGCCACGGCACGCCTACGGTCTTAAAAGATTTGCTACAGCATGAATGTTTGGTGATTAAGGAGCGCGACCACCCGTTTGGGTTATGGGAATTAAATTCAGCACAGGGCGGACAAGACATCAAGGTTTCGGGCACTCTGGCGTCTAACAATGGGGAAATGGTCAGGCTATGGGCCTTGGCTGGCCACGGCATCATGCTGCGCTCGGTGTGGGACATTGGCCCTGAAATTGACCAGGGCACTTTGGTGCAGGTGTTGCCAGACTATTGGCAAGACGCCGACATCTGGGCGGTTTACCCTTCCCGCCTCAACGCTTCGGCCAAGCTGAGGGTGTGCGTGGAGTTTTTTGAACGCTATCTGCCCCAGCGGCTCTACGGCACGCCCGAGCCTTAAACGCAAAAAAGCTGCCCATCATGGGCAGCTTTTTATTTCATACTAAAACAGCAAACCGCTTACAGCGCTGCGTTTACTTCTTCAACCATTTCTTTGGTCGAACCTAGGCCACCGCCAGATAGGTACCAGGTGTTAGGATCTAGGTACACAATGTGGTTGTTTTGGAAGGCGTTGGTTTTTTGCACCAGTTCGTTCTCAATCACTTGCTTAGCACCCGTTTCGCTGTTGCCCACGACGGCACTGCGGTCAATCACAAAGATGTAGTCAGGATTGGTTTTAACGATGTACTCAAACGCCACGCTTTGACCGTGGGTAGACACGCTAATGCCTTCATCCGCTTGTTTCATGCCCAATACGTCATGAATGAAGCCAAAGCGTGATTTAGAACCGTAGGCGCTCAACTTACCATCGTTCACCAATAGGATTAGGCCTTTTTCGCTCATGGCGTTGGTTTTTTCATTCACGCTGGCGATGTCGGCTTTTAGCGCAGCCAATGCTTCTTCAGCTTGGGCTTCTTTACCAAACAGGCCGGCTAAGGTTTTCACGTTTTTCTCTAGCGAAGGCACATAGTCGTTGTAGTCAACGTTGGTGTACACGGTTGGGGCAATTTCATTCAGCTGATCAAATAGCTTGGCTTGACGATCTGAAATGATGATTAGGTCAGGCTTGGCCGCATGAATCGCTTCGAAGTTAGGCTCTTTCAAGCCGCCCATGTCAACGTATTTGTCGTCTTTATACTTTTCCAAGTAAGCAGGGATATTCGCTTTAGGCAAACCAATGATCTCCACACCAAGAGCTTCTAGGGTGTCCAAGGCGCCAAAGTCAAACGTCACCACGCGCTCAGGATTTTGTTTGACTTCAACCGTACCTAACTTGTGTTCAATAGAAACCGTTGCGGTTGGCGTGGCCGTGCTGTCGGCTGTCTCTTTGGTTTCGCCACATGCGCCCAGCGCCAATGCCAACACGGCAATCAAACCTAACTGTTTAAACTGTTTCATTTAGTAGACCTTTAATTTAACTTATTAAAAAATACGTGGCCCTGTTTCCATGCACGGCCACGTTGGTTATGTTCGACTTAAGAAAAATACACGCAAATCTTATTGTTACTGATCTCTTGCACCGGCATGTCCATGTCGTAAATGTCTTTCAACACGGCCGGCGCGATGATGTCACTGGTCTTGCCTTCGTGGACCAAACGGCCATCGCGCAACGCCACAATGTAATCAGAGTAACAAGAGGCAAAGTTAATGTCGTGAATCACGATGACAATGGTTTTGCCCAAATCGTTCACCAAGCGACGCAGGGTTTTCATGATTTGCACCGAGTGTTTCATGTCCAAGTTGTTTAATGGCTCGTCCAAGAAAATGTAATCTGTGTCTTGCGCAATCACCATCGCGATGTGGGCACACTGCTTTTGGCCCCCGCTCAGCTGATCAAGGTATTTGTGTTGCATATGGGTTAAGTCCATATACATTAAGGCTTCGTCGATTAGTTTTTCGTCTTCTGCCTTGAGGCGGCCCTTACTGTAAGGAAAGCGCCCAAACGCCACCAGCTCACGCACGGTGATGCGCAGGTTGATGTTATTGGCCTGTTTAAGAATCGACATTTTTTGGGCCAGATCATCTAAACGCCAGTCGCCCACTTCTTTGTCTTCAATAAACACTTCGCCGCTGTCTTTTTTACCCAAGCGGCTCATCATCGCCAATAGGGTGCTTTTACCGGCACCGTTAGGGCCGATTAACGACGTGACCTGACGCTGGGGAATGGTCACCGACACGTCATCCAGAACGTATTTATTACCGTATTTTTTAGAGACATTTTTTACCGTTACCACGATCGATTCTCCCTTAACAGCAAGTAGATGAAGTACAAACCACCCACAAAATTCACAATGACGCTCAAAGTGGTCGAGAAGGTAAAGACTCTTTCAACCAACATTTGGCCACCGGCGAGGGCGATCATACTGATCAAAATAGCCCCCAGCAGCAAATAGCGATGGCGATAGGTTTTTAAAATTTCATACGACAGGTTGGCCACCAACAGGCCTAAGAAGGTAATCGGGCCGACCAAGGCCGTGGCCAATGAAGTTAGAATGGCCACCAAAACCAGCGAATTACGCACCACTTTCTCATACGACACGCCTAGGTTCACCGATTGCTCACGCCCCAAGGACAGCACGTCGAGATACTTTACGTAATACATAAACCCGCCCATGGTCACCGCCATCAGGCCGATCGACCACCACACTAGGCTCACCTGCACGTTGTTAAAGCTGGCAAACATTTTGTCTTGCACAATCAAAAATTCATTCGGGTCGATCAACACCTGCATAAACGACGACAGGCTTTGAAACAGCGTGCCCAAAATAATGCCCACCAAAAGCAAAAAGTAAATGGGCTTGCCTTCGCCGCGGAACATCAGCTGATACAGCAAGATCGAGAAGCACACCATGATGCCAATCGACATGAAAAACTGCGTTTCGCTGCTGAGGTTGACCATGGTTTGGGTGCCAAAAAAGAACACCAGCACGGTTTGCACCAGCAAATACAGTGAATCCAGCCCCATCACGCTCGGGGTTAAAATCCGATTGTGGGTGACGGTTTGGAACACCACGGTAGAAAACGCAATCGCGGTACCGGCTACGGCCATCGCCACCAACACCATGGCGCGACGCGGCAAAGCGTAATCCCACGACGTTAATTCATAAAACAAATACCCGGCCATGGTGATCACGGCCAAGAGGGCCAACAGGCCTAATTTACGCTTAGGCCCCATGTGCACTCTGCCTTCTGAAAATCAACCAAATAAAGATGATGCTGCCAATCACGCCCACGGTGACGCTGATGGAAATTTCGTAGGGATAAATAATGACCCGACCCAAAATATCACACGCGAGGACAAACACGGCACCCAACAGCGCGGTGTGCGACAGGCTGTTTTTCAGGTGGTCGCCCTGATACATGGCCACAATATTCGGCACGATCAGGCCCAAAAAGGGAATCATGCCCACGGTCAACACCACCGAGGCGGTAATCATGGCCACAATGGCCAAACCAATGTTGACCACCTGACGGTATTTCAAGCCTAGGTTTTTAGCAAAATCTTCGCCCATGCCGGCAACGGCAAACTTATTGGCAAAGAGGTAGGCAAAAATCATCAGCGGCACGCTGACGTACATCAGCTCATAGCGGCCTTTCAAAACCATGGAGAAGTCGCCCAATAGCCACGACGACATGTTCTGAATTAAATCGTATTTGTAGGCAAAGAAGGTCGAGATCGACCCAATAATGCCGCCAAACATCAGCCCCACCAGCGGTACAAAAATCACGTCTTTGTACTTGATGTGGTCTAAAATCTTCATAAACAAGAAGGTGCCTGCCAATGAAAACGCAAACGCAACGCCCATTTTTTGTAGCGGGCTGGCGTGGGCAAACAACAATAAAGAAACCAAAATGCCCAACCGTGCGGATTCCATGGTCCCGGCGGTGGTGGGTGACACAAACTTATTCTGACTCAGCTTTTGCATGATCAGGCCACCAATACTCATGCTGGCACCGGCAATCAGGATGCTCAACAAGCGTGGTAGACGACTGACTAAGATGATCTGTTTTTGGTCTTCCGTTAAATTGAATAAGTCTTTTAGAGAAATATCAATCACGCCGACAAACAACGATACAACTGACAAAATGCACAATAAGAGAAAAAAATACCTTTTTCTCATGCCCTGTGTTTCCTTACCATAAAATGCTTAGTTAATGAGAGTAATTATTATTCCATTTTACCTCCTTTTGATCTTTTTGGCATCGTTATCTCTACTTTTCCCAATTTAATTTCTTAACTTTTTGAAATGTTTAAATATTAAACACCACCACGAGCCTGATGCAGCAAGGCGGCCGTGCCGCTAACCTCGGTCAATTGATTGATTTACTTACCTATTGATCTGGATCAGTCTTTGCCTTTTTAGGCCAAAATCACGTATCATCTAAGCCTTTATACCCCTTTAAATGACGCCATGACGCAGCCCAACCTTTGGTTATTTGATCTAGACAACACCTTGCACGATGCCGATGCGGGCATATTTGAGTGCATCAACCATGCCATGACGGCCTATATGGCCAAACGCCTAGCGCTGTCGCCGAATGCGGCCTCCGACCTACGGGCCGACTACTGGCAACGTTATGGCGCCACCCTCTATGGCCTTCAGCACCACCACCCCGACATCGACGTACAAGAATTTTTAGACCACACCCATCCGCTGGACGCCATTCTGCCGCTGCTGACCTTTGAACCAGACCTAGCCACCTCGCTACAGGCCATTCCTGGGCGTAAGGTTATTTTTTCGAATGCGCCTTCGTTTTACATCGATGCGCTGTGCCAAAAAATGGCCATCACTCATTTATTTGCCAAACGTTTCGGCACCGACACCCTTAACTACGCCATCAAGCCTTCGGCCCACGCCTATCAACAGGTGTATCAAGACCAAGGCTATGCGCCAGAACAGTGCATCATGGTCGACGACAGCTTGCCCAACCTTGAAGCCGCCAAGGCTTTAGGCCTGCGCACCGTGTGGCACACCCCCGCGCCAACGGCGGAGCTACCGGCTTATGTGGACGTCACCATTGCTTCCATCGCCCAGCTGAGCGCACTGACTACGGCGTCACATCACGCAATCGGGGTCATAGCTTAAACCCAGCCAGCTCATTCACCACTGGACAAACGCGCCCATTCATCGCACAGTAATCATTAAGAGAAAGTGATTTCTCTATTTAATGACGATAAGGCTTATATATGACCCTGAATAAAAAAAACAGTCTGTGGTTGTTGTGTTCTGTATTGGCGTTAATCCTACTGTTTCTCTCGGCCAGAGCCCTCTGGGCCCAAGCATTGCATCACCAACACAGCGTCTTCAACGCGTTAATTGGGGGCCTCGTGGCCGCCGCAGCCACCGCCCTAGGCACGCTGCCCATCTTGTTTTCAAAATCCCTCAGCGATCGCCTAACCGACAGCATGTTGGGCTTTGGTGCCGGCGTGATGCTGGCGGCCAGCGTGTTTTCGCTGATCTTACCGGGCATGGAGGCACTCTCCTTCGCCGGCGCCGGCCCTTGGCACGCGGGCTTGGTCATCGGCACGGCCATTTTACTCGGCGCGGGGCTGCTGATGCTGATGGAATGCACCATTCCGCACGAACACCTGTTTATTGGCGACAGCCATCATTCTCCCTCGGAGGCCATGCTGCTTAAACGCACGTGGCTGTTCGTGTTCGCCATTACCCTGCACAACTTTCCCGAAGGCTTGGCCATTGGGGTGGGCTTTGCCGGCGTGGGCAACGTTGCGGGCAGCACCCTCGCCACCGGCATTGCCATTCAGGACATTCCGGAAGGCTTGGTGGTGGCGCTGGCGCTCTTAAATGCGGGCTATAAGCGCAGCACCTGCGTGGGCATCGGTATTTTGTCTGGCCTGATCGAACCCATTGGGGCCGTCTTGGGCGCCACCGTGGTGTATCTGTTTCCGTCGATCCTCCCTTGGAGCCTGGGCTTCGCCGCTGGCGCGATGCTGTTTGTGATCAGCCATGAAGTCATTCCCGAATCGCACCGTAAAGGCCATGAACGCTTTGCCACCACGGGTTTAATGATTGGCTTTGTGGTGATGATGCTGTTGGATACGGCGCTCGGCTAAGCCGCTTCGATGGTCAGCCTCGCGACCATCTAGCCACCACGGCAGCCACAAGACCACGCGACATTATTCCAAAAGCATTAATACAGGCGTATGATAAACGCATCCACCCTACGAGATTGCCATGTCGCACGCCCTCGTCACGCCCCTGCGCCCACCCCCTTCCCGCTCGCTCAAACAGCGCACCCTGCGCTTTGTCATCACCGTGGGCACGCCACTGTTGGCGGCCTATCAGTATGAAATGGGCGGCTGGGTGCTGTACCTTAGCTTCGGCGCTTTATTGGGGTTTTCTGGCGACGTGGGCGGCCCCGCCTTCACCCGCCTACGCTATATGGCGGTCGGCCCTGGCTTTCTTATTCTGGGGGCAGTCTTGGGCGCCATCAGCCTATGGTGGTCGGCCTGGCTCTTTTTTTGCGCGGCCATCCTGATCGGTTATTTGTATGGCCTGGTCGAAAGCCGCCACACCCATCTCATCACCGCCGCCCGCTTTTTAGGCTACGGCTTGGTCTTTGGCTATGCGGTCGCCCCCATTACCCTGTCCGACGTGGCACTCACGCTCAGCAGCCTCACTTGGGCGTGGGTGGTGTCGCTCAGCTGGGATGTCCTCACCCGCCAGGCCACGCCCCTGTGCACCCCTTCCGTTCGGCGCTCGCTCTGGCGCAGCTATCGCCAGGCCGGCAAACACCGCTATTTTGCTTTGGCCACGGGCTTCAGCATTGCCTTGGCCTATTTGGTGTGCTTATTCACCGGCAATGACTACCCTTATTGGGCCATTCTGACCATCCTCATCGTGTTACAAAGCGACGTACGCAACAGCGCTGCGCGCATTTCGGAACGCGTCAGCGGCACCATTCTGGGGGTGTTTACCGTGGTGGCCATCGTCAGCCTCAGCACCTACCCGCTGGTACTGTTAATTGCCGCGCTGGTGGCGGCCACCCTACGCTGGCCCGCCTTTCAGCTCCACCCCACTTTTGGCACCGCCTGCCTCACCAGCTTTATTTTGCTGTTGGCCACCCTCAGCCTGCCCCCCGATACCGACAACCTGTCGGTACTACAAGATCGCTTACTGGCCACCTTCATCGGCTGTTCGTTTGCGCTGCTGACCACCCAGCTACAGCTGTTTCTGCGCTTTGTCCATCAACGCTGGCGCCGTTTAGTCAGCCCGCCCTAAACGCAAAAAAAACCGCGCCAGCCTCAGCCACCGCGGTTTCATCAAACCCCACTATTACGCCAGCAGCGCGCGCCCCTGCGCCAAATAAGCCTGCATTTCTGCGGCCGGCACCATGCTGCCGCCGGTTACCCAGGCGATGTGTGTGGCCTGCGCCAGCTGCTCCTGGCCATAGCCCAGGCGGGCCAAGTAATCGCTGTTTTTTAACACCCGCGCCATGCCGGCCACGCCAGCAGCAGCCGAAGGTTCCATTTCGACCCCTTCACAGGCGTTCGCCAAGGCAATCAGGCGGAACAGCTCATCGTCGGCAATGGTGTAATACCCAGCCAATAACGGCCCCATGGCGCGGCCCACAAAGCCAGAGGCACGCCCCACCGCTAGGCCATCGGCCACCGTGGTTTGGTCTATGCCCAAATCTTGCACGCTGATTTGCTCGTGCAAGTCGGTGTACACCCCCAACAGCATGCACGGCGCATGCGTTGGCTCGGCAAACACGCAGTGCACGTGGTCGCCAAACAGCTGTTTTAGGCCAAAAGCGATGCCCCCTGGGCCGCCGCCGACGCCGCAGGGCAGATACACAAACAACGGATGCTCGGCATCAACGGTCACGGCCATGGCCTGTAGTTGCCCTGCTAAGCGCTCCGCAGCCACGGCGTAGCCCAAAAACAAATCGGTGGAGTGCTCATCGTCCACAAAATGGCAAAACGGGTTGCTGTCGGCCTCGGCGCGGCCCATTTCCACCGCTTTAGAATAGTCGGCGGCGTACTCCACCACATTGACGCCGTGGGCACGCAGCCTGTCTTTCTTCCACTGGCGCGCATCGGCCGACATGTGCACGCTGACTTTAAAGCCCAACTGCGCGCTCATGATGCCGATGGAAAGGCCCAAATTACCGGTCGAGCCAACGGCAATGCTGTATTGGCCAAAAAAAGCGCGCCATTGGTCGCTGTTAAGGCAGCGATAATCATCGCCCAAGTTGAGTTTGCCCGACGCCAAGGCCAAGGTTTCTGCCTGCTTCAATACTTCATAAATGCCGCCGCGGGCCTTAATCGAGCCACTGATCGGTAAATGGCTGTCGCACTTAAGCCACAGCTGCCCGGGCAAAGCCTGGCCGTAATGACTGGCAAGGCCTTCTTGTAAAGCCGACACCGCCTGTAGCGGCGATTCCACCACGCCCGCTTGCGCGCGCGTGTCGGCAAACACCTCCGCCAAATAAGGCGCAAAGCGTTTTAAGCGGGCGCTGGCCTCGGCCACATCATCCGCGCTCAGGCCTACCTTAGGCAGGCCCGTCGAGGCCGTGACCACTTTGGGGTTAAACCATTCGGTCTCTTCCAGGGCCACCAACTGTTGTAACAGGCCATGCTCGTCAATCCAGCGTTGTTTTGTTGCTTCGTCCATTAATGCCATATCATCCTCTTCATTTTTATTATTGCGCCCGGTACAGGCAAATGTGTGTGGGCCGACTCAAGCCCAAGCTTAAGCCTAAACCAGCGGCTAAAAAGCCGCAATCGAAACCTAAACACCACGGCCGCCATCACGCTTGAATCCGCCTTAGGCCCTGCGCTAAAACACCAGAAACCCCACACCCGCCACCGACGCTGCCGGCCAAATCGGCGCTGTTTTTGGCCAGCTAGGCCAATATTGTCTACAATGGCTTCCTTATTCTTACATTTAACGAGTTCTGTCCATGTCTTTGCCTGCTCATCAGCTTGAATTACTCAGTCCCGCACGTGACGTCACCATTGCTAAAGAAGCCATTTTGCACGGCGCCGACGCCGTCTACATTGGTGGCCCGAGCTTTGGCGCCCGTCACAACGCCAGCAACGAGCTTCAAGACATTGCCGAACTCGTCCGCTTTGCCCACCTATTCCATGCCCGCGTGTTCGTGACCCTCAACACCATTTTGCACGACAATGAGCTTGAGCCAGCACGTGAGTTGATCATTGACCTATACGAGGCCGGCGTCGATGCTTTAATCGTGCAAGACATGGGCATTTTGGCCTTAGACATTCCGCCCATCGACCTGCACGCCAGCACCCAGTGCGACATTCGCGGCGTGGATAAGGCCAAGTTTTTATCTCAGGTTGGCTTTTCACAACTGGTGCTGGCGCGTGAATTAAACCTACAGGAAATTCAGGCCATCAGCAGCCAAGTGGATTCAACCATCGAGTTTTTCATTCACGGTGCGCTGTGTGTGGCTTACTCTGGCCAATGCAATATCTCTCATGCGCAAACTGGCCGCAGCGCCAACCGTGGCGACTGCTCTCAAGCCTGTCGCCTGCCCTATACTTTAAAAGACGACCAGGGCCGCGTGGTGGCATTCGACAAGCATTTGCTGTCGATGAAAGACAACGACCAAAGCCAAAACATGCTGGCCTTGGTCAACGCGGGCGTGCGTTCCTTCAAAATTGAAGGCCGCTACAAAGACATGAACTATGTGAAGAACATCACCGCCCACTACCGCCAAATTCTTGACGGCATTTTGCAGGAGCGCCCAGACCTGGCACGCGCGTCTAGCGGCCTGACCGAGCATTTCTTTGTGCCTTCGACCGACAAAACCTTCCACCGCGGCAGCACCGATTATTTTGTACAAGACCGAAAAATCGACATTGGCGCCTTTGATTCGCCCAAGTTTATTGGCTTACCAGTAGGCCAGATCATGAAGGTTCACAAAGACTATTTAGAAGTCAAAACCACCGAACCGTTAACCAACGGTGACGGCCTTAACGTCATGATCAAGCGGGAAATCGTGGGCTTTAGAGCCAACGAAGTCAAAGAAATCCAGCCGCTTCACTACCGCGTCTACCCTAACGAAATGCTGGCGGAGTTTGCCAAAATCCGCCCAGAACATCCGCTTAATCGCAACCTTGACCACAACTGGCAACAGGCTTTAACCAAAAAATCGAGCGAACGCAAAATCGGCGTCGACCTGCACTTAAGTGGCCACGCCGGCCAGCTGACCCTCAGCGCCACCAGTGAAGAAGGCGTGTACGTCAGCGCCAGCATTAACGGCCCCTTCGAGCCGGCCACACAGCCTGAAAAAGCCTGGCAAAATCTGCGTGACGGCATCGGTAAGCTGGGCCAAACGCCCTATATGGCCACCACGATTCACATTGACCTGCTCGAAGCCTATTTCGTGCCCAATGCCCAGCTAAAAGCACTGCGCCGCGAAGTCATCGACACCTTGACCCACGAACGCATTGCCGCCCATCCGCGCGCCAGCCGTAAACCAGAAGCGGTACCGGCACCGGTGTACCCAGAAACCCATCTGACCTTCTTAGCCAACGTCTACAATCACAAGGCGCGCGGTTTTTATGCGCAACACGGCGTGGCCCTCATCGATGCGGCCTATGAAGCCCATGAAGAAAAAGGCGATGTGCCGGTGATGATCACCAAGCATTGCTTGCGCTTTGCCTTTAATTTGTGCCCCAAACAGGCCAAAGGCGTACAAGGCGTGCGCACCAAGGTCACCCCCATGCAGCTGGTACACAACGATGAGGTACTGACCCTGAAGTTCGACTGCAAGCCATGTGAAATGCACGTCATCGGCAAAATTAAGGGCCACATTTTGAATTCGCCCTTGGCCGGCAGCGTGGTCGGCGCCATTACGCCAGAAGACTTAAAAAAGACCATTCGCGCCCCTCACTAAGCCCTATGGCTACGCTTAATCACCCCCTGACGTGAAATTAGACTACACGACAGGGGGTTTTTTCAGCTAAACTGATGGCTGAAGTTTTTTATCATTAAAGAAAGTCTGTTTGAGATCATGAACCGTCAATCTAAAAATCGTCTGTCTCGTTTAAACAAACGTCAGCAAAAAAAATTACTCGTGGGTGCTTACCAAGAATTGGGCTTTGGCATTCTTTTTCAATTTAAAGCCGACACCGACCCTCAGGTCATCGACAGCACCCTAGACGCCGTATTGTCTTTGGTGGATGAAGAAGGCGCCACTTTTGGCGGCTACTGCAATGGCCAGCTGTTTGAAGGCATGGTCATGCCGCTTAACCGTCAGGTGATTTCAGCCGAGTCTCGCCAAAAAGTCATCGACCTATTGGCCAGCTTTGCCCACATCGAAGACGTTCAGGTCAGCGAATTCGTGGACGCTTGGTACGACTAAGCCCCTAGCGCGCATAAAAAAGCCCTTGATGACGCATCAAGGGCTTTTTTGTGGCCGCGAGCGGCCCTGGTTTAAAACAGGCTGTCGATGGCCTCGTTATTGGCTGGTGGCGCCGCCACGGTTGGCGCTTCCGGCGTGGCAGTACCTTCTTCGCCCTCACCCTCTTTCGGTGCCGCCGCACCGCCGCCGCTAGGGCCGCCTTCGCTGCGATTATCCAAGGCCAAGGAAGGATTCGTGCGTTGGTATTCCTGATAGAAATACTCATTGCCATTACGTACCAAACCTTCTGGCACCTTCGGCGCCACCACGGGCTTACCCTTCAGCGCCGTACGCATGTAGTCAATCCAAATAGGCAAGGCCGCCAAACCACCATAGCCCAAGCGACCAAGGCTGCGCGGCTTGTCGTAGCCCACGTACACCACGCTCACCAAATCAGGCGTGTAGCCCGTAAACCATGCGTCTTTGCCGTCGTTGGTGGTCCCGGTTTTACCCGCGATGTCAGAACGACCCAATACCGAAGCGCGTGAAGCCGTACCGCGCTTGGTGATTTCCTGCATGATGTTGGTCATGATGAAGGCGTTGCGTGGATCGATCACCAGCTTGGCCGTCGCCCCTGCCACCAAGGGCTGGGTTTGGGCACGTAAATGGTCGCCTTCGTAAATGCGGTCAATCACGTACGGGGCCACGCGGTAGCCACCGTTGGCAAAGACTGAGTAAGCTTGCGCCATCTGCACCGGCGTTACCGAGCCGGCACCCAAAGCCATCGAGTAAGAAGCAGGATGGTCTTTGGCGTTAAAGCCGAAACGCTGGATGTATTCTTTGGCAAACGGCATGCCCACCGCCATCAAAACGCGAATGGTCACCATGTTTTTAGAGTACACCAGGGCTTCGCGCATCGGGATGTAGCCCGAATAGCGGTTATTAGAGTTTTTAGGACGCCACACGCCACCATTGGCCCCCATGCCCGGCAAGGCAATTGGCGCGTCGTTAATCGGCGTGGCGGCGGTTAAGCCCCGCTCTAAACCGGCTGAGTAAATAAACGGTTTAAAGGTTGAGCCAGGCTGACGCCAGGCTTGAGACGCACGGTTAAACGAGCGCTTGTGGAAGTCAAAGCCACCCACCAACGCTTGCACCGCACCGGTTTTAGGATCCACCGCCACCAACGCGCCTTCAACCTCCGGCACCTGTACGATCTTCCAGAACGGGTTGCTGCTTTCACTGTTGGTCGCCTGAATGCGGATCAACGCACCTGGCTGAATTTTTTTGTCGCCCATTTTACTGGCGCCAATCGCGGCCTTGGCAAACGTCAGGCCATTGCCTTTAATGGTCGCCAGCTTACCGCCCTTAACATAGGCCTCTACCACCGAGCCGGTGGCCTTAAGCACCACCGCTGGACGCATGCCCTCTAGGTCGTAATGGCCATCTAAAATCTCATCCAGCTCAATGTAGAGGTTTTTAGGGTCAAGTTTTTTCAGGTCAATGAATTCTTCTGCACCGCGGTAACGCTGCGATTTGTCGAAGTTCAACATGCCTTGACGGAAGGCCTTAGTGGCCGCGGTTTGGTTGACGCTGTTGACCGTGGTGTAGACCTTAAAGCCATTTGAATAGGCGTCTTCACCGTACTTATCCACCATCGATTGGCGCGCCATTTCGGCCACATACAGGGCATTTTGATCAATGCCGCTTTGGAACTTGGTGTATTTCAGCTCTTCGCTCAACGCCGCTTGGCGCTCAGCCGCCGTAATCATGCCCAATTCCAACATATTGTTCAGAATATAAGACTGCCGTTGCTGGGCGCGCTTCGGATTCACAATCGGGTTAAACGCCGAAGGGGCCTTGGGCAGGCCCGCCAACATGGTGGCTTCAGCCAAGGTCAGCTGCGACACTGGCTTACCAAAGTAGGTGTGTGCCGCGGCGGCAAAGCCATAGGCACGCTGGCCCAAATAAATTTGGTTAAAGTACAGCTCTAAAATTTCGTCTTTGCTGAGCTCTTGCTCAATTTTATATGCCAACAGCGCTTCATTAAACTTACGCGTAAACGTGCGTTCGTTGGTCAGGAAGAAGTTTTTTGCCACCTGTTGGGTAATGGTACTGGCGCCAGAACGCACGCCGCCCGACACCACGTTGCCCACTAAGGCGCGCGAAATGCCCACCACGTCTACGCCCCAATGTTCGTAGAAACGCTTGTCTTCTGCGGCCATCACCGCATTTTTTAAATTGTCTGGGAAATCTTGAATTTTGGTGAACGAACGACGTTCTTCACCGTACAGGCCAATTAATTTTCCATCAGAAGTATATATTTCCAAAGGCATTTTGGGTTTATAATTGGTCACAATATCCAATTTGGGTAACCTTGGATAAGTCACCAAAACCGCAATCGCCGCGATGCCGATGCCCAAAATGGCGAAGCCAAGAATGAGCCCAATAAGCGTTGTGATGAGTCGTTTAAACATAAATAGTTATTAACCATAGGGATATAAGCACTGCAGGCAGTATAAATTTAAAGGCACCCGAATGCAAAATCTAAATCTTATAAAGAAAAATATAACCGTCGTTACCGGGGAGTAACCACATGTTTGCTCAATTTAAAAACCGTTTGCACACTCAATGGCGTGCTTGGTCTGCGGCCGCTCAGGCCAAACCGACCACCATGGGCCTTGGCATCAGCCACGAGGCCACGCAAATTCATGCTTTACAGCTGCGGCAAGGGCCCCAAGGCGCGCTGACGGTACAGCATCATGCCCACGTCGCCCATCTGTCCCTAACGACCACCCTGTGGGGCTTAACCGAGGCCAGCCTAGCGGCCATTGTGCCGCTTTTGCCCACCCCACCGCCGCCCTTAATGATGGCCTTGCCCAACGCCCTCGTTCAGCACCAATACCGCCGCCTCGACCAATCCAACCTGACCCTAGCAGAACAGGTGGACTCGGCCCTACGGCAAGAAGTCGCGCCCGACACGGTGGCCATAGACTATGTATGCTTAGACGAGAATCCGCCAGACAGTTCCCCTTTGTATTTATTGTGTTACACCCATCACGACGCGGTGAATCACTATCAGCACGTGGCAGAGGCACAAGGGCTTCGCCTCGTCTGCTTGGACGTCGAGGCCTTTGCTGCCCTCAACGCCTGGTACTTTTGGCTGCAACAGCAAGCGCCCGAACACCAGCACTTAGTGCTGGCCTTGATCCACGCCCGACCGACCGAGTTAAGCGTTTATTTTTGCCACCAACAGCGGCTACTCCATCAGGTACACACCCCGCTCAACCCAATGTTCGACGCCGACGCCGAAACTCAGGCCCTGAGCTTTATGCAACACTGCTGGCAAAACTTTCACGCCACCCACAGCACCCCCGTCACCCAAGCCTACATCACCGGCCGCCACAGCTTGGCCCCTAACCTATTAGCCGGCATCCGGCAGCAGCTCAACGTGCCCCTAACGCTGGCCCATCCGGTGCTGGCCTTAGCCACCACCCCACCCTTACACCCCGACACCCTCACCCAGCACGCGCCAGACTTATTGATCGCGTTCGGCCTCGCCTTGAGAGCCCTCGATGGCCAGCCCTCATGATTCGCCTAAACCTGCTTCCTCACCGGACTGAACAACGGCAACGCGCCTCATCTAACTTAAGGCGGCAGGCCTACTGGGGGCTGGGCATCTTTTTGGCCTTGGTCGTGGTGGTCACGCTGGCGCTGTCGCTTGCTCTGTGGCAGCAACAGCAGCGCAACCGCTACCTTCAAACCCTCATCACCACCCAAACGGCCATCGCCCAGCGCAGCCAGACCCTCAGCGAACAGGTGGCCGAACGCCAAGCGCAAGGGCAACAGCTCAACCACGCTCTGGCCCAACAGAGCCTGCCTTGGTATATGCTCACGCAGCTGCAAAGCATCATCCCCAATGGCCTCCAGCTGACCAGCCTTGCCTGGCAGCCGCCTTACCTCACCTTGGAAGGGCTGGCCAGCAGCCATGAAGCCATCGCCTTACTGGTTACCGACATGAATCAGGCCCCTTGGCTCACCGAGGCCACGCTGCTGTCGAGCCAGCAGCAAGACCGCGCTTGGTCTTTTGCCCTCAGCACCGAAATGAGCCCACCGTGAGCGCCCTATGGCAGCAGTGGACGCAATGGCCTTTGTGGCGGCAACGTTTGGGCCTGCTCGTGGCCGCCAGCGCTGGCCTCGTCTTCATTGCCTTAAGCCTGTGGCGCCCGATTTGGCAGGCCCATGCCCGTGCCCAGCAGCAAGAGCCGATCCTGCAACAGGCCTATCAACAACAGTGGCAACAGGCGCAACAGCTGCCTTTATGGGTGGCCCGCCTGACCCTGGCCGAGGCCGCCCTAAGTCAGGCGATACAGCGCCTGCCCACGGCCACACCGGTAGACCTGTCTCAGCCTTTACACCAGCTGGTGGCCGCCCACGGCCTCACCCTTGACCAGGCGCGCCCGCTGCCGGTCGAAACCGTGGCCAACCTGAGCGCTTATCCTTACGCCCTCAGCGGCAGCGGCCACACTGACGCCGTACTGGCCTTTATTCAGCGGCTGGGTGACCACCCTGAGGGCCTAATGCTCTCCAGCCTGCGTCTGAACCTGGCCCCCAACCAGGCGCCTCTCCTGCTTCACTTTGAGGCTCAAGTACACACTTTAAGGTTCGTGTCGCCCAGCCCCACAGAGGAGGCCCTCGATGCTCAACCTTAAACTGCGCCGTGACGGCCTCTGGCTTTGCCTTGTCGGCCTTTCTGGCTGTGCCGCCGAACCGGCAGACCTAAAGGTCTGGCAGCAAACCTTGGCCAGTCGTCCACCGCTGCCGCTACCCGACTGGCCCAACGCCCCCGCACCCTACCTTTTAGCTCCTGACGCCCCTGCCACCCTCACTCTGTTTCACCCCGAACAGCGCCAGCCCAGTACGCCCGCACACATTCTGGTGTTTTACCCCCTGTCGCAGCTAAGCTACGTGGGCTATATTCGCACACCGACGCAGCACTGGGCCATCATCCACACCCCGCAAGGCCCCCAGCTGGCCACTCAGGGCGCCTTGATCGGCCTAGAATCCTGGTCGCTCGAACGCATTGACGCCGCCGCACTGACCCTCAGCCCCAACCACCCCAATGCCGTGCCAACACAGCTAGCACTCTCGCCCACCCCGCCCCCAGCAGCATCCGCTCCCTGAAAGCCACCCTATGCGCCTCAACCGCTCCTTATTCGTCCTGGTCATGACCCTCAATACGGCCTTTGCCACCAGCCACGCCCAAACGCCCAACATCCAAACCCCGATCACCCTCCAGTTTCAAGGCATTGCCCTGCCCGCGGCGCTCACCCTGCCCGCGGCGCTCACCCTGCTGGCCCAGATCGCCGATGTCG
This sequence comes from Neisseriaceae bacterium, assembly GCA_017991555.1. Taxonomy (GTDB): domain Bacteria; phylum Pseudomonadota; class Gammaproteobacteria; order Burkholderiales; family Neisseriaceae; genus JAGNPU01. The sequence continues at coordinate 26,364 of JAGOQM010000006.1, forward strand.
AGCTGTCTTTGGCCCCGAACCTCAACGGCCACGTGACGCAATCCTTACAACAGGTGCCCTGGCAGCAGGCCTTTAACCAGCTGCTCAGCCAACACCAGCTCAGCGCCACCCAGCAAGGCCACACCCTCTATGTTGGCCCCAAAGCCCCACCGGTCACGTCAGGCCCAAACGCCCCCAGCGCGGCCTTAAGCTCAGCCATTTTTCAACTCAACTATAAGGACGTCACCGAGCTGGCAACCATTTTCAACCTCAACAACGCCAACCGTGACACCAGGCACCTGCTCAGCCCGAACGGCCAAGCCTATGTCGACCCGGGCAACAACGTCTTAATCGTCTACGACACCGCCACCGTTCACGCCGACGTCCAACGGTTAATCGCTCAGCTTGATCGACCCAAACGCCAGGTCTTGATTGAGGCGCACATTGTGGAGGCCACCGATGGCTTTTCGCAAGAATTGGGGATAAAGCTGGGCGCCGCCTTTCAAAGCAACCGCCTGCAAATAGGCGGACCGTGGCCACAAACCAACGACGCCGACGGCGCCAATGGCACCAACCCCACCGCTTGGCAACTACAGCAGCTCCAGCCCAACATTAACCTACCTGGCCCCAGCAACATGGCCGCGCTGTCGGTATTCGGCCGCGGCGCCAACTTTTTATTGGGCCTAGAGCTCAGCGCCATGCAGTTAGAAAACAAAGGCCAAATATTGTCCAGCCCCCGCATCCTCACCGCCGACCGTCAAACCGCCACCATTGAATCTGGCGATGAGCTGCCCTATCGCGAAGCGGAAAGCTATGTGAGCACGACTTTATTTAAAAAAGCCGTCCTGAGCCTGCGGGTCACACCCTACATTACGCCAGACAATCAGGTCATCATGGCCATCGCCATCAACAAAGACACGCCCAAAGGCAACGGTGCCCTGTCGATTAAGAGCATCAGCACCCAGGTGATGATTGAAGACGGCAATACCCTGGTGATTGGCGGCATTTATGAAGAAACCAGCAGCGATGGGGTTCAAAAGGTGCCGTTCTTGGGGGATTTGCCCCTGATTGGCGGGTTATTTCGGGCCAAACAGCAGCAGCAAAACCGGCAAGAGCTGGTGATTTTCCTCACCCCCAATATCCTCACCGACAAAATACCCACAGGGGTTCAATAATCAAAAGACAGCCGCCATAAGTTCGGTTAAAATGCTGCTTATGGACAAACGGGTAAATCAATTGACTGGCAATTTTTTTCTGGTTGGCCCTATGGGCGCAGGCAAAACCACGGTAGGCAAGCAATTGGCTGTGCTACTGGGTAAAACCTTTTATGACTCTGATCATGTGATCGTAGAGCGCTGCGGCGTGGCCGTCACCACCATCTTCGAAGTAGAAGGCGAAGATGGCTTTCGCTGTCGTGAAAAGGAAGCCATTGACCACCTCACCCAGTTAGACAACATTGTCTTGGCAACGGGCGGCGGCGCCGTATTGCACGAAGAAAATCGGTTGGCCTTAAAAAACCGCGGCACCGTCATCTACTTACGTGCCAGCGTGGATGCTATTTTAAAGCGAACGCGGTATGATAAATCTCGACCGTTGCTGCAAACCAGCAACCCCAGAGAGCGGCTCAACACCCTAATGGCAGAGCGCGACCATTTATATAAAGAGGTCGCCCACATTGTTGTTGATGCCAATGGCCCAACCATCCAAGCATTGATGCAAAAACTCATGCACTCAATTCAGGAACATCATCAGCTTAAGAACCCATGATTACCTTAAACGTTGCCACGCCTTCACACCAATACCCGATTTTTATTGGTCAAAACCTACTCAATGATTTAACCCATACCCTCAAGCCCTATCTGAGCCATCAGGCCGCCATCATCACCAACACCACCGTAGCGCCTTTATATTTGGCCAAGCTAGAAGCGGCGTTGACGGCCCTAGGCCAAACCTATTTTGTGATCACCTTACCTGACGGCGAGGCATACAAAACCTGGGACACCTTAAACCTTATTTTTGACGGCCTGCTGAATCAGCATGCCGAGCGCAAAACCACCCTCATCGCCCTAGGCGGCGGCGTGATCGGCGACATGGCCGGCTTTGCTGCCGCAACCTATCAGCGTGGTGCGCCCTTTATTCAAATTCCGACCACCTTACTCAGCCAGGTCGATTCTTCGGTGGGCGGCAAAACCGCCATCAACCACCCGTTGGGCAAAAACATGATCGGCGCGTTTTATCAGCCGCAGGCCGTTTTGGCCGACATGAGCACCCTCAGCACCTTGCCCAAGCGTGAATTCGCCGCGGGCTTGGCCGAAGTCATCAAGTATGGCCTGCTGGGCGACTGCGATTTTCTGGCTTGGTTAGAAACCCACATTGACGACCTCATGGCGCAAAAACCGGCAGCCTTGGCCTACGCCGTCGAAACCAGCTGCCGCATGAAGGCCGAAATCGTGGCCAAAGACGAAACCGAACAGGGCGTGCGTGCCTGGCTAAACCTTGGCCACACCTTTGGCCACGCCATCGAAGCGGAATTGGGCTTTGGCACTTGGCTACACGGCGAAGCCGTGGCCACCGGCATGGTATTGGCCTGCCGCCTGTCTGAAACCTTGGGCACCTTAAGCAGCGCCGACACCGATCGCGTGATTGCCTTGCTGCAGCGCGCCGGCCTGCCGACCGAACCGCCTAAGTTTGCCTTTAGCCAATGGCTCGCCCACATGAGCCACGACAAGAAGGTCAGCCAAGGCCAACTGCGCTTTGTGACCTTAAACGGCCTCGGCCAAGCGGCGATTCGCGCCGACGTCAGCACCGAGGCCTTACAGCAAACGTTGGCGCCTTACACAGCCTAAGCCGCACAACCCAGCCTAAACCCAACAGGGGGCGATCAGCTCATTGATCGCCCCCTGTTTGTGTCTGGCCCCTGCCTAGTCTTCTAAACGCTTTTGATAGCGCGCGGCAATCACCGCGCACACCATCAGCTGAATTTGATGAAACAGCATCAGCGGCAACACCATCGCCCCCATCGACACGCCAGTGCCGGCAAACAGCACCTGCGCCATCGGAATGCCGGTGGCCATGCTTTTTTTCGAGCCGCAAAACACAATGGTGATTTCGTCGGCTTTATTAAAGCCCATGACACCACTCACCCAACGGGTGAGGCCCAAGACGATGGCCAGCAGCACACAGCTGATCAGCACCAGGTTCACCAGCGCCAACAGCGGCGTTTGCTGCCACAGGCCGCTCACCACCGCCGCGCTAAACGCGGTGTACACCACCAGCAAAATCGAGCTTTGATCCACATAAGCCAGCATCGGCTTGTGCTTGTCGACCCACACGCCAATCCAACGGCGGGCAATCTGGCCGGCAATAAAGGGCAACAGCAGCTGGTACACAATGTCCAAAATCGCTTCTAAAGCCCCACTGTGTGCCGCATCATTTTGGCTGCCCAAAATAATCCACCCCACCAGCAATGGTGTTAAGAAGATACCCAGGATGTTTGACGCCGTGGCGCTGCAAATCGCCGCCGGCACGTTGCCACGCGCCACCGCCACAAAGGCAATCGACGACTGCACCGTCGAAGGCAGCAACGCCATGTACAATAAACCCCAATACAGGTCTTGTGACACTAACTTGAGCAAAAGGGGTTTACCCAACCAGATCAATAGTGGGAAAATCAAATAGGTAAAGGTAAACACCACGCTGTGCAAGCGCCAATGTGCCATGCCTTCAATCACGGCGCGGCGCGACAGCTTGGCACCGTGCAAAAAAAACAATAGGCCAATGGCCAACACCGTGATGCCATCCATGATCGGCACCCATCTGCCTTGACTAGGCAAAACCGACGCCAGCACCACCGCGGCCACCAGCGCCATGGTGAATTTATCGGGTAAAAAACGAGTCAGTTTCATATTTATCCTTTTGTGATTGATCCTCTCGGCCACACCTGCCTGTTCTCCTCGGCCGAAAGCACAGTATAGCGAGGAACGAAAGGCCGACTCAACCCCTTATTTTATTTACCTTCCGTCACTCGAATCGTTTATCATTAACCCTAAGCTGGCCGCTTATTTCGGTATAGGCAGGCCGTTGTCTTTACTTGATTAGGAACATAAGCAATGAAACCCCATTACTTAACCTCTTTAATTTGTCCCAATCATGTGGCCGTCATCGGCGCCAGTGACCGCCCTCAGTCTTTAGGGCAAACCGTGTTTGCCAACCTGCTCAGCAGCGACTTCAAAGGCAAGCTTTACCCGGTCAACATCAAACACAAATTTGTCGGTGGCCTGCCCACCGTCAACAGCGTCAACAAGCTTAAGGTCGACATCGACCTGGCCATCGTGCTCACCCCCGCCCCTTCCTTTGTCAAAGTCATTCAGGACTGCGCCAATAAAGGCATTCCCTTTATTTTATTGGGCAAAGACCTCAGTGACGCCACCGCCGAAGACCAAAAGCACCTCGATGCCGCCATCGCGCTGGCGAAAGAAAAAGGCATCCGCGTCTTGGGGCCCAGCCTATTGGGCTTAATGCGCCCGGTACTGGGCTTTAACGCCAGCTCTTACGGCGGCAAGGTTCGCCCCGGCAACCTCGCTTTAGTGAGCCAATCCAGCGCTCTTTGTACCGCCATGCTGGACTGGGCCGACAGCAAGCAGGTGGGGTTCTCCGCCGTCATCCCGATGGGCGAAGTCGCCTTTGACATCGACTTTGGCGAAATCCTCGACTTTTTGGTCAACGACCGCTCAACTCAGGCCATCCTGCTGCACATTCACCACGTGCGCGTGGGCCGTCGTTTTTGGAGCGCGCTCAAGGCCGCTACCCGCGCCAAGCCGGTGGTGGTGATTAAGTCTGGCCGCTTTGAAGACGATGTGGAAGGCCTAACCCACGCCAGCCAGATCATCAAAAGTTCTGACGTGTTCGACAGCGTGCTGGCCCGCGCCGGTGCCCTACGCGTCGACACCATTTCACAAATCTTCACCGCGGTGAAGGTATTGGCCGCCAACTATCGGGCCAAAGGTCGTCGCTTGGCCATCGTGTGTAACGGCATTGGCCTCGGCGTTTTGGCCGCCGACAACGCCCGCGCTTCAGGCGTCGAACTGGCCGAGCTGAGCCCCGACACCGTCAGCTCGCTCAATGCCTTATTGCCACCGAATTGGTCGCGCAACAACCCCGTCGACATCCTCGGCGACGCCAGCCCACTGCGCTTTCGTACCGCAGTAAAGCTGTGCTTGGACGACGAGCAGGTAGACGGCGTGCTGGTGCTGTTCACCCCACAAATGGGCACCGACCATTTAACCACCGCTCAAATGATGGTGAGCCTACAGCAAGAAACCACCAAGCCGCTGTTGATGTCGTGGCTGGGCGACGCTAAGGTTCAAGAAAGCCGCGCCCTCTTTACCCAAGCGCGTTGCATGCACTTTGGCGCCCCCGAACACGCCATTGCCGTGTTTAAAAACCTGGCCGCCTTCCACCAAAACCAATTATTGCTGTTGCAAACCCCCAGCCCCATCGCCGAACACCGTGCCAAGCCTGATTTAAAAGCCGCCCAAAAAATCATCACCCAAGGCAAAAAGGCCAAAAATAAAGTCATGCCCGAGCACTTATCGAAGGCATTGCTCCAGGCGTTCCACATTCCCACCAACGAAACCTTCTTAGCCGAATCGGAAGAGCAAGCGCTCACCATTGCCAATAAAATGGGCTATCCGGTGGTGCTGAAAATCGATTCGTCCGACTTTTTCCATAAGTCGGACATTGGCGGAGTGGAGCTAAACGTCACCACCGAAGACAGCCTTAAGCAGGCCTACCAGGCGATTATGGCGCGCGCCTTAGCGGCCAAACCCAAGGCCCGCATCAATGGCATCAGCGTGCAGCCGATGCTGAACAAACGCAACGCCCGCGAAATCATGATTGGCGTGACCCAAGACCACATTTTTGGCCCCGTCATTACCTTTGGTGCCGGCGGCATCACCGCCGAGATCCAGCAGGACACCGCCCTCGCCCTACCGCCGCTAAACGAAGTGTTGATCGACGACATGATTGGCCGCACCCGCATCGGCAAGATGCTGGGCGCCTTCCAACACATGCCGCCCATCCATTACGAGGCCCTCAAAGACGTGCTGCTGCGGGTGTCCGAAATGGTGTGTGAGCTGCCCGACATTCTGGAGCTGGAGATCGACCCAGTGCTGATTGACGACAAGGGCGCCGTGGCGCTAGACGCCCGCGTGGTGCTGCAAAAAACCTTGCCCACCATCCAACGCTACAGCCACATGGCCATCATGCCCTACCCGAGCAACCTAGAAACCCAGGCCACGCTCAAAGACGGCACCGAAGTGGTGGTGCGGCCCTCCCGCCCAGAAGACGCCGAAGCCCTACAGGCCTTTGTGCGTAACTTATCGGACGAAAGCCGCTACAACCGCTTTATGTCCAGCATCAAGCAGCTGTCGCAAAACGTTTTGGTGCGCTTTACCCAGCTCGACTACGACCGTGAAATGGCTTTGGTGATGGTTCGCGAAACCGACGCTGGCCCAGAAATGCTCGGCATCGTGCGCTACGTGACCGACCCCGACTTTGAAGTGTGCGAATTTGGCATGTCGGTGGCCGACGAATGGCAAAACAAAGGCATCGGCACCCTCTTAATGAACCTCTTGTTTAATGCGGCCAAAGATCAGGGCCTGAGCGTGATGCGCGGGGAAATTTTAACCGCCAACACCGGCATGCAAAAACTCACGCGCAAACTGGGGTTTAGCGTCAGCAAAGACCCAGATGACAACAGTATTTGCCTGGTGGAGAAATCGCTAATAGACACAAAAAGCACAACAAAATCAAAGTAAACACAAGAAAGACTTGCACTAAGGGGTCTATTCGACCTAAAATCAACGGTTTTCTGTTATCGAACAATAAGGATATGACTAATGGTTGTGATTCGTTTATCACGCGGCGGTTCTAAACACCGTCCATTTTACAACATCATCGTTACCGACTCTCGCAGCGCTCGCGATGGCCGTTTCATTGAACGTCTAGGTTTTTACAACCCAGTTGCCAATGAAAAACAAGAACGTGTACGTTTGGCTGCTGACCGTTTGAACCACTGGATCAAACAAGGCGCACAAATGAGCGACACCGTAGCAAAACTAGTTAAAACAGAAAAAATTGCTGCTTAATTTTTCTGCGTTAATGCATTAACCAAAGGCAAATACAACGATGTCAAACGAAAAACTCGTTAGCATGGGCTTTGTCCGCGGTGTTTTTGGTGTCCGAGGTTGGTTAAAAATTTCGACCAGCACCGAGTATTCAGACAGCTTGCTAGACTATGAAGAATGGCAGTTGGAAAAAGACGGTGTGACTAAAAACGTCACGGTTGAAGCAGGCAAAGTCGCCGGTACCGAACTCCAAGTTAAATTGGTCGGCATTGAGGACAGAGATCAGGCAGAAGCCCTAAAGGGTTATACCATCTATGTGCCTCGTAGCGAATTTGCCCCGACGGAAGAAGACGAATACTACTGGACCGATCTAATCGGCCTGAACGTCGTCAACCAAGAACAAGTTGTGTTAGGCAAGGTCACCAACCTAATGCAAACCGGTGCCAATGATGTATTGGTACTAAAAGGTGAACAGGGCCAAGTGTTGATTCCATTCGTTTCAGCCTACGTCCTGGATGTAAAACTGGCAGAACAAACCATCCTTGTGGATTGGGATTTGGATTACTGATGCACATTCAAGCCATCAGTATTTTTCCAGAAATGTTTTGCAGTGTAACCGAGTACGGCGTCACTTCTCGCGCACTGAAAGAAGGCATATGGCAGTTTCAAGCCATTAACCCGCGGCAGTTTGCCGACAACGCGCAAGGCTATATCGACGATCGCCCTTTTGGGGGTGGCCCAGGTATGGTGATGATGGCAGAGCCCTTAGGCAAAGCCATTGAACACGCGAAGTCGCAGCAGCAAGGTGCAAAAGAAGCCAAAGTCATTTATTTAAGCCCGCAGGGCGAGCCGTTAACCCACGCTAAGGCCGAAAGCCTGGCGCAAGAAGATGGCCTGATTTTGCTGTGTGGTCGGTATGAAGGCGTTGACGAACGTGTGATTGAACACTACGTTGACGAAGAAATTACCATAGGCGACTTTGTGGTGTCCGGCGGCGAATTGCCCGCCATGATGCTGATGGATGCAGTACTGCGCCTAAAAGAGGGGGTTTTAGGCGATGAGCAATCAGCCCAGCAAGATTCGTTTGCTGACGGCCTCTTAGATTGCCCACATTACACCAGACCCAACGTATTTAAAGGGGTAGCTGTCCCAGAGGTTTTACGCTCTGGTAACCACGCCCTGATTGCAAAATGGCGACTCAAACAGTCGTTGTCGCGCACTTTAAACCGTCGACCTGAACTACTCAGCGATCGACCATTAACAAAACAGGAATCTGGTCTCTTGGCACTATGCCTAGAGGAACAAGATAGCCAATAATAGGAGTAGTATCCATGGATTTGATCCAACTATTAGAGCAAGAAGAAATCGCTCGCTTGAACAAAAACATCCCTGACTTTGCCCCTGGTGACACCGTAGTGGTACAGGTTAAAGTTAAAGAAGGTACCCGTGAACGTCTACAGGCTTACGAAGGTGTGGTTATTGCCCGTCGTAACCGTGGCCTAAACAGCTCTTTCATCGTTCGTAAAATTTCGAACGGCGAAGGCGTTGAGCGTACTTTCCAACTATACGCCCCTACCGTTGCCAACGTTGAAGTTAAACGTCGCGGTGCCGTTCGTCGCGCTAAGTTGTACTACTTGCGTGGCCGTACTGGTAAAGCTGCACGTATTAAAGAAAAATTGCCTGCACGTCGCGTGGCTAAAAAAGCTTAAGTTCGATACAACAGATAAAAAGAAACCACCGCTTGCGGTGGTTTTTCTTTGGGCGCTGGATTTTGCGCCCGCTTCAATGACACCATGGGTGGCGCGCGTCTGTGCACTGCCAGCATCCACTACGCGTTCAAATCCACTCAACCCAGCGACGCATAAGCCTATTGATCGGCTAGGCTGAACAGTCCACACCATACCTCATGAGCCTAACCTAACCGACCGTCCGTAAAAAGCCGTGGCCGTCTAACAGCTCTGGCATGGCCACGATTTCTTCTTCCAAGCCGGCGCTCACCAGCCAATGCTTGTCGGGATACGGCAGTGCATTCAAGAAATAGCGGATGCAGTTGAGGCGCGCCCGTTTTTTGTCGTCCGACTTAATCACCAGCCACGGCGCCACGTGGGTGTGGGTGTGGGCAAACATCACGTATTTAGCCGAGGTGTAGTCATCCCACAGATCCAGCGACTGGATGTCGATGGCCGACAGCTTCCAATACTTGAGCGGGTCGTCTTTACGCGCCTGAAAACGCTTCTTTTGCTCGTCTTGACTGACCGAGAACCAAAATTTAAACACGTAGATGCCGCTTTCCACCAGCATTTCTTCAAACACCGGTGCCTGCTTTAAAAACAGCCGATGCTCTTCTTCGGTGCAAAACCCCATCACCCGTTCTACGCCGGCGCGGTTATACCAAGAGCGGTCAAAAAACACCATTTCGCCCGCCGTGGGCAGCTGCGTAATGTAGCGTTGAAAATACCACTGCTGCCGCTCTTTTTCACTCGGCTTTTCTAAAGCCACCACCCGCGCGCCGCGCGGATTTAAATGCTCCATAAAGCGCTTAATCGTGCCGCCCTTACCGGCGGCATCGCGCCCCTCGAATAAAACCACCACCCGCTGACCCGTATCCTTCACCCAATTTTGTAGTTTTAATAACTCCATTTGTAAAATAGACATTTCTTTTTCATAATCTTTTTTACGAATACGGGTACGATAAGGATATTGGGTCATCGGTTTGTCGTCATGGCGGTCTGTTGTTTTTTTATAGGTTTGTTCTATATCCATACAGCACTCCCTCTGTCAGACCGATCGTTAAAATGAGCCCACTTATTATTAAATCAATCATACACATGCTAAAATGCCACGCCTAGCCCCTAGGGCCGTCAAAATACCCAATCAGCCTATATTTGGCCATTTTTATGAAGAATAGAGCCGTCATGACGCCTTTTTTTGCCTTTCTCGATGATGCCCATAAGCCTAGCGCGCGCTTATTCAGCCAGTGGCAGTGCCAGATTCGCCTGAGCGCGGCCGAGCTACCCCAGCTGGACGCTCACCTTAAAGAAGGCTGGGATAAGGGCTGGCACGCGTTTTTGGCGCTGCCCTACGAGTTTGGCCAAGACCTCATGCAGCTGGGCCAGCACCCTAGCCCCATGAGCATTCATTGGTTTGATCAATGCACCCACTTCAACACCGAAGCGGCAATTGTAGACTGGCTGAGCGAAAATCAATCGGCCCAACCCACCGGCCTGCTGAACCGGCGCAACGACACCGAGCGCGCGCAGTACCTACAAGACATTGATGCCGTGCACGCCGCCATCCGCCGCGGCGAAACCTACCAGATCAACTACACCACCCGCCTCTTGTTCGACGCCTACGGCTGCCCGGTGACGCTCTATCACAAGCTGCGCCAAAAACAGCCCGTGCCCTATGGCGTGCTGGCCCACTTGCCCAACAGCGACAAACAGGCCGAATGGCTGCTGTCGCTGTCGCCCGAGCTGTTCATCAAAATTGACGACGACGGCGTCATCAGCACCGAGCCAATGAAAGGCACGGCCCCGCTTTTGGGCGATGGCCAAGACGAAGCGCGCGCCCTCACCCTGCAACAAGACCCTAAAAACCGGGCCGAAAACGTCATGATCGTGGATTTATTGCGCAACGACCTAGGCCGCATTGCCTGCACCGGCGGCGTCAGCGTACCCGAACAATTTAAGGTCAGTCGCTTTGGCCAAGTGTGGCAAATGACCTCTAAGGTCGAAGCCCACCTGCCCGCCGCCACAACCTTTGCCACCGTATTGGGCGCCACCTTCCCTTGCGGCTCCATTACCGGCGCCCCCAAGCACCAAAGCATGAAGATCATTCAGGCGCTAGAGCAGCGCCCGCGCGGCATTTACACCGGCTCTCTGGGCTTTATTGAGCCGTCCTGCAACCATTTGGGCTACAAGGCCACGCTGTCGGTTGCCATCCGCACCCTCGTGCTCAGCCCCACCAGCACTGCCAACGCCTATCGCGGCATGATGGGGGTGGGCTCTGGCATCGTACAAGACAGCGATGCGGCTTTAGAATACGACGAATGTGGCTGGAAAAGCCGGTTTTTACAAAATCTACCGCTGGATTTCGCCCTGTTTGAAACCCTCTGCGTCACCGACCATCTGTGCGCGCTGCTGCCCCGCCATGTGGCGCGCCTGTGCGCCTCGGCCGCTGATATAGGCCTCAGCTGCCCCGACGACGTCGCCCTACGCATTCAGGCCCACATCGACCAAATGCCCGCCGGCACCTTTAGGCTTAAAGTGGTGCTCAATACCGACGGCAGCCTCAGCTTTGGCCACAGCCCCGTATTGCCCCTAACCGAATCGGTTCGCTACGTTTTAGCCAGCAAACCCCTGCCCAATCAAGATCGCCTACGCCGCCACAAAATCACCGCCCGCGCCATCTATGACGACGCTTGGCACCGTGCCGAAGCACAAGGCGCGTTTGACATGCTGTTCTTCAATCAAGATGGCCACCTCTTAGAAGGCGCCCGCAGCAGCGTGTTCATCAAACACGACGGCCATTGGCTCACGCCCAGCCTAACGCTAGACATCCTCCCCAGCACCATGCGCGCCGCCATTTTGGCCGACCCGCTGACCTATTTAGATGGCCCCGCGCAAGAAGGGCTAATCACCAAGGCCATGCTGGCCGAAGCCAGCGACGTGCGCTTAGTGAATGCCCTACGCGGGGCGCTGGTGGCCACACCAGCCTAAACCCACCGCCGCAACGCGATCAATGCACATAAAAAAACGGACCCCGAAGGGTCCGTTTTTCCTGCGACTTACTGATTTACATCGCCCGCAAAATCGCTTCCACGGTTTCTTTGGCGTCGCCAAAGCACATCGACGTATTGTCTTTAAAGAACAGCGGGTTTTGCACCCCTGCGTAGCCCGTGCTCATCGAACGCTTGAACACCACCACGTTTTTGGCGTGCCACACTTCCAACACTGGCATGCCGGCAATCGGGCTGTTCGGGTCTTCCATCGCAGCAGGGTTCACGGTGTCATTGGCGCCGATCACCAAGACGGTTTCGGTATTGGCCAAGTCATCGTTAATTTCGTCCATTTCCAACACGATGTCGTAAGGCACCTTGGCTTCGGCCAACAGCACGTTCATGTGGCCGGGCAAACGACCCGCTACTGGGTGAATGCCAAAGCGCACGTTCACGCCCGCAGCGCGTAGCTTCTCGGTAATGTCCGCCACTGGATATTGTGCCTGTGCCACCGCCATGCCGTAGCCTGGGGTAATCACCACCGAACTAGAGTTTTTCAATAGCTCGGCCACGTCTTCAGCCGACATTTCACGGTATTCGCCCACTTCTTCAGAGCCGCTAGAAGCCACGGCTTCGTTGCCAAAACCACCGGCAATCACCGACAGGAACGAACGGTTCATGGCTTTACACATGATGTACGACAGAATCGCGCCAGAAGAACCCACTAAGGCACCGGTCACGATCAGCAAGTCGTTTGACAACATAAAGCCCGCTGCCGCTGCCGCCCAACCTGAGTAAGAGTTCAGCATCGACACCACCACGGGCATGTCGGCGCCGCCAATCGACGCCACCAAATGCCAGCCAAACACCAGCGCAATCGCCGTCATCAGAATCAACGCAAACGCCGAGCCGCCCACTTTAACAAAGTAAATCATCAACAAGAACGACACCACTAGGGCCAATAGGTTGAGCTTGTGACGGTTAGGCAGCATCAACGCTTTCGAGCTGATCTTGCCGTTTAGTTTACCAAAGGCCACCACAGAACCGGTTAAGGTCACCGCACCAATGAACACGCCCAAGAACACCTCCACCAATAAAATGGTGTGCATGGCGGGCTCAGAGAACACGTGGCTGTCGATTTGAATGTAGGTGTTGTAGCCCACCAAAACGGCGGCCAAACCCACAAAGCTGTGCAGCATCGCGATCAGCTCCGGCATTTGGGTCATTTCGACCTTACGCGCCAAATACAGGCCAATGGCCGCGCCAATCAGCATGGCAATGATGATGTAGCCCACGCCTAAAACGTTGTCGTTGCCAATGGTGGCAATCAGGGCCACGGCCATACCGGCCATACCCGCATAGTTACCATACTTGGCGGTTTCTTGCTTAGACAAGCCCGCCAAAGACATGATGAATAACAAAGCAGCCAGAATATAAGCTGCGGAAATCAATCCTAAAGACATGAGTGTTCTCCTTAACCTTTACGGAACATTTTGAGCATACGTTGAGTAACGGTAAAGCCACCCACAATGTTAATGGTTGCGATCAGAATGGCAATAAACGCCAACAGCGACGCAAAGCCATACCCCTGCCCAATTTGCAGCAAGGCCCCAACCACGATGATGCCTGAAATGGCGTTGGTCACCGACATCAGCGGCGTGTGTAACGAATGGGTCACATTCCACACCACGTAGTAGCCGACCACGCACGACAGTGCAAACACCATCAGGTGCGACAAGAATTCAACCGGCGCCACCGAACCCAGCCAAATAAACAGCACGAGGGCAATCCCCGCACCAATCCATTTGTTGGCCGGATTGGCTTTTTTAACCACTTTAGGCTGCGGTGCTGCTGCGGCCTGTTTGGGCGCTGCCGATACCTGAATCGCTGGCGGTGGGAAGGTCACGTTGCCTTGGTTGATCACGCTCATGTTGCGAATCACCACGTCTTCCATGTCTAAAACAATGTTGCCGTCTTTCTCTTTGCTCAATAGCTTGGTCAAGTTCACCAAGTTGGTGCCGTATAGCTGCGACGACTGCGCCGGCAAGCGGCTAGGCAGGTCGGTGTAGCCGATCACCTTCACGCCGTTTTCGGTCACGTGCAGCTGATCCGCCACAGTGTACTCACAGTTGCCGCCTGCGGCCGCGGCCAGGTCGACAATCACCGAACCTGGCTTCATGCTGTCAACCATCTCTTTGGTGATCAGCTTCGGTGCTGGCTTGCCGGGAATCAAAGCGGTGGTGATGATGATGTCCACGTCTTTGGCCTGCTCGGCAAACAGCGCCATTTCTGCCGCAATAAACTCATCCGACATGGTAGTGGCGTAACCGTCGCCAGCACCGCCAGATTCGGTGGGGAAGTCTAGCTTCAAGAAGCTGCCGCCCATCGATTCAATTTGCTCTGCCACTTCCAAACGGGTGTCGAACGCGCGCACAATGGCGCCCAACGAACCAGCCGCGCCAATCGCGGCCAAACCGGCCACGCCCGCACCAATCACCAACACTTTGGCAGGGGGAATCTTACCGGCAGCGGTGATCTGGCCGGTAAAGAAGCGTCCAAACTCGTGCGCGGCTTCGACCACGGCACGATAGCCGGCGATATTGGCCATCGACGACAAGGCATCTAGCGACTGGGCGCGTGAAATACGCGGCACCATGTCCATCGCCAACACGTTGATGTTGTGCTCGGCCAGCTTTTGCACCAGCGCCTCATTTTGGCGCGGCCAGATAAAGCTCACCAAGGTGGCGCCTTCTTTGATCTGTGCAATTTCAGCATCGGTTGGCTCATTGACTTTATAAATCAGGTCGGATTGCCACACCGCCTCACTCGACACGGTGGTCGCGCCTGCTTCGGTAAACGCCGCGTCGCTAAAGTCAGCTTTGGCACCGGCACTGGCCTCCACCACCACGTCAAAGCCCAGCTTCATCAGCTGGATGACGGTCGCAGGGGTTGCCGCCACACGGGCTTCGCCCGCGAGCAGCTCCTTAGGAATCCCTATTTGCATGGGTCTTGCTCCTCTTCAAAAGTGTATTAATTAATAAATATAGATGGGTTAAAAATATTTTGTCATTCCAGTTTAATCGAAAACGCGCATTTTTCGAATAGTTTTTATCAATGCCCCAATTTAAAAAGCAGCAAAAGCCCGTCCACTGGGCATTCTAAACCATAAAAATTCAAGATTTTGACCATGCCGTTTAGATACCCAGCACTAATGTGCCGTCATCATGAGCCGATTTGTACAAGAAAAGCCGTCTAGCCTTGTGCTATAGGGGGTCACCGGTCTCAAGCCCACCCACCCTGCCTGATTGCTGCAGCGAACAAAAAGCACAAATCTGCCGCAGATTCGAGTTCCGACAGCGTTTACAGCGGCCGCGACAGCTCAATCAGGTTTAAATCCGGATCGCGCACGTACACCGACAGGATGGGCCCGGTGGCCCCGGTGCGCCGTATCGGCCCATCCACAATCGCAATGCCTAAGCGCGTCAGATGCGCCACCACCTCATCCAAGTCATCCAGCACGATGAAGCACAGGTCGGCCGAGCCGGGCGTGGGCCGCTGGGCCTTTGGTTCAAACGTATGGTCGCTTTGGTGCAGGTTGATCTTCTGCTGGCCAAAGGTCAGCACCTGACGGCCGATGCCAAAAGTAATGGCTTCCATGCCTAAGGCCTGGGTATAAAACTGAATGCTGGCGTCGATGCTGGTGACGGTGAGCACTAAATGATCTAAATGAGCGATCTGCATGGGCAGTCCTTTTGAAAGAGACAATAAAAAACACCTACTCAGCATAACGCAGTAGGTGTTTGGGGATAAAGCCCTAAAGTTGATTATCGGTATTCTTTACCTTCTTAATAAAGCTTAAATAACGGACTTGATCGGATAACTCACTAAAGGCTTGATTTCTTTAAGAACAAACATGCTTTGCATTTCCTTAATCACTGGCAGCCTACGCACCACGGACATGGCGAAGTCGGCATAGGTGTCTAGGTCAGCCGCCACCACCTGTAACAGAAAATCGGCGTCACCACCAATGCTGTAACACGCCACCACGTCTTCTAAGGCAATGACCTCGGCCTCAAACTTCTGGGCTTCCGCCTCGCTGTGGCTGTCGATGACGACGCGGATGAACACCATCACGCCCAAACCAATTTTTTTGCGGTTTAACACCGCCCGATAGCCTTCAATCACGCCCTCTTCTTCCAGCTTATGCACTCTACGCCAGCAGGGCGAAGCCGACATACCCACCTGATCCGCCAGCGCTTGGTTGGTGACACGCGCATCGTCTTGCAGAAGCTTTAACAGCTTTATTTCTGTCCTATCTAGCGCCATAAAAGAAGACTCCTGTCTCAATAAACTCATTTATCGGTTAATTTAGCCTAATCCGCCCTCAATCAGCAAGTAGATAGGTCACTCTTTTCTAGACGCTCACGGCACAATAAGCCCTTGCCCACTAATACTGCCTGCCTCTTGAAAGGAACCTCAATAATGATCAATACTTTTCGCCTAAAGCTTGTCCACCTGAAACAACAAGCCCACCAACCGCTTAAGGCTGACCCATGCCCATGCTAGGACTAGACGCGACCCACATCGTGGCCTACGTCACCGCCCTAGGTTTGGCCGCTGCCATCCCTGGGCCAGGCATGACGGCCTTAATCGCCCGCAGTATCAGCAGCGGCGCCACCACTGGTTTGGCCATGCTGGCCGGCCTTATTCTGGGGGACTTAACCTATCTGTCTCTGGCGGTATTTGGCTTGGCCTTAGTCGCCCATGCCCACACGGCGCTGATCGTCTGGATTAACTGGGCCGCAGCGGCCTATTTAGTCCTGCTGGCGGGGCAGTTTTGGCGCCATCAACCGCAGGCCATTAGCCTAGGCCTAAAGGCCAGCCCTCGCAATTTGGCAACGGCCTTGCTGGCAGGCCTCACCCTCACCTTAGGCAATCCCAAAACCATCGCCTTTTACTTGGCCATCCTCCCCCTGCTGCTGCCGCTAGAAAACATCTCCATACGACTGTGGGCACTGGTCTTGGCGCCGCTCACCATAGGCGTGTTGTTTACCGTTGGCGGTGGATTTATTCTTGCCGCCGTCAAGGTCCGTCATTGGCTCACCAGCCCCAGGGCGCAACAATACTTGTTTCGAACCGCAGCCGCCATCATGGGCCTAACCGCCCTAGGCATGGTAAGCAAGACGCTGTAAGCCATCGGGGCCACGCGTCACGCGCAATCATCAGGGCGGTGTAAACCTTGGCCCAATCGACCCCGAACGGCTCATCTTCCGGACAAAACCAATCATGCACCGGCTTTCTGGCCGAGCCAAACCGCACGCCCACAACGCCCCATCACGATGAAGCACTGCCTTAGCCCTCTCTTTCGGGAAAAGTCCTTACGGTATCGGGAAATACTGCGCCTTTGGGCGCGCCAGACATGGTCAGGCCACGCTTAAATCCATTACACTAAATAAGACTAATTCCCATTTACATGATTATTTAACTGCGCCAACAGTTTGTAGCGCTCAAGGATGGCTTCATGACTCGATACCTACTCAGCCTTCTGTGCGCGGCGGCCCTAGCCGCCTGCTCACAGCAGCCCGCCACGCCCACCGACACCACCGAACAGGCAGCGACCCAAACCGTCACCATCGCCACCGCCCGCGGCGATGCCACGGTGCAGAAAAGCCCCAAACGCGTGGCCGTATTTGACTGGGCGGCGCTGGACACCCTCAACCAAATGGGCGTTAAAGTCGGCGCCACCACCGCAAAAGTTTTGGTCGATTACCTCGCCCCCGTCTTCCAAGACACGCTGCGGGTCGGCACCTTATTTGAGCCTGATTACGAAACCCTGCACGACTACAAACCACAGCTCATCATCACCGGCGGCCCTGGCGCCACCGAATACGACCAGCTGGCCGAACTGGCGCCCACCGTTGACCTCACCATCGACAACCATCGCATTCGGGAAAGCGCCCTAGAGCGCATGGACGCACTGGCCGCCATTTTCGACAAGCAAGACGTGGCCCAACGCCTCAAGGCCGAGATCAACGCCTCGTTTGCGCAAACCCGGGCCGCGGCTAAAAACAAAGGCACGGCCATGGTGGTGTCAATCACCGGCCACAAAGTGTACGCCTTCGGCCCAGAATCGCGCATGGCCAGCTGGATTCACAAAGACCTCGGCATGCCCCCTGCCGACGCCGGCATTGATGAAAAGAGCGGCCACGGCATGCTGGTTTCGTTTGAATACATCCGCCAGCAAAACCCCGACTGGATCTTCGTGCTCGACCGTACCGCCGCCATCGGTGAAGAAGGCCCGCCGGCTAAAAACGTCTTGGACAACCCCATCGTGGCCAAAACCACGGCTTGGGAAAAAGACCAAGTCATCGTCATGCCTTCGGCCAACTACATCGTCGCAGGGGGCGTGCAGCAATTATTGCAAGCCAGCAAGCAGCTGCGCGACGCTTTTCAAGCCAGTAAATAATCAGCGTCAGGCTGGCCTAAAACCCGCCTGACCCAACCCACATAGGACACCTAATATGCACTTTCCAGAATTTCAGGCCGACGGCCAAGTCATCGACATCAATGCCGAACTCAAGGCCTTAACCGCCCATTGGCAGCCCAAAATCATCAACAACTATGGCTTTCAGTTTCGCATCGTCAAATTTGTGGGCGAGTTTGAATGGCACACCCACGAAGGCAGCGACAAGGTGATGTTTGTGCTTGAAGGCGAGATGACCCTCGAGTTTCGCGATGGCCGCGACCCCGTCACTGTCCGCGCCGGCGAGATGTACGTGGTGCCGCAAGGCTGTGAGCAAAAGCCTTCCTCTACGGCCGAATGCAGCATCATTTTGATTGAGCCAGCCGCCCCTGTGGCTTAAGTCCTACCTTAACAACAAGGATGGGCAACGCCAGCCTAGGCCATGCCCCGTCCCTTACTTCACCCATCAGAGACCCAACATGCGCCCCACCCCTTTCCGCCGCTTGCCGCTCATGCTCGCACTCTTACCGCTGTCGCTGCACGCTGAAACCGCACAGGACAGCGCCGAGCTCGACACCATTGTGGTGCAAGGCCAACGCAACAGCACCCTTAGCCGAGGCTACACCACCGACGGCACCCACACCCCCATCGGCCTGCCCATGACGCTGCGGGAAATCCCGCAAAGCATCAGCGTGATCACCGAGCAGCAGTTGCAAGACCAAAACATCAAAACCCTAGATCGGGCCTTGCTGCAGGCCACCGGCGTCAGCCAACAGATCTGGGGCTCTAACCGCGGCGGCTACAATTATTTATTCGCCCGCGGCAGCCAGATCAATAATTTTTGGCTCGACGGCCTGCCCCAAGGCGGCGCCTTCCAAGACGTGGGCAACGCCACGGCGTCAGTCTACGAACGCGTCGAGGTGATTCGCGGCGTGTCCGGCCTGATGGATGGTTCGGGCGAACCCGGCGCCACCGTCAACCTAGTGCGCAAGCGCCCCACCGCCGAACCCTTGGCCGAGATGGCGCTCAGCGGCGGCAGCCACTCGCGTTACGGCTTCAGCGCCGACCTATCCAACAAGCTCAACGCCAGCGGCAGCCTCCGTGGCCGAACCGTGCTGTCCATCGAAGACGGCGATACCTGGCGTGACCGCGAACACGAGCGCGCTGCCTCACTGTACGGCATTTTAGAATACGACATCAGCCCCGACACTCAGGTCAGCGCTGGCCTACACGTTCAATACGCCAAGGAGAAACCCAGCGCCTCCCACAGCGCCTCGGCCTATGACAACGAAGGCTATGCCACCCACTTTGGCCCGCACGACAACCCATCGGCCGACTGGTCGTACAGCCGCACCCAGTCCCAAAACCTGTTTGTTGGCCTGAAGCACCGATTCAACAGCGACTGGAAGGCCAATGTCGAATACAGCTACAGCCGCAGCCACTGGTTTCAGCCCTACGGCGTGGCCGGCATCCTCAGCATCGACCACCACAGCGGCGCCACCGACATGATCACCGGCCAATGGGATCGCGCACCGCAAACCCATAGCTTTAACGTGTCGCTCACCGGCAAATATGACTTATTCGGTCGCAAACACGACGTGATCATGGGCATGAACAGCTATCGCCATCGCAATGAAGGCTTAGGCGGACGCAGTCTGGGCACCGTGGATAATGTGTATGACTTCATCAAAGACGGCCACTACCCTCAGCCGTCGAAGCTGATGCAAACATTCCCGCGCAATGACCGCCAACGCCAATTGGGCGGCTATGCCGCGACCCGCCTGTATCCCTTAGATGGCCTCGCCATCATTTTGGGTGGGCGCTACAGCAGCACCGAATACGGCAGCCTAGACAGCAAAACCAATGGCCTGACCGTGTCGAAGAAAAGCCGCTTCACGCCTTATGCCGGCATTGTGTACGACTTTAACGACACCTTCTCGACCTATGCCTCGTACAGTAGCCTATTCGTGCCGCAAACCCAGAAGGACATCGACGATGCCTATCTGAAACCGATTGTGGGCAGCAACATTGAGGCCGGCCTTAAGGCCGAACTCTTCGACGGCGCCCTCAATGCCTCGGCCGCCATTTACCAAACCCGTAAAGAGAACATGGCCGTGGCCGCGGGCCGCAATGACTTTGGCGACACCTATTACAAGGCCGTCGACGAAGCCAAAACCCACGGATGGGAAGTCGACATTGGCGGCAACCTGACCCCTAGCTGGCAAATCCAAGCGGGCTACAGCCAATCACTCAGCCGTGACGGCGACGACAATCGCTTGAATACCGAAGCCATCCCACGCCACACCGTGAAGCTCTTCACCAGCTACCAACTGCCCAGCAGCGCTTCGGCCTGGACCATAGGCGGCGGCATGCGCTGGCAAAGCGAAACCTACAGCACCACGCTACTGAGCCGGGTCAACAGCCCCGAAGCCGGCGAACGCGCCCTGGCCAATGCGCGCCAAAAAGCGTATGCCGTGGTGGACTTAATGGCCCGTTATCAAATCAACCCCAACGCCGAGCTCACCCTCAACGTGGACAACCTATTCAACAAACAATACCGTACCCAGCCCGATCGCATCAGCTACGGGGCCTTGCGCAGCGTCAGCGGCACGGTACGCTATCGTTTCTAACCGCCGCAAGGCTGTTTAGCCCGGCGTGCCCAACAAACCTCGACATGCGGGGAGCGATCGGGGGCAGGCTGTGGGTCAAGGCCCAAGCAAAAAGCCGTCTAAACTTAGTTTAGACGGCTTTTTTATCGTGCTTCTTTAAACGGCGCGCACCGCGCTGGGCAAACAGCCAAAGCGCTGTTTGAACACCTGATTGAAATGACCGGCGTGGCGGTAGCCAACAAAATACATGGTTTCTTGGACGCTCTTACCCTGCTGGGCCAGCATGTCGAGGGCACAGTCTAAGCGTAAGCGGCGAATGTAGCCGGCCACGGTTTCACCGGTTTGCGCCTTAAAATAGCGCTTTAAATAACACTCGTTTAAACCCACCCGCCGCGCCAGCGTCGTAATGGTTAAGTCTTGTCGAAAATCGGAACGAATGATGTCGACGGCCTCGTCGATCTGACTGCGCTGCGCTCGGCTTTGCTTGTCACTCAACACAAAACGCAACAGCTGCGCGGTTAAATCTAACGTTGCCGACTCTAAGTCCAGCTGCGACAGGCTGTCCACCGCATACGGCCGCTGCAACAGCGCCCGAGCCAGCGGCATGGTCGCGGCCGAATGGGTGGCCAAGAGCCGCATTTGCGCCGCGCCGCTGCTGGCTGGGGCAAACAGCTTTTCGGTCAACAGCCCTTCATCATGCCAACGCCGCAATCGCTCCAAGGAAAAATCCAGATGTAACGACGCCATGTGGCCATTGAGCGGCTGCTTGATCTCCTGTGCATTTTGTAAATCGCCATACACCAGCCAAACATGGCCTGGATCGGCCGTCAGCTCAAAGCCGTCAGACAGCGTGACCTGATTGCGCCCGTTCATCACCAAAAACAAGGAAAAATTATGGCTAAATGATTCAGTCACGCTGTGATACACCCCCTGCCCCTGGCTCAGGCTGCGCGCCAATAATATCTCTGAATCAAACTGATTGACCTGAATGGTGGTGGCCAACTGGGGCTGGCTAAAATGCGCCAGACAGTGACGCGGGTCGGACGCAACTAGGTCGCAACCAGACAGGCTGTTTTCGAGGTAGGTTTGATACTGCTGATAGATGTGGGTGATGTTCATGGCCCGAGGCTTCAATAAAATACTGCGTAGGCAAACCAGCGAATGGTTTGAGCTTGAATAATGCCAGTATAAACCGACCCACAATAAAGATAAAGATTATCATTATCATTTAATTAAATTAAGTATTTATTATATCTGCGATGTAAAAAACCCCATGCGCCTCAGCCCATGGGGTTCATTATTGCTTTCGATGCTTACTCCACCGTCACCGATTTGGCCAAATTACGCGGCTTGTCCACGTCGGTACCGCGCGCCAACGCCGTATGATAAGACAACAGCTGCACCGGCACCACGTGCACGATGGGCGACAACACGCCCACATGGCGTGGGGTGCGGATCACGTGTACGCGCTCGGAGGCTTGAAAATGGCTGTCTAGGTCGGCAAACACAAACAGCTCGCCTTCGCGGGCCGACACTTCTTGCATATTGCCCTTCACTTTTTCCAACAGGCTGTCGTTGGGCGCAATCACCACCACCGGCATGGTGTTGTCCACCAAGGCCAAAGGCCCGTGTTTGAGTTCACCCGATGGGTAAGCTTCGGCATGAATGTAGGTAATCTCTTTCAGCTTCAGCGCGCCCTCTAAGGCAATTGGGTAATGAATGCCGCGGCCTAAGAACAAAGCATTGTTACGGGTGGCAAACACGTTGGCCCAAGCGGCGATTTGCGGCTCTAGGTTCAAGGCATGCTGCACGCTGCCAGGCAGATGACGCAGCTCTTCCAGATAGGCATCGGCCTGCTCTGGGTTGACCACGTTTCTGATGCGACCGAGGGTCACGGCCAAGGTAAACAAGGCCACTAACTGGGTGCTAAAGGCTTTGGTCGAGGCCACGCCGATTTCGGCGCCGGCGCGGGTATAAAACACCAGCTCGCTTTCGCGCGGTAAGGCGCTTTCCATCACGTTGCAAATCGACAGGGTGTGTTCATGCCCTAAAGACTTGGCGTATTTCAACGCCTCCATGGTGTCCAGTGTCTCGCCCGACTGAGAAATGGTGATCACCAACTGCTTGGGATCGGCCAACACGTCACGGTAGCGGTATTCGCTGGCGATTTCCACGTCGGTGGCAATGCGCGCAATGCTTTCCAACCAGTATTTAGCGGTTAAGCCGGCGTAGTAAGACGTGCCGCAGGCCAAGATTTTGACGCTGCTGATGTCGCGCAACACCTCGGCAGCGTGTTCACCAAATAGCTCTGGCACAAAGCCTTCGTCCAACACTTGCTCAATGGTGTCGGCGATGGCTTTCGGCTGTTCGGCAATTTCTTTTTGCATGTAGTGATTGTAAGGGCCTAAATCCAACGAGGCCAAAGACAGCTCCGACACGTGCACTGGGCGCTCCACCGCTTCGCCTTGGGCGTTCACAAACACGTCGATGCCGCTGGCCGACAGCTGGGCCACATCGCCATCTTCCATAAACAACACGCGGCGGGTTTGGGCAATCACGGCCGATACGTCCGAGGCCACAAACAGGGCCTCTTCGCCAAAAGCAATCAGCAAAGGGCAACCCATACGCGCCACGATCAGCTTGTTGGGCTGGTCCTGGGCGATCACGCCAATGGCGTAGGCACCATGAAAACGCTTGCTGGCTTGCTGCACCGCTTGGAACAGGTCCTGCGTGGCTAGGTATTCATGGTGTACGGCGTGGGCGATGACTTCGGTGTCGGTTTGTGATTCAAACACATAGCCTAAAGCCGTCAGGCGCTCGCGCTCAGACTCAAAGTTTTCGATGATGCCGTTGTGCACCACCGAAACCAAGCCGTTAGAAATGTGCGGGTGGGCATTGGGCTCGGTCACGCCGCCGTGGGTAGCCCAACGGGTGTGGCCGATGCCCACGTGGCTTGCTAGCCCTTCAGCCTGTACTGCGGCTTCCATTTCCCCCACGCGGCCAACGCGGCGCACGCGGGTGATTTTGTCCCCGTCCAATACCGCAATGCCCGATGAATCGTAGCCACGGTATTCTAATCTTTTTAGGCCATCAACTAAAAATGGCACCACGTTCTGTGTTTGACTCACTGCCCCAACGATACCGCACATCGATTAATCCTTTTTCTGTTTAACGGGTCTTGACCAGTTTGGAATGGTGACCTGCTTGGCCCGCGCCAGCGTCAGCTGATTGGCCGGGCACGCTTTGGTAATCACGCTGCCTGCGCCAATCGTCACGCCATTGTTGACGGTCACTGGGGCCACCAACATGCTGCCAGAGCCGACTAAAACATCATCGCCAATCTGGGTTTTGTATTTATTCACGCCATCATAGTTGCACGTCACCGTGCCCGCGCCCACGTTGCTGCGCGCACCGATGGTGGTGTCGCCAATATAGGTTAAGTGGTTCACCTTGGTGCCCACGCCCAATTGGCTGCTTTTGATTTCCACAAAGTTTCCGACTCGGTTGCTGCCCAAGAGTTTCGCCCCTGGACGCAATCGGGCATAAGGCCCAACCTCGCAGCTTGGCCCAACCTCACAGTCGGCCAAATGGCTGAAGGCACGGATTTGAGCGCCGTCGGCCACCACCACGTCTTTTAAGACGCAGTTAGGGCCAATGTCAACGTTGTCGCCCAACACGCAATCGCCTTCAAACACCACGTTGACGTCAATCACCACGTCTTTACCATGCTGTAGGCTACCGCGAATGTCCAAGCGCTCTGGGTCTCTTAGGGTCACGCCGGCCAATAATAGGTCACGGGCCTGATTGCGTTGCAACACGCGTTCTAATTCAACCAGCTGTAGCTTGTTGTTCACGCCAGCGGCTTCGTAGCTGTGCGCCACCACCATGCCGTTTACCGGCACGCTGGCTTGGCCCGCCAGGGCAATCACGTCGGTCAGGTAATATTCGCCCTGGGCGTTGCTGGTTTGCAAAGCGGCCAACCAGTTGGCCAAATGAGCGTTGGGCAACACCATCATGCCAGTATTGAACTCGGTAATGGCTTTTTGCTCAGCGCTACAGTCTTTTTCTTCCACAATCGCCTGCACTTGATTGTCGGCATCGCGGATGATGCGGCCATAGCCGGTGGCGTCGTCGATGACGTCGGTCAACAGGCCCACGCCCGCGCCGGCGGCCTCAACCAGTCGCTTTAGGGTTTCTGTGCCAATCAGCGGCACGTCGCCGGTTAACACCAGGGTGTGGCCATTTTCGGCCAGGTTTGGCAACGCCATTTTCAAAGCATGGCCGGTGCCCAACTGTTCAGCCTGTTCTACCCACTGCACGCCTGCGGGCAGGCTGGCAATCACGTCGTCTTTGCCATGACCCACCACCACGGTGATTTGTTTGGGGCCTAGCGCCTGTACCGCTTTAATAATACGGTTGAGCATGGTCATCCCGCCGATTTTATGCAATACCTTCGGTAAAGCGGAATACATACGGGTGCCTTTGCCGGCGGCCAAGATCACCACATCTAAATTTGCAAACATTTGCTGTCCTTACTTATGCCTTCTACATGAGGCGATTTAAAGGGAGAAAAAGCAGCTGCGCTGATTCGCACAAAGCTGCTTTAACTAAGTCTGGAACCGCACCTTAGTGGGTTAACAACTGTTTCAAGAACTGCTTGGTTCGGTCGTGTTTCGGGTTCGCAAAGAAGGTTTCTGGTGGTGCCTCTTCTAAGATTTGACCTTGGTCGATGAACACCACGCGATCGGCCACTTCACGGGCAAAGCCCATTTCGTGGGTCACCACCATCATGGTCATGCC
Source organism: Neisseriaceae bacterium (assembly GCA_017991555.1). Lineage (GTDB taxonomy): Bacteria > Pseudomonadota > Gammaproteobacteria > Burkholderiales > Neisseriaceae > JAGNPU01. The sequence goes on from JAGOQM010000006.1 coordinate 52,059, forward strand.
GCTTAGGGCCAGGTCTTTCATCACCTTCAACACTTCGCCAATCATTTCTGGGTCGAGCGCACTGGTGGGCTCATCAAACAGCATCACGCGCGGGTTCATGGCCAGGCCACGGGCAATCGCCACACGCTGCTGCTGGCCACCCGACAACTCGGTTGGGAAGGCGTCTTTTTTATGCGATAGGCCCACGCGTTCTAGCAGTTCCAAGGCCAGCTTTTCAGCGGCGGCCTTGTTCATTTTTTTGACCTTAATCGGTGACAGGGTGATGTTCTCAATCACCGACAGGTGGGGATACAGGTTAAAGTGTTGGAACACAAAACCCACCTCGGTGCGCACCTGATTTAAATCGGTTTCTTTGGCGGCCACGTTCACGCCGTCCACCCAAATGGCACCCTCTTGGATGCTTTCTAACTGGTTCACCGAGCGAATCAGGGTCGATTTACCGCTGCCAGAAGGCCCGCAAATCACCACCACTTCACCCGATTTGATTTCCAGATTCACACCGTTAATCACATGTAAATCTTTAAACCACTTATGCACGTTTTCAAAGCGAATCATAATGCTTCTTTCTATTTTTCATTTAGGGCATTTTAACTGGGATTAACCCGCGCATGCAAAAAATTGCTCAAGGCCACGTAGCGCTCAACGGAAATGTTTTCCGCCCGCAGCGACGGCTCGATGCCTACCGCCAACAGGTCTTCATCGGAGGCCAAGCCCTTAAGGTTGTTGCGAATGGTCTTACGGCGTTGTGAAAACGCTTGTTGTACTAAGTTACTAAAGTGGGGAAAGTCTGCGGCCACGCCGTGACGGCCCAGCTGGGGGATCATCCGCACCACGGCAGATTCCACTTTAGGCGCCGGCGAAAACGCCTCTGGCGGCACCGTAAACAAGTACTCCATATAGAAGAAATACTGCAACACCACGGTTAAACGACCATAGTCGGTGTTGTTCGGTTCCGCCACCATGCGCTCGACCACTTCTTTTTGCAGCATAAAGTGCATGTCGACCACCTCATCCGCCACTTCGGCCAGCTTAAACAGCAACGGCGTGGAAATATTGTACGGTAGGTTGCCCACGATTTTCTTTTTGCCTGCGACCGAGCGAAAATCAAAGTTCAAGACGTCGCCATCATGAATGGTGAGCTTGTTTGCAAACGGCAGTTTTTTCAGCCGTTTGATGATGTCTTTGTCGATTTCGACCACTTGCAGGTGGTTCAAGGCCTGAGCCAACGGCTCGGTGATGGCGGCCAAACCAGGGCCAATCTCAATCACCACATCGTCTGGCTGCGGGCGAACGGCGTTGACGATGTCAAAAATCACCCGACTGTCTTGCAAAAAGTTTTGCCCAAAACGTTTACGGGCAACGTGCTGACTCATAATATACTTTCTTTATTCTTTAGGTTTTGGCCCATTTTACCCCAGCTGCCCCTGTTTTTCTTGTTTTTGTTGGCCCGCCCATAGAATTTTATGCGCCGACCGACCCAAATCGACGGCGCTTACCACCAAGCAAAGAAGCCCAACAGCAAAAAACCATAGCGCATGACCTTGCCTAAGGCAATAAACACTAGGCAGCTCAGCCAGTTCAGGCGCAGCCAGCCCGCGGCAATCGGCAGGGCATCGCCCACCAACGGCACCCACGCAAACCACAGCGCCGCGGCGCCGTAGCGCGCTAACCAGCGCAGGGCGCGCTCGCTTTTTTGGCCTTCTTGCCGCTTTTTTGGGGGCAGCAACCGGCCCATGCCGTAGCTAATCATGCTGCCCAAGGTGTTGCCGACGCTGACAAACAGCCAGGCCCACCCCCAAGCCTCGGGTGATTGGGTTAAAAACCACACAAAGGCCACTTCCGAATTGCCCGGCAAAATGGTCGCTGACACCAGGCCAGACGCCAACAAACCCCACAAAGCCCACATCATGACTGGCTTTCTTGTCTTAAAAAGGCACTGTAACACACCCACCGCCCCAACACGCCATGGCGGTTTCATGCTGCACAGCACATTGGCAAAGCCGCCAAATTGCTTTATAAACACCTATCCGTTTTATTTGACTGTCTTATTCATGACCACCGCCTTTATTTATTTGGCCTCTGGCAGCCCCAGACGCCATGAGCTGATTCAACAATTGGGCCTGACAACCCATAAGCTGCCGTCGAGCATCGACGAAACCCCGCACCCCAACGAGGCGGCACAGGCCTATACCGAGCGCATGGCGCAAGAAAAATCACGCCACGCCCAGGCCCATCATCAGGCTGCGAACTTGGCCCAGGCGCCCATCCTCACCGCCGACACCTCGGTGGCCCTTAATGGTCAAATTTTTGGCAAACCCACCGACGCCGCCGAGGCCGTGACCATGCTCAGCGCCCTGGCCGGCAACACCCATCAGGTCATCACCGTGGTGGGCGTGTTTCACCAAGGCCAGTATCAACACGTGACCCAAATCAGCGACGTGACCTTTGCGCCCCTCACCCAGGCCCAAATCGAGCGCTATGTGGCCAGTGGTGAACCGATGGACAAGGCGGGCGCTTATGGCATTCAAGGCTTGGGCGGGGTGTTTGTCAGCCACCTCTCGGGCAGCTTTACCGGCGTCATGGGCCTACCGTTATTTGAAACGGTACAACTCCTTAAGCGCTGTGGCTTAGACCTGCTTTAAACCGAAACCTGATTGAGTTTGTGGGTGACGCCTCCGACGGCTTGGCTTATACTTAGCCAATGTTCACCCACGTGAGCAATTCAATAAAGAACTTTGCTAAATGCATGGACTCAAACCGATTCGTGCACTTAGCAAAGTCATTTTTATAGAGAGTCTTTATGTTTCAACCCGGCATCCCTTTGGCGAAGGATTTGATTCGCCCTGACGAGACCATCCTGGTCAACATCACCCCGCAAGAAACCCGTGTCGCCATGATTGAGGAAGGCTCAGTGCAAGAACTGCACATCGAGCGCACCGTTGGTCGCGGCCTGGTCGGCAACATTTATCTGGGCGTGGTGAAACGGGTCCTGCCGGGCATGCAAAGCGCCTTCATCGACATCGGCCTAGAGCGCGCGGCGTTCTTGCACATTGTCGACCTCTTGGAGCAGCGCCAGCACCCCACCGAAACCCAGCGCATCGAACACATGCTGTTTGAAGGGCAAACGGTGTTGGTACAGGTGATTAAAGACCCGATTGGCACCAAAGGCGCGCGCCTGTCGACGCAAATTTCTCTGGCCGGACGCTTCTTAGTGCATCTGCCGCAAGACGAACACATCGGCATCTCGCAGCGCATTGAAAATGAAACCGAGCGCGCCCACTTAAAAGGCCGCTTAGAAGCCCTGTTGCCGGCAGACTATTGCCACGGCTACATCATTCGCACCAGCGCCGAAACCGCCAGCGATGAAGAGCTCCAAGCCGACATCCATTATTTGACTAAGGTTTGGGCCCACATCCAGCAACAGGCCAAGCTGTGTCCGCCCGAAAGTCTGCTGTATCAAGACCTGCCGTTAAGCCTGCGGGTATTGCGCGACATGGTGGGCGAAAGCACCCAACACATTTTGGTGGATTCCACCGAAAACTATCACCGCATGATTGGCTTTGCCCAAGCTTATGTGAACAATGCCGTCGATAAAATCAGTCGTTTCAGCGGCGAAAAGCCGCTGTTTGAATACCACGGCGTTGAGGTTGAAATCGACAAGTCGCTACAGCGACGGGTGAATTTAAAGTTTGGTGGTTATTTAATCATCGACCAAACCGAAGCCATGACCACCATCGACGTCAACACCGGCGGCTTTGTGGGCACGCGCAACTTTGACGAAACCATTTACAAAACCAACCTCGAGGCGACTCAAGCCATTGCGCGGCAGCTACGGCTACGCAACCTAGGCGGCATCATCATCGTCGACTTCATCGACATGGAACAAGAAAACCACCGTGCCTCGGTGCTGAATGAATTGGCCAAGGCCTTAAGCTTTGACCGCACCCGCGTCACCCTCAACGGCTTTACCAGCCTAGGGCTGATCGAAATCACCCGCAAACGCACGCGCGAAAACCTCAACCACATTTTGTGCGAAACCTGCCCGACCTGCGCCGGCCGCGGCCACATCAAAACCGCCCAAACCGTGTGCTACGAAATTCAGCGCGAAATCGTGCGTGAAGCACGCCGCTACGACGCCAAGAGCTTCCGTATTTTGGCCTCACCCACCGTCATCGAAATGTTGGTGGACGAAGAAGCTCAATCGTTGGCAATGCTCATCGACTTTATTGGCAAGCCCATCTCATTGGCGGTAGAATCAACCTATACCCAAGAACAATTCGACGTGGTGTTGTTGTAAACCACGCCTAACCACTGCATGGAAAGCCTGTTTTAATGAGTTGCTCTGCCTCTCCCGCGACCGCACCAGCGGCAACGCCAGACCTTTGGCTCACCATTTGCCAAGAGGCCGAAGAAGCCGCCAAAAACGAACCCCTATTGGCCAGCTTTTTACACCTAACCGTGTTACGCCACCCCAGCCTTGAGCATGTGGTGGCGTTTCACCTATCCAGCAAGCTGGCCAGCCCAGTGATGGACGCGCGCGCGCTGTACGAGGTTTTTTGCGAAGCCTTCGAACAAGATCCCGACATCAGCCTGAGCATGCGCACCGACATCCACGCCTATTACGACCGCGACCCAGCCTGTGAGCAATACACGCTGCCGCTGCTGTATTTCAAAGGCTTCCACGCCACTCAGGCACATCGCATCAACCATTGGCTGTGGCAGCAAGGCCGCCACACTCTGGCCTATTCGCTGCAAAATCGTGCCTCTGAAGTGTTCGGCATCGACATTCACCCTGGTGCCAAGATTGGCAAAGGCCTGATGTTCGACCACGGCACCGGCATTGTGATCGGTGAAACCGCCGTCTTGGGCGACGACATTTCGATTCTGCACGGCGTCACCCTCGGGGGTTCGGGCAAGGAATCCGGCATTCGCCATCCTCATATTGGCAATGGCGTGATGATTGGCGCCAATGCGGCTATTTTGGGCCACATCCACATTGGCCACTGCGCCAAGATCGGCGCTGGCAGCGTGGTCACAGAAACCGTGGCGCCCTGCACCACCGTGGTCGGCGTGCCCGCCCAACCCGTGGGCCAAAACCACGCCAAAGGCATGCCGTCCTTAAGCATGGACCAAAGCATTTAGCCTGGGCCTCACCGCCACAACCAGCACGCTTTATCGGCGTGCTTTTTTTATGCCTGCTGGCGACTGGGCGCCGACGGTTGCTTTATGGCCCTATCGCTGCGATACTTTTGCCATCCCTTTAATTCCTGCCATAGGTTGCCCACATGCATACGTTACGCCGCCAAAATGCCGTCATTTACGCCTTTGACAAGCACACCCAGCCTGCCCTAACCGTTGCCGCTGGCGAACGCGTGTGCATCGAAACCTATGACTGCTTCGAAGACCAAATCGACGCCGAGCATCCCGCCACCGGCGTCGACTGGGCCCGCATCAACCCCGCCACCGGCCCTATTTACATCAAGGGCGCCGAAAAAGGCGACGTGCTGAAAGTCCACATTGAACGCATCGAGGTGGCCAACAGCGGCGTACTGGTGGCCGGCGCGGGCCTGGGCATTATGGGCCATCGCCTCGAGGGCATGACCCAAAAAGTGGTGGCCATCGAAGACGAACACGTGGTGTTCAATGAACGCCTGCGGATCCCGCTGAATAAAATGATCGGTGTGATCGGCGTGGCCCCCGCCGGCGACCCCATTCCCTGTGGTGTGCCCGACACCCACGGCGGCAATATGGACACCAAGCTGATCACCGAAGGAGCGACCCTGTACCTGCCCGTATTCAACGACGGCGCGCTGTTTGCTTTGGGCGATTTTCATGCCGCCATGGGCGACGGTGAAATTGGCGTTTCCGGTGTCGAAATTGCCGGACAGGCCGTAGTGAAGCTAGACCTGATCAAGCAACGGCCGCTGGCGCACCCAGTGGTCGAAAATGCCGATCAAATAGCATTCTTGGCCTCCAAAGCCACCTTGGATGAGGCGATTAAAACCGCCACCGAATCCGCCGTAGTCTTTGTGCAGCAAGCCACCGGCCTAAGCCTGGCCGAAGCCACGATGCTGATGAGCGCTGCCGGTAACGCCGAAATCAGCCAAATTGTTGACCCGCTCATGACCGCGCGTTTTGGCGTGCCCAAATACCTGCTGGCCGCCTACGGCGTCAGCCATTTTGGCTAACCAAGCAGCCTAAAGCCGCCCCACAAAATGCCGCGCTAATGTTATGATGTGCAACGGCCTCAGACGCCGTCATTAAGGAGACCACCATGAACCTCAACGCCACCGACCTCTGGCACACCATTTGCCAAGAAGCCGAAGCCGCCGCGCAAGCCGAGCCGCTGTTGGCCAGCTTTTTGCACCTAACGGTGTTGCGCCATCAAAGCCTAGAGCAAGTGGTGGCCTTTCACCTGTCCAGCAAGCTCGCCAGCCCAGTGATGGATTCACGAGCGCTGTACGAAGTATTCCAAGAAGCCTTGGCCAAAGACCCACAGATCAGCCTCGACATGCAGGCAGACATCCAAGCCTATTACCAACGAGACCCCGCCTGTGAACAATACACGCTGCCGCTGCTGTCGTTTAAAGGCTTCCACGCCACCCAGGCGCACCGCATCAACCATTGGCTCTGGCACCAAGGACGTAAACCGCTGGCCTACTTCTTACAGAATCGCGTGTCGGAAGTCTTTGCCGTCGACATTCATCCGGCCGCGCGCATGGGCCACGGCATCATGCTCGACCACGGCACCGGCATTGTGATCGGCGAAACCGCCGTGCTGGGCAATAACATTTCGATTTTACAAGGCGTGACCCTCGGCGGCTCTGGCAAAGACACCGGCGATCGCCACCCTAAGGTTAGCGATGGCGTGATGATCGGCGCCAACGCCTCAATTTTAGGCAACCTGAACATTGGCGAATGCGCGAAGGTGGGCGCAGGCAGCGTCGTGGTCAAAGACGTGCCCGCCCACAGCACCGTGGTCGGCGTGCCGGCCAAGGTCACCAACACCAGCGAACCCAACGGCATGCCTTCGTTGAGCATGGATCAAAGCGTTTAACCTAAACCTCTCTTTTATGCATAAAATTACGTTTCAAGACCTTGCCGTGACGCCGTGGAAAAACGGCGCCGGCACCACCCGTCAAATCCTGATCCATCCCGCCGACGCCACCCTAGACAACTTTGCCTTTCGCGTCAGCGCGGCCGACATCAACGCCCTCGGCCCTTTCTCTAACTATGCCGGCATCCATCGCAGCCTGGCGGTGTTAACCGGTCAAGGCCTCACCTTGGCGATGGCCGATGGCGAACGGGTGACGTTCACCCCCAAACACACCATTGTGGATTTTGATGGCGCCGCCGCCCCCAGCACCCTAGCCTACGCCGAGCCAATTTTAGACATTGGCGTGATGAGCCGGATGGGCCACTACCGCCATCGCTTTAGCCAACACCACTACGCCTGTCAGCAAACCCACCACCTCAGCGCCCGCCATGGCTTGCTGCTGTCCCTGCACCCACAGCCAGTGACCTTTCGCAGCCAAGGCCTCACCCTGGTGCTAGCACCCTTTGATGCGGTGGCGTTTCAACACGACGCCCACTTTCAACTTGCTTGCGCACAGCCCAAGCAGGCCCCCCTGCCTTTTTTTGTGGCTCAGTTCGAGCCTTTTTCTGATCCGGCCAAATGACGCAACGCCCAGCTTAATGGGCCCTTAAGCCAGACTGGGCTTCTGAATGGGTTTCAGTCCAGCGCCCGCGCCGCGCACCCCTCGCTTGACTCAATGACGGCCAGGTGTTGGCAAAAACGCATGGCCAAGGGACTCTGGCAACTGAGGCCACCATAAAGACCATTTTCGGCCTGAAGGTGAGGCCTCTTGGTTCATGCGTTTTAATCAACCATTGGTTAAACCCACGGGTTAAAAAATGTACTTTTAGCCCAAAAAGCCCCCATTAAGAATAGACCTAAAGCACAGCACCCATCAAAATTGCATTTTCACTTAAAAAACATTAGCCCTGAATAAACTTTCACCGCAAACACTCTCCCAAGGCTGACCCAGCATCTAAATATATGTCAAATGATACACCCTTAGAAAAATAAACGATGCTATAAAAATGGCTCACCCCACAGCCCCTTTCGAAGGAGTGTTCCATGACAAAAACGCATTGGCTTATCGATCGTTGTGCCGACTATGCCACTAAAGAAGCGCTGGTTTTCAATAATCAGGCCCATGATTATCAGTCGTTACAACAGCACGCCCTCACCGCTTTGGCCTATTTGCGCCAGGCTGAACTGCCGCCCAGCAGCGTCATCTCGGTGGAAGGCGACTTCACCCCTTACACCTGCGCCGTCATGCTGGCGCTCATCAGCGAACAACACCTCATCGTGCCCATTGGCGCCGTACCCGACGGCAAGCGGGCCCAGTACTTAAGCGTGGCTCAGGTCACCCACCGCATTCAATGCCAAGGCCAGCACTACGCGCTCAGCCCCATCACGCCGGCGGCGCAAGACAGCCGCCACCCACACTATCAAACGCTGCAGTCGCGACAGCATGCGGGGCTGATCCTATTCAGCTCCGGCACCACCGGCACGCCCAAGGCCTCGGTGTTAGACTTTCACACCCTCATCGACAAACACCAAGCCCTACGCAGCCCTAAGCGCACCCTGGCTTTTTTAGCCCTAGACCACATTGGCGGCATCAATACCCTCTTACACACCCTAAGCCAGGGCGGCACCTTAATATCCCCCCTGACCCGAACGCCAGAGTCGGTGTTTGCCGCCATTGCCAAATGGCGGGTAGAAATACTGCCCACGACCCCGACGTTTCTGAACATGGCGCTGATTTCCGGCGTTTTAGCCCAAGCCGACACCAGCAGCCTGAAGCTCATTAGCTACGGCACCGAGCCGATGCCGGCCTCCGTCCTCACCCACCTGAATACCCTCCTGCCATCGGTCACCCTCAAACAGACCTACGGCCTTTCCGAAGTCGGCATTTTGCCCACCCAATCTAAAAACAATCAGGAACTGTGGATGAAGTTGGGCAGCCAAGGCTTTGAGCACAAGATCATTAACCATATTTTGTGGATCAAATCAGAGTTCGCCATGCTGGGCTACCTCAACGCGGCCGCGCCGTTTGATGCCGATGGCTTCTTCAATACGGAAGACCTGGTGGCGGTCGACGGAGACTATGTCAAAATATTGGGCAGAACCTCCGAAGTCATCAACGTGGGGGGTGAAAAAGTCTATCCCGCCGAGGTCGAAAACGTCATTTTACAGGCCGACAACGTCGCCGACGTCACCGTCACCGGCGAGCCCAACCCCATTACCGGCATGGGCATCAAGGCGTTAATCTTGCTTAAAAACCCTGAAGATTTCGACGCCTTTCGTACCCGCCTGTTCCAACACTGCGCCCTGCACTTAGAGCCGTTTAAAATCCCCATGATCTATGAATTTAGCGATCAGGCGCACTACTCTAGCCGCTTCAAAAAAAGCCGTGCCGCTTTAAGTAGGAGCCACGAATGACGACCAAAACCATCCTCATTAGCGGTGGCAGCAGTGGCCTCGGCGCGGCACTGGTGACTGCTTACCTGGCTCAGGGCCATCGCGTGGCCACCTTTAGCCGCAAGCATAATGCCTTTATCGCCGCCCAACAGGCCCATGACCAGCAGGCCGCTCATTTTTACTGGGAAGCCTTAGACGCCGAAGACTCGGCCTCACTCGCGCCCTGGGTGGCTAGGGTGCAACAGCACTTTGGGACGGTCGACGTGCTCATCAACAATGCCGCCAAGCTCAGCGAAGGCCTGTTGGCCTTTACTTCAGACCAAGACATCCATGCCCTGATCCAGTGTAATTTAGTGGCCCCCATCATCCTTACCAAGGCCTGTAGCACCGCCATGCTGCGCCAAAACTCGGGCGTGATTCTGAACATCTCGTCGATTAACGCCATTCGTGGCCACAAGGGCGTCGCCCTCTACAGTGCCAGCAAAGCGGCCCTAGACGGCCTGACCCGCAGCCTGGCCCGAGAACTTGGCCCCGCCAACATCCGCATCAACGCCCTCGCGCCAGGCTTCTTCGAAACCGATTTGGTGGCCTACTTATCCCCCGAACGGCGCCAGCAAATACGCAAACGTACGCCCCTAAATCGGCTGGGCCAATTGGCTGATGTAAGCCAGCTGGCCCAGTTTATGTGTTCCGATGCGGCCAGCTTTCTCACTGGCCAAACCATTGTGCTTGACGGAGGTATGACATGTTAAAAACCCGCGAAACAATTCAGTACGCCATCATCAAAGAAGTCCTATTTTTATACGCTCAAAATGCCCTCGATGAGGAAGAGGCAGCAGGCTTAACCATTACGCTCGAGACGCACCTAACCCATGATTTGGCTTTTTCATCGCTAATGCTGGCCCGTTTGGTCATGATGCTCAATAGCCTCTTACAGGCGCAACCCTTTGCCCAAACACACCGGTTTTCCGACATCCACACCATCCAAAACCTAGTCGATGCTTATCACGCACCCGACCAGCCCCAGCCGTAGGAGACCGTATGAAACAACCTTTTGCTTGTGCCTCCATTGAAGACTATCTGGGCAAGGCCGAACATCGCTTTTTTGGTTTAGGCTACCGCCGTGTTTTTTACGATGCGCGTGATTTAAGCCTCAGCCTACACCCCGACTCGACGCGCCAACGTGGCCTAACGGCGCGAATTTCGATTACTTACCCACATGATTGGTCTTTAAAAAAAGGGGATGATTTACGGCCACACCTCAGCAGCGTCGACATGCTGATTTTATGCCCTCAATTTTGTGAGGTTTTTCTCACCCATGCCTTAGATTTAAATGAGGTTGCCCGCCAGAAGCTGTGGCTTAAAAGCATTAAGTTAAAACCAGGGCTGAGCGCCCAAGAAGACTTAACCAATTTAGACGTGACGCTCACCCTTGTGCGCACCACCAAGTCGCCCAATCGGGCAGACCGATCTCTCTCGGTGTTTAATTGCCACATTGCCAAGATGCAAGCCCGCTGTGAAATAGAACACCCCAACGGCGCCTTCAAAACCAACGACGCCCACTACGCCACCCCAGCAACACTGTTGGGCACCGAAGCAGACCGCTATTACGGCGCCGCCTTTAAAAACCGCGGCCAGCACATCACCGACGTCACCCACCAAGACAGCCCCACCCTCAGCGCCACGGCCACGCTCCAGCTGCCGCTTAGCCAGCCTTATCTGGCACAACGCGGCCTCGAGGGCGCCTATCAACCACAGGCAACCTACGTTGATTGCTTCGTCACCCACCTCCAGCTGGCCCAAACCCTCATGTACGAGCTGGATGGCATTACCCGTGCCAACAGCGAAACCCTCTGGATGTTGCGCACCGAAATCAGCACCCCACACCCGTTTAGGCCCTTAACCGACACGGCCATCGCCGTAGCCACCATTACCGACAGCCAACGCCTACAGGTAGAGGCCGACAGCTGGCGTTACATTGACATCGAAGGCGGCGTGGCAGACATTCAGATCAAATGTTCGCTCGGCCACAAAATCCCCCCCCAGCCCCCAACCCATCCTTTAAGGAGCATTCCATGAAGCTCGCCATCTCAGGCACTTACTCTTCCGGCAAAACCCGCACCGTGATGGCGTTGTCTCACCTCACCGGCATCCCCAGAAGCCTGGCCCAAACCATGCGAGAAATCATGCCCAGCGCCGTACCGGGCAAAACATTGGCCCAATGCACGCCGGCTGAATTTATTCAGCTGATGGTGCTGCGCCACTGTGGTCGTGCCGTCAACGAAGCCATGGCCGACACCGACCTCATTTCGGATGGGTCTTCTTTACAAGAGTGGCTGTACGGCGCAGGCCGCATCAAATATGGCATGGACCCAAACCAAGCGGGCCACATGCCCGAAATCCCCCGCGATCAGCTCAGCCCCGAAATGCTGTTCTTCGAAGACGTCATTGAATGCCTAGGGCACAGCATTCGCCAGCACGTGCAGTCCACCTTTGATGGGTTTATCCACCTTAAAAATGAGCTCCCCATTCATGCCGATAGCCACCGCCCTATGAATTCGAGCTTTCGTGACTATTGCGATCGCAGCATGTTGGAAATTTTGGCCGCTCTTAACATCCGGCACTATGTGATTCAAGGCAGCATCGCCGAACGACTGACCCAAATCACCACCTGCTTTGACCTGCCCCAATGCATGAGCATCGAAGACGCCATTGCGGCGGCCAATCATGACTATGCCCAGCTTGACCTTCGGCTAGAGCTGGCTCGCGCTCAGCGCAGCTAACTCAACGTACCGTCACCGCCGCGCCATCGATGCCTATACGGCCACGATGGTGCGGCGACTCACCTCAGGGGTACATAAGGCCACCTGCCAGTCACCAACCTGAGCATAAGACAGCCGCCACACCGTGTCGGCTAACGGCCCGGTGCCCACAGACACCACCCCCTCCACCCGCCTGCCCTGATGCACCAACATATTCAAGGGCAGCGCCACCTGAGCTAAATCCATAGCAAAGCCCAACCCCAGCGCCTTGATCACGCTTTCTTTCAACACCCAGATTTTGCCGAACAGCCGCCAGCGTTCAGCCACGGCGCACTGTGCTAGGTGCGCCCGCTCCACCGCATTAAAAAACTGCTGCGCCAACGCCAGTAAAGCCTCGTACGACAGCGTCGACGCCTGCGGTGCGCGCTCCCAGTCGACGCCGACTTGGCCTTGATGAGACACCGCCAACAGCAGGCCACCCGCACTGTAAGATTGGTTAAACTCAAGCTCCGGCGCGCCCAATAGGTGTTTTTTGCCCTGGGCATTGTAGCCAAACCGTAAGGCCGCCGGCGCCACGCCCGTGGCCTTACTTAAAATATGGCGCCGTGCCACATAGGCAGTCATCGTTTTGGACCGTACTGCCGCCGGCTTACGCCGCACCAACGCCCATTCCTCGGCACTCAAACACTGATTGGCCGACGCCGAATACGCGTGTTTTAAATCCACCCACCACAACACACAGCCCCGATGAGCGCCCAAGCGCCGCACTGGCCCGGCCCGCGAGGCTGAGGCATTAGGGCGTGGCACCGACGCCCCCGTTAAAGCACAGTAACGTGATGTGTTGGTGGCCCAAACACTTTTGCGAACCGGCCTGAATAAGTTGCTCACACAGGCCGACGTCTTGACGCCAGAGGGCGTCCATCAACCTCAGATAATGCTGGTGGTAGTAAGCCAGCTGTTGCTCATGCCCAATAAAGGTGTACCAAACGTAACCGCAACGCGCCATACAGTTCTGATAAATCCGTTTTAATTCATCATGTGCCACCTGTTCAAAGATTAAGCTGAATAAGCCTTTATCCACCTCGATCAGCTTGTTTTTCTGCTGCGAAATCGTCCGATCAAGGCACGACCACACCGTCCGCTCCTGCTGTATAAAGTCATACATCACCGCATCAGGGCGGGATAAATAAAAACGCACGGCCCAAACCAACAGTACCTCACGCAAAATAATGAGCTCCCGCTGCTCTTGTTCGCGCATCTCCCGCACAAAAAAGCCCCGATTGTGTCCCTTAACCACCAACCTCTCATTCAGCAAGCGGTTAAGCGCTTCTCGAATGGGTGTGGCACTCACGTTCAAGCTAAGAGACAGCGCCGTAATGAACAGCTGCTCATTCGGTTTGATTTCGTGCTCGATGATCATTTGCCGCAGCCGACCATAGGCCCGCTCTACATAATTGTGTTTCGTCTCACTCATCAGCACACTCCCCATAAACCGAAGATCAATGCTGGCCTAGGCTCTAAAATCCCTGACACCAGCCCCTAAAAAAGCAAACCACCCATATAATTGAATTCATGAGCCCCTCTCTCACACCCTACGCCACTCATCCTAGCCTGACCGGCTTGAGTTTGACGGAAGAGCAACACGCCCATGCGGGCCAAACCAATCCAACTTACCTCGCATGTATACGTCATAATCAGTATAGGCTAATTACTTTAATTCGGATACCGCCAATCCCAGCAAATGCACAGCCTTAGGCATCAAACCCCAAGATGCCTACCTTAAAATTAGGGTCGCCGCGCCAACACGCTGGCTGCGACCAAACCGGCTGATACCCTGATGTCGCTAGGCCACCGTGGCCCCGCCATAACCTGCACATCAGGGCCGATGGATTGAACTTTTGCTTCCTTAATCATTCTATAAAACAAATGATTACTTAAATTATAGGATAACGCGATGCACCCAACCCTACGGCGCCTCATGGCCACACATACCCAAGCCGCATTTTTACCCTTGGCCGGCAGCCGTATCGCGCTGGGCCTATTTTTTTTCTCTTCCGGCTTTAACAAGCTGTTTTTACCCGCCAGCCAGCGCCTCATGCTAGACACCATGATTGAGGCCGGCATACCCGCCCCCGAAATCATGGCCGTATTCGTGGCCGCAGTTGAGGCCATTGTCGGCTTGCTATTGGCCATCGGCCTGGTCACTCGCTTAGGGGCACTGCCCTTATTGGCGATTTGCTTGGTGGCTTTGGCCACGGTGGGGCTGAGCCAAATTCCGCCCAACCTCGGCCCCCTTACCTGGTTTAGTTGGCTCATGTACCTGCCCGAAACCCCCTACATCTTCATGCTGTTGCTCATCCTAACCTTGGGCGCAGGCCCGCTGTCGGCCGATGCCGCTTTGGCACGACGCTGGCCAATCAACCCTGGCCCACGCGCCTAAACCAACGTGCCATAACAACGCACCGATGACCAACGCCTCCAGGCACCAAACAGGAAAGCGCTGGCGGCCTAATTATGTTATCGTTTCTGCCAGACTGAAGACTTGAGACACCATGGATCCCAGACCAGATTATTTTGCCCCCATTCAAGCGCTGCTTGAGTTTGACGACTTAAGCAAGCTCAGCAAACGCCTCATCGACTTAACCCTAGACACCGATGACGTGGCCCAATACCAACAAACGGTCGCGCTACTGGACTGGTTAGACAGCGTCGATGCGGCGGACCCAAACCTTAAGCCGCGCTTGGCAGAACGACTTGCGCAGCTAACCGCCTATCTCTTGGCGCAACCCGAGCCGGCGCCTAGCCAAACTTTAATCAGCGCCGAAGCGCTCACCCACCAATACGGCACCCAACAGCGCCCGTTTCGTCTGGGGCCCATCAGCTTTAGCCTCAACGCTGGCCAAGTCGTTGGCTTAGTCGGTGAAAATGGCAACGGCAAAACCACGCTGCTGCGGGTGTTGTGTGGCGAGCTACAGCTGTCTTCTGGTCGCCTCACCCACCACACCCCTCACAAAAGCCCCTATGAGCTACGCAGCAAGCTGATTTACATCGCCCAACGCACGCCCACTTGGAAAGGCTCTTTAATCGACAACCTGTCGTATACCGCCAGCCTATATGGCTGCACCGGCACCAAAAACACCCTGTTTGTCGCCTTAGTGGTGGCGCGCATGGGCTTACGCCCCTACCGTCAACACCGCTGGGCCGACCTGTCTTCGGGCTACAAAATGCGCTTTGAGCTGGCGCGCGCGCTGCTGTCGCAGCCACGGCTGTTGTTTATTGACGAGCCCTTGGCCAACCTCGACATTTTGGCGCAGCAAACCGTGCTCGATGACTTTAAAGACATGACCCATTCGCCCTTCCGCCCCATGGCCTTGATGCTCAGCTCACAGCAGCTGTATGAGGTCGAACGCACCGCCGATTTCGTGCTGTTTTTAAAGCAGGGGCAAATGGATCACAGCACCCAACACGCCGACCCAACGGCGCCGCAGCCATTCATCGTGGAGTTGGACAGCCCTTGGTCGCAAGACCAGCTACAGCAGGCCTTAAGCCCCTTAGGCCTGGCCCACATCCAAAAAAATGGCGGCACCTATGTGTGCCAATTCCCAGACAGCACTGATGCCTATGCCTTTTTGCAGCTAGTCGTTCAGGCACGCATTCCTGTGACCAGCTATCGCGACATTTCCCACTCAACCCGCCGTTTCTTTTTGAACGCCTGAAGACGACCATGATTGCACACCTGACTACGGCCCTGCGCCAACGCTTCCCCATGTTGTGGAACATTCGCATCGTGCCCATGACCCTCATCATTTTGGGCCTGTATGCTTTTTTATTCACCCTCGGCTTTTTGTTTCAGGGCAACACCCTGGAGCACATTGAGTCCAACAGTCCCAGCATTTACTTTTTGGCCTTCATCAGCGGCCTATTGGTCTTCATCGGCTGGCTCATGGTGTACAGCCGCAACAACGGCTTTCGCTTTTTTGCCCCCCGCAGCGTAGGGCAACTCTGGGGCGAATGGGCCATCGTCCTATTCATCACCAGCAGCCTATGCGCCCTGCCGCTGGCCTACACCGCCGGTGCCATCAGCCGTATTCACGGCGGCAGCAACGTGGCCGAGGCACAAAAAAACCGCCTCCTTCTCGATGCGATCCAAATCCTCATGCCCTATGACATCGAGCCCTATCGCTACGTTTCCGGCCAACACCAGCCGTTGCCCATCCCCAGCACCCTGACGCTACAGCCCAAAACGCTGCCCATGGATGACTACGCCGTGCGCGCCAATGCTGGCCCCAATGATCAGCTCATCATCACCGGCTATAAGGGCACGTCGCTGCTGTTTTTCCATCACCTCGACAGCAACAACCCCCTGACGGTCAGCCAACAACAGCTGCTCACTTGGCTACGCAACGGCCAAAGCGAGCCGATTCTGGCCCTCATGCACGATTACCAGCAGCTGCTACAGACCCACCAACGCCACATGAGCCGCAGCCCTGAGGCCTGGTGGGCCAGCCTCAACCAGCCCCCGTTCTATATTCTGTCCGACGGCGATGACAACACGCCAGTACCCACCATCCGCCCAATGGACTATCAGGAGTACCGCGATTGGGAAGCGCTGTCAGAGCGCCAAAACGTCATCCTCGACCAAGATACCTATCGCTTCAACTGGCTGTGGCTACCGCTGAGCCTCGCGCTCTTCTGGGGCCTCATGCTGTCTTTGGCGGTGTTCTCCTTCCGCCTCAGTAGCGGCAAAACTTGGCTCAAAGCGGCCCTCTCTGCGGGCGTCTTATTATTGCTGTCTGGGTTTCTCAGCGCTTCTCACTCTGGCAATGGCACGTTCAGCTTCTTTTGGGTGGTGGTTTGGACAGGTACCCTCGCCTTCATGCTGTACCTGTGCCGCACTGGCCGCCCCAAAGGCCCTTCCACCATCGCCATGCACTTTTTATTTTGGCTGCCACCGTGGTTGCTGCTGGTGCTGTTTGACGCCATCAGCAACAGCCGCGATGACGAGCTGTTTGAACCTTTTGGCCTCACCTACCTCAGCACCACTTGGCTGGTCATGTGCCTGCTGATGCCGTTCCTGATTGTGCTGGTGCGCCGTTGGAAGGCCTTACCCGAGGCCTAAGTTAAGGCCACACAAAAAAACCGCCGCCTTAATCATTAAGGCGGCGGTTTTTATTCTCTGGTCACGTCAATCTGAACGCTGGGCTAAATCACAAGGCTGATGGTGGTCATTAACCAAGCCAGCCGCCTGCATGAAAGCGTAGCAAATGGTCGACCCCACAAATTTAAAGCCGCGCTGTTTAAGCGCCTTAGCCAGCGCATCAGAGGCTTCGGTGCGCGCGGGCACCTCAGCCATAGACGTCCGCACTGGCGCGTCCTGAGGCCCCGCAAAACCCCACACAAACGCAGCGAAGTCTTCCCCTGCCGCCTGCATGGTCAAATAGGCCCGCGCATTGCCGATGATGGCTTGGATTTTGCCACGGTGGCGAATGATGCCGGCATCCAACACCAGCCGTTCAACGTCAGCCTCGGTCATGGTCGCCACCCGCTCTGGCACAAAGTCGTGAAAGCAGGCCAAATAGTGGGCGCGCTTGCGCAACACCGTGATCCACGACAGCCCCGCCTGCTGCCCCTCAAGACACAGCAGGCCAAACAGGGCTTGGCCATTGTGCACCGGCCGCCCCCACTCTTCGTCATGGTAGGCTTGATACAGCGGGTCATCAGAGACCCAAGCACAGCGCTGATGAATCGTCATGATTTAATCCGTAAAGAAAAAACGAATGATGTGGAAAAACACCGGCGCCGAGAAACATAAAGAATCGATGCGATCCATCATGCCGCCATGCCCTTGAATCATCGCGCCAAAGTCTTTAATCCCAACGTCGCGCTTAATCGCCGACATGCACAGCCCCCCTGCAAAGCCCGCTAGGGTAATGGCCAACGAAATTAAAGCCGCCTGCCAGGGCGCAAACGGGGTGATCCACCACAGCGACGTGCCCAACAGCACCGCCGCGCCGATGCCGCCAAAAAAGCCTTCACGGGTTTTGTTCGGGCTCACGTTCGGCGCAATCGGGTGTTTGCCCCACAGCTTGCCGAAAATATACTGCAACACATCGGAGCCCTGCACCACAATCATCAAAAACAAGATCAGCTTGATGTTCTCACCGCTAAAGCCCTCAATGTCCAGCATGAGTAAGGCCGGCACGTGGCTGATGCAGTAAATCGCGATCATCAAGCTCCATTGGATCTTGGCCATGCGCCCCATGTAATCCGTGGTGTCACCGCCCATCGCAATCAGGGTAGGCACAAACAAGAACACGTACACCGGAATCAAAATCGAGAACAGGCCATACCAACCCGTCGCCACCAAAATATATTGCAGCGGCAAAATGACAAAAAAGCACACAAACAGGGTTTGATGATCGCTGGGCTTGGTCGGCGTTAAGGTTAAGCATTCGCGCAGGGCAAAAAACGAAATCAGCACGAACAACAGCACCGAGCCGGTGGTGCCCACCAATAAGGCAATGGTCACCACAATACACATCAACCACCACGCCCGAATGCGCGCGTTTAGGTTTTCAATCGTGGCCTTGGCCGAGCCTTGGCCATACAGTTTGGCTAAAACAAAGCCAATCAGGCTGGCCACGACCAGCAAGGCAAACAGGCCCTGTAACAATAATCTTAGGTTTGCATCAACGTGGGTCATGGGGCCAACTCCTCTAGTGCCTGCTGGGCACGGGCCAAAAACTGGTGACGATCTTCGTCTGCCGCCAAGGGCGCAATCGGGGCGCCAAAAGTAGCCGAACAAATAATCGGCACAATCAGCTTGGTGCCCTTAGGCAAAACACGGTTTAGGTTTTCTAGGTACACCGGAATGAACTCGGCCTGTGGATATTGCTTGATTAAATGGTAGAGGCCGCTCTTAAAAGGGCCCACGCCGGCACCGCTGTTGCGCGTGCCTTCCGGGAAAATAATGATGGCTTCATCTTGCGCCAGCAGCGTGCCCATGGCCGTAATCGGATTTTCCGCCACTTCACCCTCACCGCTGGGCTTTTGGCGATTAATCAACAGGGCCTTAAACACATACTGGGCGATGTAGCGCTTCAGCGGCGTGGCGTCCCAATAGTCGCGGGCGGCCACAGGATGCACGGTTGGGCGCAGCTCCTTGGGCATGCCCGCCCAAATCACCAAACCATCCAAATGGCTGGAATGGTTGGCGTAATACACCCGCGCCCCAGCCTTAGGCGTACAGCCCTGCCAACGCACCTGCACGCCCGTAATCAAGCGGCACAGCAACACCAACACATAACCCGTAAAGGCTTGGGCCCAACGCCAACGCATATAAAAAGCTTCATTGTGCCCGTTCATGTAAATCCTCCAAGACCACCATCGTACGCCGCCAGGCCGTCCAAGCACTGCCGATCACAATCAGCACCAGTGCGCCCAGCAACAGCATCGCCGCCCAGTCGCTTGGCACCACCGCCCCCACTAAGGCCGCCACGGTAAGCAGCGCCATGCGCTGCTGCTTGGCCATGGGCCCCAGAAATTTTTGCGCCAGGCCACAGCTGCCGCCCAAAACGCGCACATAGGCCGTCGCCATCGCCAACAGCGCCGCCGCCCAGCCCAAGTGCGCTGCCCACGGCCATACGCTTAAGCCATAACCCACGCCCAACAAAATCAGGCTGTCGGCCACGCGATCAGGCAACTCGTTGTACACTTCACCGCCGGGCGTTTTAAGGCCACCCTCAACCGCCACCATGCCATCAAATAGATTGCACAATAACCGTCCTTGAATGCACAGCGCCGCCAGCACCAACAACACCCGTTGGCCTCCCTCGGCGGCATACCCTAAGCCCACCCAAAAACAAAACCCCGCCAGCAGGGCAAACCCCATGCTGGCAACGGAAATATGGTTCGGCAACACGCCCTTTTTCGCCAACCAAGTGGCGGTGGCCCCGGCCATGCGGCTCCCGCGCGCCTTAATCGGCCGTCTGTTTTCTACACTCATGTGTCTCTTTCCCTGGGCTTTATCCAGCCGCTCAATGCCCTACTGAATCCGTCAAAATACCGTGACGGGCTCATTTAAGCCGTAAAAAAACCCATGCACTTCATGAAACATCATTGGGCATGGGTTAGGTCTGTGGCCACAAGGCCCTTAACCGCCAAAGTAACCATTGGCGGCAACGCTCAAAATAATGCCAATAGCGGCAATCAGCAATAATCTGGTGATCAAGTTCATAGAATACTTTCTTATCCTGAAAAATAAAAGGTTGCCTAAGGCCTAGGCAACCTTTTTAGTATCAGCATGATAGTACAGCTCGGATTAGTCTTGCAATACGGTGGCGAAGGCAGACGCCACATAATCCACGTTGTCGTTGTTCAAACCCGCCACGCACATGCGGCCAGAACCCACTAGGTAAATCGCAAATTCATCTTTTAAACGATCCACTTGCGCTGGGGTCAAGCCGGTAAAGCTAAACATGCCGCGTTGGTTCAAGAAATAAGAAAAATCTTTACCCGGTACCTTGGCGCTCAACACGTCATACAATTTTTGACGCATTTCTTTAATGCGCACGCGCATTTGCGCCACTTCCTCAGCCCACTCAGCGTGTAGCTCAGGATTGTTCATCACCTCGGCGGTAATATAAGCGCCGTGAGCCGGTGGATTAGAGTAGGTACGGCGAATCACCAGCTTCAACTGGCCCATCACCAAGTCCGCTTCTTCTTTGCTTGGGCTCACCACCGACAAACCACCACAGCGCTCGCCGTAGTAAGACAGGTTTTTCGAGAACGAATTGCTCACAAAAAACGACACGCCGGCGTTCATCATGGCGCGAATGGCAAACACGTCTTCTTCCAAGCCATCGCCAAAGCCTTGGTAGGCAATGTCCATGAACGGAATCAATTCACGCGCTTGCACCACGGCAATCACTTGGTTCCACTGTTCTGGCGTTAAATCGACGCCGGTGGGGTTGTGACAGCAAGGGTGCAACAACACGATGGTTTGCTTCGGTAAGGTTTTAAACAAAGACAGCATGTCTTCGAAACACACGCCGCCAGTTTCGGCGTCGTAGTAAGGGTATTTTTTAACCGTGATGCCCGCGCCTTCAAAAATGGCGATGTGGTTGGCCCAGGTCGGGTCGCTCACATAGCATTCGCTGTTTGGGAAGTAGCTGTGTAGGAACTCGGCGCCAATCTTCAAGGCACCAGAGCCGCCCAAGGTTTGTACGGTGGCAATACGGCCTTCTTTGACTGCGGCTGCATCGGCCCCAAACAATAGGTTTTGCACTGCGCTACGGTAGGCGGCTAGGCCTTCCATCGGCAAATAAGAACGAGGAGACAAATGTTCAGCACGAGCGGTTTCCGCTTTTTTAACCGTGTCTAATAAAGGCAACAGACCAGCGCCATCCTGATACAGGCCAATGCTAAGGTTAACCTTAGGCGAGCGGGTATCTTTATTGTACGCATCAACTAAACCAAAAATCGGGTCACCAGGGTAAAAATCAACGTGCTGAAACATGGTTACTGTCCTATAAAAGTCAACGATTAAAGTGCCCAAATAAATCAGGCACAGTCATTCATTCTAACCCAAACGCCCCAAAAGAAAAGCCCGTTTTTTGAAAAAATAGACAAAAAACGGGCACTTTATGGCGTTGAGTGTGGCACATTAGGCCAGTGACGCTTTAATCTTCGGCAATCACCATCTCGCCCTTCAGTGAGAACGTGCCTGCGGCGGTGATTTTCAAGTCCACCATTTGGTTAATCAGGCGTGGGTTACCGACAAAATTCACCACCCGATTGTTTTCGGTGCGCGCCTGCAATTGGTTTGGGTCTTTCTTGGAAATGCCCACCACCAGGCAAGGCTGAACCGAATCGACCATGCTCAGGTTAATGCGCTTGGTTTCGGCTTCAATCACCACGTTCAAAGCCTCTAGGCGGCGGACTTTTTCACTGTGCGGCGTTTCGTCCGGCAGGTTGGCTGCGGGCGTGCCTGGGCGGGCGCTGTAAATGAACACATAGCTCAGGTCAAAGGCCACGTCTTTAACCAATTTAAGGGTGGCCTCGAATTCGGCTTCGGTTTCACCGGGAAAGCCCACAATGAAATCAGAGCTTAGGCACAGGTCGGGGCGAATGGCGCGCAGCTTGCGAATGATGGACTTATACTCTAGCGCAGTGTAACCCCGTTTCATGGCCGCTAAAACGCGATCTGAGCCACTTTGAACCGGCAGGTGTAGGTGAGACACCAATTTCGGCAGCTTGCGGTAGCAGTCGATGATGCGGTCGTTAAACTCACGCGGATGACTGGTGGTGAAACGAATGCGCTCAATGCCGGGAATTTCATGCACGAACGCCAGCAGCATGGCGAAATCACAGATCTCGCCGTCGGCCATTTTGCCGTAATAGGCGTTCACGTTCTGACCCAAGAGGTTAATCTCTTTCACCCCCTGTGCGGCCAGGCCGGCTACTTCGACCAAGACGTCTTCAAACGGACGCGACACCTCTTCGCCACGGGTATACGGCACCACGCAGAAGCTACAGTATTTAGAACAGCCTTCCATGATCGACACGAAGGCCGAGCCGCCATCCACCCGTGCCGGCGGCAGGTGATCAAACTTTTCAATTTCAGGGAAGGAAATGTCGACCTGAGGTAGGCCACTGGTTTTTTTATCGTCAATCAGCTGCGGCAAGCGGTGTAGGGTTTGTGGGCCAAACACCACGTCCACATAGGGCGCACGCTTGATGATGGTCTCGCCCTCTTGCGACGCCACGCAGCCGCCCACGCCGATCACCAGATCAGGGTTTTTCTCTTTGAATTTACGCACGCGGCCCAAATCCGAAAACACTTTTTCCTGTGCTTTCTCACGAATGCTACAGGTGTTAAACAAGATGATGTCTGCCTCTTCGGGCAGATCGGTACGCGTCAATGCCTCGCCCTGAGCCAAAACGTCGAGCATTTTATCGGAGTCATATTCATTCATCTGACAGCCGAAGGTACGGATGTATACTTTTTTCATGATGTGCTGTGTCCAAATGGGTCTGAACAACGCGTGAACGCAATTCAAAAACAACGGTTACGAGTGTAAGGGTTAATACCCAGCCGATTACCATAACCTGCTATGAGCAAAGCCTATGGTAAGCAGCCGTTACAAATAAGAAAAGCCAACCCCGAAGGGCTGGCTTTTTAAGCATATTGGCTTACTCTTCAGCAGAAGTAACTTCTGCTGCGCGGTCAACCAATTCAACCAAGGCCATAGGTGCATTGTCGCCAGGGCGGAAGCCGTATTTAAGAATACGAACATAACCGCCATTGCGTGCAGCAAAGCGAGGACCCAAATCACCGAATAACTTAACCACTACGTCACGATCGCGAGTGCGGTCGAAAGCCAAGCGGCGGTTAGCCAATGAAGGTTTTTTACCTAGAGTGATCAAAGGCTCAGCGATACGGCGTAGCTCTTTGGCTTTAGGCAAAGTGGTCACGATGGTTTCATGGGTCAACAAAGAGTTGGCCATGTTACGAAGCATAGCCATACGATGGCTGCTCGTGCGATTTAATTTACGATTACTATTACGATGACGCATGTCATTAGTCCTTTAATCTTTAACTTACGGCTTTTCTAAACCTGCAGGTGGCCAAGTTTCTAACTTAGAACCCAAGGTCAAGCCTTTAGAAGCCAAAACTTCTTTAATTTCATTTAGTGATTTACGGCCAAGATTAGGCGTTTTCAACAACTCAGTTTCGGTACGTTGAATCAAATCACCAATGTAATAAATATCTTCGGCTTTCAAGCAGTTTGCAGAACGAACAGTAAGCTCAAGATCGTCAACAGGACGCAACAAAATCGGATCGATTGGTGGTGTTTTTTCAACCACTTCTTCAACAGGAGTCCCTTGCAAGTCAGCAAAAATTGACATTTGGTCAATTAAGATACGCGCCGAGGCACGTACTGCTTCTTCTGGCTCTACCACACCGTTGGTTTCAATGTCTAAAACCAAGCGGTCCAAGTCTGTGCGTTGCTCTACACGAGCAGATTCAACAGAAAAGCTTACACGGCTAACAGGAGAGAAGCTGGCATCCATCAAGATGGCGCCGATTTCCCGATTGTCGTCCTTGCCTTTGCGGCTAGCAACTGGCTGATAACCACGACCTTTTTCTACCTTGATTTCCATGTCCACGCTACCATTGCCAGATAAATGGCAAATCACGTGCTCTGGATTAATCAACTCAACATCATGAGGCAGTTCAATATCGCTAGCGCAAACAGCACCTTCGCCTGATTTTTTCAAGCGCAGAATAACTGTTTCACGACCCTCAAGTTTGAACACCACACCTTTGAGGTTCAAAAGGATGTCAACAACGTCCTCTTGAACCCCTTCAAGGGTCGAGTACTCATGCAATACGCCAGAGATGGTCACTTCGGTAGGCGCAAAACCATTCATGGAAGACAACAAGATCCGACGCAAGGCATTACCTAAAGTATGGCCGAAACCACGTTCAAATGGCTCCATAGATACTTTAGCACGCGTTGCCGAAATTGGCTCCACATCAATTACGCGGGGTTTCAAAAATTCCGAAGCGCTATTTTGCATATTCATTTCCTCAACTGACTAGCGATTATTTAGAGTAGAATTCAACGACTAGTTGTTCGTTAATATCACCAGTTAGCTCAGAACGATCAGGTACATTTTTAAAGGTACCTTCCATTTTTTGTGGGTCCACAGACACCCAGCTTGGGAAGCCAATTTGACCTGCCAATGCTAAGGCTTCTTGGATACGTACTTGTTTACGAGATTTCTCACGTACAACAACCACATCGCCAGCTTTAACTTGGTAAGATGGAATGTTTACTACTTGGCCATTCACCATAAAGGCTTTGTGACTAACCATTTGACGTGCTTCCGCACGAGTAGAACCAAAACCCATACGATAAACAACGTTATCTAAACGAGATTCCAACAATTGCAACAACAATTCGCCGGTAGAACCTTTGCGACGATCAGCTTCAGCAAAGTAACGACGGAATTGACGTTCCAACACGCCGTAGATGCGGCGGATTTTTTGTTTTTCGCGTAACTGTAAGCCGTAGTCAGACAAACGAGTGCGACGTGCACCGTGTTGACCTGGAGGGGTATCCAGCTTACATTTCGACTCTAGCGAACGACGAGCACTTTTCAAAAATAGATCAGTACCTTCGCGACGTGCTAGTTTACACTTGGGGCCTATGTAACGTGCCATAACTCTTTAACTCCAAATCTTAGATACGACGTTTTTTCGGTGGACGACAACCGTTATGAGGAACGGGCGTCACGTCTGAAATGCTGGTGATTTTGAAGCCAAGAGCATTTAGCGCACGAACAGATGACTCACGACCAGGACCTGGGCCCTTAATGCGAACTTCTAAATTCTTAACGCCATACTCTTGGGCAACTTTACCAGCTGCTTCAGCTGCTACTTGAGCAGCAAAAGGTGTGCTTTTACGTGAACCTTTAAAACCAGCGCCGCCTGAGGTAGCCCAAGATAATGCATTGCCTTGGCGGTCGGTGATAGTAATGATGGTGTTATTGAACGACGCGTGAACGTGAACAATGCCCTCACTGACGGTTTTGCGTACTTTCTTGCGCACACGAGAAGCTGTGTTTGCTTTTGCCATTTCTAATTTCCTTTAATGATTACTTCTTGCCTGCAATCGCTTTACGAGGACCTTTACGGGTACGCGCATTAGTGCGAGTGCGTTGACCGCGACATGGTAAACCACGGCGGTGACGAAGACCACGGTAACTACCCATGTCCATCAAACGTTTAATGCTCATGGTTACTTCACGACGCAAGTCACCTTCAACTTCGAATTTGGCAACTTCGTTACGCAACGTTTCCAACTCAGCATCAGTTAGATCTTTAACCTTAGTCGCAGCGTTAATGCCTGCGCTTTGGCAAATCAATTTAGCACGGGTGCTGCCAATACCATAAATGGCCTGTAAACCAATTACGGCATGAGCGTTATTAGGGATATTTACCCCTGCAATACGGGCCATAATTTTTCCTTAGAGCGAAAAATACGAACTATAACATAAATCCAAGGTTTAATTCAAATTAACCTTGTCTTTGCTTGTGGCGTGGATCAGTACAGATCACGCGTACAACTCGATTACGACGAATCACTTTACAGTGACGGCAAATCTTCTTAACAGAAGGTTGAACTCGCATAATAAATTCCTTTCATTCCTTATTTTGCACGGAAAACAATACGTGCACGAGTTAAGTCATAAGGGGTCATCTCCACGGTCACTTTGTCACCGGGAGAAATTCTAATGTAATGCATGCGCATCTTACCCGAAATATGACCCAAAACCTCGTGGCCATTTTCCAAGCGAACTTTAAAGGTTGCGTTAGGCAACATCTCTAAAATTTCGCCTTGCATCTGAATGGTATCTTCCTTAGCCATTTTACTCTCTTATTATTTGCGTTTTAATGATGATTTTTTCATCAAATGTTCATACTGATGACTCATCATGTATGAAGCGATTTGTGTTCTGAAGTCCATGGTCACAACAACCATAATCAAGAGTGAGGTACCACCAAAGTAGAATGGTACGTTCAAGCCTTGAGTTAAGAACTCAGGAATCAAACAAACAATAGTGATATACAAAGCACCAGCACCTGTCAAACGCAGAATGACTTTCTCGATGTATCTTGAAGTTTGCTCACCAGGACGAATCCCAGGAATAAAGGCACCGCTTTTTTTCAAGTTGTCTGCCACTTCACGCGGGTTAAACACCAACGCAGTGTAGAAGAAACAGAAGAAAATGATGGCCGATGCAAACAGCAAAATGTACAACGGTTGACCATTTTGCAAGTAACCAGCAGCTGTTTGAAGCCATGGAAGTGAATCAGATGACCCAAACCATTCCAGAATAGTAGTAGGGAATAAAATAATACTAGAAGCAAAAATCGCGGGGATCACACCGGCCATATTTAATTTATAAGGCATGTGCGTGCTTTGACCTTGCATCACTTTATTACCAACTTGACGCTTTGCGTATTGCACTAAAACTTTTCGTTGACCGCTTTCAATGTACACGACCGCAAAAGTAATTAACAACGCGCCAACAATGATCAGCAACGCCACAATCAGTGACATAGAACCATTACTGGTTAGGGTTAACAACTGAGCAATGCCGCCTGGCACACCCGCTGCAATACCAGCACAAATGATCAAAGAAATACCATTGCCGATGCCTCGCTCGGTAATTTGCTCACCCAACCACATTAAGAACATGGTACCGGTAACCAAACACACCACGGTTGAAAGATAAAATTCAAACTGTGGCGCAATCACCAAACCTGGCTGTTGATACAAGAACACAGCAGAGCTGAAGCCTTGTACGGTGGCCAAGATGACGGTTGCAAAACGAGTATACTTGGTGATTTTTCTTCGACCTGCCTCACCCTCCTTCTTTAAGGCTTTTAAAGAAGGCATGATTTCAGACGCCAACTGAATAATAATCGACGCAGAAATATAAGGCATGATGCCGATTGCAAATACGGTAAAACGTGACAACGAACCGCCGGAGAACATGTTTAACATGCCCAGCAGTCCATTATCAACGCTTTCAAAAAGCTTGGCTAACGCAATAGCATCAACACCAGGGACAGGAATATGTGCGCCGATGCGAAAAACGATTAATGCACCAATAAGGAAAATAATGCGTTTCTTTAAATCAGCAAACTTTGCCAATCCCGAAGTAGAAGTATTGTTAGCCACAGTATAAGCCTTTACTCAACCAAGCTGCCACCAGCTGCTTCAATAGCTGCTAGCGCGCCTTTGGTTGCTTTTAAACCAACCAATTTAACTGCTTTGTCGATGCTGCCAGAAGCAATCACTTTAACTGAAGTTACTTCAGAAGCCACATAGCCGGCTTGCTTCAGTGCCAACAGATCGATTTCATCGACAGGCATCAAGTTGATTTCGCTCAAACGCACTTCAGCGTTAAAACGAGCAGTCATTGATCTAAAACCACGCTTAGGCAAACGACGTTGCAAAGGCATTTGACCGCCCTCGAAACCGACTTTATGGAAGCCACCAGAGCGGCTTTTTTGACCTTTATGGCCACGACCACACGTTTTACCCAAGCCACTGCCGATACCACGACCCACGCGGCGAGCCGCATGTTTCGCACCATCAGCTGGCTGAATGGTATTCAAAAACATATTAGTCCTCTACTTTCAAAAGGTAGCTGATCTTGTTGATCATGCCACGATTTTCTGGAGTGTCCAATACTTCAACAGTTTGCTCACGGTGACGTAAACCCAAACCACGAGCACAAG
This sequence comes from Neisseriaceae bacterium, assembly GCA_017991555.1. Classification (GTDB taxonomy): domain Bacteria; phylum Pseudomonadota; class Gammaproteobacteria; order Burkholderiales; family Neisseriaceae; genus JAGNPU01. The sequence goes on from JAGOQM010000006.1 coordinate 80,632, forward strand.
CGCGATGTGATTTAATGCAACCAATCACGCTTTTTGCCAAAGTTACTTTAACAGTTTTAGTTTGCGTCATGATCAGCTCCCAAAATGTCTTCAACAGTCAAACCACGTTTGGCTGCGATGTCAGAAGGAGTGTACAAACGGCTCAAACCGTCTAGTGTGGCGCGAACAATGTTGTAAGGGTTGGTAGAACCATGAACCTTAGCAGAAATGTTACGCACGCCCATTGCATCAAATACGAGACGCATAGGACCACCGGCTTTTACACCACTACCTTCGCGGGCAGGTTGCATCAACACTTTAGTGGCGCCGTGGCGACCAATAACTGCGTGATGAATCGTGCCATTTTTCAAAGGAACTTTTACCATTTCGCGACGAGCTTGGTCCATCGCTTTTTGTACGGCTACAGGCACTTCTTTAGATTTGCCTTTACCCATACCGATGCGGCCATCGCCATCACCTACCACGGTCAATGCTGAGAACGCCATGATCCGGCCACCTTTAACTACTTTGGTAACACGGTTTACAGCAACCATCTTCTCAATTAAACCATCACCGCGATCATCAATTTCATGTTTTGCCATTATATGATCACTCCGAATTAGAAGCTTAGACCGTGCTCACGCGCGGCTTCAGCAAGTGCTTTTACACGACCATGGTATTTGAAACCAGAGCGATCAAACGCAACTTTTTCAACACCAACCGCTTTGGCTTTTTCAGCAATGCGTTGGCCCACAAACTGAGCAGCAGCAACGTTGCTACCAGACTTGATTTCGCCTTTAACGTCAACTTCTTGAGTTGAAGCTTGAGCCAAAACCTTGTCACCCTCAGCACTGATAATCTGAGCATAAATATGAGCATTAGTGCGGAATACACACAAACGGACCATATTGAGTTCCGCAATCTTGGCACGGGTTTTACGTGCGCGGCGGATCCTAGCAGTATTTTTATCCATTTTAAGGCCTCAATTATTTTTTCTTGGTTTCTTTCATTACAACCACTTCACCTACGTAGCGAACACCCTTGCCTTTATAAGGCTCTGGTGGACGGTATGCGCGGATCTTGGCTGCAACTTGACCAACTTGTTGTTTGTCAGCACCTTTGATGACAATTTCTGTTTGAGACGGTGTCTCAGCAGTAATGCCTTCAGGCATGGCGTATACAAGCGGATGAGAGAAGCCCAAAGACAGATTAAGGTTTTGGCCTTCTGCCTTAGCGCGGTAACCCACACCAATCAATTGTAATTTTTTCTCAAAACCTTGAGAAACGCCGGTCACCATGTTGTGCAACAAGGCACGTAAAGTACCAGACATGGCTTGAGCATGTTTGCTGTCGTTTACAGGTACGAAGGTCAATTCGTTGTTGTCCAAAGCGATGGTTACGTCAGCACACAAGGTTTGAGACATCTCACCTTTTGCACCTTTAACAACCACGTCTGTAGGAGTGAATTTCACTTCAACACCAGAAGGAACAGCCACTGGGTTTTTTGCTATGCGTGACATTTATTCCTCCTTAAGCAACGATACACAAAAGTTCGCCACCCACGCCATTAGCGCGTGCTTTACGATCGGTCATCACACCTTTAGAGGTGGTCACAATCGCAATACCTAAACCGTTCATCACGTTAGGGATTTGGGTAGAACCTTTATAAACACGTAAGCCTGGGCGAGATACACGTTGAATGCGCTCAATAACTGGGCGACCCATGTAGTATTTCAATTGCAAATCCAAAGATGGTTTCGCGTCAGTGCTTACAGCAAAATCTTCAATGTAGCCTTCTTCTTTCAAAACTTGTGCGATTGCTTTTTTCAACTTAGAAGCAGGCATAGACACAGTGGCTTTGTTCGCACGTTGTGCGTTACGAATACGGGTCAACATATCGGAAATAGGATCATGCATACTCATATTTTCTTCTCCTATTACCAGCTAGCTTTAACCACACCAGGAATTTCACCGCGCATAGAAATTTCGCGGATCTTGGTGCGGCCTAGGCCAAATTTACGGAACGTACCACGTGGACGACCAGTCAATGCGCAACGACGACGTTGGCGAACTGGCATAGCGTTACGAGGAATAGATTGTAATTTTAAACGTGCTTCAAAGTGCTCTTCAGGCGTCGCAGATGCGTCATTGATGACAGCAAAAATTGCTTCGCGTTTCGCTGCGTATTTCACAGCCAAAGTAGCGCGCTTCTTTTCACGGTTAATTAATGCAAGCTTAGCCATGATTAACCCTTAAATGGAAACTTGAACAGAGCCAATAGTGCTTTGGCTTCTGCGTCAGTTTTAGCAGTTGTCGTAATAGTGATGTTCAAACCACGCAAAGCATCGATTTTATCGTATTCGATCTCTGGGAAAATGATTTGTTCACGCACACCCATGTTGAAGTTGCCACGGCCATCAAAAGATTTACCGTTCACGCCGCGGAAGTCGCGTACGCGTGGCAAAGCGATGGTGATCAAGCGGTCTAAAAATTCGTACATACGCTCACGACGCAAAGTTACTTTGCAACCGATTGGGTAGAAGTCACGAATTTTAAAGCCAGCGATTGATTTACGAGCAACGGTTACAACTGGTTTTTGGCCAGCAATTGCTTGCAGGTCGCCAACAGCGTGGTCCATTACTTTTTTATCAGCTACAGCTTCGCCCACACCCATGTTTAGGGTGATTTTGTCAATGCGAGGTACTTCCATGATTGATTTATAGCCAAATTGCTTCATCATTTCAGGAACTACGGTTGCTTTGTAGAATTCATTTAAACGTGCCATTTTTTGCTCCTTTAAGCACTAACTCGAGCACCGTTAGATTTGAAGATGCGTACGCGTTCTACGACTTTACCTTCTTCATTTCTAATTTCTTCGATGCCTACACGGTCAGCTTTTTTAGTTTCAGGGTTAAAAATAGCAACATTTGAAATGGCTACTGGCATGGTTTTGCTTACAATACCACCAGCAACATTATTCATAGGGTTTGGTTTTTGATGTTTTTTTACAACATTAACACCTTCAACCACAACTTTACCATCCAATACTTGGGTGACGTTGCCGGTTTTGCCCTTGTCTTTGCCAGTGATGACGATTACATGATCGCCTTTAAGAAGTTTGCGCATTCTTAGTTCCTCACTTACAGCACTTCGGGTGCTAATGAAACGATTTTCATGAATCGTTCATTACGCAACTCGCGCGTTACAGGTCCAAAAATACGGGTACCAATGGGCTCTAGTTTGGTGTTCAACATTACCGCAGCATTGTTGTCAAACTTGATCAGAGCGCCATCAGGACGACGTACGCCCTTAGCGGTGCGAACGACAACAGCGTTCAGCACATCACCTTTTTTTACACGGCCTCGAGGCGCTGCATCTTTCACAGTCACCTTGATGATATCGCCAACTGAGGCATATCGACGTTTAGAGCCGCCAAGAACTTTGATGCACATAACACGACGCGCACCAGAGTTATCAGCCACATCTAACATGGTCTGCATTTGAATCATTTGTGATTACCTTTCATCCAACTTAATTTACCCTTTTCAAATCAGCTGCTTAGCATCTTACATTGAGATGAACACAATATAAGCATGATGCCAGTCAAGCCATTCGAAACCTTGCGGTTCTAGTAAATCAGTCTTGGATCCCGATGGGAGAAAATACCCTCGTCAATAGAGACCGAGGGCATAGAAACGCGAAGTTTACAGTAAAATTTCTTTTAATGCAAGCTTCTAACGATTACACCTGACGCGCTTTTTCCACCAAGTTTGTCACAACCCAAGTTTTGGTTTTTGACACTGGACGGGTTTCAGCGATCACAACGATGTCGCCAATGGCGTATTCGTTGTTTTCATCATGTGCATGGTGTTTGTTAGAACGACGAATGATTTTGCCATATAGTGGGTGTTTCACGGTACGTTCAACAAGTACCACTACGGTTTTGTCCATTTTGTCGCTAACTACTTTACCGGTTAAAGTACGGACTGTTTTGTTATCGCTCATATTACGCAGCCTTTTCATTTAAGATCGTTCTAACGCGAGCAATGTCACGACGAACTTTTTTAAGTTCACTGGTCTTAGCGAGCTGATTTGTCGCATGTTGCATGCGCAATCCGAACTGAGCCTTCAACAAGCTCATTAATTCTACATTAAGCTCGTCGATAGATTTGGCTCGCAAGTCGGATCTAAACTGTTTAGTTTTCATTTATTGACCCACCTGTCTTGTTACAAATACGGTTGGCAAAGGCAACTTAGCAGCTGCCAATTTGAACGCTTCGCGCGCCAAATCTTCAGACACACCGTCCATCTCATACAACATTTTACCTGGTTGAATTTCAGCCACGTAGTACTCAGGAGAACCTTTACCGCCACCCATACGTACTTCAGCAGGCTTTTCAGTAATTGGTTTGTCTGGGAATACGCGAATCCAAATACGACCACCACGTTTAATGTGACGAGTCATGGCACGACGAGCTGCCTCAATTTGGCGAGCGGTCAAACGACCACGGCCAGTTGATTTCAAGCCAAAGTCACCAAAGCTCACTTTATTACCGCGAGTAGCAATACCAGTATTGCGACCCTTATGTTGCTTACGATATTTTAGTCTAGTTGGCTGCAGCATTTCTACCACCTGCCTTTCTTTGTCTCTTCTGTGGCGCAGCTGGTTGAGCTACAGCGACTTGATTGGGATTCCAATCGCCTTTGTAGACCCAAACTTTGATGCCGATAATGCCATAAGTTGTCAATGCTTCGCTTGTTGCGTAATCAACGTCAGCACGCAAGGTATGCAAAGGCACACGGCCTTCACGGTACCATTCGCTACGTGCGATTTCGATGCCGTTCAAACGACCTGAACTCATGATTTTAATGCCTTTAGCACCAACGCGCATGGCGTTTTGCATAGAGCGTTTCATGGCGCGACGGAACATCACGCGTTTTTCAAGTTGTGACGCAATATTGTCAGCAATGATTTGTGCATCAATTTCAGGCTTACGAATTTCTTCGATGTTTACGTGCACAGGCACGCCCAATAATTTTTGCAAATCACGTTTCAATACTTCAATGTCCTCGCCTTTTTTGCCGATTACGACACCAGGGCGTGCACTGAAAATAGTAATACGAGCTGACTTAGCAGGACGCTCAATGACCACACGACCAACAGAAGCATTCGCCAAGCGTTTTTTCAAATAATCACGAACATCGATGTCTTGCTTTAAGATCACTGGGAATTCAGAGCTCTTTGCAAACCATTTTGAGGTCCAGTTTTTATTTACGGCTAAACGAAAACCAGTAGGATTTACTTTTTGTCCCATTGTTTTTCCTTAATTGCCAACTGTCACACTAATGTGACAAGTTTGTTTTTCAATTTTGTTACCACGACCTTTTGCACGAGCCTGGAAGCGTTTTAAGCTAGGGCCTTTGTCAACAAAAATGGTAGCAACTTTTAGGGTATCAATGTCAGCGCCTTCGTTATGCTCGGCATTAGAAATCGCAGATTCCAATACTTTCTTAACCAATTGAGCCGCTTTTTTAGGGCTAAAGGTCAAAATTTGCAACGCTTGGTCAACATCTTTACCACGAATCAAATCGGCCACTAATCGTGCTTTTTGAGCTGAGATACGGGCGTTATTGTGTTTAGCAGAAACTCTCATCTTTTCACCTTATTTCTTTTTAGCTTTCTTGTCAGCCAAGTGGCCTTTGAAAGTACGTGTCAATGAGAACTCACCCAATTTATGACCAACCATGTTGTCGCTTACAAACACAGGCACGTGAGTACGGCCATTGTGTACAGCGATGGTTAAGCCAATGAAGTCAGGCAAAATGGTAGAACGACGTGACCAAGTCTTAATTGGGCGTTTGTCGTTGTTAGCACGTGCTGCATCAACTTTCTTTAGCAAGTGCAAGTCCACGTATGGACCTTTTTTCAGAGAACGAGCCATCTCAATTACCCTTTATTAGAAAAGCGACGACGAACAATCATGTTGTTTGTGCGTTTGTTGCGACGAGTGCGGAAGCCTTTAGCTGGCGTACCCCATGGGCTAACTGGCTCACGACCTTCGCCAGTTTTACCTTCACCACCACCGTGTGGGTGATCGACAGGGTTCATTACCACACCACGAACTGTTGGACGAATACCCTTCCAACGATTTGCGCCCGCTTTACCAATTTTACGTAGGCTTTGTTCTTCGTTGCTTACTTCACCAATAGTGGCGCGGCAGTCAACGTGGATCTTACGGATCTCACCAGAACGCAAACGTAATTGAGCGTAAGCACCTTCACGAGCCAATAGCATCGCAGAAGTACCGGCTGAACGAGCGATTTGCGCACCTTTACCAGGACGCATTTCGATACAGTGAACCGTGGTACCCACTGGGATGTTACGGATAGGCAAAGTGTTGCCTACTTTAATCGCTGCTTCAGCACCAGACACTACTTTAGCACCGGCTTTAACGCCGCGAGGGGCAATGATGTAACGACGTTCGCCGTCAGCATAGCAAAGCAAAGCGATGAATGCGGTACGGTTAGGATCGTATTCAATGCGTTCTACGGTTGCTGGAATGCCATCTTTAGTGCGACGGAAATCAACGATACGATAGTGGTGCTTGTGACCGCCGCCTTTATGGCGAACGGTGATGCGACCTTTATTATTACGACCAGCATTGGATTTTTGTTTTTCCAATAGTGGTGCGTAAGGGGCGCCCTTATGCAAGTCGGGGTTTACGACACGAACCATGCCGCGGCGACCTGCGGAAGTGGGCTTCATTTTTACAATAGCCATTTTCTACTCCTTATTCCGCGCTAGCTGCAGCTGATTCTAAATCAAGCTCTTGACCGTCAACTAAGCTAACATAAGCTTTTTTAACGTCATTACGCTTGCCCATGTACTTACCAAAGCGTTTTGCTTTGCCTTTGGTCAATGTTGTGGTCACGTTAGACACTTCAACACCGAACAATAGCTCAACAGCGGCTTTAATTTCAGGCTTAGTTGCATTAGGCAATACTTTGAAAGTCACTTGATTGCGTTTTTCAGCCAACAAATTGCTCTTTTCAGAGACTACAGGAGCCAGAATCACCTGCATTAAACGTTCTTGATTCATACCCATTGCTCCTCTAACTGAGCAACTGCCTCTTTAGTCAAGATGACTTTTTTGTAACGCAATAGGCTGTAAGGATCCGCTTGATGCGCTTCCAAAACCATTACGTTAGGCAAGTTGCGTGAAGACAAATATAGGTTTTCATCAAGCTGTTTGGTGACAAACAATACCTGTTCCATACCTAGATTTTTCACTTGAGCAGCAAACTCTTTGGTTTTCGGAGTTTGTGCAGTCAATTCTTCGATAACAAACAAACGTTCGTCACGTACCAATTGAGACAAAATTGCCGCAATACCAGCACGGTACATTTTACGATTCACTTTATGTGAAAAGTTTTCGGTTGGTTTGTTAGGGAATGCACGACCACCGCCACGCCATACTGGAGACGAAGTCATACCAGCACGAGCACGGCCAGTACCTTTTTGACGCCAAGGTTTTTTGGTTGAATGCTTAACTTCCGCACGAGTCAACTGAGCACGGTTACCAGAACGAGCATTAGCCAAGAAGGCTTGTACTAGTTGGTGAACCAAAGCTTCGTTGTAGTCGCGAGAAAATAGGGCGTCAGAAGCAACCATGCTGCCAGATACTTGACCTTGAGCATTAATAACTTGTAATTCCATTACGCACCTGCTTTCACACTTTGACGAACAACAACATCACTGTTTTTAGCACCAGGCACAGCGCCTTTAACTAATAGCAAATGACGTTCTGCGTCTACACGAACCACTTCAAGGCACTGTACGGTTGACTGAGTGTTACCATACTGACCAGCCATGCGCTTACCCTTGAATACGCGACCTGGGTCCTGGGCTTGACCAATAGAACCAGGCACACGGTGAGACAAAGAGTTACCGTGTGAGTTGCGTTGGCCACGGAAGTTATGGCGTTTAATGGTACCAGAGAAACCTTTACCTTTAGTGGTGCCGGTAATGTCTACTAGTTGACCTTCAGCAAAAGCAGCAACGGTTAATTCGTCACCCACTTTTAATTCAGCCAATTGAGCTTCAGTAATCACAAATTCGACCATGCCACGACCAGCTTCAACACCGGCTTTGGCAAAGTGACCGGCTTCAGCCTTAGTCACACGATTTGCTTTCTTAGCACCAAAGGTAACTTGTACGGCTTGATAGCCGTCAGTATCTTTGGATTTTAACTGCGTAACGCGATTCGCAGACATGTCTAGAACAGTCACAGGGATAGAAACACCATCCTCAGTGAAAATTCGAGTCATGCCGACTTTGCGTCCGACTAGACCTAATGTCATGTTTATTTCCTTAGTGAGGCGCCAATTACGATTGATCGGCTTTTAAAACAAAACGAACTCAGCACACAAAATATGTACTGAGTTCGCGAGGATAACACAATTTTAAACATTAAATCAAGAATATGATGCCTCTTGACCCAATATTTTTAATTACTGTACCTTAATTTCAACATCCACGCCAGCTGGCAAGTCCAACTTCATCAACGCATCGGTGGTTTTGTCAGTCCAATCAACAATGTCCATCAAGCGTAGGTGAGTACGGATTTCCAACTGTTCGCGAGATTTTTTGTTCACGTGTGGTGAACGCAAAATGTCGAAACGTTCGATTTTAGTAGGCAAAGGGATTGGACCCTTAACCACAGCACCGGTACGTTTAGCAGTTTCAACAATCTCTTCAGCAGAGCGGTCGATTAAGTTGTAGTCATAAGCTTTTAGGCGAATGCGAATTTTTTGGGTTTTCATCTATTCGTCCTAGAATTAAGCAAGAATACTGGCAACAACACCTGCACCAACGGTACGACCACCTTCACGAATGGCGAAACGCAAGCCGTCTTCCATCGCGATTGGGGCAATCAGCTCAACGGTCACGCCAACGTTTTCACCTGGCATTACCATTTCTACGCCTTCACCTAAAGTAACGGCACCCGTTACGTCAGTGGTACGGAAGTAGAACTGTGGACGGTAGTTAGCAAAGAATGGGGTGTGACGACCGCCCTCTTCTTTAGACAACACGTACACTTCGGCTGCAAACTTGGTGTGAGGCGTGATGGTGCCTGGCTTAGCCAAAACTTGACCACGATCCACGTCTTCACGCTTGGTACCACGTAGCAATACGCCCACGTTGTCACCGGCTTGACCTTGATCCAACAACTTACGGAACATTTCAACGCCAGTACAGGTGGTTTTAGCAGTGTCTTTCAAGCCAACGATTTCTAGCTCGTCACCCACGTTTACAATACCACGCTCGATACGACCAGTCACCACAGTACCACGGCCAGAAATTGAGAACACGTCTTCAATTGGCAACAAGAATGGTTTGTCTACGGCACGTTCTGGGGTAGGAATGTAAGCATCTAGTTGGTCTGCCAAAGCGAAAATCGCTGGTTGGCCGATTGGTGACTGGTCACCTTCCAAAGCTTTAAGTGCAGAACCTTTAACCACAGGAATGTCGTCACCAGGGAAATCGTAGCTAGATAGCAATTCACGGATTTCCATTTCAACCAATTCCAACAACTCTTCGTCGTCAACCATGTCGCATTTGTTCATGAACACGATGATGTAAGGCACGCCAACCTGACGAGCCAACAAGATGTGCTCGCGCGTTTGAGGCATAGGGCCGTCAGCTGCTGAACATACTAGAATCGCGCCGTCCATTTGGGCTGCACCGGTAATCATGTTTTTAACATAGTCGGCGTGACCTGGACAGTCTACGTGAGCGTAGTGACGAGCTTCAGTTTCGTACTCAACGTGTGAAGTGCTGATGGTAATACCACGGGCTTTTTCTTCAGGGGCGTTGTCAATTTGATCGTAAGCGCGTGCAGCACCACCAAATTTTTGTGACAAAATAGTGGTCAATGCAGCAGTCAGAGTGGTTTTACCGTGGTCAACGTGACCAATAGTACCAACGTTTACGTGCGGTTTACTCCGCTCGAATTTTTCTTTAGCCATTATGCTAATTCCTTAATTAAAGATCGATAAAAGAACAATGCTGCCCAACCGTGGTCAGGCAGCTATAGGGGTATTACTTTTTCTTTTCCATGACTTTTTCAACGATATGCGCAGGGGCTTCAGCATAACGTTTGAACACCATGGTGTAGATCGCACGACCTTGAGTCAATGAACGAAGTGCAGTGGCGTAGCCAAACATTTCAGACAAAGGCACTTCCGCACGAACAATCTTACCGCCAATACCATCATCATCCATACCTTGAATGATACCGCGACGGCTAGACAAGTCACCCATTACGTCACCCATATAATCTTCAGGGGTTTCTACTTCTACGGCCATCATCGGCTCTAGAAGGGCTGGGCTGGCTTTACGCATACCGTCTTTAAAGGCCATAGAACCGGCCAACTCAAACGCCAATTGCGAAGAGTCAACGTCATGGTAAGAACCAAAGATCAAGCGAATACGTACGTCTACTACTGGGTAACCCGCAACCACACCGTTAGACAAGGTGTCACGAATACCTTTATCAACAGAAGGAATGAATTCGCGAGGAATCACACCACCTTTAATTTCGTCGATAAATTCGTAACCCGCGCCACCTGGCTCCATAGGCTCAAGTTTGATCACAACGTGACCATACTGACCTTTACCACCAGACTGTTTGGCGTGCTTCGCTTCAGTTTCAACTTCTTTGCGAATGGTTTCACGGTAAGCCACTTGAGGCGCACCCACACCACACTCAACGCCGAATTCACGACGCATACGATCAATCAAGATCTCTAAGTGCAATTCACCCATACCAGAAATAATGGTTTCGCCAGATTCTTCATCTGAACGCACGCGGAATGAAGGGTCTTCTTTTGCAAGACGGTTCAAGGCCACGCCCATTTTTTCTTGGTCGGCTTTGGTTTTAGGCTCAACGGCTACGTGAATCACTGGCTCAGGGAATTCCATACGTTCCAAGATGATTGGCGCATCTTCTGCACACAAAGTTTCACCTGTGGTGACGTCTTTCAAACCGATCACAGCAGCGATGTCACCCGCGCGCACTTCTTCAATCTCTTCACGGTCGTTGGCTTTCATTTGCACCAAACGGCCAATACGCTCGCGCGTACCTTTTACAGAGTTGGTTACGGTGTCGCCAGATTTAACCATGCCTGAGTAAACGCGAATAAACGTCAATTGACCCACGAACTTATCGTTCATCAATTTAAACGCCAATGCAGAGAATTTCTCAGCATCGTCCGCTTTACGGCTGATTTTTTCGCCTTTAGGATCTTCACCACCAACAGGCGGGATGTCCAATGGGCTAGGCAAGTATTCAACAACCGCGTCCAACATACGTTGAACACCTTTGTTTTTAAATGCAGAACCGCACAATACTGGTTGGATTTCGCAAGCCAAAGTACGTTTACGCAAAGCGTCTACGATTTCTTCTTCGGTCAAGGCTTCGCCGCCCAAGTATTTTTCCATCAAGTCTTCGCTGGCTTCAGCCGCTGCTTCAACCATGTTTTCACGCCATTCAGCAGCAGTGTCCATTAGGTCAGCAGGGATTTCGCCGTATTCGAACTTCATACCTTGAGACGCTTCGTCCCAAATGATGGCTTTCATTTTCAACAAATCAACCACGCCTTGGAAGTTGTCTTCTGCACCAATCGGCACCACTACAGGTACTGGGTTAGCGCGTAGACGGGTCTTCATTTGCTCAACGGCACGGAAGAAGTTGGCGCCTTGACGGTCCATCTTGTTCACGAAGGCCAAGCGAGGCACTTTGTATTTGTTGGCTTGGCGCCATACGGTTTCAGACTGAGGTTGTACACCACCCACAGCACAGTAAACCATTACCGCACCGTCCAGTACACGCATTGAACGCTCTACTTCAATCGTAAAGTCAACGTGGCCTGGGGTGTCAATAATGTTCATACGGTGAGACGGGAACTGGTGCGACATGCCGCTCCAGAAAGTGGTCACAGCAGCAGAAGTAATGGTAATACCACGTTCTTGCTCTTGCTCCATCCAGTCAGTCGTTGCAGAACCTTCATGGGTTTCACCCAATTTGTGGTTCATACCGGTGTAGAACAAAATACGTTCTGAAGTCGTTGTTTTACCAGCGTCAATATGGGCACTAATACCGATGTTACGGTACAAATTAATGGGGGTTTTACGAGCCACAATAATCGCCTTTTCTTTGTTAGTTTAGAAGCGGAAGTGAGAGAAGGCTTTGTTGGCTTCAGCCATACGGTGCACTTCTTCACGTTTTTTGATGGCGCCGCCGCGACCTTCAGCCGCATCTAGCAACTCACCAGCTAAACGTAAATCCATTGATTTCTCACCACGCTTACGGGCTGCATCACGCAACCAGCGCATAGCCAAAGCAAGACGACGTGCAGGACGAACCTCAACAGGAACTTGATAGTTGGCACCACCGACACGACGGCTTTTAACTTCAACGACAGGCTTAGCGTTAGCAATAGCGGCATTGAACACTTCAATGGCTTCTTTGCCCGCTTTTTTCTCGATTTGTTCCAAAGCACCGTAAATGATGCGTTCAGCAACTGATTTTTTGCCGTCAATCATCACAACGTTCATGAATTTTGACAACTCTTGGCTACCAAATTTTGGATCTGGTAACACGTCACGTTTGGGGACTTCTCTGCGTCTTGGCATGATATTTTCCTTAATTCTATTCAGTTGAGCACTGTGCTCAAAAACGTCTAAAAAGACATTCACTTACTCGACAGCGAAATGCTGCCTACACTGCCAATCCTTACTTAGGACGCTTAGCACCGTATTTAGAGCGAGATTGTTTACGATCTTTAACACCTGCAGTGTCCAAAGAACCGCGAACGGTATGGTAACGCACACCCGGCAAGTCTTTTACACGACCACCGCGGATCAATACCACGCTGTGCTCTTGCAAGTTATGGCCTTCACCACCGATGTATGAAATCACTTCAAAACCGTTGGTCAAGCGAACTTTACATACTTTACGTAGTGCAGAGTTAGGTTTTTTAGGGGTAGTGGTGTATACACGGGTGCACACGCCACGTTTTTGAGGACACGCCTCTAGTGCAGGTACTTTGTTCGGGTAAACCGGAACTTTGCGGCCTTTACGCACTAACTGGTTAATTGTTGGCATTTATTTTCGTTCCTATTGAGAATAACTTACTGACACCATGCCAGTAAGCCCGATATTGTAGTTTCTATTCAAGATACAGTCAATACAAAAAGGTGCAATATCAAGAACTAACCTTGATACTGCACCTTTTAGACAACGCCCGCAGCACGCTACGGGCCCATCTCCTATTACACTAGCTGTTCAGGCTGCTCTTGTGCTGTGGCCACTTGCGCCGCCAAACCTTGGCGCTTGCGGTGGTAGCTCAAGCCAGTACCTGCAGGGATCAAGCGACCCACGATCACGTTTTCTTTCAGACCACGTAAATCGTCGCGTTTGCCCATGATGGCGGCTTCGGTCAAGACACGCGTGGTTTCTTGGAACGAGGCGGCAGAGATGAATGAGTCGGTAGACAATGAGGCCTTGGTAATACCCAACAGGATATTCTCATAACGTGCAGGCTGCTTGTCATCCGCTTCCATCTTCTCGTTGGCCATCACCACTTCGGCGCGCTCTACTTGCTCACCGGTAATAAACTCGGTGTCGCCAGCATCAGCAATGTGAACACGACGCAACATTTGGCGAATGATCACTTCAATGTGCTTGTCACTGATCTTCACACCTTGCAAACGGTACACTTCTTGTACTTCTTGCACGATGTAGCGGGTCAATGCTTCAATGCCTTGCAGACGTAGAATGTCGTGTGGGTCAACCGCACCGTCCACGATCATCTCACCCTGGTTCACCACTTGACCATCATGCACCAAAATGTTTTTCTCTTTTGGCACCAATGATTCGTGGGCAATGCCGTCCAAATCAGTGATGATCAAGCGCTGTTTGCCTTTGGTGTCTTTACCGAATGAAATGGTACCGGTCACTTCGGCCAGCATGCCGGCGTCTTTAGGGACACGGGCTTCAAACAGTTCGGCCACGCGGGGCAGACCACCGGTAATGTCACGGGTCTTGGTGCTCTCTTGTGGGATACGCGCCAATACGTCACCCTTGCCAATGTCTTGGCCATCACGCACGGTAATCACCGCACCCAATGGGAAGGCCATTGACACGGCGGTGTCGGTACCGGCATTACGCACTTCGTTGCCATCGGCATCCAATAGTTTAACCGTTGGGCGCAACAATTTAGATTGCGCGGCTGAACGACGCTTGGTGTCAATCACCACTAGGGTAGACAAACCGGTAATGTCGTCGGTTTGTTTCGCCACGGTCACGCCTTCTTCCACGTTTTCGAAGCGAATCTTACCTTCGTGCTCGGTAATCATTGGGCGAGTATGTGGATCCCACGTCGCCAACACCTGACCCGCTTTCACTTCAGTACCGTCTTGAACCATCAACATCGCACCATAAGGCACTTTGTGACGTTCACGCTCACGACCGATGTCGTCGTGAATCACGATTTCTGACGAACGGCCAATCACCACTAGGCCGCCTTTATTGTTGGCCACATAGCGCATTTGGCTAGAGAAACGAACGGTACCGTTCGATTTCACTTCAACCTGGCTAGCAGCAGCAGAACGAGACGCCGCACCACCAATGTGGAACGTACGCATGGTCAGCTGAGTACCTGGCTCACCAATTGACTGAGCGGCAATCACGCCCACCGCTTCGCCTGAGTTCACGCGCTTACCACGGGCCAAGTCACGACCGTAGCACTGGGCACACAGACCATAACGGGTTTTACAGGTAATCGGGGTACGAATTTTCACTTCGTCTAAACCGGCGCGGTCGATGATGTCTACTGACGCTTCGTCCATCAAGGTGCCTGCTTCAACGATGGTTTCGCCAGTGCTTGGCTCTACCACGTCAACGGCCAATACGCGGCCCAAAATACGGTCACGTAGCGGCTCAATCACGTCACCGCCTTGAACCACAGCCTTCATGATGAAACCATCAGAAGTGCCGCAATCGTCCTCGATCACCACCAAGTCTTGGGTCACGTCAACCAAACGACGCGTCAAGTAACCTGAGTTCGCCGTTTTCAGGGCCGTATCCGCCAAACCTTTACGCGCACCGTGAGTGGAAATAAAGTATTGTAGAACCGTTAGGCCTTCACGGAAGTTCGAGGTAATTGGGGTTTCAATAATCGAACCGTCTGGTTTTGCCATCAAGCCACGCATACCGGCTAGCTGTTTAATCTGAGCCACAGAACCACGGGCGCCAGAGTCGGCCATCATGTAAATCGAGTTAAACGACTCTTGGTCCACTTCATTACCGTCTTTGTCGATGGTTTTTTGTACCGACAGTTCATCCATCATCGCCTTGGCGATTTTGTCACCGGTACGGCCCCAAATGTCCACCACTTTGTTGTAGCGTTCGCCTTGAGTCACCAGACCTTGACGGTACTGTTCTTCAATTTCTTTAACTTCTGTTTTGGCTTCTTCCAACAGGGTGTATTTTTTCTCTGGCACTTGCATGTCGTCCACGCAAATCGAGATGCCACCACGGGTAGAGTAAGCAAAACCGGTGTACATCAAATGGTCAGCAAAAATCACGGTGTCGCGAATGCCGCACAGGCGGAACGACGCGTTGATCAAGCGTGAAATTTCTTTTTTCTTCAGCGCACGGTTCACCAATTCAAACGGCAATCCTTTAGGCAAGATGTCTGACAGTAAGGCACGGCCAACGGTGGTTTCATAACGATTCACCACCGGCACGAATTCGCCTTGGTCGTCTTTACGGTATTCTTTAATGCGCACGGTGATCTTGGTGGCCAACTCAACCTGACGGGTTTCGTAAGCGCGATGCACTTCTTTGACGTCGGCAAACAACGAGCCTTCACCAGGTGCGTTAATACGTTCGCGGGTCATGTAGTAAAGACCCAACACGATGTCTTGAGAAGGCACAATGATTGGCTCGCCGTTGGCAGGAGACAATACGTTGTTAGAGGCCAACATCAAGGTGCGTGCTTCCATTTGTGCTTCTAGAGACAGAGGCACGTGTACCGCCATTTGGTCACCGTCAAAGTCGGCGTTAAATGCGGCACAAACCAAAGGATGCAGCTGAATCGCTTTACCTTCAATCAGGATCGGTTCAAACGCTTGAATACCCAAACGGTGCAAGGTTGGCGCACGGTTCAATAGGATTGGGTGTTCGCGAATCACGTCTTCCAAGATGTCCCAAACTTCCGGCACTTCTTGTTCAACTAATTTTTTAGCGGCTTTAATGGTGGTGGCCAAGCCCAACACTTCCAACTTGTGGAAAATGAACGGTTTGAACAGCTCTAAAGCCATTTTCTTCGGCAGGCCACATTGATGCAGACGCAGGTAAGGACCCACGGTAATCACGGAACGACCAGAGTAGTCCACACGTTTACCCAGCAAGTTCTGACGGAAACGACCGCCCTTACCTTTAATCATGTCAGCCAGTGACTTCAATGGACGCTTGTTGGCGCCGGTCATGGCTTTACCGCGACGACCGTTGTCTAACAATGAATCCACGGCTTCTTGCAACATGCGTTTTTCGTTACGCACGATGATGTCCGGTGCGTGCAACTCCAACAAACGTTTTAGACGGTTGTTACGGTTGATCACACGACGGTATAAGTCGTTCAGGTCTGACGTCGCAAAACGGCCGCCGTCTAGTGGCACCAAAGGACGTAGATCAGGTGGCAACACCGGCAACACGTCTAGAATCATCCAGTCAGGCTTCATGCCTGAACGTTGGAAGGCTTCCAATACTTTAAGACGTTTGGCGATTTTCTTGATCTTGGCATCAGAGCTGGTTGATTCTAGCTCTTGACGCAAGGTTTCTACCTCACCGGGGATGTCTAGGGTACGCAACAAGTCGCGGATGCCTTCGGCGCCCATAAAGGCTTCAAATTCTTCACCAAATTCGTCTAATTTGTTGTAGTAATCTTCTTCAGTCAATAGCTGACGACGTTGTAACGTGGTCATGCCTGGCTCGGTCACCACAAACGCTTCAAAGTACAACACGCGTTCGATGTCACGCAGGGTCATGTCCAATACCATGCCCAAACGAGACGGTAGTGATTTCAAGAACCAAATGTGGGCAACCGGAGACGCTAGGTCGATGTGACCCATGCGCTCACGACGAACCTTAGATAGGGTGACTTCAACGCCACATTTTTCACAGGTCACGCCTTTAAATTTCAAACGTTTGTACTTACCGCACAAACATTCGTAGTCTTTAACTGGGCCAAAAATTTTGGCACAGAACAAACCGTCGCGCTCAGGCTTGAACGTACGGTAGTTAATGGTTTCAGGTTTTTTGACCTCACCGTAAGACCATGAACGAATGGTCTCTGGTGACGCGATGCCGATCTTGATGGCATCAAATTCGTCGTCCGCGCCCGCTAGTTGCGTCGGGTTAAACAAATCTAACAATGCTTTCATGTTTTGCTCCGGGGTGCGTGTCCCCTGCTCGCTGATTCAGCCAGCAGGGGTCATTCTCTATTAATAACGTTCTAGGTCGATGTCTAAACCAAGTGAGCGAATCTCTTTTACCAACACGTTGAATGACTCAGGCATGCCGGCATCAATCTTGTGCTCACCTTTAACAATGTTTTCGTACATTTTGGTACGACCAGTGACGTCATCCGATTTCACCGTTAACATTTCTTGTAGGGTGTAAGCGGCACCATAAGCTTCCAGTGCCCACACCTCCATCTCACCAAAACGCTGACCACCGAACTGTGCTTTACCACCCAACGGTTGCTGCGTCACCAAGCTGTAAGGACCGGTTGAACGAGCGTGCATCTTCTCGTCTACCAAGTGATGCAGTTTCAAGTAGTGCATCACGCCCACGGTCACAGGACGGTCAAACGCTTCGCCTGAACGACCATCGTAGAGGGTCACTTGGGTGTTGGTTGGGTTAAAGCCCAATTTTTGTACTTCTGGATCGGCATCAGGGTAAGCCAATTTCAGCATTTGCTTGATTTCAGGCTCATCGGCACCGTCAAACACAGGAGAAGCGAAGGTCGCACCCTTGCGTAGGTTTTGGGCCAGATCCATGATTTCAGCGTCGGTAAAGCCGTCTAACTGCTCTTTATGACCGGTGCTGTTGTACAACTGCTCGAGGAAGGCGCGCATGTCGTTGGCCTGCTCTTGACGAATCATCATCTCATCAATGCGGCGACCAATGCCCTTCGCGGCCCAACCCAAATGCACTTCTAGAATTTGACCAATGTTCATACGACTTGGTACGCCCAATGGGTTCAACACGATGTCAACGGTACGCCCGTCGGCCATGTAAGGCATGTCTTCCACCGGCAGGATGCGAGACACCACACCCTTGTTACCATGTCGACCCGCCATCTTGTCACCAGACTGCAAGCGACGTTTAATGGCGATGAACACCTTAACCATTTTCTGAACGCCAGGTTGCAATTCGTCACCCTGGGTCAGTTTTTTCTTTTTCAGTTCGTATTTGGCATCGAATTCTTCATGTTTCAATGACAGGCTAGACTTCATCAACTCTAGTTGACGGGCCAGGTCTTCATCGGCCATGCGAATGTCAAACCAATCGTGCTGCGTCGGCAAACCTTCCAAGTAGTCCTTGGTGATTTCAGTGCCTTTGGCCAGGCGTTTAGGCCCACCGTTGGCCACTTTGCCCACGATCATGCGCTCAATACGGCTAAAGGCGTCGTTCGAGAAAATACGCAGCTGGTCGCTCAAGTCTTTGCGGTAGCGTTTTAGCTCTGCATCGATGATTGACTGGGCGCGTTCGTCACGCTCTATGCCTTCGCGGGTGAAGACCTGAACGTCGATCACGGTACCGCTCATGCCGGTCGGCATGCGCAATGAGGTGTCTTTTACGTCAGAGGCTTTTTCACCAAAAATCGCCCGCAGTAATTTTTCTTCTGGGGTTAGTTGGGTTTCACCTTTAGGGGTGACTTTACCCACCAGCACGTCGCCTGCTTCGACTTCGGCACCAATGTGCACGATACCGGCTTCATCCAAACGGCCTTGCATGCGCTCAGACAGGTTCGGGATGTCGCGGGTGATTTCTTCAGCACCCAGCTTGGTGTCACGGGCCACCACGTTCAATTCTTCGATGTGGATCGAGGTGTAGCGGTCTTCTGCCACCACGCGCTCATTGATCAAAATCGAGTCCTCGAAGTTGTAACCATTCCAAGGCATAAAGGCGATGGTCATGTTTTGACCCAATGCCAATTCACCTAGGTCGGTCGAGGCGCCGTCGGCCAACACGTCGCCGCGCTGAACGATGTCACCGGTTTTCACCACGGGACGTTGGTTAATGTTGGTGCTTTGGTTTGAGCGGGTGAATTTAATCAGGTTGTAAATGTCCACACCGACTTCACCAGCAGTGGCTTCATCATCGTGTACACGAATCACCACGCGGCTCGCGTCTACCTGTTCTACCACACCACCACGGTTGGCAATCACTGCCGTACCCGAGTCAATCGCCACAGAGCGTTCGATACCGGTACCCACCATTGGTTTTTCAGGACGCAAGCAAGGTACGGCTTGACGTTGCATGTTGGCGCCCATCAAAGCACGGTTGGCGTCGTCGTGTTCTAGGAACGGAATCAAAGAAGCCGCTACTGACACTACTTGGCCTGTGGCCACGTCCATGTACTGAACGCGGTCAGGGGTAGACAAAATGGTTTCGCCTTTTTCGCGACAGGTCACCAACTCGTCATTCAATCTGCCTT
Source organism: Neisseriaceae bacterium (assembly GCA_017991555.1). Lineage (GTDB taxonomy): Bacteria > Pseudomonadota > Gammaproteobacteria > Burkholderiales > Neisseriaceae > JAGNPU01. The sequence goes on from JAGOQM010000006.1 coordinate 100,405, forward strand.
CTTCGTCCAAGCCGGCGTTGGCCTGAGCAATCACGTAGCGACCTTCTTCAATCGCAGACAAATAGTCGATTTCCATGGTGACTTTTTGGTCTACCACACGACGGTATGGGGTTTCTAAGAAACCATATTCGTTGGTACGGGCATACACCGACAAAGAGTTAATCAAACCAATGTTTGGCCCCTCTGGGGTTTCAATCGGACACACACGGCCGTAATGCGTTGGGTGTACGTCACGCACCTCAAAGCCTGCGCGTTCACGCGTCAAACCACCGGGGCCAAGCGCCGATACACGGCGTTTGTGGGTGATCTCAGACAATGGGTTGGTTTGGTCCATAAACTGTGACAGTTGGCTAGAACCAAAGAATTCTTTAATCGCGGCGCTCACTGGCTTGGCGTTGATCAAGTCGTGTGGCATGAGGTTTTCAGAGTCGGCTTGATTCAAGCGCTCTTTCACCGCACGTTCCACACGGGCTAGGCCGGCACGGAATTGGTTTTCTGCCAGCTCACCCACAGAACGCACACGACGGTTACCCAAGTGGTCAATGTCGTCCACGTCGCCGCGGCCGTTACGTAATTCAACCAGGGTCGCAATGGTCACCACGATGTCTTCTACGGTCAGTACGCCAATGGCTTTGCTTTCATAGTCGGCAAAGGTGATGGTCAACATGTTCTTGAACCAGTCGGCGGTTTTAGGATCCAGCTTTTGCTCGTAGGTACGGGTGTTGAACTTCATGCGGCCCACGCGCGATAGGTCGTAAGAGTCTTCGCTGAAGAACAAGCGGTTGAACAACTGTTCTACGGCGTCTTCAGTAGGCGGCTCACCAGGACGCATCATGCGGTAAATGGCCACGCGGGCGCTCAGTTGGTCAGAGGTTTCATCGGTACGCAAGGTGTGCGCGATGTAACCACCGTGATCCAACTCATTCACGTATAGGGTGTCAATGCGTTTTACGCCGTGGATGTCTAGCTTAGCCAACAGTTCTTCGGTGATTTCTTGGTTGGCACTGGCCAATACTTCGCCGGTGTCTTTCAAGATCACGTCTTTGGCCAAGATTTTGCCCAACAGGCTTTCTGGATCCACTTCTAGACGGGTGATTTCAGCATTTTGAATGTCACGCACGTGCTTGGCGGTAATGCGTTTGCCTTTGGCAATCACCAAAGTACCGTCTTTTGCAACGATGTCTTCTTTGGCGACATCACCTTTAATGCGTTCAGCCACCAGCTCTACTTGGACGCCTTTTTTAGACAAGTGATACACTTCGGTGTCGTAGAACATGGTCAAAATTTGCTCGGCGGTATAACCCAAAGCTTTCAACAGAATGCTCACCGGCATTTTACGACGACGGTCAATACGGAAGTACAACAGATCTTTGGCATCAAACTCAAAGTCCAACCATGAACCGCGGTAAGGAATCACGCGGGCAGAGAACAATAGTTTGCCTGACGAGTGTGATTTACCACGGTCGTGCTCAAAGAACACGCCAGGTGAACGGTGTAACTGAGACACGATCACGCGCTCAGTACCATTAATCACAAACGAGCCATTAGGGGTCATCAATGGAATTTCGCCCATGTACACTTCGTTCTCACGCACTTCTTTAACCACAGGCTTAGACGAATCTTTGTCAAGAATCACCAAGCGAATGCGGGCACGAAGCGGTGCAGCGTAAGTGATGCCGCGCATCTGACATTCTTGGATGTCAAACGCCACGTCACCCAATACATAATGGACAAACTCTAGGCGAGCGTAGCCATTGTGACTGGTAATGGGAAAAATCGATGAAAAGGCTGCTTGAAGACCGCGGTCTTCACGCTGATCGAATGGAGTACCAAGCTGCAAAAAGTCAGAGTACGAATCTAACTGGGTTGCCAATAGAAAAGGAACATCTAGAACATTGGCCCGTTTTGCGAAGCTTTTACGGATACGCTTTTTCTCGGTGAAAGAATAACTCATAGAGTCTCCATTAAGGTGATGTTTTTGCTAGCAATTAACAATAAACACTTGATTCATTAAAAATTAAATGCTTATAGGTAATAACCATTACAGAAGCGAAAGAAGGCCGGCAGTAAAAACTGCCAGCCTATCAAGCATTAATTATGCTTATTTTACTTCAACTTTAGCACCAGCTTCAGTCAATTGTTTCACAACGTCGTCAGCTTCAGCTTTAGACACTGCTTCTTTAACTGGTTTAGGCGCGCCGTCTACCAAGTCTTTAGCGTCTTTTAGACCCAAGCCAGTGATGGCACGAACCACTTTAATCACGCTTACTTTGTTGTCGCCAGCGCCGGTCAAGATCACGTCAAATTCGGTTTGCTCTTCAGCAGCAGCAGCGCCACCAGCAGCAGCGCCACCAGCAACAGCCATAGCGGCAGCAGAAACGCCAAATTTTTCTTCGAACGCTTTAACCAAGTCGTTCAATTCCATTACAGTCAGTGCGCCAACTGCTTCTAAGATGTCTTCTTTAGTAATAGCCATGCTATCAAACTCCTAATATACTAATATAAAATATTTGTTCAAACGATGTGGACTTAAGCAGCTTCTGCTTCGTTTTTGGCTGCCAAAGCGGCCAAACCACGTGCAAAGCCTGATACAGGCGCTTGCATAACCCAAAGCAATTTCGACAACAATTCTTCTTGGCTTGGGATAGAGGCCAACTCAGTTACCTGAGCTAGATCTAGCAAATCACCATTGTAAGAACCGGCTTTAATTACAATTTTATCGTCTGTTTTTGAGAACTGATGTAATACCTTTGCAGCAGCAACTGGATCTTCTGACACTGCGTATACCAACGGACCGGTCATTTGGTCTGCTAGCGCAGCAAAAGAAGTGCCTTCAACCGCGCGACGTACTAAAGTGTTTTTCAGAACGCGTAAAAATACGCCTTCTTCACGTGCTTTAGCGCGTAGAACAGTCATGCTGCCAACACTGATACCACGGTACTCGGCAATCACCATAGTTTGAGCATTGGCTAAATGTTCACCAATTTCTACTACGGCTGCCTTTTTGGCTTCAATATTGAGACTCAAGGTCTACCTCCTACTGTTATCGAAAGAAGCTCTAAAAGAGCCTCACTTCACTTCAGAGCGGTAACCTAAGAAAAGACACTTACAAGCTTGGCTTGTGCATTATTCTCTCGGGAACTACCGTCTGCGTAGGGTTCTTGCGAAATTAAACCTGACGGCCCCTACGGTCTTGGACAACTACCTGGACTGGCCAGATAGCCCAATAGGCAGCCTCTGCAAACAGAGGCCGCCCATATTCTATTAGTTGTTGATGCTACCAGTGTCAACACGCACGCCTAAACCCATGGTGCTAGAAACGGCAACTTTTTTCAAGTATTGGCCTTTAGCAGCAGCTGGTTTGGCTTTGATCAACGCATCTAGCAAAGCGTTGAAGTTTTCACGTAGGTCGGCTTCAGAGAAAGAAGCACGGCCTAGCGTGGCGTGGATAATACCGGCTTTATCAGTACGGTATTGAACCTGACCTGCTTTGGCGTTTTTAACCGCTTCAGCAACGTTAGGGGTCACGGTGCCCACTTTAGGGTTAGGCATCAAGCCACGAGGACCCAAGATGGTACCCAATTGACCCACAATACGCATCGCATCAGGAGACGCAATCACGATGTCGAAATCCATGTTACCGGCTTTAATGTCGGCAGCTAGGTCTTCAAAACCAACGATGTCAGCGCCCGCTGCTTTAGCCAACTCAACGTTTGCACCTTGAGTAAATACGGCTACGCGAGTGGTCTTACCAGTGCCTTTAGGCAACACAACAGAACCACGAATCACTTGGTCAGATTTACGTGGGTCAACGCCCAAGTTAACAGACACATCGATTGATTCGTCGAACTTAGCGGTTGCGGCGGCTTTAACCAAGGTCAAAGCTTCGTCAACAGCGTAAAATTTGTCGGCATCAACGGTTTCGCGAAGTGCTTTTAAACGTTTAGAAATCTTAGCCATTTACACGCCCTCCACTTTCAAACCCATTGAACGAGCAGTACCCGCAATAATGCGTACGGCAGCGTCCATGTCAGCAGCAGTCAAATCAGGTTGTTTTGCTTTCGCAATTTCTTCCAACTGAGCACGAGATACTTTACCAACTTTGTCGGTCAAAGGACGCGCACTGCCTTTAGCCACGCCAGCTGCTTTTTTAAGCAATACAGCAGCAGGAGGGGTTTTCATCACGAAGGTGAATGATTTGTCAGCAAACGCAGTAATCACAACAGGTACTGGTAGACCAGGTTCCATGCCTTGAGTTTGTGCGTTAAATGCTTTACAAAATTCCATAATGTTCAAACCACGTTGACCCAAAGCAGGGCCTACGGGTGGAGAAGGATTCGCTTTACCAGCAGGAATCTGTAGTTTGATGTAACCTACAATTTTTTTTGCCACAGTAATACTCCAATAAACGGGTCAAACGCAGTGTCAACTGCTCCCCAAAAAGAAAGTCAATCATTATATCAACAAATGTACTTTATTGATAGTCTGATCACTTAAATCAATCGTTTAGATCTTCTCGACCTGAACAAAATCTAGCTCAACTGGCGTTTCACGACCAAAAATTTGCACCGATACGCGCAATTTATTTCGCTCGTAGTTGACCTCATCCACCGTGCCATTGAAGTCAGCAAAGGGGCCTTCGTTCACACGAACCTTCTCGCCCACTTCAAATTCAACCTTAGGCTTGGGTTTTTCCACGCCGGTTTGAATTTGTTGCATAATTGCATCAACTTCACGCTGAGAGATCGGCAAAGGACGATTGCCCGTGCCACCAATAAACCCGCTCACGCGTGGGGTTGATTTCACCAAATGCCATGACTCATCGGTCATTTCCATTTCGACCAACACGTAACCAGGGAAAAACTTGCGTTCACTAATGGTGCGACGACCATTTTTCATGTCAACGACTTCTTCTACAGGCACCAAGATCTTGCCGAACAGGTCACCCATTTCTTCACGGGCAATCCGTTCCAATAATGTTTTTTGCACGTTCTTTTCGAAACCCGAATACGCGTGCACAACATACCAGCGCTTAGCCATGGCTTTATCTCCTACCTAAAATAACATCGTAAAACAACCACGAAATGGCCCAGTCGGCGACCCAAATAAACATGGCTAAGACCATCACAAAGGCGATCACGAACATCGTGAGTTTGATGGCTTCATTTCGCTCTGGCCACACCACTTTCTTCACTTCGGTTACCGAGTCGCGCACATACTGCGTCAAACGTCGACCGACCGAACACCAGAAGAACACAATGACCACTGCCAACACCACCCCAACAATAGGCATTAAGGCGCGAACGAATATCGGCAAGGCCGGTAAGGCATAAAAACCAACCACACCTAAAACCACCAAAACCGTAGCCAACAACAATTTCGCCTTATCGGCGCGTTGGCTCTTTTTCGCTTCTTCAGCGGCTTTCAGTTTCAATGCTTCTTTTGATTGTGATTTGCTTTTTGCTACCAAATCATTTGCTGACTTATTAGACATACATCACCCTTATGATGATACAGAAAAAAGACTAACCAGCACATGGCCGATTAGTCTTTGTTTTTGGCAGGCCAGGAGGGCTTCGAACCCCCAACCCTCGGTTTTGGAGACCGATACTCTACCAATTGAGCTACTGGCCTAAACTTTTTTGTTATGCAAGGATGCTGGCAACAACACCTGCACCAACAGTACGACCACCTTCACGAATGGCGAAACGCAAGCCGTCTTCCATCGCAATAGGGGCAATCAATTCAACAGTCACGCCAACGTTTTCACCTGGCATTACCATTTCTACGCCTTCACCCAAAGTAACGGCACCCGTTACGTCAGTGGTACGGAAGTAGAACTGTGGACGGTAGTTAGCAAAGAATGGGGTGTGACGACCGCCCTCTTCTTTAGACAACACGTACACTTCGGCTGCAAACTTGGTGTGAGGCGTGATGGTGCCTGGCTTAGCCAAAACTTGACCACGATCCACGTCTTCACGCTTGGTACCACGTAGCAATACGCCCACGTTGTCACCGGCTTGACCTTGATCCAACAACTTACGGAACATTTCAACGCCAGTACAGGTGGTTTTAGCAGTGTCTTTCAAGCCAACGATTTCTAGCTCGTCACCCACGTTTACAATACCACGCTCGATACGACCAGTCACTACAGTACCACGGCCAGAAATTGAGAACACGTCTTCAATTGGCAATAGGAATGGCTTGTCTACGGCACGTTCTGGGGTAGGAATGTAAGCATCTAGCTGGTCTGCCAAAGCGAAAATCGCTGGTTGGCCGATTGGTGATTGGTCACCTTCCAAAGCTTTAAGTGCAGAACCTTTAATTACAGGAATGTCGTCGCCAGGGAAATCGTAGCTAGATAGCAACTCACGGATTTCCATTTCAACCAATTCCAACAACTCTTCGTCGTCAACCATGTCGCATTTGTTCATGAACACGATGATGTAAGGCACGCCAACTTGACGAGCCAACAAGATGTGCTCACGCGTTTGAGGCATAGGGCCGTCAGCTGCTGAACATACTAGAATCGCGCCGTCCATTTGGGCTGCACCGGTAATCATGTTTTTAACATAGTCGGCGTGACCTGGACAGTCTACGTGTGCGTAGTGACGAGCTTCAGTTTCGTACTCAACGTGTGAAGTGCTGATGGTAATACCACGAGCTTTTTCTTCAGGCGCGTTGTCAATTTGATCGTAAGCGCGTGCAGCACCACCAAATTTTTGTGACAAAATTGTGGTCAATGCAGCAGTCAGAGTGGTTTTACCATGGTCAACGTGACCGATGGTGCCAACGTTTACGTGCGGTTTACTCCGCTCGAATTTTTCTTTAGCCATGGCAATTTCCTAAGCTTATCTGTTGAGAATTTTAAAAACAAAAGTGAAACTAGGTATTTTGGTGCCCATGGACAGAATTGAACTGTCGGCCTCTCCCTTACCAAGGGAGTGCTCTACCCCTGAGCTACATGGGCGGGGTATCTTGGAGCGGGTGAAGGGAATCGAACCCTCGTCGTAAGCTTGGAAGGCTTCTGCTCTACCATTGAGCTACACCCGCGATTCGATTCTTTTCTTAAAACTGCCCCAAGACAGTATTTGGTGGAGGGAGAAGGATTCGAACCTTCGAAGCTCACGCAGCAGATTTACAGTCTGCCCCCTTTGGCCGCTCGGGAATCCCTCCGTTAAGAGTGCGAGATATTAAGCAATATCCTGAATTTCGTCAAGCAAAAATCTTCACTTTTTTACAAATACTTTCTAATTAACTGATTCACCTGTTAATTTATTTGGTGCATCTTACTTGTCTGCGGTGATCTCTTCATACTTGGCCTGCAACTGCTCTGGCGTTTCATCGTGTTCAGGGTCGATTAAAATGCAATCTACCGGGCAAACTTGCTGACACTGTGGCTCATCGTAGTGGCCAACGCACTGGGTACATAGGTGGGGATGGATTTCATAAATCTCATCGCCCTGGTAAATGGCTTCGTTGGGGCACTCTGGCTCACATACGTCGCAGTTAATACATTCGTCGGTAATGAATAAGGACATCGTGTTTCCTTAGCGGTACTTGATATTGTTAATATAACCCGTAATTTTGGCACCTTATTGGCACTTAATCAAGCATTAATATCCTTGAGCGCAGCAGCAACGGCTTGTTTTTTTGTTCAAAATCAAGACAATAATGCCAACAACATCAGCCTTCAGCTTCGGCTGAAACAGAGTAAACACTCAGTAACTGCTTGCTCTGCCCTGCACTGGCCTGGCGCACTTCGCTGAGATAATCAGGCAAAGCTGGTAGCCGCCCTGCTTCTATGTATACATAGGCGCCTGGCGCCAACGCTGACTGCAACAGCGGCCACAGGCTGGCCCAGTCATCAAACTGAAACGGTGGGTCTAAGAACACCACGTCAAACCGCTGCCGATTACTGCGTAGAAAGGCATAGACCTCACCGACATGAAGGCGCACATCGGCAGACGACCATTCTAGCTTGGCGATGTTCTGACGCAGCACCTGGGCCACTGAGCGGCTTTTCTCGACCAGTACGACAGGCTGAGCGCCGCGCGACTTGGCTTCTAACCCCAGTGCGCCGCTGCCGGCGTATAGGTCCAGTACGGCTTCGCCGTCTAGGGTTTGTCCTAGCCAATTGAACAGCGTCTCTCTGACGCGGTCTGGCGTGGGCCGCAGGCCTTCGCTGTCTGGGAACTCAATCAGCCGGCGTTTGTGGCTGCCGCCAATGATGCGGACTTGGTTATTCTTTTGCTTATTACTGTGTTTACTCATATAGGCCTACGGAAGCATAAACAAACCCGCTGCGACGGCGCATGCGGGTTTGTGGGTTACGGAAGCATTAAGGTTTGGCGGTTTTATCCAGCTGCCGTCTGGAGAACTGTATGCCCAGCTGTTTGAGCTTGCGGTATAAGTGCGTCCGCTCTAAGCCCACCCTTAAGGCCACCTTACTCATATTGCCCTTTTCTTGGCCAATATGGTATTCAAAATAACGGCGCTCTAGCTGTTCGCGTAGCTCGCGTAACGGCAGGTCAAAGTCAAAGCCGGTCGCTTCACTGGGTTTGCCCTGACGGAACTGCTGCAACACCGTATTGATTTCTGGCGTGTCCACCGTGTCGCTCTCAGCGGTTAAGGCGAGGCTCTTAATCACGCCTTTAAGCTGCTCTAAGTTGCCGGGCCAATCGTATTGGCGCAGCGCATTGATCGCTGAGGTGGTGAACTTGATCTGGGGAATCTGCTTGCTTTCCACCAGTTCGGTGATGATTTGCTCGGTTAGGAACACGATGTCTTCAGAATGCTCACGCAGCGGCGGTACCGGCACGATCACGCTCGACAAGGCGGTCAATAAACGATTATCACACTCAGGGTCCACCAATAGGTCTTGCAGCGGACGGCTACAGGCACAGATGAGGCGTACATTAAACCGATCTAACTTAGACAACAAGAACATTAAGCCTTGTTGAATCCGGCGGCTGAACTGACCAATGTCGCCCAGGTACAAAACGCCACTGTTGGCCTGCTGCAATAGCTCTAGAGGCGCATCTAAAATTTGCTCTGGCTTGGTTGGGGTCACCCATGGGGTGTTGGGCTGGTGGAAGTAACGCGCCACCAATTCAAAACCCGAACCCGGTTCACCCGAGATCAACACCGGCGACTTTACTTTGGCCACGCGCTCTAGCTGACGATTCAGCTCTTGAATCGGCTCGCTCTTGCCCAGCTTATCCAAAGACAGCGTGGTGGCCGCCTGCATTTCGCCATACTTTAAGGCCCGTTGTACGGTACTTAATAGCTTTTGCAATGCAATCGGCTTTTCCAAGAAGTCAAAAGCCCCGATACGCGTCGCTTCTACGGCGGTATCAATACTGGCGTGACCGCTCATCATCACCACGGGCATGTTAAGTTGGCCTGACTTGCCCCACTCTTTTAACAGAGTGACGCCATCACAGTCGGGCATCCAAATGTCTAATAAGACCAAAGCAGGTCGTGTTTGATTGCGCAAATTACGTGCCACCTCTGCATTTTCAGCAAGGGTGACGGTATACCCTTCGTCTTGTAATATTTCAGACAATAGGTCACGAATGCCTACTTCATCATCCACAATTAAAATATCACTACTACGCATTATGCCTCCACTAGTGGCAGGGCTATTTTAACGAGCGCACCTGTTGGCTCTTGATTAGTCAAAGTAATCGTTCCTTGGTGTTCATCGATGATTTTCTTTACCACCGACAGACCTAAGCCTGTTCCGCTGGGCTTATCGGTAATATAAGGTTCAAATGCTCGCCTTAACACATCCTGACTAAAACGTTTCCCATTGTTCTCAATCTCTAGAATAGCAAATTTTTCTTGAATACTGCTTTTAATTTGTATTACAGGGACTGTTTCTTCCTCCGCAGCTTCGATGGCATTCTTTAACAGGTTGTGTAGAACCTGTCGCAGCATGCCGCTGTCTGCATTAATTATTATGGGTATATTACTCAGTTCTGGCCTGATTGTACAAGCCGCACCTTCATAAAGCGTCAAAACTTCGCGGATCATTTCATTCATATCAAGCTTATGCAGCTTAATTGAAGGGGCCTTGGCGTAATTTCTAAACGCTTCCACCATGCTTTTTAAAGCGCTGACCTGCTTCACAATGGTGTCGGTCGAGCGCTTGAGCATGCCGGCGTCTTTTTCATCCAGCTTATCGCCCAGCTTCATCGCCAGCCGTTCTGCCGACAGTTGAATCGGCGTCAGCGGGTTGCGAATCTCGTGCGCGAGGCGCTTGGCTACTTCGCCCCAGGCGGCGTCTTTTTGCGCCCGCACCAGTTCGGTCACATCGTCGAACACCAACACCATGCCGCCGCCGTCTTCGGGCGCCAGCGGCGTCAGCTTGGCCAACACGATTTGGGCGCGGTCGCCTTGCACATAGTCTAACTGTACCGCATTTCGCGGTTGTTCATTGGCTAATATTTCGTGAATCATGGAGGTGAGCTGTAGCGCATCTTCATTTTGCTGTGGCCACTCGTGCCAGGGCTGATCCAACAAGGGGGTAAACGACAGCCCCAAAATCTCTTCGGCGCTGCGGTTAAAAGCGCGCAAATAGCCATTGGTACTGAACGCCAACACCCCGGCGGTGAGGCTGGCCAACACGGTTTCTAGATAGGTCTTGGCGGCTTCTTGACGGCGGCGGTTGGTTTCGGCCACTTCATTGGCGTTTTGAAGCTGCTCGGTCATGCGGTTAAACATGCTGGAGAGCGTGCCAAACTCATCCGAACGAAACACCGGGCTGCGCTTGGTAAAGTCGCCGCGGGCCACCGCTTTGGTGGCGGCCGCTAAAGCCAACAAGGGCGCAGTAAAGCGCTGCGAGAAGAACAAGGCCCCCACCAGCGCCAGCATGATGGACAACAGCGTTGCCATCACCAGGGTGATCATGTAAAAGGTTTGCAGGCCTTCTTTGGCAAACGACATCTCGGCGTATTTGGAGCGTGCGGCCTCGATCAGCAAGGCATCTTGCGCCACTTTTTCTGGTACCAGGGCCCGCACCAAGAGGGCGTAATTCTTTTGCTCGGCGTTGGGGATCGACAGCCACACTTCGGAATACAGCTGGCGGCCTAGGCTATTGGTGTTGGTTTGGGGCTGATCTAAGGTCAGCTTGGCCAACTCGGCCTCGGTCACTTCTGGATAGGCCAGGCTTCTGACCGGACGCGGCTGAACCGTGCGCTCGGCCACGCGCCGCTTGGCGCCTAGGTCGTACACCGCCACCTGCCCAAGGTTTTTAAGCAGCGGCTCGGCCAAGCCGTCTAGCGCCGCTTGAAAGTCGTGCTCAAAGGCGTAACTGCCGATGAGCTGAATCTGTACGTGCACGGCGTCCTTGGTGGTTTCATCAAGGGCGTAATCCAAGGCGGCCTTGCTTAAATTCAGGCTGCGATCCAACGCCACTTCGGTTTCGTCACCAAACCAAGACTCAATGCTGTGCGAGATAAACTGTGCCGACACGGCAAACAATAAAATACTGGGGATGATCGCCACTAGGGCGAACATAAAAGACAGCTTGCGCGCCAGCTTGGCGCCAAACACGCGATTTTGATGGTTTTTATGCAGCGTCCACAGCTGCTTGCCCACCACGGCGGCCAAGGCCAACAGCAGCACGCCATCGGCAATCATAATCCACCAAAAATACTCCGACAGCTTACTGGTATTGCCCGTGGCAATGGCCAACACATACAGCGACAGCACCGAAGCGGCGGCCAAGACGATCAGGATATAACGCACGGCTTAAGGCTCCTTACTCAGATTCAGGGTCACCCAACCACTGTCTAACTTCCAGGTAGACGATGTGATGGCGTTGATCTGAAAAGGCTTGGGTAAATCACTGATGCTGAGCGACAGCTTCACCGCTGCTGACACGTCGCGCACCGGATAGCCGGTTAAGGTACCGTTACTGAGCACGCGCCAGTTGGCGATGGCGCCAATGCTCTGAATGGCCTCGTCTAAAGTGCCATAGTCGGTGGCCAGCGTGCCCATAATCACCTTATAACGATTGGTCAATGGATGATAGCTGAGCTTGTAATTCAGGGCGGCGTGCGAGCTAAAAAGGTTGCTTAACCGTAGCTTGTACGCCTGATAGCTAGGGGCATTGAGCTGATATTCCAATCTGAAATTCAGCGCCACGCCCTGATTTAACGATTCGATCAATGGCTGTGGCAACTTGGTGCTAAAGCGGGTGCTGACCAGCATCTGTCCGCTTTTCGCAATCGTGCCTTTGGCCCGCACAACGCCAATTTCCTCGGCCATTGCGGGTAGGGAAACCAGCAATAGGACGAGGGCTAAAAGGCAAGTTTTAGTGCTTCTGTAAAAGTGCGTAGTAAAAGCCATCATGTCGATCATTAGGTAAAAAAACATGCTGTTTTCTTAAGCGGGCGTCACTGTGGCGCGCCAAAAATGCGGTGACTTGCTGTTCGTTTTCTTCTAGGAAAATAGAACAGGTGGCCACCAACATACGACCGTTGGGCTTGAGTACTGACCACAACTGATCCAACAGGTTAACCTGCTGTTTGGCTACTTTATGGGCATCTTTGGCCTGGCGCAACCATTTAATGTCTGGGTGACGCCGCACGACGCCGGATGCGGTACAGGGCACATCGGCCAATATCGCATCAAACGGTTCTCCAGCATACCACGCGCTTAGGTCTTGCGCATCTGCACACACCAGTTTGGCCTCGAACCCTAGCCGGGTCACGTTTTGAGCCACGCGCGCGAGGCGGCGTTCGTCAATGTCAATGGCGGTCAGGTCACACTCGGCCCACTCCAACAAATGACCGGTTTTACCCCCCGGTGCGGCACAGGCGTCTAACACGCGCTCACCGTGCTGCGGGTCTAACAGAATGGCGGCCTGCTGGGCACCAAAATCTTGTACCGACACCCAACCTTCAAAGAAGTGCGGCAGCTCGTCTACCCGTACGGGCTTGATGAGCTTGAGGCCATGATCGCCTAAAATTTTGGACTCAATGCCTGCCTCTGCCAGCAAGGCTTGGTACTGAGCCGCATCGGCATGGTGTTTGTTCACCCGCAGGGTCATGGGTGGATGTGACTGATTGGCCTGTAGAATATTGTGCCAATGCTTGGGGTAATGGGTTTTCATGTAGCTCACCCACCAGTTAGGGTGGTTGTGCTTGGCTAAATCATTACGCTGCATTTTGGCGGTGAGGTTTTTTTGTTCGCGTAAAAAATTACGCAACACCCCGTTGACCAAGCCTTTAAAGTTGCCTTTGGCCAGCTGGCTAGCCACTTCTACCGCTTCGTTCACCACCGCATGGGTGGCGTTCTTGGAATAATTCAGCTGATACAGCGCCACCAACAGCAGCGCTTCGATTTCTGGCGCCGGCAGCTGTTTCGCCACCAACTGACGCAGGTAAAATTTAAGCGAGCCCAAATAACGCTGACAGCCGTAGGCAATGTCTTGCAAGGCGCCGCGCTCTTGCGCACTTAAGTCGGGATGCATGCTCATGATGCGTTGTAAGACGTCGGTCAGGTTTTGGCCTGCCTCAACCGCCATCACGGTGTCGGTCGCGAGGCGCTGTACGGTGATCATGCTCATGCGTTCACCGCCTGTCCCAACACGGTACCAACGGGCACCGGCTTGCCGGCCAAATAGGCGCTCATGCCCATGCGTTTGCTGCCCGCCACCTGCCACTCGGTGATCAAGAGGCTGCCCGCACCGGTGCCCACCAACAATCCTTCGGGGCTGGCGGCCAATACTTCGCCGGCGTTGCCGCTGCGCGCTTGGATGCTGGCGGCCCACACTTTCACATTGACGCCGTCCAGCAGCGTCCAAGCCGTCGGCACGGGGTTAAAGGCGCGGATTTTACGGTCAATCACGCTGGCCGTTTCGGCCCAGTTAATCATGGCTTCTTCTTTGCTCAATTTGTGTGCATAGGTCACGCCGTCTTCTGGCTGTGGCTCTGGCACGCGCTCTTCGAGGTTGGCCAGCGTCGCCACCACGGCCTCGGCACCGAGTTCGGTTAAGCGATCGTGGACGCTTAAGCCGGTGTCTGTGGCGCTGATGTCAGTGCGCACGGTGTGTAAAACGTCACCGGTATCTAGGCCTGCGGCCATTTGCATGATGCACACGCCGGTTTCGGCGTCGCCCGCTTCGATGGCGCGCTGAATCGGCGCAGCCCCACGCCAGCGCGGCAAGAGCGAGGCATGAATGTTCAAACAGCCCAGACGGGGCAAATCCAACACGGCCTGAGGCAGAATCAAGCCATAGGCGGCCACCACCATAACGTCGGCCTGCTCGGCCGCAATCACTTGCTGATCGGCGGCGTCTTTTAGGTTCAAAGGCTGAAACACAGGCAAGCCTAAGGTTTCGGCCATCTGCTTCACGGCGCTGGCTTGCGCTTTCATGCCGCGGCCTTTGGGGCGATCCGGCTGGGTCAGCACCAAAGAGACGGTGTGACCAGCGGCCACAATGGCTTGGAGCGCCACCGCAGCAAAATCTGGGGTTCCTGCAAAAATAATCTTCATGTATTTTGGGTCTTTTGGTAGGTCTTATGGCTTACGCCATTTGTTTGGTCCGCTTTTTTAATTTGGTTTTGATGCGCTTTTGCTTCATGTCGGACAGGTACTCAACGAATACCTTACCCGCCAGGTGATCCAATTCGTGCTGAATACAAATGGCCAAAAGGCCGTCGGCCTGTAGCTCAAAGGCTTCGCCCTCGGCGTTCAAAGCACGCACGGTCACGGCTTCGGCGCGGGTCACGGTGTCGTACACGCCTGGTACCGACAAGCAGCCTTCTTCATACGTTGTCTGGCCCGATTTGGCCACAATTTCTGGGTTGATCAACACCAATAATTGGTCTTTTTCTTCTGATAAATCAATCACCACTACGCGCTCATGCACATCCACCTGGGTGGCAGCAAGGCCAATGCCCGCGGCTTCATACATGGTTTCAGCCATATCACTTACCAAGGTTTTGATGCGTTCATCCACCTTGGCCACGGGTTTGGCAACGGTGTGTAGGCGCTCATCTGGGTAGCGCAAAATGTCTAATAGTGCCATGCTCTTACTTTCATGTTTGTGTCGGTCGTTATGAGGGAAATGACTGAATGAGGCGGCCAATCCGAACCCTTATGCTCAGGCTGGGCACAGTCATTATCACCCCATTATAAATTATAACCCTAGCCTATGGCGAAGTTTAGTGCATTGGCCGCCACAGCCAGCGACGCGCCACCAAAACGACCGCCCTGCTCGCCGTTTTGGTGGCGCTGGCGCCCGCCTTATTGAGCGGTATAGCCGCCGTCAACCAATAAAGTGGTGCCGTTGACAAACGAAGCGGCGTCGCTGGCCAAGAACAGCACCACGCTCGCCACTTCTTCTGGCTTGCCTAAACGGCCCTGTGGATGCAGGTCAATCAAGGCCTGACGGGCCGGTCCTTGAATCGCTTGCAGTAAAGGGGTGTCAATATAGCCGGGACACACGGCGTTAATGCGGATGTTTTTGGCGCCATAGTCAATGGCCAAGGTTTGCGTCAGCAGCTTCACCGCGCCTTTGGCGGCGCTGTACGCGGTCACGCCAGCCTTGCCCACAAAGCTGTGAATCGACCCGCAGTTCACAATCGCACCGCCCTCGGGCTGGGTCAGCATGTGCTCAATCACGTATTTATCCGATAAAAACACGCCGTTGAGGTTCACGTCGATGACTTTTTGCCAGTCGGCATACGAGGTGTCGGTAATGGCGCCGCCAGAGCCGATGCCGGCATTGGCAAACAGCACGTCAATGCGCCCAAACTGGGCCACGGTGGTCGACACCATGTTTTGAACATCGGCCTCTTTGGTGACGTCTACTTTAATAAACAACGCTTCATGACCCTGCTGCACAAGGTCGTTCACCACGGCGGCCCCGGCTTCGGCGTAGTCGGCAATCACGACGTTGGCCCCAGCTTGGGCGAATGCGGCCGCGGTCGCTTGCCCAATGCCGCTGGACCCACCGGTCACAATCACCACTTTATCCTGAAAATTTGCCTGCATCATGCGTACTCCTTATATCAAGTATTTAAAGGTCTGGCCTTCGTTAGGCCCTTTGATTTAAGCATAGTTCATGTTTTATGATGCACCCAAATAGTTTAAAAAACAACACCCTAACGCCCGCCTATCCATGACCAATGTCAGCATGCCATAATCATATACCCATATTTCCCTATATATAAGGTGTCATCATGCTGCCCCTGCCCGAACTCACCCTATGGCTACGCGTTAGCCTCACCCCTTATTTAGGGCCCGTCGGCTTTCACGCCTTGCGCACCGCCTTTGGCAGCATGGCCGCCATTTTGGCCGCCGCCCCCCAAGACCTCATCCCCTACCTAAGCCCACAGCGGCGCCAGCAGGTCGCCTCGGGCCTCGCCTATGGCGCCAGCGATGCGGCGGTGCACGCTGCTTTGGCTTGGTTAGGCGCCGCCCCCAACCGCGCCATTCTGACCTTGCCCGATCGTCGCTACCCAGCGGCCCTAGCCCACGATCCCATGCCTTCGCCGACCCTGTTTGCTCAGGGCGACTTGGCCAGCCTGCACCCCCCAGCCATCGCTTTAGTGGGCAGCCGCCATCCGACGCCACAGGGCCGTGACAATGCCCATCGCTTTGCCAAAGCCTTGGCCGAGCTTGAGATGACGGTGGTTTCTGGCTTTGCCGCCGGCATCGACACCGCCGCCCATGAAGGCGCCCTTGCCGCCAATGGCCGCACCATTGCCGTTTTGGGCACCGGCATTGACCGGGTTTATCCAGCACACAATCGCCGCTTGGTGGCGCCCATTGGCGAACGCGGGCTACTGCTGTCTGAATACTCGCTGGGCACGGCGCCACTGCCTGCCAATTTCCCGCGCCGCAACCGTTTGATTGCCAGCCTGAGCTTGGCCACGCTGGTGGTCGAGGCGCGCCGCCATTCCGGCTCGCTAATCACGGCGCGGCTGGCGGCCGAACTCAACCGCGAAGTCATGGCCATCCCCGGCTCGATTCACAACCCGGAAGCCAGTGGCTGTCATTATTTATTAAAACAGGGCGCAGCCTTAATTGAAAACATTCCGGACTTATTGGCAGAACTGCCCTTGTTTTTTAAGCCTTTAGCGCCATTTATAAGCCCAACCACCCCAACACCCCCTGCCACCACGCTGTTGCAGGCACCACCGGCCGAAACATTGGCTTTATTAAACGCCATGGGTTTTGATCCCGTCCATCCAGATGGTCTAACACAAAAACTTGGCATTCCTGCTGCAGATGTGTATGCTCAATTGCTGCAATTAGAGTTATCAGGTATCGTCCACCCCATAGCAGGTGGTCGCTTTCAAAGACTTTCCTGAAAATACAACTCATTAAGAGAATATAATATGTTTGAAGTGTTTACTTTTTTAATCGAAAACTTCCAGGATTTGGCCGATTGTCCGCCGCGCGAAGATTTGGGTGCGTATCTTGAGCACGCTGGTTTTGATCAAGTAGACATCGTGGAAGCTTTAGATTGGCTGGATCGCTTGCGTCAGCCCCAAATCTTTGACTATCCCGCTTTGGAATTAAGCCACGGCATGCGCATCTATACCGCGGAAGAGCACGCTTATTTACCCGACGACGTTTGGGGCTTGATGCAGTTTTTAGAAACTGAACAGGCCATTAACGCCCTACAGCGGGAAATCATCATTGATGCGCTGATGCAGTTGCCGCATGATGAAGTCACCCCTAAAAATACCAAGATGCTCACCCTCATCGTACTGTGGGCACAAGAATCGGAACTACCGGTCTTGATTGGCGATGAACTGCTGGCCGCCATTCAGGGCGAGCCTACCATGCAATAACTTTTGATTGTCTTTAGGACAATCTTTTTATATCGGTTACAGAGTATATGTCTAAAAACTTATTAATTGTCGAGTCGCCTTCTAAGGCCAAAACATTAAAAAAATACTTGGGCAGTGACTTTGAAGTCTTGGCTTCATACGGTCACGTGCGCGACTTGGTGCCTAAAACGGGCGCTGTGGACCCAGACAACGATTTCAAAATGAAATATCAGCTGGTGAGCCGCAACAGCAAGCACGTTGACGCCATCGTCAGCGCCGCCAAAGAAGCCGAAAACCTTTATCTGGCCACTGACCCGGATAGGGAAGGTGAGGCCATCTCTTGGCACCTACAAGAAATCATCGGCAGCAAAAAGAACCTCAAACACCTTAAGCCTTTGCGCGTGGTGTTCCATGAGGTGACCAAAAACGCGGTGTTAGAGGCCATTGCCAATCCGCGCGAACTGTCTTTAGATTTGGTAGACGCGCAACAGGCGCGCCGTGCCCTAGACTATTTGGTCGGTTTTAACCTGTCGCCGCTGCTGTGGAAAAAGATCCGCCGTGGCCTGTCCGCTGGCCGTGTTCAAAGCCCTGCTTTGCGCTTGATCTGCGAACGTGAAAATGAAATTAAAGCGTTTGAAACCCAAGAATATTGGTCGATGCACTTTGACAGCCACAAAGGCCGTCAAAAGTTCACCGCCAAGCTGACCCACTTTAAGGGCGACAAACTAGACCAATTTGCGATGGGCACCGAAGCCGATCAGCAAACGGTTTTGGATCAGTTGACCGGTAAAGAAGCCGTGGTCAGCACCATCGAAAAGAAAAAGCGTACCCGTAATCCGGCCGCACCGTTTACCACCTCGACCCTGCAACAAGAGGGTGTGCGTAAGCTGGGCATGACCACCGATCGCACCATGCGCACCGCGCAGCAACTGTATGAGGGCATCGACGTGGGCCAAGGCGCCACCGGTTTGATTACCTATATGCGTACCGACTCGGTGACCTTGGCGGCAGAAGCCTTGACCGAAATTCGCCACTACATCGAAAACAAGATGGACGGCGACTATCTGCCAAAAACCCCGAACACCTATAAAACCCGTGCGCAAAATGCCCAAGAGGCGCACGAGGCGATTCGCCCTACTTCGGTGTATCGCACCCCAGATGCCGTCAAGCCGTTTTTGACCGCCGACCAATTTCGTTTATACCAAATGATTTGGAAACGCACCGTGGCCAGCCAAATGGCCAAGGCCAAGTTTGACACCACCAGCGTCGACATCAACATGGGCGATGGCGTGTTCCGCGTGACCGGTCAAGTGATGACCTTCGCCGGCTTCTTGGCCGTGTACGAAGAAGACGTGGACGACAACAGCGACAAAGAAGATCAGGCCAAGCTACCGGCCCTGAACGAAGGCGACGTGTTGCCGGTAGACAAGCTCTACGGCGAGCAGCACTTTACCCAACCGCCACCACGCTTCTCGGAAGCCTCTTTGGTTAAATCGCTGGAAGAATTTGGCATTGGCCGTCCGTCGACCTACGCCAGCATTATTTCGACCCTAAAAGACCGCGAATACGTGACCGTGGATCAGAAGCGCTTCTTGCCCACCGACACCGGCGACATTGTGAACAAGTTTTTGACCGAACATTTCGGCCAGTACGTGGACTACAACTTTACCGCCAAGCTAGAAAACCAGCTGGACGAGATTGCCAAGGGCGAACGCAAGTGGATCCCGGTGATGGAAAAATTCTGGGACGGCTTTCACAAGCAGGTCAAAGAAAAAGAAGACATCCCGCGCGCGGAAATCACCACCGAAATGTTGGAAGAGGTGTGTCCGAAGTGTAACGCTCATCCGCTGATGATCCGCTTTGGCAAACGCGGCCGCTTTATTGGCTGTTCTGGCTACCCTGAGTGTGACTACACCCGTGACGTCAACGCCACCGCCGAAGAGGCCGCTAAAGAAGCGGAAGAGCCGACCGTGGTGGAAGGCCGTACCTGCCCCAAATGCGAAAGCGAACTGGTGTACAAAAAAGGCCGCTACGGTAAGTTTATTGGCTGTAGCAATTACCCTAAGTGTAAGCACATCGAGCCTTTGGAAAAACCCAAAGACACCGGTATTGACTGTCCTGAGTGTAAAAAAGGCCATTTGATCGAGCGTAAAAGCCGCTACGGCAAACTGTTCTACAGCTGCGAAACCTACCCGACGTGTAAATACGCCACCTGGAACCCGCCGATTGAAGAACCTTGCCCACAGTGTGCCTGGCCGATCTTGACCATCAAAACCACCAAGCGTCGCGGCACGGAAAAGGTTTGCCCACAGAAAGAATGTGGCTACGCCGAACAAATCGAACCCCCTGAGGGCAAAAAAGAAGAAGCTTAAACCCTTCTTCCCACCAAAAAACCAGAGTGCGCACCGCCCTCTGGTTTTTTTACGCATTCAGGCCCATAATCCTGAAGGACGGACGAACCTGCCGCTATGGCCTTTCTTTAACGACGACACACACAGATAGACCCTACCATGATCGACAATATTTCTTCTTTGCAAGACGCCCAAACCATCATCATCAAGGTGGGCTCCAGCCTGGTCACCAATGAGGGTGAAGGCGTAGACCTCGTGGCTTTAAACAATTGGGCGGCGCAAATTGCGGCGCTTAAAAACATGGGCAAAAAAGTGGTGTTGGTGTCCAGCGGCGCCATTGCCGAGGGCTTGAAGCGCCTGCAATGGCAGGTTCGGCCCAAGGCCATTAACGAATTACAGGCCGCGGCGGCGGTGGGCCAAATGGGCCTGGCGCAGGCCTACGAACAGGTGTTTTCAAAACAGGGCATTCAAACCGCCCAGATTTTGCTGACCCATGAAGACCTGGCCGACCGCACCCGTTACCTCAACGCCAAAAGCACGCTGAAAACGCTGCTAGACCTGAACATTTTGCCGATCATTAATGAAAACGACACGGTGACCACCACCGAAATTAAGCTGGGCGACAACGACACCCTCGGCGCCTTGGTGACCAATCTTTTGGAAGCCGACGCCTTGGTCATTCTAACCGACCAGGTGGGCCTGTTTGATTCTGACCCCCGCAAGAACCCAGACGCCAAGTTCATCAGCCACGCGCAGGCAGGCTTGCCCGAATTAGAGCAAATGGCGGGCGGCGCTGGCTCTAGCGTGGGCACCGGCGGTATGTACACCAAGATCATTGCGGCGAAACGGGCTGCGGTCAGTGGCGCGGCCACGGTGATTGCCTCTGGGCATGAGGCCAATGTGTTGGTGCGATTGGCCCAGGGCGAGGCCATCGGCACCTTCCTCAGCCCCAGCAAAACCCGGCTTAACGCGCGCCAGCAGTGGTTGATGAGCCATCTGCACGTGTCTGGTCAAATCAGCATCGACCAAGGCGCAACCTTGGCCTTGATTCAAAAACACTCGAGCCTGCTGCCCATCGGGGCGGTGAGCGTGAGCGGTGATTTTTTACGCGGGGAAGTGATTGCCATCCTCAACCCCAATGGCGAAGAAATCGCGCGAGGCTTGGTTAATTACAGCGCCCAAGAGGCGCGTAAGCTGTGCCGCACGCCATCCCATCAGATTGAAGCCAAGCTGGGCTATTGTGCCGAAGAAGAGCTGGTGCATCGTGATAACTTGGTGATGCGGCTAGCCTACAGAGGCGATTAAACGTGGCCTAGCCACCCTTTGTGACAAAGGCCAAAAGGCCAGCGGGCGTTTGTCACAATACCGTCACATAAAGCAGTTAAGCTAACCGCAACAAGATCTTTTAAGGAAGCACCATGTCTGTCACCGTACTGGTAGTGGAAGATGAAGCGGCCATTATGACGCTGATTAAGTTTACCCTTAGCCAAGCTGGGTTTACCGTTTTGGCCGCTGAAAGCATTGAAGAAGCGCAACCGCTATTGGCCCAAAGTTTACCGGATGTGGTCCTACTGGACTGGATGTTGCCGGGCATGTCGGGCGTGCAGTTTACCAAGCAGCTGCGCCAAGACCCGCGCAGCAAAGATTTACCGATCATCTTACTCACCGCGCGCGGCGATGAGTTGGACAAAGAGCAAGGCCTAAACGGCGGCGCCGATGATTATTTGACCAAGCCATTCTCACCGCGTGAGCTGGTGGCGCGCATCAACGCCCTGTTGCGCCGCCGGGCGCCGCAAAAAACCGACACCTCGGTGCACATCGACGCCCTCACCTTAGACCCCACTGAACACGTGGTGACCGCCCACGGCAAAGTGTTGCCATTTGGCCCAACGGAATTTAAATTACTGCATTTCTTCATGACCCACACAGAACGCGTGTACTCACGTCGGCAGCTGTTAGATTTAGTTTGGGGAGATCATGTCTTCGTTGAAGAGCGGACCGTCGACGTCCACATTCGGCGCTTGCGTAAGGCCTTGGCCGAAGGCGGCTATGAACACCTGATTCAGACCGTACGGGGTGCAGGCTACCGCCTATCCACCAAAGCCCAGACATTATGATCAACCGCTTTTTTTTAAAGAATTTACTCACGCTGGGGCTGTGCTTGATTCCGCCCTTCATCGTGGGCGCCCATACTGGCGACAGCGAAACCGCGCTGTGGCTGTTCATCGTGCTTTTGGCCACGTGGCTATTGGGCCACCTCTACCAAATTGGGCTGCTGATTAAGTGGCTGAAACGCCCCAAAGTGCGCAGCGTGCCGCGCGGCATTGGCACCTGGCGCCCCATCTTCGCCACCTTGCTGCGCCAAACCAAAAGTCGTAAACGCCGTAAGCAAAAGCTGAGTACGGCTTTATTGCGTTTTAATGCCGCCGCCGAGGCGATGCCCAACGGCGTGATCATTTTAGACAAAGACGGCCGCATTGAATGGTTTAACCAGCTGGCGCTGACCCACTTTAACCTGGACCGCAGCGCCGACACCAAGGGCATTTTAAAGAATCTGATTCGGGCGCCTGAATTTCACGCTTTTTTAGAGCAGCCTTTGGTGGCCGAAAACCAGCTCAAGCTGACCTTGCCTAAAGGGCCCTATCTGGAACGGGTGCTACAGATCAGCCTCACCCCGTTTGACGGCAGCTATCGGCTGCTGATTAGCCAAGACTTAACCGACTTAGAACAGCTGCACGCCACCCGCACCGACTTCATTGCCAACGTGTCCCACGAGCTGCGCACCCCGCTGACCGTGATCAACGGCTTTTTAGAAACCATGGCCGACCTACCCGACCTAGACAAGGCGCAGCAGCAAGAATTTATTGGCCTGATGCAGTCGGAAGCCACGCGCATGCACAGCCTGGTGAGCGATTTACTGACGCTGTCGCGCTTGGAAAACAAGCAGGAATTTCAAGACACCGAAACCATTAATCTGTCGGCGCTGGTGGCGCAAATCGTGCAAAACACCAAGAACTTATCTCAAGGTCAACACACCATTACCGCCAAAATTGAACCCGACCTATGGGTAGAAGGCAGCCAAAGCGATTTGTATGCGGCCCTCAGCAACTTAACCTTTAACGCCGTTCGCTATACGCCAGTTCAGGGTGAGATTGAAGTGTTGCTGAATAAGAAAGGCCAAGACGCTTACTTTTCGGTCAGCGACACCGGCATGGGCATCGCGCAAGAACACCTGTCTCGCCTTACCGAACGCTTTTATCGCGTTGATACTGGCCGCACCCGCAAGCAAGGCGGCACTGGCCTTGGCCTGGCGATTACCAAACACGTTTTGGCGCTGCATCAGGCCGAGTTAAAGATGGTCAGCATCTTGGGCAAGGGCAGTACCTTCAGTACCCGCTTGAAGCGGTGCACCACCCCCAACGCGACCGAGGACTAACCTGCCGCTTTACTGCTTATAGGCCTTTCTAGACGCTGTCCAACCGCGCCCAGAAAGGCCTTAATCATTGGTGGTTGCGCCGGTGGCTTGGTCACCGCGAAAACCGGCCAACATGCGGCGATACAAGGCTTGCGACTCCACCAATGCGGTTTCTGCCGAGGCGACTCGGCCAATCCTGAAAGACGCTTCCATCAGCGCCCCATTCAGCATGGTGGCCTGCATCTCCACCGGCGCAGGCATGAGGATGCCTTCTGCCTGTAGCTGTTGCAGCAGGCTTTGCAACGACAGCACGCAGCCTCGGCGGCTGGCCTCTAAGTCATCGGCGCTGAGCACCGCTGGCGCATCGCGCAACAAAATTCGTTGCACTTCTGGCTCTAGGCTCATGGCCAAATATTCATCGCAGCGGGCCAACAAGGCCATCCATGCGCTGGGCTGGGCGGCTGCGAGGGCGTCTAAACGCTGATTTAATGCTTCATCTAAAACCAACGCCACGGCCAAAAAAAGCCCTTCTTTGTTGCCAAAGTGGTGATAGAGCGCGCCGCGGGTGAGGCCTGCGGCGGCGGTTAATTCGTCCATCACCGTGTCGGCATAGCCTTTTTCGGTGAACCACTGGCGGGCGGTGGCCAACAGTTTGGTGCGCGTTTCCTGCTTGGTTTCAGCGCGGGTTTTACGGGTCATCGGTTTACCTCTATCAGAAGGGGCACATTTTAATTGACATACACCGCGTATGTCAATTACAGTGGCGGACGATTCCTTCTCTTCTTTTATTTTTGGAGCCAGCATGGCTAATCCATACAGTATTTTATTTCAAAAACCGGGTACTAAGGCGTTTTCCAGCGCGGGCTTTTTTGCCCGCATGCCCTTATCCATGACCGGTATTGGCATCATTACCATGCTGTCGCAGACGCATGACTCCTATTGGCTGGCGGGCGCCGTGGCGGCCACGTTTGCTTTTTCTATGGCCATTTTGGCGCCGCAGATTTCACGCGCGGTCGACCGCGTTGGCCAAAGTAAAATCTTACCTTGGGTCACCTTGGTGTGCGTGCTGGCGCTCATTGCTTTGTTTGCCGCCACCCGCTTTAACGCGCCGCAGTGGACGCTGTACCTATTTGCCGCTTTGGCCGGCTGTATGCCCAGCATGTCGGCCATGGTGCGGGCCCGCTGGACCCAGCTTTATCGCGGTAGCTCGAAGCTGCACACCGCCTTCTCGTTCGAATCGGTGCTGGATGAAATTTGCTTCATCGTGGGGCCGCCGATTTCGGTGGGCCTGAGCGTGGCGCTGTTCCCCGAAGCGGGCATTGTGGTGGCTGCGCTGCTGCTGGCCGTGGGCGTGTACGTGTTTGTGTCCCAAAAAGCCACCGAGCCGCCGATAATGAACGCCAATGAGCCTCGAGGCCACTCGGTGCTGACGCTGAATTCGGTCAAAATTTTGGTGTTGGCGCTGATCGCCTTGGGCACCATTGTCGGCACCATCGACGTGATTGCGGTGGCCTTTGCCAAAGAACAAGGCCAGCCCGCCGCGGCCAGCTTGGTGCTGTCGGCCTACGCTTTAAGCTCCTGCATTGCGGGCCTGGTTTTTGGCACCTTAAAAATCAAAACACCGCTGCCGACGCTGTTCCTGTGGGCCTCGCTGGCAACGGCCCTCACCGCGATTCCGTTCTTTTTTGCCAGCGACATTTGGTTCTTATCGGGCGTGGTATTCGTGGCCGGTATTTTCTTCTCCCCCACCATGATCATCGCCATGGGCCTGGTGCAGAAAATCGTGCCCGAAGCCAAACTAACCGAGGGTCTGACCTGGATGGTCACCGGCTTGGGCATTGGCGTGGCCGTTGGCGCGGCTATTGCCGGTTCGGTCATCGACCAGTTTGGCACCACCAGCGCCTTCGGCATCACCCTTTTTGCTGGTCTAGTGGTGTTATTGGTGGCCTACTTTGGCCAGCGCCTGCTGCGCGATGGCATTCACATCGGCTAAGGCATGCGTTAGCCACAAAAAAGCCGCGCTTAACCTTGTCGTTAAGCGCGGCTTTTTATGGGCCTGAAACCAAACTAGGCTTTAGATTTATAGCTGTTCAGGTGTTGTTGGGTGGCTAGGTACGCCCCCAAAACGCCCAAGAGGCTCACCACGACAAACACCACAATCACTTCTGGTATGGTGAAGAAGCGCCATTGGAACACCACGCCGTAAGCACTAAAGGCTTCATCAAATAATTTTTGGGCGCCGCTGACAATCCACGAGCACAGAACCAGGCTCAACAGGCTAGAAAACATGCCCTGCCAAATGGCCTGATACAAAAACGGACGCCGAATAAACGACGACGACGCGCCCAATAGTTTGGTCACTTCAATTTCTTCTTTTTTCGACAAAATCTGTAGGCGAATGGTGTTGTGCGCCACCAGCACAAAAGCCAAGCTCAGGGTAATCGCCAAGAACAAGGTCAGCTGGTTGAGTAAATGCATGATTTTCTGAATGGTTTGCGCCCATTCGGCATCGACGCTGGCCTGATCCACCATGGGCAATGCCGCCAGCTCATCCTTTAATACCATCAATGCTTGGGCATCCATCGGTTTTGGGGTCACCACAAACGCATGCGGCAAAGGATTGCTGTCCATGAGCGACACCAGGTCGTTTTCGCCCATCCCTAATTGCAACTGCGCCAAGGCGGCATCTTTGCTGACAAACTCAATTTTGGCCACGTTGGTCAACGCGTCTAGGGTGGTTTCTACATTGACTAGGTCGTCTGCCGAGGCCTGTCGATCCATGTACACCGTGACCTGTGGGGTTTGCGTCAGCTGCCCAATAAACGGTGAGCTGCTTTGCACCCCCAAATACAAGGCCAACGGCAGCGTCATCGCCACCGCCAACATGGTGAAGGTAAACAGGCTGCCAAAAGGCTGTTGCCATAGGGCCACCAACGCTCGCTTGGCCGCCATTAAGTGTAAAGTGAATAGCCTCATGCGCTTAACTGCCCTTCTTTGAGTCGCAAAATACGGTGGCCATAATCGGCCATAAGGGTTTCATCGTGGGCCGACACCAATACGGTCACGCCCGCCTGATGAAAAGAACGAAACAGCTCCATGATGTCCAAGGCGTAGGCGCGATCTAGGTTGGCAGACGGCTCGTCGGCAATCAGCAGGCTAGGCTTGTTGACCACGGCACGCGCAATGCACAGCCGCTGCTGCTCGCCGCCGGACAGGCTTTCTGGCCGCGCCAGCTCTTTGCCTTTCAGCCCCACTTTGTCGATCGCCACCAGCGCACGCTCAATCGCTTGATCACGCGTGTAGCCGGCGATTTGCAACGGCAGTAAGACGTTGTCGATGACGTTGCGGTCGAACAAAATTTTATGGTCTTGAAACACAATCCCAATGTGCTGACGCATATAGCCTAGCTGGTTGTCGTTCAGCTTACTCAAATCCTGATTGTTAAACATCACCTTGCCGGAAGACGGCTTGGCAATCCCAGAAATCAATTTCAAAATGGTGGACTTACCCGCACCAGAGTGGCCGGCCAAGAACACCATTTCGCCATGATGCACCTCAAAGCTTAAGTTCTTGAGCGCGGCAAAGCCACCGGGATAGGTTTTGCTCACTTGTTCAAAACGAATCATCTTTAATACTTTCTGTCAGGATTAGGAGCCGCGGCTGATTAAGCCTGCTCGTCTTGGCCCAATAAGGCCTCTACGTATTCTTTGGCCACAAAGGGGCGTAAATCATCGATGCCCTCGCCCACGCCAATAAAGCGCACTGGAATGGGGCGGGTTTTGGCTAGGGCCGCAATCACGCCACCCTTGGCCGTGCCGTCTAGCTTAGACAAGATCAGGCCACTGAGGCCTAATGCGTCATCAAAGGCGGCGACTTGATTTAAGGCATTTTGACCGATGTTGGCGTCTAAGACCAAAATGATCTCATGCGGGGCTTCTGGAATGGCTTTTTGAACCACTCGTTTTACTTTTTTAATTTCTTCCATCAAGTTCAGCTGCGTCGGCAGGCGGCCGGCGGTGTCGGCCAACACCACGTCGATGTTGCGCGCCTTGGCGGCTTGAATGGCGTCGTAGCACACCGCGGCAGAGTCACCGCCGCCTTGGCTGATCACGGTGACGTTGTTGCGCTCGCCCCATTCCATCAGCTGCTCGCGAGCGGCGGCGCGGAAGGTGTCGCCAGCGGCCAACAGCACGCTTTTGCCCTGCAGTTGGAAATACTTGGCCAACTTACCAATAGACGTGGTTTTACCGGCACCGTTCACCCCCGCCATCATGATCACGTAAGGCCCATCTTGCTTGGGCAACACCAACGGCTGCTCCAAGGGCAAAATCAGTTCAGTCAACGCGTCTTGCAACGCCAAGCGTAGCTCATCGGCGTTTTTTAAGCCTTTTAAGCTGACCCGATCGCGCACTTCAGCCAACAAATGCTCGGTGGCTTCGATGCCCATGTCGCTGGTCAACAGAACTGACTCTAAGTCTTCATACAGCTCTTCGTCAATTTGGCCGCCGCCAAACACGCTGGCGAGCGATTTGCCCAGCTTGTTGCGTGACTTGCTCAAACCCTGTTTTAAACGTTGGGTCCAGCTGAGCTTGGGTTGGGCTTCTGGCTCGGGCGTGACCACAACGGCAGGCACGGCCTGCGGCTCTGGCACCGCTGCTTCGACCACTTCAGCCACCACGGGCGCTTGCACCACAACCGGTTCTGGTTCTGGTTCTGGTTCTGGTTCTGGTTCTGGTTCTGGTTCTGGTTCTGGTTCTGGTTCTGGTTCTGGTTCTGGTTCTGGTTCTGGCTCTGGCTCTGGCTCTGGCTC
Organism: Neisseriaceae bacterium; assembly: GCA_017991555.1. GTDB lineage: Bacteria > Pseudomonadota > Gammaproteobacteria > Burkholderiales > Neisseriaceae > JAGNPU01. Next base: position 128,779 of record JAGOQM010000006.1, read on the forward strand.
TGGCTCTGGCTCTGGCTCTGGCGCCACAGCCTCAATCAGTGGCTCGACCGGCGCAACCGCAGCCTCGGGTTCTGGTTCTGTCGGCTCGGTTGACAGTACTTCAACCGATGCTGCGTCTGAATCTGCAACCAAAGGTTGCTTATCCCCATGGGATTCTTCATACTCTTTAATAGGCTCAGCGGCCGGTTCAGGCGTGCTGACGGTTTCGACCACTTCTGTGGCGGGGCTTTGCGCTTCGGTTTGATCCTGTTTCGACTTTTTTCTTCTAAAGAAACTAAACATAATTCTGCTTGTCTTGAAATAAGGCTGTAAATACCTACCATTGTATCGGTAAATCATGAGGGGATAAATAAATGCGTCAGATTTGTTTCACATTAATCACACTAATGGGCATGGCCGCCCTGCCCATACAGGCAAAAACCTTAACGCAGTCCCTCGACAATGGCCTTAAAGTCATTATTAAAGAAGATCATCGCGCCCCCGTGGCCGTGTCCCAAATATGGTACCGAGTGGGCAGCGTGGATGAGCTAAACGGCACCACCGGCCTCAGCCATGCGCTAGAACACCTCATGTTTAAAGGCACCGACAGCGTGCCCGCTGGCGAGTTTAGCCGCCTTGTTGCCGCCACCGGCGGCCAATTCAACGCCTTCACCAGCCAAGACCAAACCGTTTATTACGAAACCACCGCCGCCAGTGCCCTTCCGGAAATGCTGCGTTTAGAAGCCGACCGCATGGCCAACCTCAATTTCAGCAATGACGCCTTCAAAAATGAAATGGAAGTCATTAAAGAAGAGCGCCGCATGCGCACCGACGACACCCCCGGCGGCGTGCTGTGGGAAGGCCTGTTATCTAACGCCTTTGTCGCCAGCCCATCGCGTCTGCCGGTCATTGGCTGGATGAACGACCTCGACAACATGCAGGCCGAAGACCTACGCGACTGGTACAAGCAATGGTATGCGCCCAACAACGCCACCGTGATCGTGGTCGGTGACGTCAACGCCGAAGAAACCTTGGCGGTGATCAAACGTGAATTTGGTGGCTTTAAGCCACAAACCCTACCGGTGCGTAAACCCCAAATCGAGCCCACCCAAAAAGGCATCAAGCGGGTTCAGGTCAGCGCCCCTTCCGAATTGCCAATTTTGGCCTTGGCCTATAAGGCCCCTAAGCTGATTAAACTGGACGACAAAAAGCCCTATGCCCTAGCCATGCTGGCGGCGGTATTGGATGGCCATGAGGCCAGCCGCCTGAGTAAAAAGCTGGTGCGCGAAGACAAAATCGCCCTCAGCGTGAGCGCAGGCTACGACTTATTTAACCGTGGGGCGAGCCTCTTTACCCTCACCGCCATGCCCACTCAGGGCCAAGACCTAGCCAAATTAGAGCAGGCGCTAAAAGACGTGGTGGCCGACATTGCCACCCAAGGCGTGTCTGAAGCCGAGCTGAAGCGCATTCGCAACCAAATGGATGCGTCTGACGTGTACAAAAAAGACTCAATGGAAGGCCAAGCGCTAAGCATGGGCTATTTGGAAATGGTGGGCTTTGGCCATGAGGCCGAAGAGCGCATGAAGAAAAACATGCAAAAAGTCACCAGTAAAGAGATCCAGGCCGCGGCCCAGTCGCTGGTTGATGACCAACTCACCGTGGTGACGCTCAAGCCTGAACCGATTAACCCTGCGAAAAAACCATAGAAAGGCCATGACCCTATGCGCATGAATACTTTAGGCCTAATGGCCCTATTGGCAACCGTCCCGATGGTTGCCCAAGCCGTTGAGATTCAAAGCTGGCAGCTGCAAAACGGCGCCAAAGTCTTGTTTATTGAAAGCCATCAAAACCCGATTGTGGACGTGAGCGTGTCGTTTAACGCCGGCGGTATGCAGGACGACCCGGCCAAACTCGGCGTGGCGGGCTTTACCGGTGGCTTAATGGATGCCGGTGCGGGCGACTTAGACGAAGAAACCTTTAACGAGCGCACCGCCGACCTAGCGGTCAGCATCAGCAGCGCCGCCGGCACCGAAAGCGCCGGCGTGGGTTTTCGCAGCCTCAGCAAAAAAGAGGTGTTAAACCCCACCATCGACTTAACCAATCTGGTGCTCACCAAGCCACGCTTTGATGAAGCCATTTTAAAACGCGAGCAAGACCGCGCCGTGTTGAGCCTCAAGCAGGGCGAAACCAACCCCGGCTTTTTGAGTTCGCGCGCCTACGCCACCCTGAACTATGGTGATCACCCTTATGGCTACGGTGCCAAAACGACCGAGGCCAGCATTCGCGCCATCAGCCGTGAAGATTTGGTGCGTTTTCACCAGGCCCACTATGCGCAAAACAACGCCATCGTGTCGATCGTCGGTGACTTAAGCAAGTCTCAGGCCACTCGCTTGGCCGAGCGCCTACTACAAGGCTTGCCGGCCAAAGCCGCCGAACAGCGCGCCCTGCCCGCAGTAGAAACCGATAAAAAAGGCCAGCGCCGCAACATCGCCCACCCGTCTAGCCAAGCCAGTATTGTGATGGGCTACCCAGTGATTACCCGCGACGATCCTGATTACTACGCATTTGTGGTGGGTAACTATATTTTGGGCGGCGGTGGGTTTGAATCGCGCCTGATGAAAGAGCTGCGCGACAACCGTGGCCTCACCTACGGCGTGTCGAGTTCGTTTAGCCCAGCCAAAGAAAAAGGCACCTTCAGTATCGGCCTCAAAACCAAAAAGGCCACCGCCGAAGAAGCCTTGGCGTTGAGCCAGAAAGTGTTGGCCGACTACCTCAAGCAAGGGCCGACCGCCGCTGAAGTCAAACAGGCGCAGAACAACATGGTCGGTGGCTTTCCACTGCGCATCGACACCAACGCCAAACTGCTGAGCTATTTAGGCCTGATCGGTCAATACAATCTGCCCCTAACCTACTTGGATGACTACCCTAAAGCCGTCGCTAAGGTGACGCCAGAGCAGATTAAAGAAGTGTGGCAGCGTCGCATCAACCCTAGCCATTTCAACATTGTGGTGGTGGGCGGCTAAGCCAACCCACGATTTCAACCCCCTAGCCGTTTGCGCCCGATGCAAACGGCTATTTTTACGCTACAATGGCCCTTATGAATACGCCCAACCCTTCCCTTTTGCACAACCTCAATGAACAACAGCTGGCCGCCATTACCTGGCCGGACGAACCTTGCCTGGTGCTGGCCGGCGCCGGCAGCGGTAAAACTCGGGTGTTGACCACCCGCATCGCGTGGCTATTGCACAATCACCGCGCCAGCAACCACAGCATTCTGGCGGTGACCTTTACCAATAAGGCCGCTAAAGAAATGCAGGCGCGGCTCGGCGCCATGGTGCCGTTTAGCGTGCGCGCCATGTGGATGGGCACCTTTCATGGCCTGTGCCATCGATTTTTACGGCTGCACGCCAAAGACGCCAACCTGCCCAGCACGTTCCAAATTTTAGACAGCTCCGACCAGCTGTCGATGATTAAACGATTGCTCAAAGAGCATCAGGTGTCGGAAGACAAGGTACAGCCGCGCAGCCTGCAAGGCTTCATCAGCAGCCAAAAAGAGGCGGGGTTTAGGGCCAGCATGCTGTCGGCACCCGATGCCCACATGAAACTGATGATCCAGCTGTTTGACCTATACGACCAGCAGTGTCAGCGCGAAGGCGTGGTGGATTTTTCGGAATTGCTGCTGCGCAGCTATGAGGTGCTGGTCAACAACGAGGCCTTACGCACCCATTACCAAAACCGTTTTAGCCACATCTTGGTGGACGAGTTTCAAGACACCAACCGACTACAGTATAAATGGCTGAAGCTGCTCGCTGGCCCCAACACCTCGCTGTTTGCGGTGGGCGACGACGACCAAAGCATTTATGCCTTTCGCGGCGCCAACGTCGGCAACATGAACGACCTGATGCGCGAGTTTCAGATTGAGGCGCCCATTAAGCTGGAACAAAACTACCGCAGCGTCGGCAACATTTTGGCCGCCGCCAATGCGGTGATTGAGCACAACGACGATCGCTTGGGTAAAAACCTACACACCGAGGCCGGCGAAGGCGAAAAAATTCGCCTGCACTTTGCCAACAACGACTTCGAAGAAGCGCAGTTGGTGTGCGACGAAGCCAAAAGCCTAGAACGAGAAGGCTGGACCTTAAGCAATATGGCCATCCTTTATCGCAGCAACGCCCAGTCCCGAGTGATTGAGCAAATTTTGTTTCGCGCCGGCGTGCCGTATAAAATTTACGGTGGCCTGCGCTTCTTCGAGCGCCAAGAAATTAAGCACGCCCTGGCTTATTTACGCTTGGTGGCCAACGAACACGACGACAACGCCCTGCTGCGGGTGATCAACGTGCCGGCGCGCGGCATCGGCACCCGTTCGGTCGAGGCCCTGCAAGCGCTGGCTCAAACCCACGGCGTGTCGCTGTGGCAAGCGGCCTGCATGCAGGCGCAAAATAAACCAACGTCTAAAATTGGGGCGTTCATCCTCTTGGTCGACGCCCTCAAACAGGTGGCCCAAAGCAGCATCCTGCCCGACCTGATGCGCGAAGTCATTCACCAGTCTGGCCTGTATGGCTTTTACGAAAACAACCCCAAAGAAAGCCAGGATCGCCTCGATAACCTGAATGAGTTGATCAGTGCCGCCACCACCTTCGACCCCAACGACGTCATGTTTGAAGCGCCAGAAGCCGAAAGCACCGAACCGGTGTCACCGCTGCTGGCATTTTTAAGCAACGCCGCTTTGGAATCGGGCGAGCATCAGGCGATTGAAGGCGTGGAAGCCTTACAAATGATGACCATCCATGCGGCCAAAGGCTTGGAGTTTGACGCCGTGTTTTTAACCGGCCTCGAAGAAGGCCTGTTCCCAAGCGAATACAGCCTGGCCGAACAGGGCGGCCTGGCGGAAGAACGCCGCCTGATGTATGTGGCCATTACCCGTGCCCGCAAGCGTTTGTACTTAAGCGCAGCGCAGCAGCGCATGCTGCACGGTAAAACCCACTTCGGCCTGTTGTCGCGCTTTATTGACGAGATTCCGGCAGCGCTGGTTCACAAAACATCGGCCACCTACGACCACGCCGAAGTGTCTTACACCAATCCTTATCAAAAGCCGCGCACCCAAACCGCGGCCCTGGCCAAAAACCTAAAGCAAACCCAGACCTATGCTGGTTTTGAAATTGGCCAGAACGTGCGTCACGCCAAGTTTGGCACTGGTGTCATCATTGATGCCGAAGCCAACGGCGACAGCGCCAAGCTGCACATTAACTTTGGCCGCGACGGGGTGAAGTGGCTGGACACGCAATACGCTAACCTAGAGGCGCTGTAAGGTTAAAAAGCATAAAAAACGACCCCTAGGGGTCGTTTTTTTCGTGCTACAGCGTCACCACAACTTTACCAAAGGCGCCCCGAGCCAAATGCTCTAAGGCTGCCGGCAATGCTGCCCAGGGGTAGGTCGCGTCGATGATTGGCTTGAGGTTGATGGCATCGACGGCCCGTACCAAATCCACCAAAGCCCGCCGATGGCCGACGTGAATGCCTTTAATCGTGGGCGCTTTCACCAGCATGTGGCTGACAGAACCGTGCAAGGCGTCGTCGCCCATGGCGCCAATCATGGCAATGTAACCTTCCACCGCCACCACGCTTAAAGCCTGAGCCAAGTTGGCCCCCCCAACGTTGTTCAATACTTGCTCCACGCCTTGATTCTGGGTCAAGGCCAAGAGCTCTGCCACCCAATCTCCATGCCGATCCAACACGTAATCGGCGCCCAAGGCCTTGGCACGCGCGCCTTTTTCAGCATCGCCCGAAGTCAAGAACACTTCGGCGCCGTGCGCCTTGGCCAGCTGTAAGGCAAATAAGGCCACGCCCCCGGTGCCCTGAATCAACACCTTATCCCCTGCCTTTAGGCCACCCTTCTCAATCATGGCAAACCAAGCGGTCAGGCCGGCGCAGGTTAAAGTACTCGCCTCAACGTCGGTTAAGGTTTTCGGCGCGCTCACCAATCCGGTGGCAGGCAGCACAACATATTCGGCCAACACGCCCGGACGACCCGCGCCCAAATTGCGGTCGGGGCCACCGACAGCCGGCCCCGTTAGTTTGCCATCCAGCCATTCTGGCGCAAAGCTGGAAATCACTCGATCACCAACGCGAAAAGCGTCGCAGCAAGGGCCAAGCTTGTCGACCACGCCGGCCATATCGGAAGCCAACACCAGTGGAAACGTCAGCCACGTCCACGCTTCCATCACGGTTAAATCACGGTGATTCAAGGCCACGGCTTGAACCTTCACCCTCACCTCGCCCGGGCCCGGTTCGGGCAAGGCCACCTGAGCCAGCCCTAAATGGGCCCGGCCACTGGCCGTTAACTGCCATTGCTGCATGAGTTGCGTCATTTTGTCATCCTATTCTGTGGTGGTTAAACAACAAACCACAGTGTATCGTTTCCCCATGAACGCCAGTGGCGATACTATAGCCACTGATTGTTGCCCATACAGAACCAATAGGCCCCCTATGTCTCTCAACCTTGCAGGCATTACCGTGTTTGTCGCGGCAGTGGACGCCGGCAGTTTTGCCCAGGCGGCCACGCGCCTTCACCTATCGCGCTCGGCCGTGGGTAAAACCATTGCCCGCCTCGAGGACCAGCTTAAGGTGACGCTATTTCACCGCACCACCCGCAGCCTCAACCTCACCGAGGCCGGTAGCCTCTATTATGAACACTGCCTGCGTGCGCTGGCCGAGCTAAATACCGCCCAAGCCCTCATCGAACAAGAACAGGCCGAAGTGCACGGCCAGCTGCGTGTGTCGATGCCGGTGCTGTTTGGGCGCCTGTGCGTGGCGCCGCTGCTGCTGGATCTGGCTCAGGCCCACCCCAAGCTAACGCTGACCCTATCGTTTAATGATCGTCTGGTTGATTTAAACGAAGACGGTTTCGACCTCGTCATTCGCCACCGCGGTTTAGAACACAGCCGCCATCTGGTCGCCCGCCCCATCGCCAGCTATGCCATGGTGCTGTGCGCGGCGCCCGCCTATCTGGCCAAGCACGGCCACCCCGCCGATTTGGCTCAGCTGGCCCAGCATGAGGCGTTGATGTATCGCCGTGGCCACCAGGATAGCCCTTGGTTTAACGGCTTGGGCCCGCCGCTGACACCTCGATTTTATTTTGACGACATTCAAGCCATCGCGGATGCCGCCTGCGCTGGTCTAGGCATTGCCTACCTGCCAGATTGGTTGGTTAGCCAAGCCTTAAACAGCGGCCAGCTGTGCCGACTCACTCTGCCGGTACCCAAAGCCCGCCCAGACGCATTTCAAGTTCACGCCCTGTGGCAAGCCAACCCCAACCTACCGCTGAAAATCAGAGTGGCCGTCGATCATCTGGTGGCTCAGCTGCCGCCTCGATTACAGCAGACATAAAAAAACCCAGCCCGAAGGCTGGGATCAAACCATGAACATCATTCGAGCACGATGACCAACGGCCCTAAACTTTTTCCAATCGCGCGGGGATGCCTTGACGTACCACGGCGCCGGTAATCCAATCCAACCACGGCGAGGGCTCGCTGCGGGTGGGGTCCGAAATACCCAAATCATTGAGGTTCAGGCCGCTGCCAATGTAAGGATTGCTGGGCAGGGCTTGGCCATCAACGTAATGGGTACGGGCGCCCATCTCGGTGTGGCCATAGCCATGCTCGATGGCCAAAACCCCAGGCATCACGCCGTCTAAAACGTTGACCTCGACCGCTTTCTTGCCACCCGGGGTCACAATATTGACCGTATCGCCATTGTCGACGCCCCACTTGGCCGCATCCACGGCGCTGATGCCAACGATGTTGGCGGGCTTAATCATGCGCAGGCGCATCACTGGCCCGCTGCCGCTGCTCATCAGGTGTGACTTAAACGAGGTCAGCTTGAGCGGCCAATCCTGCGGTGAGTAGTGGCTGCGCATGTCAGAACCATCGGCAAAACGAGTAGGATAATAGGTTGGGCAGCCACTGTATTGCTCGCCGCTGATGGCGTGGCGCTGCTTGCCCACGTTTTCATTCCATACCTGTAAGGTGCGGTGCCACTTCGGGCCCATGCCATCGCCATCCCAGCCTTTTTCATTGGGGGCAAAACGCCCGCCGCGGGCCAACACATAGCCCACCCGCAGCTGCTCTTCTGGCTTAAGACAGCGCTGAATCTCCGGCAACAGTCGATCCACGCCGGTTAAGTACAGCTCTTCGGCATTGGTTTCGGGCACTGATTGCTCGCCGTCAAAGGCCACGTTGGCGCCAGCACGCAAAAAGAAGTCGGCGGCGTTGTTTAGCGGGTGCAGCTGGCCATCCACGTCGGCAATGACGTTGTCGCCATAGCCAGGTAAGGCCATTTTTTTGGCCACCGCAATCACAAAGCTTTCCATGGCCACGGTGTCGCCAGCGGCGGTGACGCCGGTTTTTGGGGTCACAATCGGCCAGCGGGCGGTACTGCTTTTCGCGGGCACGCCGGCCCAAGGTGCGGCCCAGCCCCAGCTTTCAAAGTTATGGGTGTCGGGCACGATGTAGTCGGCCAAAGCGGTGGTTTCGTTGATAAACGCATCCACGGCCACAAACAACGGCAGTACCTTAGGGTCTTTTAACTTATCCACCACGCCATTTTTCAAGCCCGCCATGCCGTAAACCGGGTTGGTCATGTGGCTAATCCACGCCTTTAAGGAATACGGATAGCCCTCGGTGGCCGACACCAGCATTTCCGACAGCTGGCCCCCGGCAAACGGGTACCAAGGCATTTTGGCCGGATACGGATTGGTGCCAGCGGCCTGTTTGGCCTTAAATTCGCTGGTGGTTTCGTAGGCTTTTTTGGCCCGCGACAGCAGGATCCCCTTGGGCTTGACCATGCCCTCAAAGCTGGCTAACTGGTAGCGAGCGCCGTCAACGCATTCTTTAAACTTACCGCCGCTGACGCCCATGCCGCCTTTGTAGTTCATGTTGCCGATGAGCACGTTCAACATCAAAATGGCCCAGGTCGAGTAAAAGCCGTTGCCACTCATCATGCCGCCATGAGAAATCACCGCTGCTTTGCGACCATGATTGGTGAACTTCTTGGCCAGAGCCTCGATGGTGGGCACCGGCACGCCGCACTGCTGGCTGTATTCGGTCAGGCTAAAGCGGTTGGCCGATTCACGCAGCAAGGTCAGGCTCGACTTCACCGCCACGCTGCTGCCATCGGCGAGGACCACGGCTTCGTCAACCCACAATGCGCCAAGGCCGCTGCCCGCGGCCGAGCGAATCGCGCCGGTCACGGCGTCTTTCACCATAGCAGGGCTGTCTAAAGGCTTGCCTTCTTCGTCTTCACCAGGGGCCTCGCCGGTCACGTCTTGCAGACGCAGCATGTGGCCGTTGCGTGGATGATCGGCGGCGCTGATCACCAAATGGGTGGCGTTGCTCCAGCTTTTGTCGTTGTGCTCGGTCATGGCCGCCTGGCTAGGCAGGCTTAAATAGGCGGCATTAAAACGATTGTGCTCAAAAATCCACCGCATCATCGCCATGGCTAAGGACACGTCGGTGCCTGGCTGAATGGGAATCCAGGTGTTATTGGGCGTGGCCAAGGTGTTGCTCAACGGTAGGTTCGGAGCGATGACCACATAGCTGAAATCGTCGCGGCGGCGCGCATTGGTCAACTGCCGCCCTTGGCGCTTAAAGGGGTTGCCGGACTGGGCCGGCGAAGTGCCCATGAACAGGCCAAACTCGAGGTGATCCCAATCAGGCTTGGCGTGCTTGTTGCTGTCTTGATCGTTCATCAAGGCCCCAGAACCGGAACGATAAGCCAGCCCACAGTAAGAACCATGGTTGGCAAAGTTTTTACTGCCGTAGGCGCTTTGGCTAAATCGCTTCAAGAACACTTCACGGCCCTCTTCGCCGGCGCTGGACACCAACAGCTGATTCGCCTTTGGGCCAAATTCAGGGTTGGCAGGGTCGATCAGGGTGTCGAGGTCACGAATGGCCTTAAGCCCATCCACGTGGCCTTCGCCAAACAGATCGCCGCCGTTCACCACTTCATCCACCAACTGTTCAAAGCTGATGCGCTGCCACTTGCCTTCCCCGCGCTTGCCCACGCGCTTGAGCGGTTCGGTGACCCGATACGGGCTGTCCAAGCTTTCTAAAATCGCCGCGCCACGGGCGCAGGCGGTCGAGCGTTCTTCTAGGCCGGTTTCGCCGCCGAGGCGTTGAAAAGCGTCGGCGATCGGCGTTTGATAACCAAAATGATGGTCATGCGATAAAGGATGGTAAGGATTGCCCATCACCCGCAGCACCTTATTATTCGGCTTGTCCACGCGCACCCGCAGGCCACACAGCGTCCAGCAGCCAAAACATTGGGTGTGCGACACCACTTGGTCGCGGGTTTTATTCCAACCACCTGCGGCAATGCGCCCTTCTGGGGCCAAGGCGTTCCCGGTAATGCGATCGAGGGTGGGTTCGGCAGAAGTGCCTTTCACCAGTCCCACCACCATGTCTTTGGCGGTTTTGCTGTAGCCTGCGGCAAAGGTCACCGCCCCACCGGCGGCCAAGCCGCCTTTGAGCAATAAGCGTTTTTTCTTGTCTAAATTAGCCATGTTGCGCACTCCGATTCAATACAGGTAACCAATCTTGGACCAAGGCCCAAATGACGATTAACAGGGTTAACCATAGGCCAAAGGTCGACATAATCCCCAAGAGGCCATCAAAGCCCCAAGGCAGGTGGTAGGGGTTAATAAACACGTTGTATTTGGGCAAGGTTTGCGACTGCATCAAGATGCCCCAGCGCACCGTCCAACACAAAGACAAAGCCGCCAGCGCCATCACGCTGCTGAGCCAGGGCTTGGCCACCCATCGTCCGCGTAGCTGCGCCACGCCATAGGCCAACAAAACCACCCAGTACGCCAGCAGGCTCAGGCCAATCGTCCACCACACCGAACCTTGCTCGGGCAGGCTGCGAAACGCCGCCCCAGCCGGGTTATCGCCCAACAGCCAGGCCAGAACACAGCCCATGAGCGCCAGCAACGCCCCCACTTGAAGCCAACTTAACCAACGGGTGTCGACGTCTTGCTTGGCCCACACAAACCAGGTTTTGATCAGCATCGGCACGGTTTGCAAAGCGGTCAAGAACAGCACCCACGGTAGCCACGGGCTGTGCCACAAAGGCTGCGCCTTAATCACGTTGACTTCTTTACCGGTGTAGAGCAACACCAACAGGGTACTGAACAACAGCGCCAAAGACACCACGCCCAAGTAGCGTTCGGCCTTAAAGCTTCCCCACTGCAACCAGGCCAACCATTTGGGCAAGGCCTTACCCAGGCTCATGTGGCGCAGCAATAACGCGAAGTACAGCAGCAAAAAGACCACGAACAAAGGCACAAAGAAGGCCCCGATCGACATCCACGACCATGGCGTCACATGGGCGTAAAAATGCCAAATCCGCCCCGGTTGATGCACGTCGGCGCTGAGGGCAATCGGACCGACAATGCCCGTACTGGCGCCAATGGCCAAGGCAATCAGTTCGGTTTTTAAGCGTTGTCCTCGATAGACCCAACGACAGGCGATGGCCACCAAGGCACAGCAGGCGGCCACGCCGATAAAAAAGAAATACTGGACGGCCCACGGCAACCAGGCAATTTCCTGGGGCTGGGCGATGAGTTCGCGGATCATACGTGTACCTCCTCCCACAACATGGCTTGGCCTTTAACGTTGCTCACAAAGGCATCGTCTAGGCCCAAATAAAAGACCTGTGGCACCGTGCCCTGCTCTGGCTTCAGCACCTTGATTTGCGACTGGTGGGCTGTCAACATTTTGCTGATGGTGCTGTGGGGGTCTTTTAAGTCCCCAATGATGCGCGCACCGCCCACGCACGACTCGACGCAGCCGGGCAACAGCCCCGCCTCGAGGCGATGGGCACAGAAGTTACACTTGTCGGCCGTGCCGGTGTCGTGATTGATGAAGCGCGCTTCGTAGGGGCAGGCTTGCACACAATAGGCACAGCCCACACAGCGCTTGTTGTCGACCACCACAATGCCGTCTTGGCGTTGGAAGGTCGCCTGCACGGGGCAGACGGGAATACACGGTGGGTTGTCACAATGGTTACACAGGCGCGGCAGCACCACGTTGGTGGCGCGACCGGTTTTGGCCTCGACCACCTGGTACTGGCGCACGGTGGTGCGAAACTGTCCGGGCGGCATTTGGTTTTCGACCGAACAGCTAACGGTACAGGCCTGACAGCCAATACAGCGGCGTAAATCCACCAGCATGCCGTAGCGTTTGCTCGCGTCGCCTTCCCGTCGTGCCGGCTGATCGCCCATGCCGGCTTCGGCCAGCGGCACCAGTGCGGCGCCGGCGGTCAGCGTGGCCATGTTTTTCAAAAATCCCCGTCTCAGTACGTCCATGCCTTTACTCCTATCAAACTTGCGTTCAACCACAATCTGCCTTATTTTGTCTTATCCCTAGGTTTATACTATTGTGGTTTTCCACATAGTCAGCAGGGTCTTGATAAAAGGCAAATAAAGAATTGAATATTTTGAGAAAACTGGGTGCTTACGGCCAGCTACTGCTGTGTCTAGGGCTGACGTTCATGCCCTTTTTAGCCGAAGTGGCCGAAGCCAAAACCTGGCACGTGGGCATTTTGGCACAGCGCGGTTTGGCCCGGACCGAGGCCGACTGGCGACCCTGGCTAGACTGGTTGAATCAGTCCATCCCCGGCGAGCAGTTCGAACTGGTACCCCTGGATTTAAGGGGCTTAAAAAGCGCAGTGGAAGACGGCAAGGTGGATTTGGTGCTGAGCAATCAAGCCCAGTTTTTACAGCTGTCATCAGAACAGCCGGTCCACTGGCTGGTGACCCTGCGCGACCTGCGCCAAATCCACAGCAGCATGCCCAACGAAGGCCGTACCGGCAGCGTCATTTTGGTGCGCAAAAGTAGCCCCTACACCACCATTGAGTCGCTCAGCGGCCAACGCGTGGCGGCGGTCGACGAACAGGCCTTTGGCGGCTATTTGCTGGGCTTTAAAGTATTCTTAGACCACGGCCTGCGCGCCCACAAGGATTATCAGGTACGCTTCACTGGCTTCCCAGTCGACCGCACCCTCGAAGCCCTCAGCAGCCGTCAGGCCGACGCCGCCATTGCGCCAGTGTGCCTATTGGAAAACATGGCCGCCGAAGGCCAGCTCAACCTGGCCGACTTTCGCGTTTTGGGCTCGATGCCCAACCGCATTGGTTGCCTCTCCAGCACCCTGCTGCTGCCTAACTGGGCGCTGGCGGCCATGCCCGACGTGCCGCTGGCGCTGTCCAGCAAGCTCACCAGCCTGCTGCTGAGCCAGTCACCGCCCGATTTACCGCAGTGGACGCCGCCGGTGTCGACCATGCTGGCGGAAGACATTTTGCGCAGCATTAACCGCCACCCGCACCAGCAAACTTTTTGGCAAAACATGACCTTCTGGGCCAAGGAATACTCCACCGAACTGGCGCTGTTTGTGGCGTTTTTGGTGTTGGTTTGCGTCAACCATGCTTGGATTGGCTATAAGGCACACCGCAAAAGCAAACAGCTGGAACAAGCCTATCAGCGCATGCGCGAATACGAACAGGTGCTGGCCCACGAAGACCGCATCAGCATCCTCGGGGAAATGGCCTCTGGCTTTGCCCACGAAATCAATCAGCCGCTGTCGGCCATCCGCCACTACGCCGAAGGCAGCGCCTATCGCCTCCAGGTCAACGACCCGGACAATATGGCCCTGCCTATTTTTCACAAGATCATTGAGCAAGTACAGCGCAGCACCGACATCATGGACAACCTCAGAAGCTGGGCCAAACGCGAAGGGCAGCAGCCTGCGGTGGCGGTGAACGTGGCCCAACAATGTCAGCAAACGGTGGCCTTTATTCAAATGCAAAACCGCCACAAGGCCTGCCAAATCAGCATCGACGCCGAGCCCGACCTCACCGTCCACATGGTGCCCAGCGTGTTGGAGCAGGTGTTGTGTAACTGTTTATTGAACAGCATTCAGGCCCACGCCGACCAGGTCACCATTGCCGCCTACCGCCATGAAGGTCAGGTGAAAATCACCCTCACCGACAACGGTGATGGGTTTCCAGAGGCGCAACTGGCGTTTCCCTTCGTGCCTTTTCGCACCACTAAAGCCGAAGGTCTGGGCCTCGGCCTGGTGATTTGTGAACGCCTGATTTTGTCGCAGGGCGGCTCGTTTACCTTAGGCAACCGCCTTGATGGCCACGGCGCGGTCATTACGCTCACCCTCCCGCCGGAACTGTCTTAATGGTATCCTAGCCGCTGTTTTAGAAGAGAAACCTATGTTAAAAGTACACATCGTCGATGACGACCTTTCGGTGCGTGAAGCCTGTCACTTTCTGTTGGAAAGCCTGGGCTATGAGCCAACCTGCTGGGCCGACGGGCAAAGTTTTTTAAACGGCGCGCCCTTACACGAGCAAGGCGTGGCGATTTTAGACATGCGCATGCCCAACCTGACCGGCAGTCAGGTACACGAGCAGCTGCGGGCATTGAACAGCACTTTGGCGGTGATTATTTTGACCGGCCACGGCGAAGTCACCATGGCGGTAAATGAATTGAAGGCGGGCGCGGTGGATTTTTTACAAAAGCCTGTCGCCATGGGCCAGTTGATGCACGCCATGCAGCAGGCGGCAGAGCACACCAGCAGCCGCCATGAGGCCTATCAACTAGGCCAACGCTATGCCTTATTAAGCCCCAAAGAACAGGGCGTGGCGCAGCTGGTGGCGGCCGGCAAAACCAACCGCATGATTGCCGATGAGCTGTGCGTGTCGGTGCGCACCGTTGAAGTCCAGCGCGCCAGCGCCATGGAAAAAATGGGCACCGACACGTTGGCGGCCTTTATTCAAAGCCTGCAAATTTTGGATCAGGAAAAAGCATGAATGACCCCCTCCTCCGCGCCGCCGCCCCTGCCGAGCACGCAGCCCTCGTTGCGCTATGGTGGGCTTCTGCCCGCGCCACCCACGACTTTGTCACTGAGGCCGATTGGCAAGCCTATCGGCCGATGGTCGCGGCTGGCATCAGCGAGGCTGAAGTCTATGTGGCCACCGATGCGCAAGGCCAGCTGCTGGGCTTTATGGCCTTAGACGCCGCCATGGTCGACATGCTGTTCGTGGCGCCGACCGCCCACCGCATGGGCGTGGGCACGCGCCTTTTGGCCCATGCACGCGCCCTGAAAGGCCCGCTCAAAGTAGACGTCAATGAACAAAATGCACAGGGCGTGGCGTTTTACCACAAGCAAGGGTTTGCCACCGTTGCCCGTAGCGAGGTGGATGGCACCGGGCGACCTTACCCCATTTTGCACCTAGCCATGCCCGCCTAAATACTGCCCTCTTTTTCCACCACTAAAATGTGGGCGGCGCCCTGAGGATGGGCCACATGCTCACAACCCACGTCCGCATAAAACACATCGCCCGCGCTCATGTGAGCGATGCGGATGACGCCATCCTCTTTATAATGCATGTCCACGGCACCCTGTAGCACCGCAAACACTTCTTGGCCATCATTCTGATGCCAAACATAAGGTTGGTCGGTCCAGTGTAGGCGCACCGTGACCCCATTCATGGTGGCAATCGGCAACGCCGCCCAGGCCCGATCTGGTAAAAATTCAGTGGTTTTAATGTGGTTCATCACGCTTCCTTAAACTTAGAGGCTGAGGGCAGCAACACCAGCGTGCCAGCCACCAACAAACCCACTAGGGCCACCAGCAGCGCCGGGGTTAGGCCACCGGTGACGGCACTCGACGCTGCCGACAGCATCGGCCCCACCAGCTGCCCCACCGCATACGCCGTGGTCAACAAGCCCGCCAGGTAGCGGCTGTGGTCGGGCGCCAACTCACGCCCATACTGTAACGCCAACTGGACAATGCTCAAAAAACCGCCGCCCACCAATACGGCGGCCCAAATTAGGCCCCATATGCTGGGCAACAGCAGCACCGCCAAGATGCCAAGCGCTTGTAACCACAGCACCAAGGCCAAACGTTTGGCCGTAGTGAGCCAGTGTCGGGTTAGAATACCCATTAACACGCCACCCACCGCCATGGCGCCAAAAATCGGCCACACAAACTGGGTAAACAAGCTGTCAGGAAACCGCTGTACCGCCATTTGCGACAAAAACGTCGCCGGTAGGATATAGCCAAAGCCAGCCAGGCCATAGGCACCCACCAGCCGTTTTAATGGCCCCGTCAACTGTAGCGGCGCCACCGCCACATTGGGCCGTTGAAACGCCCCCTGCCGTGGCAGCTGTGGCACCACCACAGCGGCCAATAACAGCGCCGCAATACCATACACCCACCAACCTTGGCTGGCGCTTAAGCCCCAATGGTGAATGCCAATGGCCAACAGCCCACTTAAGGCAATCCCTGTACCGGGGCCGGCAAACACGGCCGCACTCAGCCGCGGACGCTGCAGCTGTGCCAGCTGATCATTACACCACGCCGACACCAGCACCATCGCCCAGCCGCTGGCACAGCCAATTAAAAAGCGCAGTAGGCTATGGCCCCAAGGGCCAGCGGCAAAAGCCGACAGCAGCGTCAGTAATACGGCGCCCCATAGGCCCAGCCACAGCCGCCACGACAAACGTCGCTGCGCGCGCATGGCGTCAAACGCGCCAACCAAATAACCCAGATAGTTAAACGCGGCCACGATGCCGGCACTGGTTAGGGTTAACTGCCCTTCTAACATCATTAACGGCACCTGCGGGGTGTAGGCAAAGCGGCCAATGCCCATCGCCACCATCAGCGCCACAAAACCGCTGAACGCAATTTTGACTGGCATGGTTTCTCCTTTGTCGTTTTATTGTTCATTTTTTATTTTTATGCTTGCTCATGGCCGACATAAAAAATCCTGCCCAAACGGATTTGGACAAGATTCCCTGCGGCATGAGGCCCTACTTTTTTAACTTAGCTGAGCAATCCCTCAGCTTTGAGCGCAGCCTGCACGCCCGCATCTTGAGCCCAAAAATCATAATAAGCTTGGACGTTGGGATATTGCGGCAACACGCCCTCTAAAACGTGTACCACCCAGCCCAACATCACCCACAAATAGGCATCACACACGGTACGGCGGCCGCCATAAACATACTGCTGCCCGGCCAGCTGTTGCTCTAGCTTGGCAAGGTGGGCTTCCACCTTGCGCCCACCCTGCGCCCGAACCTTCTCGGTTTGGTCGGCATCGGCACCCGTGTACTCTGCCCCAAAAACGGTGCTGAAGCTACCATGGAAGTCAGCATTCAAATAGGCCAAGGTGCGATAAAATTCAGCCTGCGAGCGCGCATCGCCTTCGGCGCCTAGCTGGGCCGCCGGCGCCAAGGCCGCAATGTAGGTCAAAATGGCTAAGTTTTGGGTCAACACCCAATCGCCCTCTTCTAACAGCGGCACCGCACCGCTGCTGTTCTTAGCCAAATAGGCAGGGCTTTTGATGTCTTCACGGGTCACGACTTTGATCTGGTGGGGTACGTCGGCCCAAATCAAAGCAATGTGGTCGGCGGTGGAACAGGCGCCAGGTAAGGTATATAAAGTCAACATACAACATCCTTTCATACTGTTTGATGGTCATGATTCAATGCTTTGAGCCCAAGGCCGATTGATGAATAAAGCCTTCAAATCAGCACCAGACCCACAGCCCAATAAAACGACAAATCAATATTTAGATCACACGATCGCCGCACAAGCAAGCATGAGTGTGTCACAATAAGGCTTATATTACTCGGATTTAAGGATGGACGGCATGTCTTTTCGCACTATTTTGGCGCCCCTAGCCCTAGGCAGCTTGGCCATTCTGAGCGCCTGTTCTGGCTCTGAGCCCACCGCAACGCCTACCGCACAAAACGCGGTCAAAACCATCGGCAGCGACATCAGCGCCGAAAACATCGGCGCCCCCTTCACCTTAACCGGCCAAAATGGCAACAGCGTGTCGCTCAGCGACTTTGCCGGCAAGGTTGTCCTACTGTCGTTTGGCTACACCCACTGCCCCGACATCTGCCCGACCAACCTATTAACCTACGCCCAAAGCATGAGCCTACTGACGCCGGAGGAACAAGAAAAAGTCGCCGTGGTGATGATTAGCGTCGACCCAGAGCGCGACACGCCGGCGGTGTTAGGCGAATACGTGACCTTATTTAACCCACAGTTTGTGGGCCTCAGCAGCGCCGATCCGGCCACGCTGAATCAAGTCTTACAAGACTATAAAATTGTCGCCACCCGCGTCGAGCGCGACGACGGCGACTACGTCATGGACCACAGCACCGGCAGCTACTTGATTGACGCCAAAGGCCAAGCGCGCCTGTATGAACCACACGGTATTAGCGCAGAAGACTTGACCCATGACCTCAAAACCTTGCTAGAATGAGTGCTTAACTTAAACCTCGGCCTTATCGAAACCCGCTGGTGCAGCCTAACCCCACCGGGTCTTCAAACCATTAATAAAGAATCAGGACATGACACCGCTAACCATTGCGCTCTCCAAAGGGCGAATTTTTGAAGAAACCTTACCGCTGCTGGCCGCTGCCGGCATTGAGCCACTCGAAAACCCAGAAGCCTCGCGCAAGCTCATCATCAACACCAACCACGAACACATCCGCTTGGTGATTGTGCGCGCCTCTGACGTGCCCACCTATGTCCAATACGGCGCCGCCGACTTAGGCATTGCGGGCAAAGACGTGTTGATCGAGCACGGTGGTGCAGGCCTGTACCAGCCTTTAGACCTCAACATTGCCAAATGCCGCATGATGGTGGCCGTACGCAACGGTTTTGATTACGAAGGCGCCTCGCAGGCGGGTTCACGCCTAAGCGTGGCCACCAAGTATCCTAATATTGCCCGTGACCACTTTGACGCCAAAGGCGTCCACGTCGACATCATCAAGCTGTACGGCTCGATGGAGCTGGGCCCCTTGGTTGGCCTGTCCGACGCCATCGTCGACCTTGTGTCGACCGGCGGCACCCTCAAAGCCAACGACCTAGCCGCGGTAGAACACATCATCGACATTTCTAGCCGTCTGGTGGTGAATAAAGCCGCCCTTAAGCTCAAGCACCGCACCATTCAGCCCATCATTGATGCCTTTGCCGGCGTGGTCAACGCCGCCGCAGCCGAGGAGGTGGGCGCATGAAACAGCTGATCACCACCGACGCGCATTTTGACGCCGAACTAAAAGCGTTATTGGCGTTTGAAACCGCACAAGACCCCAAAATCGACCAAATCGTGGCCGACATTTGCGCAGACGTGCAAAGCCGTGGCGATGCCGCCTTAGTGGACTACACCAACCGCTTTGACCACATGAGCGCCACCAGTATGGCCGATTTAACCCTGTCACAAGACCAGCTGGCCGCCGCGTTTCAACGCCTGAGCCCCGAAGTGCAGCACGCTTTAAAAACCGCGGCCAAGCGCGTGCGTGACTACCACGAGCACCAAAAGCAAAGCACCTGGACCTACACCGACGAAGACGGCACCTTGCTGGGCCAGAAGGTCACCCCACTGGACCGCGTCGGCATTTACGTGCCCGGTGGCAAAGCCGCTTATCCTAGTTCGGTGCTGATGAACGCCATGCCAGCCCACGTGGCCGGCGTCGAAGAAATCATCATGGTGGTGCCCACCCCACACGGCGAGCGTAACGACATCGTGTTGGGCGCGGCCTACATTGCCGGCGTGACCAAAATCTTTACCCTAGGCGGCGCGCAAGCCATCGCTGCCTTGGCCTATGGCACCGAAACCGTGCCTCAGGTCGACAAAATCACCGGCCCAGGCAACGCCTTCGTGGCCGCAGCCAAGCGCCGAGTGTTTGGCGTGGTGGGCATCGACATGGTCGCTGGCCCCAGCGAAATTTTGGTGATTGCCGACGGCAGCACCCCTGCCGACTGGGTGGCGATGGACCTCTTTAGCCAAGCCGAACACGATGAGATTGCGCAAGCCATCTTGATCAGTACCAACGCCGACTATTTAACCGAAGTCAGCGCCAGCATGGATCGACTCATGGCAGAAATGCCGCGCCATGAAATCATCAAAGCATCGCTCAGCAATCGTGGCGCCATGATCTTGGCCACAGACTTGGCCGAAGCCTGCGCCATTGCCAACTACATTGCACCCGAACACTTAGAGCTGTCGGTGGCCAACCCCGAAGCCTTAGTCGACCAAATCAAGCACGCAGGCGCTATTTTCATGGGGCCTTACACCAGCGAAAGCCTAGGCGACTACTGCGCCGGCCCCAACCACGTGTTGCCCACCAGCCGCACCGCCCGCTTTGCTTCACCGCTGGGCGTATACGACTTTCAAAAACGCTCTAGCCTGATTCAGGTGTCTCAAGCCGGCGCCCAAAAGCTGGGCAAAATCGCCAGCGTGTTGGCCCGTGGTGAAAGCCTCGTCGCCCACGCCCGTGCCGCCGAGATGCGCTTAGAAGACTAATTTGGATTTAGCCTGGCCATCAAAAAACCCTCGTGCGTGCACGAGGGTTTTTTACATCGGTCAGTGATCTTAATCGAACCAGTGCCACAGCCAGTTGAATAACCACACCATCAGATGGTACACGCCCCACAGCACCAGCAGCACGTACAACACCCAAAAAATCACTTGCTTGATGCCATAGCCTTGATGGTGCACCGCCGTCGGCCCCGCATCAAAACAGCCATAACCGAGGCGTAAACGGCGCAGCAAAGCGGTAAAACCCACCGCATCGCCAACCAAAACCGGCACCACCACGTCGTCGCCCAAGCGCAGGTGATAAAACTGCTGGCCAAACACGCGTAGCTGCTGATTGGCCTCCATAAACAGAGTGTCCACGTCCAACACTTCTTCTGGCTGCGCCACCGACCACCGAATGCCCTCGGGCAAGACCCGCTGCGCGCAGGCCTCAATAAAACCCACGGCGGCCGCTGCATCATGCCGCGCCAGCACCTGCCAGTTTTCCTCGGCACCGCCATAGGCCTGAGTGCTTAATAGGGTTTGGGCCACCGCCGCCGGTGTGGGTAAATGCTGCTGCGACCAGGCCAAAGCCACCGCTGCTTGCCACTGCTGTCGTCTCTCAGCAGACACAAACAAATGGGCCCCCAGCCGTTGTAAGCTGGGCAAGTCTGCCAAGCCATCGTCCGCTGCCGCTGCGTGTTTCATAAGCCAACCGTTTCCCAAGATG
This sequence comes from Neisseriaceae bacterium, assembly GCA_017991555.1. Taxonomy (GTDB): domain Bacteria; phylum Pseudomonadota; class Gammaproteobacteria; order Burkholderiales; family Neisseriaceae; genus JAGNPU01. The sequence continues at coordinate 149,862 of JAGOQM010000006.1, forward strand.
ATGTAGCCACTGATGCCCAAACCCGCGCACCAACCCATTGACGTCACTGCGTTTATCCTACCATCCTCTGGCCGGTTTGCGTACATAAGGCAGCAAACTTAAAAAGCCTAAGGCCGCCAAAGCCGCCCCCACCCACAAAGGCGCACTGAAACCTAGGCCCGAGCTGATGCCCAAGCCCCCTAGAAAGGCGCCACCAGCCAGGCCGATGTTGATCACCGACGCGTGCAACGTATTCACCAAAGGCCCTGGCGTGGCCACGCGCATCACCCGCGTCACCATCGCCGGATTCATCGGCACCCCCACCAGACCAATGACGATCAGCATCGCCACCGCCCAGATTGGCGAAGCCGCGCCCCAAATAAACCCCAGCATGGCCAGCGTCAGCGTCAACACGCCCCCCAGCATGATGGGCAAGGCGTAGCGATCGGCATAGCGCCCAACCAAGGCATTGCCCACCACGTTGGCCAACCCATACACCCCCAACAAAACCGGAATGGCCGCGGCGCTAAACCCACTTAGCTCGGTCAAAATAGGCGCGATGTAGCTAAAGGTGGCAAAGGCCGACCCAATGATTAAGGCGCTGGTGGTGTAGGCCGCCCACAAAGGCCGCTGTCGCAGCGAACGCACCTCTGTGCTTAAGCTCACATGCCCAGCTGGCAAGTCCGGCACGGTGCGCACGATCACCACCATACACACCATCACCAATGCCGCCACGCAGCCAAAAGCCATGCGCCAACCCCACTGCTGATCAATGAGCGTGGCAATGGGCACCCCAAACACATTGGCCAACATCAGGCCACCCAGCACCACCGAAGCGGCGCGGCCACGCACTTCCGGTGCCACCATCTGCGCCGCAATCGCCAACGACACCCCAAAACAGGCCGCTCCGGTCATCCCCGTGATCACCCGTGCCAACGCCATCACCGCATAGGTTTGGCTAAACGTGGCCACCAATAAAAACAGCACGTAGCCCAACAGCAGGCCCAACACCGCTTGTTTATGGGGAATCTGTAACCGCAACAAACAAATGGTTAAGATCGGCCCGCCAATCGTCATGCCTAAAGCGTAATAGGCAATCAAATAGCCCACCTCGGCCACCGACACCGCAAAAGCAGCCGCCAGCGAGGCAATCATGCCCGCCACCATGAGCTCCGTCGTGCCCACCGCAAAAATGGTAAATCCCAGTATGTATATCGCTAAAGGCATCGTTGTCCTAACGTCATGGTGTGTGTTTTATAAATTGTAACGATCATTACAATTATGGCTAAAAAAAGGGCTCAGCCCTTTCCTTTATGGCGCCAAATGGGCCACCGTACCGGCCACGATGTCCGCCAAAATGGCTTTATCGGCCAGGGTTTGACCCATTAAGCGTAAGCCATAATAGTTGCTCATAAAGGTGTGCGCCAACTGCTGGGCCGACACTGCCGTGCTGAGCTCGCCGCTTTGCTGGCCCATCTGCATTAGCTGCGTCAGCTGCGTCGCCAAACGGCGCGTATATGCTTCGTTTAGCGTCGTCACCAGCGGGTCCACCTGCCCCCGCTCCATCACCGCAAACAAGGCCATGCAGTTCGGCTTATCGGCACAGCGACCCAGCTCTTCCGCAACCGCCCAATGCAGCAAGGCGGTCAAGCGCGCCTTAACCTCGCCGTCCCCTGCTAAAATGGCGCTGATGCGCGCCCACGCCTGCGTGTGGTAGCGGCGCAGCGCCTGTTCATACAGGCCATGCTTGCTGCCAAACGCATTGTAAAGGCTGCCGCGCCCAAGCCCAGTGCTGTCACACAGATCTTGCGCCGATGTGGCTTCATAACCCTGACGCCAAAACACGTCTAGGGCCGCATCAATCACCTCATCCGCCACAAACTGGCGGGGACGGCCACACAGTTGATCCCTGTCTGCTTGCTTTGTCATACAGCCCCCTAAACAATAAGCGTCACTGTACGCCCTTGTGGAACGACCAGTCAAATATTATTTTGCCTTGATCGCTCATTAAAAAATCACCCCAACCCCTTGGCTGTTTAACCGCGCTTCAACCAGCTAAACCCGCCACGCAGGAGGCGATACACCCCAAAACCCAGCAACAATGGCACCAACAGCAGCCACGCCATGATGCGCCCCACGCGGCCAAAACCCTCTGGTGCTGGTGGCGCCGAGCCTACCGCCGGCGGCGTCTCTAAAAACGTCTCAAGGCCTAAACCTAACCGCTGGGCCAGCGCCTCAAAACCGGCCTGATCCTGCACCCACACGGGGAAATAAGCGTCACCACCACCGTCCATATTGTAAAACTGATGGCCGCTGTCTGCCAGCTGCTGGTTGGCTTCGCGAAACACCGCTTCGGCGCTTAAGCTGGCCGCCGGCTCTGGCACTGACCACTGTAAGCCCTGAGGCAACACCGCTGCCGCACTGGCCTCCATAAAGGCCACCAGCGTCTCGGTGTCTTTCCAATCAATGTGGTGCCAATGGCTGCTGAATCCAGCACCGGCCTCGTGGGTTAAGTACAATAACGTCGCCATCAAGTCTTCGCTGGGCGCGCCCACGATCGACAACTCGGTCACCAACTGTGTCGTCTGCCAGGCCTCGACGGCGGCAGCATACCACGCCGCCTGATCGGCTTCGTCGGCAAACAAATACGGCCCGAGCTGGCGCAAATTGCCTAAGAAAGCCGCTTCAAACACGGTACTTAATGGTTGATCCGTCATGTCATCCTTCATCGGTTGGGTCCGGTAGGTATATGTCAATATAATCTTAAAGACCTGTAATTTTAAATTAAATTCCATCGATTCGGGCATAAAACACGCGATATTAGCCAAAAAAAAACGCCTGTAAACAGACGTCCTTTCACACCCACCGCTGCCGCGGCGGCCATCAGCGCTTACGACACCTTAACATCATGTCCCGCGCGCCAGCCCGCCAGGGCCATGATCGCGATCACCACCAGCACCAGCCACAGCGAGGCGGCCCAACCACCAGTGACGTCATGCACCCAGCCAAACACCACCGGGCCAAAAGCGGCCAATAAATAACCCACCGATTGCGCCATACCCGACAGGCCAGAGGCCTCATCAATATTGTGCGTGCGCAGGCTAAAAAACATCATACTGAGGCTAAAGCAACCGCCTAGGCCAATACCCATAAACACCATCCACAAAATGTTTAAACTCGACAGACCACTCAGTAGCCCCAACACGCTCAACACCATGCACACAGCACTGCCCAATACCAAGTATTTTTGCTCTTTCATTTTGCCCGCCACGATGGGCACAATAAACGCCACCGGCAACAACGCCAACTGGATGGTGGTCAACATCAAACCAGCATGGACGGGATCAATGCCCTGCTCCGCCAAAATATGCGGCAACCAGCTCAGTAAGGTGTAAAACACCAGCGACTGCAAACCCATCAACAGCGTGACCTGCCAGGCCAAGCGTGAGCGCCATAGATTGACGCGAGGCTTGGCTTTGGCTTCGGCCTTCGCCTCTGAGCCTGGCTGGCCCTCAGCGTTTAACGAAGTGGCCACGGGTTTCTGCACCCGTTTGAGCTGTGGCAACCAGCCCACCAAGGCCAACAGCGCAATCACCAACCAGCTCATCAGGGCCCCTTGCCAACCCCAACCCAGGTTTTGCGAGAGGGGCACGCTGATGCCGGAGGAAATGGCCCCCACAATGTTCATGCCCAGAGAGTAAATCGCCGTAACCAGGCCGATTTTAAGCGCAAAGTGATGCTTCACAATGCCGGGCAGCAACACGTTGCCCAAGGCGATGCCCAAACTTAAAATGGTGGTGCCCACAAACAGTAGGGTCATCCCGCCCATCGAGCGCAGGAAAATGCCGCCGACCAACAGCACCGTGGCCGCAAAAATCACGCGTTCGACGCCAAAGCGTCGCGCCAGCATCGGTGCAAACACGGAAAACACCCCAAAAGCCAAGAGCGGCACCGTTGTCACCGCGCCCGCCATGGCGTTAGACAAGCCTAAGCTCTGTTGGATTTCTTGCAATAAAGGGCCCACGCCAGTAATGGGCGCGCGCAGGCATAAGGCCACCAGCAGAATGCCAAGTAAAAGGCCCAACGTGCTTTTTAACGTGGTGGGATGAGGCTGAGGAGGTATGGAGGTTGAAGCTTTCATGACTTACGCTTGCTCTTTAATAAGTTGTTGAAATCGGTGGGTGCTGGCCAAAACTTCAGCCTGGGCCCGTTCGCCGTCGCCGGCAATAATGGCGTCGACCAGCTCGGTGTGGACGTGATAGCCCTCGTCGACGCCGACCACGTTCACAATGTACGCCACATTGGCCTGAATCACGCTGGCCAAAGACTCATACAGGTGGCTCAATAAAGGATTGTGCGCCGCCGCCACAATGGCTTGATGCAAACGCATGTCGGCGGCCAAATAGGCCTGCCGCTCGCCCGCCGCTGCGGCATCGGCCACGGCCTGACGACACTGCTGCAACATCACCACATCAGCATCGGTACGACGCTGACCAGCCCACAGTGCGGCGCTGGTTTCAAAGGCCAAACGCACTTCCATGGCGTGTTCAAACGACGTCTGGGCCACCGCTTTGGTCAACACCGTGTCTAGCGGATTGGTGGCCTCAACGTAGGTGCCACAGCCCTGCTTAATCGACACCAGCCCGGCATGGGCCAAGGCGCGAATGGCTTCACGCAAGGTATTGCGGCCCACGTCAAACTGGGTCATGAGTACGGGTTCGGTCGGGATTTGAGTGCCCAATGGCCAAGTGCCGTCCACAATCAACGCCTCCATCTGGGCCGCAATCTGGGCCGAACGGACGGTTTTTTTCGGTTGCGTCATAATACTCACAAAATCTAAAGGTAGGATGTTTAAAGATCATACCAGAATAAGCCTCGTTGTCAAGAATCATTCTCAATTAGCATCACACCAAACCTGATCCAAGCAGGCATAAGACCAGGTCCTAACCGTCCTGCAATCACAAAAAATAACTTTACAATCAATCTACTAAAAAAACATCAGCGTGATGCCTACCGCTTAAATTTTTTGGATCAAAAAATCACTTTTTTTTGGCCGCCGTGCCAGCGCACAAAAATAAGCCTGAGTGATCGCTCACTCAGGCTCGTTAACCCACTGCGTCGCGCGTCGCTACAGTAATTTAAAGCCGCCATACATCAATGGGCTCAGGAAGATCGTGGCCAACATCAAAATGATGGTAATGGGCAGGCCCACCTTCAAATAGTCGTTGAACCGATAGCCGCCAACCAAAATCATCGACATGGGGCTGCTGGCAATTGGGGTCGCGATCGACGCCGAAGCCCCGATGGTGATCGCCAACACAAAAATAAGCGGATCGTAGCCCAGCTGAAAGGCAATGTTGATGTAAATCGGCACCAGCATGGCCGCCACCGCCGTATTCGACATAATGTTGGTGAGAAACACGGCGATAAACGTGCCCAAGGCCAACAGCAACAGCGGCGAAGGCGCCTCTGCCCCGCCCAGCATCAATGCCCAGCTGGCCAACAGCTTGCCGCCCCCACTGACGTCTAGGCCCACGGCAAATCCCTGTGCGGCTGCCAGCAAAATCAGCGTGTTCCAATCCAGATCGGCCATGGTTTTCTTGAACGGCTTACAGCCAGCCACCAAGCACACGGATGCCCCCACCAAGGCCACAATGGCAATGTTCCATAAGCCCGTCACAAAGCCCACGATGCAAAACACCATCACCCCAGCGGCCACCATCATTTTGGGCGTCCACTTAAATCCCTCATCGGCGTCTAGGATCGGCTCTGGCAGGCCGTCCAGCACAGGCTCTGCTTCTTCTGGGAAGGTAAACACTTTCTTTTGCCAGCGGTAGCCAAACACCACAAAGTATAAAAGCAACAGCACGAACAGCGGCACCACCACATAGCCCAGCTCAAAGAACGTCATTTCACGCACGCCGTCGGTGGATTGCAAAATCGACTGCGACATCAGCTGGGCGGTTGAGCCCACCAACGTCGCCGTGCCGCCAATGGACGTGGCCATGCCCAAGCCCATCAACAAATAGCGCCGTTTGATGCGCCCACCCGACGTCAGCGCCAGCGCCGTCACCAAGGGAATCATGGTCGCCATCACCGCCGTATTGCTTAAAAAGGCCGACGTCACCCCTGCAAAACACATCAACACCAGCAGCAAAAGCAGTTCATTTTGCATCAGGCGGCTGCGCGACAGCCATTGCCCAATGCCCTTGACCAAACCGGTGGCAAACAGGCAGTCGCCAATGATCAACATCCCAAACACCATCACGAATAAGGTGCTGGAAAAACCAACGTACACGCTGGTCAGCGGCATCACCCCCAACACCCCCATCGCCAACGACGTGATGATGGCCGTCAGCGCAATCGGTATTTTCTCCAATGCAAACAGCACCATCGCCGCCAAAATAATCAAAACCGACAGCAAATCATTTTCGATAAACCCCATCTTCTCTCCCCCTTGTGGTCATGACCCTCTGACATTAATTTTTTATTTAACAGACGGACACAATGACTATGCCCAACGCATATGTCTCATGCGCTTGTGTCCTTGTCAAGATGTTGGATTTTTCTAAGGGCGCATTAGGATTTACTGAACTCAAACTATTGAAAACAATGGCTTACAAACGCAAAAAAGCAGCCCTGACGGTACAGGACTGCTTTCATCCGCCACCCACTGGACAACCCCAGTCGTGACGTTTATCAGACTTATTTGGTGATGTTTTTCAAAGCCAACCGCACGCCTTCGCTGACATCGACGTCTTTGGGTAGGTTTTTCACCGCCGCACGGGCTTCTTTTTCAGTGTAGCCTAAGGCCAACAGCGTGCTGACCACGTCGTCGTGGCTTTGCGCTTCTTGGCCGCTGGCGCCAAACAGGCCGCCCACAGGATTGAGGCTACTGAGTTTGCCACGCAGTTCCAACACCATGCGCTCGGCGGTTTTCTTGCCAATACCGGGCACGCTCGACAGACATTTTAAATCTTCACGCTCAATCGCATTGGCTAAATCGTCGCTGCTCAGCGCCGACAAAATACCCATGGCGGTTTTGGCGCCAATGCCGCTCACCTTCACCAGCTGCCGAAACGTGGCCCGCTCTTCACGGGTGGCAAAGCCAAACAGCAGGTGGGCGTCTTCGCGCACCACTAGCTGCGTGTACAGGCTGGCGGTCTCGTTCAGCGCCGGCAACACATAATAGGTTTGCATCGACACGTCGACCTCATAACCCACGCCCTGTACGTCAATGACGATTTGCGGCGGCATTTTTTCAATCAAACGACCACTCAAACGACTAATCACATTCTTTCCTTTATGCGGCTAGGCAAAGCGCCCGCCCTTAATCTGCAAGCCTGCCGGCAGTTTTGCCGCCAGCCCTTGATTACGTAATGCGTGGGTTAAGGCCACGGCCAAAGCATCGGCGGCGTCTTCTTGCGGCGTGCCATTGAGCGACAGCATCCGCACCACCATGTCTTGCACCTGCTCTTTCGCGGCCTTCCCTTGTCCCACCACCGCCTGCTTCACCTGCAAGGCAGTGTATTCAGCCAACGGTAAATCGCGCGTCACCACCGCTGCAATGGCAGCGCCGCGCGCCTGGCCCAGCTTCAAGGTGGCGGCAGGGTTCACGTTGACGAACACATGCTCTAAAGCGGCCTGATCGGGCTGATAGGTCTCGATGACCTCCCATAAATGGGTCACGATGATCTGAATACGGTCACTCAACGCCGACTTGGGCACGGTTTTGATCACGCCCGAGGCCACATAATGATGCTCGCGGCCAATCACATCAATGACCCCAAAGCCAGTAAAGCGGCTGCCGGGGTCGATCCCTAAGATGCGCATTGCGTCCACGCTGCCCCAGCTACTAAGGCCTGAGCCTGCTGTAACCGTTCTGGCGTGCCGACGTCAAACCAGGTGCCCTGATGATGCGCGCCACTCACCTTACCTTGGGCCATGGCGGCCCGTAAATACGGCGGCAGCTTGGCCCGCACCAGCGGCGCGAGACCCTGCAACAGGACTGGATGATACACGCCCGCACCGCTAAAGGTCAGCGGGGTCCCTTGGTCGATGCTCGGGGCCACCAAGCCATCGGCCAATAGCCCAAAGTCGCCCTCTGGGTGATGCTCGGGATTGTCCACCAATAAAATGTGCGCCAAGCGCGACACGCCATCGCAGGACTGCGCGGCCAGGGCCGCAAAATCAACGTCCATCAACACATCGCCGTTGACCACCATAAAGGCCTGCTCGCCCAAGAGCGGTAAGGCCGTGGCAATGCCGCCGCCGGTTTCCAAACCACCGGTCGGCTCGGGCGAATAGGCAATGTTGACGCCCAAGGCACTGCCATTGCCTAAATAGGCTTCAATTTTGTGGCCAAGCCACGCATGGTTGATGACAATGTTGTCAATGCCGGCCGCCCGCAGGCGTAAAATGTGCCAGACGATGAGCGGGTGTTCGCCCACCTTCAACAAAGGCTTAGGGTCGACGTCGGTTAAAGGACGCATTCGTTCGCCGCGCCCGGCGGCTAAAATCATGGCGTTCATCATGGGGTTCCTACTGAAACAAGGTCCATCTTTAAAAAGTGTAGCCGGTTTGAATCTCGTCATCGCCCACTAAGTCCACAATCAACAGGTACAGCGGTGCCAGCTCGACATAGCGGCGGGTGGCGCGCTTTAAGTAATTCAAGAACCGTGGAATTTCTGGGCGGTATTTGTCTTTGCCATCGCGATGGTACAAGCGGGCAAAAATACCGGCTACTTTGAGGTGGCGCTGTACGCCCATGTATTCAAACTGGCGGTAGAAGGTGTCAATGTCGGCGGCCACAGGTAGGCCAGCGGCACGGGCTTTTTCCCAATAGCGCACCACCAGATCGAGCACAAAATCTTCTGGCCAAGAAATAAACGCATCGCGCAGCAACGACACCAGGTCATAGGTGATGGGCCCATAAACCGCGTCTTGAAAATCCAACACGCCGGGTTCGCCCTCGGTCAGCATCAGGTTACGCACAATGAAGTCGCGGTGCACGAACACCGGCGCTTGGCTGGTCAGGGTGGGCATTAGTGCCGCCACGCCTTCTTGCCATAGCTGGCGTTGCTTAAAGTTAAACGGCGTGCCCAATTCTTTGGCCGCATACCAATCAGGGAACAAACTCAGCTCTTTGAGCAACAAATCATTGTCGTACTCTGGCAACACCCCAGGCTGGCTCTCTTTTTGCAAGGCAATCAAGGTATCAATGGCCTCAAGCAACAAAGTTTTGTGAACCTCCTCCCGCGTATCGTGCTCTAAAGCAGCTAAATAGGTAATCTGTCCCAAGTCTTGTAATGCCATGAAGCCTAAATGCTCATCATGCGCTAAAATGGTGGGCACATTCACCATTTGAAAAATGGCTTGTACTTTAACATAGGGCGCAATGCTCATTTTTTCTGGTGGCGCATCCATGCAAATCACGGTGCGCCCGTCGGCAAAGATGGCGCGAAAGTAACGGCGAAAATCTGCATCTGCCGCGGCAAATGTCAGCTCGAAAGGTTGATCAGGATAAAGCTTGGTTAACCAATTTTTTAAATCTTGTTGTCGTTGCATGATGATTTTCACGTTAAAATAGAATGATTTTAACCGCCAAAACGAACAAAGGGATATGTTTTTGTTTAAACCATTTCAATTAAGGCCCCTGGCCCTATTTATTGCACTAGGCTTTGGTGCCGCCCAAGGCGTTTTGGCGAATCCATTTTCGGTGTCTGGCACCGATGACGGCTGCTCACCCACTCAAGAGCAAGCCACCCATTTTGTCACCCCCGCTAAAACCAGCGGCGGTGACGCACTGCCTTTAGATTATACCCGTGTTACGGCCGATGAGCTTGATGGTCAATCGCAAATCAAAACCCATGCCCAAGGCAACGTCATCGTGGAGCGCAACGATCAGATCTTAAATGCCGACTGGATTGATTACGACCAGGCCAGCACCAACGTTAAGGCCGGCCAGCGTTTTACCCTATCGGAGCCTACGGCCAACATCGAAGGGGACGACCTTGACTACAACCTCGACAGCGCCGAAGGACAGGCCAAAAATGCCCGCTTCGAAAGCGACGCCCAAGACAGCAATGCCCGCCTCCAGGGCGTGGGCGACACCCTCGATTTTAAAGGCGACAAGCAATATCAGCTGAACGACGCCAAGGTCAACACCTGCCGCCCCGGCGACCACAGCTGGTTTTTACAGGCTGAATCCATCGACGCCAACTACAACACCAACATTGGCGTGGCCCGTAACGCCAAGCTGATTTTCAAAGGCGTGCCGATCTTGTACACGCCGTGGATCGACTTCCCGTTAGACGGCAGCCGTAAAAGCGGCCTCCTTGCGCCTTCGATTAAGTTTGGCTCTGATGGCTTTGAGCTGATCACACCCTATTACTTTAACCTCGCCCCCAACTACGACCTAACCGTGGCGCCCCACTTTATTCAAGATCGAGGCCTCATGCTGGGCGGCGAATTCCGCTACCTCCAGCCCGAGTACAAAGGCAACATTCAAGCCGAATACCTCAATAATGACCGTAAGGCCGATGAAACCAACCGTTACTCCCTGTCGATGCAGCACGATCAACGACTGGCCTCTGACTGGTTATTTGGCTTAGATTACAACCAGGTTTCCGACGACGACTACTTCCGCGACTTCGGCAACCGGCTCTCCATTGCCGAGAACACCAACCTGAATCGTCAGGCATGGTTGAATCACTACTTCTCCGCCTGGGGCGGCCGTGGTAGCGCCCAGCTCATGATGCAGGACCACCAGACCTTACAAAACGACACCCGTAAGGTAGATGAACCGTATGCCATCATGCCGCGCCTGTCGCTGAACTGGCAGCGTGGTTTTGGCGACGCCAACGTGTCCCTATTTGCCGAGGCCACTCGTTTTGACAGCGACACCAAGCAACCCGGCAAGCGCCTGGTGGTGATGCCCACCGTGAAGTGGGACTTTAACAACAGCTGGGGCTTTGTGCGCCCGAAGGTGTCACTACACGCCACCCAATACCAGCTGGACGACTTTCGCAACCAGTCGTCACGCAGCGTGTCACGGACCTTACCGATATTCAGCGTTGACAGCGGCCTCTACTTTGACCGTGAAACCACCCTGTTTGACGGTGCCTACACCCAAACCCTAGAGCCGCGCCTGTTCTACACCTACATTCCGACCAAAAGCCAGAATGATTTGCCCAACTTTGACGCCTCTGAAAATGAGTTTAACTTCTCGCAGCTATTCCGCGAAAACCGCTACTCTGGCCAAGACCGCATCAACGCCGCCAACCATGTGTCAACCGCGCTAACCACCCGCCTGATCGCTGATGAAACCGGTATCGAACACTTACGTGCCGGTATTGGCCAACGTTTTTACATTAAAAACGACGACGTCAACCTAGCCGGCAACATCAACAAACGCAATGACAGCAAATCTGATTTCATGGCGTTTGCCGGCGGCGACATTACCCGCGACATTCGTTTTGACACCGATTACCACTACGACCAAAGCCTCAAAAGCACTAAGAGCTATAATGTCAGCCTCAGCTACAACCCAGACCCAGGTAAAGTCGTGAGCCTACGCTACCGCTATGGTCGCAACGAAGAAATCTACCCTGGTTACTGGGGCGAAATGAAGCAGGTTGACCTAGCGGCCCAGTGGCCGATTAATCGGCAGTATGCCGTTGTCGCAAGACAAAACTATTCTCTTAGCGACAATAAGTCGTTAGAATCACTACTTGGCGTAGAATACCTAAGTGATTGTGGCTGTTGGAGTGCCAGCGTGGTTGGCCAGCGTTACATTAAAAACGTTGAGGCCAGAACCGGCAAAGACATTTACAAAAATGCCATCTTCTTCCAACTGCAACTCAAAGACTTAGGCAAAGCAGGCAAGAGTCCATTAGAAACCCTACGTCTCGCCATTCCTGGCTACAGCAACGTTAACGAGGCCCGTTAGTTATGAAAAAAATCGTATCCGCTTTATTATTGGGCGCCAGCCTAGCCAGCGCCCATGCTGCCGTTCGTCAGGTTGACACCATTGTGGCCGTCGTGGACGGCGAAGTCATCACCGCGCAAGAATTAGCCAAAATCAGCAACGAAATTCGTCAAACCGTGCCCAAAGGCCAAACCCCACCGCCAGGCGCCATTGAGCAGCAGGCCCTGCAACAGCTGGTAGACGAATCTATTTTGGTACAGCATGCCCGCCGTAACGGTGTGCGCGTGACCAATGAAGAGCTGAATGAAGCCATGATGAACCTGGCCCAAAGCAATAAGCTCACCCTGCCACAGCTGCAAGCGCAGCTACAAAGAGAAGGCATTAACGAGCGCCAGTTCAAAGAAATGCTGGGCAACAACCTCATGCGTCAAAAAATCACCCAGCAAGAAATTTTTAGCCGCGTGCACATCACTGAAAGTGAAGTCGACCAAGAAATGAAGAGCGCGCAGGTGGCCAACTTTGCCAAACAAAATCTGCCCGGCGGCGCCATGACCACTCAGTATCAGGTCAACAGCATCTTGCTCAAGGTAGACGGCCAATCCAATGCCGAAGCCACCAAGAAGCAAATTGATGCGCTGCACAAACGCCTCCAGCAAGGCGAACGTTTTGAAGCCGTGGCACGCCAATATTCGCAAGACGCCAATGCCGCTTCTGGCGGCGACCTCGGCTGGGTTAACCAAGGCACGCTGTCGCCAGAGGTAGAGCAGGCCTTACAAACGCTGAAGCCTTCTGAGTTCAGCGCCCCAATCGAAACCCCATATGGCTGGCAAGTTTTACAATTGGTGGACACCCGCCAAGAAAATGCCGCCGAAGCAGAGCTACGCAACATCGTGCGCCAGCGCATTGGCGATCGTAAAGCCGATCAGATTTACCGCTCGTGGATGAGCCAAATGCGTGACAGCACCCACATCGACATTCGCTTAGGCCAATAAAAAAAACCCTCTTAAAGGCTGCCTGGCATTGTCAGGCAGCCTTTTTATTCAATCAGGAGAACCCCATGTCCCAGCCGCTTACGCTTGCCCTCACCAGTGGCGAACCTGCAGGCATTGGCCCAGATATCTGCCTCAGCCTCGCCCACCAAGACCTGTCCTACCGCTGCGTGGTTTTGGCGGATAAAACGGTCTTGGCCGAACGCGCCACGGCCTTGGGCCTAAAGGTGACCCTGCTGGACTATCCTGCAACCGAATGCCCCAGCGGTAGCCTAGAGGTTTTACACTGCCCAGTGGCAGAACCGGTTCAAGCCGGAACCTTGAATAAAAACAATGGTCAATATGTATTAAACCTATTGGACAGGGCCTACTTAGGCATCCACAATGGTGAATTCGACGCCATGGTGACGGCGCCCGTGCATAAAGGCGTCATCAACGACGCCGGCATCGCCTTTACCGGCCACACTGAATATCTGGCCGACAAAAGCCACACCGAGCGCGTGGTCATGATGCTGGTGGGCGGTGGCTTACGGGTGGCCTTGGCCACCACTCACTGCCCCTTAAACCAGGTCAGCGCCCTATTAAATGCGTCGTTACTGCATGAAGTCCTGTTTATTTTAAATCATGATTTACAGACTAAGTTTGGCATTCCCCACCCTAAAATTTTGGTGGCAGGGCTTAACCCCCACGCGGGCGAGTCTGGCCACTTAGGCACTGAAGAAGTGACCATCATCAACCCAGTCATTCAACAGTGTCAGGCCGTCGGCATGAACGTACACGGCAGCTACCCCGCCGACACCCTATTTCAACCCTTCATGCTCAAAGACGCCGATGCGGTGCTGGCGATGTATCATGACCAAGGCCTACCCGTGCTAAAATACGCCAGCTTTGGCCAGGGCGTAAACATCACCCTAGGCCTGCCGTTCATCCGCACTTCCGTCGACCACGGCACCGCCCTTGATTTAGCCGCCAGCGGCAAGGCAGAAGCCGGTAGTCTGATGGCCGCTATTGACCAAGCCGCAGCCATGTGTTCTAGCCAAAAACTGTGTTGACATAAGGCCTTAGCCCTTGTTTAAATGACTCTTAACGATCCTTCCGCTTAATTGAACGAAATACCGATAAAGTAAACCTTATGAGCACGCCTTACATTGAATTTAAGCAGGTTTGTTTTGCCTACGATGCCAGTCGCCCTATTTTAAACGACATTAACTTACGCATCGAACAAGGCCATTTTGCCGCCATTATGGGCGGCTCTGGCAGTGGCAAAACCACGCTGCTGCGCTTAATCACCGGGCAAATTACCCCGGTGAGTGGACAGGTTCTGATCCACGGCCAAGACCTCAGCCAGTTCAGTGAGCAGGCCCTGTATGAGCACCGCCGCCGCATGGGCGTCCTATTCCAATTTGGGGCCTTATTTACCGACCTGTCGGTTTTTGACAACGTCGCTTTCCCCTTAAAAGAACACACCCAGCTGCCCGCCGAGCTGATTCGCGACCTGGTCACCCTCAAGCTCAACGCCGTGGGCCTACGTGGCACCGGCAGCCTCATGCCGACCGAACTGTCCGGCGGGATGGCCAGACGCGTGGCGCTGGCGCGAACCATTGCGCTCGACCCTGAGTTGATGCTGTACGACGAACCGTTTACCGGCCTCGACCCGATTTCGCTGGGCGTCATCGCCCATTTAATCGCCCGCATCAATAAAGCGTTAAAGGCCACCAGCGTGATGGTGACCCATGACATTACCCAGTCATTAAAAATTGTCGACCACGTTATTTTCTTGGCCAACGGCTCGGTGGTGTTTTCTGGTACCCCAGAAGAAACCTACCAAACCGACAATACTTGGGTGCAACAGTTTATTCACGGCGCGCCAGAAGGCCCTGTGGACTATCGTTTTCAAACCCAACGCAGCTTGGAACAAGATTTAATGAGACCCATCGCATGAACGCTTTAAGTGATTTTTTCCGCCGTATCGGCCGCTACGTCCTTGGCGCCATCCAAGGCTTTGGCGCCATCTTCCTCTTTTTACTGGCGTTGTTGCGCCACTCTGGCACCAGCCTCACCCGCGCCCGCCTCACCGTGCGGCAAATCTACTTTGCCGGCGTGCTGTCAATCATCATCGTGGCGGTTTCGGGCCTGTTTGTAGGCATGGTCTTGGGGCTACAGGGCTACACCACCTTAGCCAAATTTAAATCGGCCGATGCCCTAGGCGCCGTGGTCGCCCTGTCGCTACTGCGCGAGCTAGGCCCTGTTCTGGCGGCGCTCTTGTTTGCCAGCAGCGCCGGTAGCGCCATGACCAGTGAGATTGGCCTGATGAAGACCACCGAGCAGCTTGAGGCCATGAGCGTGATGGCGATTAATCCTATGGCGCGCGTGGTGGCACCAAGATTTTGGGCGGGGGTGATTTCGATGCCCCTGTTAGCCGGCATTTGTAACGTGATGGGCATTTTTGGGGCTTACCTGATTGGGGTTAAATTTTTAGGCCTAGACAGCGGCATTTTTTGGTCTCAAATGCAAAGCAATGTGTCCTTTTCGTATGATGTGGTCAATGGCGTCATCAAGTCGGTGGTCTTTGGCGCCGCAGTCACCCTCATCGCCGTCTACCAAGGGTTTCATGCCAAACCCACGGCAGAAGGGGTGCTTCGTGCCACCACCAAAACCGTTGTCACCAGTGCCCTAACCATTTTGGCACTTGATTTTATTTTAACCGCATTTATGTTTACAGAGTAACCTTGTGATGAAACAAAAAACTTTAGAATTATGGGTGGGTCTATTTGTCGCCATTGGTCTGGCAGCCTTGGTATTCTTGTCATTCAACGTCGCCAACCTGATGCCCGGCAGCAGCAGCGGTCAGAGCTACACCCTTAAGGCCAACTTCTCTGACGTGGGGGGCTTAAAGCCCAAGGCGCCGGTTAAGGCCTCTGGTGTGGTGGTCGGCCGCGTGAACGACATCAGCCTCGACCATGAAACCTATCAGGCCGTGGTGACCCTCAGCATGGATGCACAGTACCAATTTAGCACCGACGCTTCGGCCGAAATCTTAACCTCTGGCCTCTTGGGCGAACAGTACATCGGCCTGATGCAAGGCGCCGAAGCGGAAGATTTACAAGATGGGGACACCCTTTCATTAACCAGCTCGGCGCTGGTATTAGAACAGTTAATTGGCAAGTTTATGACCAGCTTTGCTGAAAAAAACGCAGACTAACACGAACACACTCTTTTAAGGAACGACTATGAAACACGCCTTTTTACAAGCCATCAGTATTGGTTTATTGAGCATTACCATGGCTTTCGCCAGCCCCCAAGAAGCGGTTAAACAGGTACGCCAAAATGCCGACCAAGTCTTAAATATTTTGAAAAAATCCAACGGCAGCAACGACCTGCAAGTACGCGGCGAAGCCGAACGCTACGCCCTGCCATTCTTTGACTTCCAACGCATGACCGCACTGGCCGTGGGTCGCCCATGGCGCACCGCCACGCCGGCGCAACAGCAACAGCTGTCAAAAGAGTTTCAAACCCTGTTGATCCGCACCTACTCGGGCACCATGTTGAAATTTAAAAACGCCGTGGTAAACGTGAAAGACAACCCAAAAATCAACAACAACGGTCGTGAAGTTGTGGTAAGCACCGAAGTATTCGCCACCAAAAATGACAGCAAGCCCGCCCTAATGGATTACACCATGTACAAAAGCGGTGACCGCTACCGCGTGTACAACATCAGCGTTGAAGGCGCCAGCTTGGTGACCGTGTACCGCAACCAGTTTAACGACGAGATTCGCCAAAACGGCATCGACGGCTTGATTAAACAGCTGCGCAGCAAAAACGGTCAATAACCATGCTACAGGTTCAAATCGACGCCACGACCGTCGGCCTTAAGGGCGACGTGTCGATGCAAAACTTAAACCCTAGCCTCCTGGCTCAGGTGATCAAAGGCTGCCAACAAAGCCATATTGACACCCTTGACCTGGCGGGTGTTGGCCAGGCCGACTCGGCCTGTGTGGGCCTGTTGCTGGCCGTCATTAAGGCCAGGCAACAGGCTGGTTTACCCGCCATTAACGTGTGCCACTTGCCCGATTCGGTTCGGGCGTTAAGCACGCTTTATGAATTAGACTCGGTGATTACTGCCTCATGAAAAAATTATTGACCTCCCTCACTTTGGGCCTGATGCTGGTTAGCCAGCCCGCTCTGGCTGAACCCAACCCCAACGATCCCTACGAATCGTATAACCGGGTGATGTTCAGCATCAACACCAGCATCGACAAGGCCGTCCTCACCCCTGTAGCCAAAGGCTATCGGGCCGTGACGCCTTCACCCGTACGTAAGGGGGTGAATAATTTTTTCAACAACCTGCGTGACCTCTACAGCTTTGGCAGCAACCTACTGCGCTTGGATATTGAAAAAGCCGGCACCGACATTGTGCGCTTTGGCATTAACTCCACCTTTGGCCTCGGCGGCCTGCTCGACATCGCCACCGAAGCCCAAATTCCCAGCCACAAAAGCACTCTGGGCGATACGTTTGCCTCGTGGGGCTGGAAAAACAGTCATTACTTTGTGTACCCTTTGGTGGGTCCATCAACCGTTCGTGACTCCGTGGGCGGCACTATTTTTGTGATTGCGCCGGCCGACGGCTATATTTTGCGTGACAACACCCTTGGCAACAGCGCCCGCGTGGTCGGCGCCATTGGCGATCGCGAAGCCTTATTAGACCTGAGCGACAGCGCCGAAGAAGCCGCCGTTGATCACTATGCCTACATTCGTGATGCTTATATGGCCTACCGCACCCGCACCATTGTGGGCGCCGTGCCGTACGGCGGCGAAGACGATTTTGACATTGACGACCTGGTGACGCCAGAAAATGGGCAAGGCAACCATCGCCTCGATCAGCCTCTGCCACACGATGAAGCCGTGAACGAAAGCCACCCAGAGGCTGAAGCAGAAGTAGGCGCAACGGTTGAAACACGCGTCATCGACATTAATGACTGGCTGTTAGAAGACGCAGCGCTTGGCCAAACCGAGCCTTAATGCCAAAAATTTAGGCATTCGCTTGCCCCAGCGGCCACAAGTGATTAAGCTAGCGGTTAGATAAGGTTTTTGTTTCTTTTAAAAAGGTAGACGTCATGTATGAAGTTAATCGCAGTATCATTTTACTGATCCCCCAAGCGCCCTTCTGGGCATGGCTTCAAGACCTACCTGGCATTGATGTTGAAGGCTTGTGCCTAGAAGACTTACAGGCCGATCCCAATGCCTATTTGCTTGATCCTTGTGAAGACATCGACGATGCTTGGGATAAGGTTGAAGCACGCCTAGAAGAAATTTTCAGTGCCGAACTGGCCGACTGGTGCGAAGACCAAGAAACCTGGCCCGACCTTCACCCCGATATTTTTGGCGAATGGTTTGACCTACACCTGTCGACCATCGTGACCGATCTTGGCCGCACCGAACTGGAACGTGAGCCTTTTGAAGCGATCGTGCTTGACCAGCCAGAGGATTAAGCATGGCCCATGAAACCAACATCCGCGTGCGCGGCTACCATTTAGACCTGTACCAACACGTCAACAATGCGCGTTACTTAGAGTTCTTAGAAGAGGCCCGCTGGGCCTACTTCGAAGACGCTAAAGTGTTAGAAGGCTTCTTGGCCTGCGGCCTGAGCCTCATCGTGGTCAACATCAACATTAACTATCGCCGCGGCGCGGTCATGAACGATGCCCTCACCGTTAAAACCGGCTTTAAAAGCGTGGGCAACCGCAGCGCCGTGATTAACCAAACCATCGTGTTAAAAGACACCGACACGGTGGTGGCCGATGCCGACATTACCTTTGTGGTGGTCGACCCTAAAGCCAACAAAGCGGTACAGCTTCAGGGCGACATTGCCGACCTTTTGCAATCTTTAATTGACGCAGCTTAAGCATGAAAAAAATTCTGTTACCCCTTATCCTCATCGCGGTGGCGGCCCTAGTGTGGTTTGCCATCAGCAGCAATAAGCAGCAAGCGCCGGCCTTCAGCCTGATTGACTTCAACGGCCACCCGGTCAGCGAACAGCAGTTTGCCGGTAAGGTGACCTTGGTGAACTTCTGGGCCACCTCTTGCGTGGGCTGCGTGGCCGAAATGCCCCAGCTGATCACCACCCAAGCGAAATATGGCGGCCAAGGTTACCAAACCATCGCCATCGCCATGGAATACGACCCTGAAGACCACATTAAAGAATTTTTAACCAAGTACGACATGTCACAGTTCACCGTCGCCAAAGACAAAACCGGCGCCGTGGCCAAAGCCTATGGCAACGTGCAGCTGACCCCCACTTCAGTGTTGGTGGACAGCCACGGTGACATCGTCACCACCATTGTGGGCGAGCCGAACTTTGCCGACCTACACCAGCTGATTGAATCCGAGTTAGCCAAAAGGGCTTAACCTCAGCCCCACAAAAAAAAGCGCCTTCTCATAAGGCGCTTTTTTGATGCCGGCTCGGTTTATTGAACCTGTTCTTGTAACACGCTGAAGGTCGGGTTTTGCTCGCCTTCTGCCACGCGATAACCAAATAAGGCCGACCCGGCCACATGGCCATCTTCATAGGCGGCATACACCCACTCGTCGTTGAGCGGCTTAATGTCGGTGAAGAACATGGTGCCCCCTAATTCAGCCTTCAGCGGAATGGCTTCTGGCTGGGCTTTCAAGGCCGCCGCCACGGCACTGTAACGCGCCCGTTTTTCTGCTTCAATTTCCACCATCAGGTCATCACCCGATGCCGCTGTTTTGGGCTCAATTTTGGCCACCAGCGCCTCATGTTCGGTTTTCAACTGCTGATACTCAGCGTTCAACGTTTCATACTTCTGTTGCCACTCGGTGTTTGCCTGATCGGTACAGGCAAATAACCCGAGGCACAAAACCACTGCCAACGTTTTTTTCATCATGCCTCCTGTGCTCATTATTCAAACCCATTCTGCCTGCAGAATGCTTGATCCATCCTAGTGTACCGCATCCAAGAACCTTGAACACCCCTATTCTTTGGATAGCCCCCCATCTTTTCACGCCTCTGCTATAATCGAAAACCTTGCTTTTTATTTTTACAGATGAACGGATTCAAAATGAATACAAAACGAAAAATTTTGGTCACCAGTGCCCTACCTTATGCCAATGGCAGCATCCACTTGGGCCACATGGTTGAGCACATTCAAACCGATATTTGGGTCCGTTTTCATAAAATGTGGGGCAACGAGTGTCACTACATCTGCGCCGATGACACCCATGGTTCACCGGTGATGCTGGCCGCCCAGCGCCGCGGCATCACCCCCGAAGCCCTAATCGATGAAATGCGCGCCGAACACTTGGCCGACTTCACCGGTTTTCACATCGGCTACGACAACTATTACACCACGCACTCGGAAGAAAACTTTACCTTTTCCAAAGAAGTGTACAAAACCCTTAAGGCCAATGGCAAAATCACCACCCGCACCATTGAGCAACTGTACGACCCAGAACAGAGCATGTTCCTACCAGATCGCTTTGTAAAAGGCGAGTGTCCAAAATGCCACAGCAAAGACCAATACGGTGACAACTGTGAGGTGTGTGGTACGACCTATCGCCCGACCGAATTAATTAACCCCTACTCAGCCATCACCGGCGCCACGCCCGTGCTTAAAGAAAGTGAACACATTTTCTTCCGCCTCAGCGACTGCGAAGCCTACTTAAAAGAGTGGACCAGCGGCAGCACCACCTTGGTAAACGGCCAAGTACAAGACCATTTGCAGGCCCAAGGCCGCAACAAAATGCAAGAATGGCTAGAAGGCGGCCTGCAAGACTGGGACATCTCGCGCGATGCGCCCTATTTCGGCATTGAAATCCCCGATGCGCCGGGTAAATACTTCTACGTTTGGCTGGATGCGCCGATCGGCTACATGGCGTCGTTTAAAAATTACTGTGACAAACAGGGCATTGATTTTGACGAATACTTCAAGCCCGACACCACCACCGAAATGTACCACTTCATCGGCAAGGACATTTTGTACTTCCACGCCCTATTCTGGCCCGCCACCTTGAAGTTTGCCAACCTACGTGCCCCCACGTCGGTGTTCGCCCACGGCTTCTTGACCGTAGACGGCGCCAAAATGTCTAAGTCTCGCGGCACCTTCATCACCGCCAAGTCTTACTTAGACTGCAAGCTCAATCCTGAGTGGATGCGTTATTACATTGCGGCCAAGCTAAACAGCCACATTGAAGACATCGATTTAAACCTAGAAGACTTCATTTCACGCGTCAACAGCAACGTCGTGGGCAAATACCTGAACATTGCCGCCCGCGCCGCTGGCTTCATCACCAAACGCTTTGATGGCATGATTTTAGACATGGCCAATAGCCCACTTTTGGCACAGCTAACCGTGGCCTCTGACGGCATTGCCGCCGACTACGAAGGCCGTGAGTACGGCAAAGCCCTACGCGACATCATGGCCTTAGCCGATAAGGTGAACGCCTATGTGGACGCCAACAAACCGTGGGAACTGGCCAAGCAAGAAGGCCAAGAGGCACGCCTGCATGAAGTGTGCAGCGAACTCATCAACGCTTTTAAGATTTTGACCGTGTATTTGAAGCCCGTGTTGCCTAAAGTTGCCGAAGAGGTAGAAGCCTTCTTGAACATTGCCCCACTGACCTGGGCCGACAGTAAAACCATCTTGCCAGCACAGGCCATCAATCCGTACAAACACCTGATGCAGCGCATTGAGCCAGAATTGGTGACCAAGCTAGTGGAAGCCAACAAGCAGGCCCTACAGGCCACCGCCAACGTGATCAACACCACCGCTCATGAGCCCGTGGCCGACGCCATCAGCATCGACGACTTTGCCAAAGTGGACCTGCGCGTGGCGACGGTCAAGGCCTGCCAAGCGGTTGAAGGCAGTGACAAGCTGTTGCAGTTCACGGTCGACTTAGGCTTTGAAGAGCGCACCATTTTCTCGGGCATCAAAGCCGCCTACCAAGACCCCGCCGAACTGGTGGGCCGTCAGGTGATCGTGGTCGCCAACCTAGCGCCGCGTAAAATGCGCTTTGGCGTGTCCGAAGGCATGATTGTGTGCGCTTCTGGTACAGACAGCAAAGACGGCCTGTTCTTGCTAGACGTGGACAGCGGTGCCCAACCAGGTATGCGCATTAGCTAAGCCGTGAATCAATTAAGGCTGTCTGATTTAGGCAGCCTTTTTTTGTTATATAATCTCTTCTTACTCTTCACCAAGCAAAGCTTCACAACCCTATGAATATTTTTTATGAAGAAAGTGGCCAGTTTAAGGTCGCCAGCATTGTGACCAAAAACGACGCTTCTTATCAGGTCGATACCCAGCACGGCAAACGCGCCAAAATCAAAGCCAACAACGTCTTCTTAGAGTTCGACGGCGCTCT
Organism: Neisseriaceae bacterium; assembly: GCA_017991555.1. Lineage (GTDB taxonomy): Bacteria > Pseudomonadota > Gammaproteobacteria > Burkholderiales > Neisseriaceae > JAGNPU01. The sequence continues at coordinate 172,137 of JAGOQM010000006.1, forward strand.
GGAGCCCTTTTTGGCCCAGGCCTCGGCCACCGCCGAAGACGTCGACGTGGATTTTCTATGGGAAGTATGCGGCGAAGAGGAATTCAGCGCCGTGCAAATCGCGGAAGAATACTTTGGCCATAAGCCCAATAATATTGAGCTTGCGGCCACCTACATGAAAATTTATGCGGCGCCGATGTATTTCTATAAAAAAGCCAAAGGCTTTTTTAAGGCCGCCCCAGAAGACACCCTCAAAGCAGCCCTAGCGGCCATTGAGCGCAAAAAACAAGACGAAGCACAAATCGACGCCTGGGCCGCAGCCCTGTGCCAGCATGAGTTGCCAGAGCCCATTCAGGCCGACTTAATGACGATTTTACACCTGCCCAATAAGCAAAGCCTGACCTACAAGGCCTTCGCCCTCGCCGCCGAGCGCAGCAAGCTGTCGCCATTGGCCTTGGCTCAGGCCGTGGGCGGACTGCCATCGATCCCCAATTATTTACTGCAAGGCTTTTTACTGCAGCACTTTGCCAAAGGCACGGCGTTTCCAGACTTACCGATTCCGACTTTACCCACCCTGCCCGAAGCCGTCGGCATTAAAGCCTTCTCCATTGACGACATCAGCACCACCGAAATCGACGACGCCATTTCGGTGACGCTGCAGGCCAATGGCAGCACTCGACTGGGCATTCACATTGCCGTACCCAGCCTGGCCATCGGCGCCGACAGCGAGATTGAGCGCCTTATTTTTAATCGCTTAAGCACGGTGTACTACCCCGGTGACAAAATCACCATGCTGCCGGACGAATGGGTGCAACATTTTACCCTCGATGCCGGCCGTCATTGCCCCGCCCTGAGCCTGTACATCGACGTGATGCCCGACAACACCCTCAGCACCCCCGAATGTAAGGTAGAGAGCGTGTGGATCGACGCCAACATCCGCCTGCACGAAATTGAGCCCGTCTTCAATCAAGAGACGCTGCAAGCGCCTGCGAAGCTGCCCGACTTTGCCTACAAAACCGAGCTGCTGTGGCTACACCAGCTGGCGGTTCACCTCGAAACCGCCCGCGGCAAGCACGACCCTAGCCGTCCAGTGCAGTTTGACTACGGCATCGACATTGACGCCGACGAACACGTCACCATCACCAAGCGCCAGCGCGGCGCGCCCATTGACCTATTGGTGAGCGAGATCATGATCTTGGCCAACAGCCACTGGGCCAAGATGTTAGACGACAACGACACCCCGGGCATTTTCCGAGTTCAACCCACCGGCAAAGTGCGCATGAGCACCCAGTCCGAGCCCCACGCGGGCATGGGCGTCGCCCACTACGCTTGGTGTACCTCACCACTGCGCCGTGCCGTCGACTACATCAACCAAAGCCAAATCTTGGGCTTAATTGGCCAAAAGCCGATGCGCTACCAAACCGGCGACAGCATGCTGTTTGCCGTCCTGCGCGACTTTGAGGCCACCTACAGCGCCTACAATGATTTTCAAAGAACCTTGGAACATTATTGGTGCTTACGCTATCTGAAGCAGGAAGCCATAACTGAACTGACGGCGTTGGTGCTGAAAGAAGACTTGGTGCGCATTCAAGGCTTGCCCATGGTTCAGCGCATCATTGGCCTGCCCCAAGGCACGATGCCCAAATCGGTGGTGAAGCTCAGCGTCCAGCACGTCGACCTGACTCACCAAACGGCCCAAATGCAGTTCTTAAGCGTGGAAAGCACGCCAGAACCGTTGGCGCCTGCCGCTGCACCGCCGCCTGAAGCAGGCAGCGATTCAGCCGCCAGCTAAAACACCTGATCAGCCGCCTCGCAGCTGATCAATAAAAAATAGATCATAGAAAACGAAGGAAACCGTATGAAAACTTGGATGTGTTTGATTTGTGGCTTTATTTATGATGAGGCACAAGGCATGCCAGACGACAACATTCCGGCCGGCACCAAATGGGAAGACGTACCGCCAAACTGGACCTGTCCAGACTGCGACGCCCGTAAAGACGATTTTGAAATGATTGAAATTTAGTTAAAGCCCTTTGCCAAATAGATCACAATGGGTTTATGATGTTGGCAATTAACCATCGGAATAACCATGAAAAAAAATCATTTAACCACGTTGGTGGCGGCACTGTTGATGGCCGGCGCCTTGAGCGGCTGCATGAGCACCACCGGCGCCGACCTCACCGGCAGCAACCGCAAGCAGCTGTTGCTGATTTCCAGCGATGAGCTGAACGCCCAATCGGCCTTACAGTTTAAACAGCTGACCGCCCAAGCGCGCCAACAAGGCATGCTGGACACGACGTCGGCCACGGCCAAGCGCGTTAAAGCCACGTTTAACCGCTTGCTCCCTCAAACCACCGTATTCCGCCCCGATGGCCATCAGTTTAATTGGCAAATCGAAGTCATCAAAAGCAACGAAGTCAACGCCTTCGCCATGCCTGGTGGCAAGATGGTGGTCTACACCGGCATCGTGAGCCAGCTTAAGCTGAGCGACGACGAGTTGGCCGCCATCATTGGCCACGAAATGGCCCACGTGCTGCGCGAACACAGCCGTGAACAAGTATCGCAAGACCTAGCCAAAAGCCAAGGCCTCAGCCTAGTGGGCAAGTTTGCCGGCCTTTCCAGCAGCCAGACCGACCTAGCGGCACAAGTGGGCAACTTGGCCATTACCCTGCCGTTCTCACGCACCATGGAAACCGAAGCCGACCGTATTGGCCTAGAAATGATGGCGCGCGCTGGCTATAACCCAGAAGCCGCCGTGACCCTATGGCAAAAAATGGCGTCTTTGGGCGCCAGCGGGGGCATGTTCTCAACCCACCCGGCCAGCGAAGCCCGTCAAAAAGAATTGCAAAAATTCATTCCGACACTGATGCCGCTATACGAGGCCAACAAGGGCAAAAAAGCCGCGCCTCAAAAACGCTAAGCCCCGATCACCTCATCACGGCCACCCTAACCACTAGGGTGGCTTTTGTCTTTCTGGGCCCCACCGCGCCGACCGCCGCCGCGCCATGCCTAGTCGCCTCCGTCTGTTAATCCGATTACCCGAATGCTATACTCACTCACTCTGTCCATCATGGACAACCCTCATCCTAACCTGGGGCAAGCGTGTCTCTTTCTGAATAAGAACCATCATGACGACAAATAAAGTATTCGGCAGTACCTTAATCATTGCCGGCACCACCATTGGCGCTGGCATGTTGGCCCTTCCGCTGGCCTCTGCTGGCATTGGCTTCTGGCCCGCCAGCCTGATTATGTGTGGCATCTGGCTGTTAATGACCTACACCGCCATGCTGATGCTGGAAGTGCATCAGCATGCGCCCGTCAACGCCACCTTACACACCTTGGCGCACCAGTTTCTCGGCAAAAAAGGCCGTTATCTGGCCACGTTTGCGGTGCTGTTCCTGTTCTATGCCCTGTGTGCGGCCTACATCGCCGGCGGCGGCTCGCAGTTTAATGACAAAATCAACGCCTGGTTTAACGTCCAGCAGCACACCTGGGGCACCGTCTTCTTCACCGTGGCGGTGGCACTGGTGGTGTCGATTGGCACCCATTCAGTCGACATGGTGAACCGCTTGCTGTTCACCCTGAAAATCATTGCCTTAGTCATCATGCTAAGCCTGCTCATGCCGCACGTAAAAGCCGAGAACCTGATGGCCATGCCCATGCAACAAGGCCTGTTGATTTCGTCACTGCCGGTCATTTTCACCTCATTTGGCTTTCACGGCAGTATTCCCTCCGTGGTTCAGTATGTAGGCAAAGACATTAAGGCGCTGCGCAAAATCATGATCTTTGGCTCGGCCTTGCCACTGATGGTGTACTTGCTGTGGCAGGTCGCCATTCAAGGCATTTTTACCCAAACCGAGCTGTTTGGCAGCGCCAGCCTAAGCCAGTTCATGACCGCCATCAGCCAATCGCTGCAAACCCCGATGGTGAATAAGGCCGTGATTGTGTTTGCCGACCTTGCTTTGGCCACCTCGTTTCTGGGTGTGAGCCTAGGCTTGTTCGACTTTATTGCCGATTCGCTCAACCGTAACCGCAGCAGCGCCCAGCGCCTACAGGTGGCCGTCATCACCTTCGTGCCGCCGTTAGGCTTTGCCCTCTTCTATCCCCAAGGCTTCATCACGGCACTGGGCTATGCCGCCATTGCACTGACCATCCTCGCGATCTTCTTGCCGGTGGCCATGGTTTGGGCCAAGCGCCAACAAATGCCCGCTGGCGACGATTACGTGGTTAAGGGCGGCAAAGCGGCCCTCATCGTGGTCTTTGCCCTGGGCTGCGTGATTATTGCGTCACAACTGTTACAAATGATTGGCCTCATCCCAGCCGTGGGCTAGATGAAATAGGAATCAGCCGCAACCCGCCATCTGGCGGGTTTTTCTATAGTTATTATTAAAGAAGCCTTTAATCTAAATCGGTTATAATGGGGGCACAAATGAACAGATTAATTATGAAAGGGTATGACATGAAAGGTAATCCAGAAGTCATTGACTATTTAAATGTGCTGTTGGCAGGGGAGCTGGCCGCGCGTGACCAATACTTCATTCACTCTTCTATGTATGCCGAATGGGGTTATCAAAAACTATTTGCACGCATCAACCATGAAATGGCTGACGAAACCGATCATGCACAGCAAATCATCACCCGTATTTTAATGTTAGAAGGCACGCCTAAAATGGTGCCCAGCGCCATTAACGTGGGCAAAGACGTCCCTGAAATGCTGCGCCTCGATTTAAACCTAGAAGAAGAAGTGCGCGGCGCTTTGAAAAAAGGCATCGCCCTATGTGAAAGCAAGCAAGATTACGTCACCCGTGAAATGCTGGTGACCCAGCTGCAAGACACCGAGGAAGACCACGCTCACTGGCTAGAACAGCAGCTGCGCCTCATCGACATGGTTGGCCTGCAAAACTACCTACAAAGCCAGTTTTAACCCATAACAAGGAGTGACCATGAAAGGTGACCGCATTGTGATTCAACAGCTCAATAAAAACTTGGGCCTGTTGTTGATCGCCATTAACCAGTATTTCTTGCATGCCCGCATTTTGAAAAACTGGGGCTTTACCGAGCTTGGCGAACACATTTACAAAAAATCGATCAAAGACATGAAGGATGCGGATAAAATCATTGAACGCGTCCTGCTATTGGAAGGCCTGCCTAACCTACAAGAGCTGGGCAAGCTTTTGATTGGCGAAAGCGTGCCTGAAATCATCGCCTGCGACCTACAGCTAGAAACCAACAAGCACGAAGCCCTAGTGGCCGCCATCGCGCTGTGTGAGGAAAAGCAAGACTATGTCTCGCGCGACCTGTTGGCCGAGCAGCTAGACACCAACGAAGAATACTTCGACTGGTTAGAAACCCAGCAAGAGCTGATTAGCGAAGTGGGCTTAATGAACTACTTGCAAACGTCGGCGCAAGAAGACTGAGCCACGTAGACACCACAAGGGCCTGTTGCAATCACGCAACAGGCCCTTGTTTTTATTCGTTTAGTAGACAGAACTAGGCGATGGCCGCAGCCGCGGCACACGCGCAGGCCGAAAACGCTGGAATGGTGGCCGCATCATCTAATTGCGCCCCAGGCAGGTAGGCACTGGCCGCATCCGCACAGCAACCACAACAGGTTGCCACGCCTAGACTGGCTTGTAAATCAGCCAGGCTGGTCGCGCCCGCACTGACTTCTGCTTTAATCTGCTTGTCAGTAATCCCGTTACAGATACAAATGTACATGAAGCTGCCCTTTGTTTCGTCTAATCAATGACGTTAATAATACTGATTATCATTAATAACTGCAAGGGCTATTTTTAGCCTCATCAAAATCCCGCGTCAATCGTCTAGCTTAACTCATCTCATCCTATTATCAATCAGTTAAATCGCCCTGCGGTATTTTTCAACATCATTTTATATTTTATCAATATTTCTTTAAAAAACACTTCCTTTTCAGGCCAAGACCCTTAATAATAAAGGCGTACAGCAGACAACCAATCACGCTTCAGGGGGACTCAAAATGAAAAAATACCTACCCGCCTTATTGCTTGTGGTCTTATCTGGCGCCGTCATGGCGGCCGACGGTGGCAACATCGTTGTATCAGGTAAGGTCGTTGATCTTTCTTGCAGCCTCAACGTTGAAGCACCGGTTCGAAAACCTGCTGAAGCCGTGGCCATTGAAGCCTGCGCCGCCAACATCAAAGAACACATGGTGGTTCATTTAGTCAGCCACGCCCACCTAGAAAAAGGCGAACTCGTCCGCCTAGACAATGCTAAAATCGAGCCCGCAAACGCCAAAGTGGTGTTTGCTGCCTACCTATAACAAAACCACAGGCCCAGAGCCGAGACCACGCACAACATGCATCGACTAATGGCCTATGCGGGGGCCAGCCTCCTTGGCTTAAGCTTGGCCCCCCTCTCCACAGCGAGCGTTACCCTGATGGGCACGCGCCAATTTCACTATTGCCACCAAGCCAAACAAACCCTGACCTTCTTAGGCGATTACTTAAAAGCCCCCAGCGTGCTCACCACCTGGGTCGACAAGGCACCCCACCAGCCCTTACCTCACAAGGCTGAGGCGCCATTTATGCTGCTACCCCCACAGTTTAAAATGCAGCCAAATACGCCCCAAAAAACCGTCCTTCTCTATACCGGCTCAGCCCAATCTTGCCCCAAAACGCAAGAAGCAGTGTATTACTTTTATTTTCTCGAAACCCCGTTAAGCACCCTCACCCAACCAGACACCCTGCAATATTTGAGCATGGTGAAGCTGTTTTTACGCCCCAACCACCTCACCCACAATCACCAAGGAGGCGGCGCTCAGCTCAACATTAGCCTCGATGCCACCCAAGCCTATTTACTGATTCACAACCCCAGCCCCTACCACGTCACCATCAGCCGCTGGCAAACCCCAAGCGACCCTAAGCTGCTGGCCGAACCGGTCATGGTGGCCCCCAACAGCACCTTGCGCCACCCGCTTAGCCAGGCCGCCAAGGTCACCCTTGGCCAATCCATTACCGTCACCGCTTTAGACGACTTCGGCAAGCCGCACCGTAGCCACCACCGTCTCAAACGGCCATAAAAAAACCCTGTCTCTCGACAGGGTTTGGTGTCCAACCGTTCAGGTGCGCTTAGTCTTCGTATTCAGAAGGGCTTGGGCAGCTACACATCAGGTTACGGTCACCGTAGACGTCATCGACGCGATTCACGGTTGGCCAGTACTTATTGGCCGCCACGAATGGCAATGGGTAAACTGCTTCAGCACGGCTGTATACATGAGTCCACTCATCTGAGATCACGTTAGCATGGGTGTGCGGTGCATGCACCAACGGGTTATCCTCTAGTGGCCACTCACCTGCTTGAACCTTCAACACTTCTTTTTTGATTTGCTTCATCGCCGCAATAAAGCGATCGATTTCGGCTTGGCTTTCGCTTTCGGTCGGCTCAATCATCAAGGTACCCGCTACCGGGAACGACATGGTTGGGGCATGGAACCCAAAGTCCATCAAACGCTTGGCGATGTCTACTTCGGTAATGCCCGTTTCCTCTTTCAACGGACGAATGTCAATAATGCATTCGTGCGCCACTTTGTCATTTTGGCCCGTATACAACACTGGGTAATCATCTTTTAGATGGTGAGCAATGTAGTTGGCGTGTAACAAGGCCGCCTCAGTTGCTTGACGTAAACCCTTACCCATCATGGTGATGTACATCCAGGTGATCGGCAAAATGCTGGCGCTGCCGTAAGGCGCGGCAGAAATGGCGCCAAACTCAGCGTCAAGACCGTCAATTGGGGCCACGATGTTGCTGGCCATAAACGGCGCAAGGTGTGCTTGCATGCCAATTGGGCCCATGCCTGGACCGCCACCGCCATGAGGAATACAGAAGGTTTTGTGCAGGTTCATGTGCAACACGTCTGCGCCCACTTCGGCAGGCTGCATGATGCCCACTTGTGCGTTCATGTTGGCACCGTCCATGTACACCTGGCCGCCGTTTTCGTGAATGATGTGACAAATTTCACGGATAGACGCTTCAAACACGCCGTGGGTTGATGGATAAGTAATCATCAACGCCCCTAGGTTGGCAGCGTGCTGAATGGCTTTGGCTTTCAAGTCTTCAACGTCGACGTTGCCCAAGTCGTCACAGGCCACGATCACCACTTTCATGCCAGCCATCTGTGCCGACGCAGGGTTAGTACCGTGGGCAGAACGAGGAATCAAGCACACATCACGATGGCCTTCACCACGAGACTCGTGGTAGCGACGAATCACCACTAAGCCAGCGTACTCACCTTGAGCGCCTGAGTTAGGCTGCAACGACATGGCGTCAAAGCCAGTAATGGTTTTCAACTGTTCTGCCAAACCGTCCAACATGCCCATATAGCCTTCGGTTTGATCTTTAGGCGCAAAAGGATGCATGTTCGAGAATTCAGGCCAGGTAATCGGCAACATCTCGGCAGTAGCGTTCAGCTTCATGGTACAGCTACCCAATGAAATCATGCTGAAGTTAAGCGCGATGTCTTTGTTCTCTAAACGTTTTAGGTAGCGCAGCATCTCATGTTCAGTGTGATAGCTATTGAACACTGGGTGAGACAAGATGGCATCAGTACGCAATACGGCTTCTGGCAAGCGCGTTTCAACCTGATCAATGATGGCGTCTTTGCCCACGAACAGCTGGGTCAACTGATTCAACTCTTCTAAGCTAGATTCTTCGTGGAAGGCCACGGCCAATACGCTGTCTGACACTTGACGTAGGTTGTAACCAGCGGCCAAAGCGGCGGCGTACACGTCAGCAGCCTTGGCGCCTAAATCTACCTGAACGGTGTCGAACAAGGCGTTATGCACCACTTTACCGCCGGCGGCCGTCACCGTATTGGCAAAAGCGCTGGCCAAGTTGTGAATGCGGTTGGCAATGCGCTTCACGCCTTCAGGACCATGGTAAACAGCGTACATACCGGCCAGGTTGGCCAATAATACCTGTGAGGTACAAATATTAGAGTTGGCTTTTTCACGACGAATGTGCTGTTCGCGCGTTTGCAAGGCCATACGCAGAGCAGGCTTGCCGTTGGCATCAATCGACACCCCAATCAAACGGCCTGGCGCAGAACGCTTCATGCTGTCTTTAAAGGCAAAGTAAGCAGCGTGAGGGCCACCAAAGCCCATCGGCACGCCAAAGCGTTGGGTATTACCCAAGGCCACGTCGGCACCCATTGCACCCGGTGATTTCAACAACACCAGGCTCATAATGTCAGCGGCCACACAGGCCAAAGCGCCTTTAGATTTAACCGCGGCAATCACGTCGGTTAGGTCAACCACGTCGCCATCAACGCCAACATACTGGAATAAAGCACCAAAGTAGTCGCCTTCGGCCGCCTGAGCCAAATCGCCAATCACCAAATCAAACTCAAAGTATTTGGCACGGGTTTGCATCACGGCTAGGGTTTGGGGCAACACACGGTTGTCGACGAAGAACTGGTTCGACTTAGAACGCGACACGCGCTTGGCCATCGCCATGGCTTCCGCAGCGGCGGTGGCTTCGTCTAGTAAAGACGCACCAGACACTTCTAAACCAGATAAATCAATACACACCTGTTGGAAGTTCAACAAGGCTTCTAAACGGCCTTGTGACACTTCTGCTTGGTATGGCGTATACGCCGTGTACCAACCAGGATTTTCCAACACGTTACGGGCAATCACATTAGGCAAACGGGTTGGATAGTAACCCATGCCAATGTAGCTTTTAAAAATCTTGTTTTTGCTGGCCATGGCTTTAAGCTTGGCCAATGCATCGGCTTCAGTCATGCTGTCTGGCAAACCGAACGGCTGCGGCATCAACACGCTGTCCGGTACGGTTTTGGCCACAAACTCAGCCATGCTGTTTAAGCCTAAATCGGCCAACATGCTGGCCTGTTCGGCAGCAGAGGTGCCAATGTGGCGACCGACAAACTCTTCATTGAAGAATAATGATTGAATACTCATGAGTCTAACCCTTATATAGTCAACAATGTAAACGCTTTAAGCGTTTGACATCAAAGCAAAACAAAGCCCGCGGCAGCGGGCTTGGGCATTATTTAGTCGATCTCGGCAGCGTACTGCTCTGCGCTCATCAAACCGTCTAGGTCTGCCACATTGGCAGGCTTGATGCGGAAGAACCAACCGGCACCGTAAGGATCGGTGTTGGCTAGGTCTGGGCTGGCCACTAAGTCTTCGTTAATCGCCACGATTTCGCAACCGATTGGGGCGTAAATGTCAGAAGCGGCTTTAACCGACTCAACCACACCAGCCTGTTCGTCAGCGGCTAGGTTGTCGCCTACGTTTGGCAATTCAACAAACACGATGTCGCCCAAAGCTTCTTGTGCGTGTTCGGTAATGCCCACGGTCACGGTGCCGTCGGCTTCCAGTTTCAACCACTCGTGTGAATCAACGTATTTTAAATCTGCAGGAATATTGCTCATCTTAAATTCTCCAGTGTATTAAAGACACAATCATTAAATGAAAACCAAACTCAATAGCCCATGCTTAAAGCTGCCGACAGACATGCTGCGGCAGCCATAGCCGGCTTACAATTCAAACATTGCCTTGCCTTGACGTACAAATGGCAACTTGATCACGCGCACGTCGGTTAAGGTACCGCGAATATCGACCTGAGCCGTATCAGCAGTGGCTGCTGGTACGCGCGCAATCGCGATCGATAATTTTAAACTGGGTGAGAACGTACCGCTGGTAATAACCCCAGTGCCCACGTTCGGGATGGTCACTTCCATGCCTTCACGTAAAACGCCGCGGGTGGTCATCACTAAACCCACCTGCTTCACGTCGACGCCGGTTTCTTTTTTGGCTTCTAAGGCCGCTTTACCAATAAACTCACGCTCGTTCCAAGCAATGGTCCAGCCCATGCCGGCTTCTAGTGGCGTGATGTCTTCGTCCATGTCATGACCGTAGAGGTTCATGCCGGCTTCTAAACGTAGGGTGTCGCGCGCGCCCAGACCACAAGGCACCACGCCAGCACCTTTAAGAGCGTCAAAGAAAGCCAAAGCTTCTTGGCTTGGCAACAACACTTCCACACCGTCTTCACCGGTATAGCCGGTACGGGCCACAAACCAATCATTGGCCAACTGCACGCCTTGGAACAAGCTCAACGCATCAATGGTGTCTTTCCACTCTGGCTTCACGGTTTCTAGCTTGGCAATGGCGTTAGGGCCTTGCACCGCCAAAATGGCCAGGTCAGTGCGAACCGTCAACTGAACGTCAAATGGCGCCGCGGTTTTTTGGAACCAGGCCACGTCTTTTTCACGCGTTGCGGCATTAGAAATAATGCGGTAGCCATTTTCAGCTAAATACACGATTAAGTCATCAATCACCCCGCCTTGTTCATTCAACATTGGCGAATACAGGGCTTTACCCACGACTTTTAGCTTAGCCACGTCGTTGGCCAGTAGTTTTTGCAACCAGGCTTGAGCCTGCGTGCCCACCACGTCGGTAATGGTCATGTGCGACACGTCAAACATACCGGCATCGGTACGCACCGCTTCATGTTCTTTAATTTGTGAACCGTAATGAATGGGCAATTCCCAGCCGCTAAAATCGACCAGTTTGGCACCAGCATCTACGTGGGCTTGATAAAATGGGGTGTGTAAAAGTTGTGACATATTGATGGCTCCAATGTAAATAAGAACGCCCTTTTTATGATTTAAAGGTACGTACCCTATCTGTCCTGAAACCTGAGATTTTCGAAACCAGCGCCGCTTTTTTGCGACAGTTGGCTTCTTTCCCCCTTCGGTGGGCCAGGCTTGGCCACTCTCCAGATTTGCTTGAGTGCGTTTGCACTCGTCGTTGAACAGTCCTGTTACCTGAGCGATTACAAGGGTGTATGCGCCTTCGGTGGTGCCTATGCACGCTCTCCTGCCGAACTGACACTATTATCTTTTGTTTGCCTGTGTTTGGCAAGCCAAAGCACGATAAGGCGTCGAGACGGCAAATGAAAATAACGCTACTTTGCGCCACAACCCATGCCCAAAGTAACTTAAACTAACAAAAGATATTAGATATTTTTGCAAATAATGCTTTTATTCATCTATTATAGACGGCGGAGAAAGAACTCACCCTAGGCTTTAAGCCGCTTAATCTGTTGATTTATCATGATTAAGGCCGGCGCAGCGTCCCTGCGGACGGCAACGTGGTATGGGCAATAGATTGCCATATTGTTTTATAAATACCACCCTTGCAAACATATTCTTGCTTAAGCCTCTCTTTTTCAGGTATTCTTTCTCTACATATACTAATACCAACGTTTACTTTTCAGTGACACCCATTCGTAGCCCAACAACAAGATTGGGCTCAGGAGAAAGCTTCATGAAAAATGTGATTTTAGATAAAACCGATCTTAAGATCTTACAAGTACTACAAGAGAATGGTCGCCTTACCAACGTAGAATTGTCTGAGCGTGTGGCATTGTCCCCCTCTCCTTGCCTACGTCGTTTAAAACAGTTAGAAGACGCCGGCGTGATCCGCCGCTATGCTGCGCTATTAGAGCCACAGAGTATGGGCCTAGGCCTACAGGCGATCATCCGTGTGTCGCTTAATAAGGGCGACAATGCCCGCACCCTGTTTGATGAAGCGGTACAAGAATGGCCTGAAGTCCTGTCTTGCTTCGCGTTAACCGGCGAAACCGACTACTTGTTGCACACCTTCTTTGTCGACATGGAAGATTTCTCCCACTTTGTGCTGGACACCCTGCTGTCACAGCCAGGGGTGAACGATGCCAAATCAAGCTTCGTGCTAAAAGAGATTAAATCCACCACGTCGTTACCGTTGGCCCACCTACATTTAGATTAAGCCACGGGCCCAAGTGGCCTAAAACCACGGTTAAACACACTATTCGCGTCATAAGGCTGCTTAAAAACCCCATTTTTAGGCAGCCTTTGTTATGATGAAAACCTTTCCATTTTTGCGTCTTGGTTGCCCCTATGCCCCTACCTACTCCCGCCGACACCCTTGTCATTGATCACACCAAAACTTGGTTAGAAAAAGCCATCATTGGGCTTAACCTCTGCCCTTTTGCCAAGGCCGTGTACGTCAAAGATCAGGTACGCATCGTGGTCAGCCATGCCAAACACCTAGATGGGTTCTTAGAAGACCTAGACCGCGAGCTAATTTATCTAGCCGAATGCGACCCCAACGTCACCGACACGACGTTACTGGTCCACCCCGACCTTTTTGGTGATTTTTTAACCTTTAACGACATGGTGTTTGTGGCCGATCAGGCCATCGAAGAGCATGAATTAAGCGGCGTGTTGCAAATTGCCCCCTTCCACCCGCAGTTCCAATTTGACGGCACCGACGCCGACGACATCAGCAACTACACCAATCGCTCGCCCTACCCAACCTTGCACTTGATTCGCGAAAGCAGCATCGACAAAGCCGTGGCCGCCATTCCCAACGCCGACGCCATTTTTGAGCGCAACATTGCCCTCCTAGAAGAAATGGGCCATGCAGGCTGGGCCAAGCTCGACATCCCACAGGTAAAATAAAACCAACGCCGCCGGCCCAGCCGTGTTAGAATTTGCCGGCACAAAAGTTGGCCAGACAGTCGTCGCGTGTTTACACGGGGAGGAAAGTCCGGGCTCCATAGAGCAAAATGCCAGCTAACGGCTGGGTGTCGAAAGGCAACGGAAAGTGGTGCAGAGACTTAGACCGCCGATGGCTGCTTCGGCAGCACAGGTAAGGGTGAGAAGGTGCGGTAAGAGCGCACCGCGCAACGGGTAACCGAAGCGGCAAGCTAAACCCCATTTGGAGCAAGACCAAACAGAAGGCCATGATGCGGCTCGTATCGTCTTCGGGTAGGTTGCTTGAGCGTGCTGGTAACGGTACGCCTAGATGAATGACTGTCCTAGACAGAACCCGGCTTATCGACCGACTTTTGTGCACCTTATATTTACAAACAGCCACTGGCCTAAGGCCAGTGGCTGTTTTGCTGCGGGCGTGACTGGGCCCAAAACCATGGTTTATTGTTCGAATAAAACCCCAGCGTATATAGGCAGATACTTTAAACTCACCACGCTTGCCCTTAGGTGAAGTACCGTCCCCTTTTAGCCGCCGAGGCGGTTCGTGCGGGGCCGGGGCTTTAAGGCAAAGTTGTTTGAGTATTTGGCCAAAGGCCCAAATATGAGTTTTTGCCGCCGGCCACGTGCGGGCCAACGAGGGCACCCGCAAAGCGGGCGGATAAAGTGGGGTGGTTTTTCTTTGCTTCGTTTCTTTTTGACATCAAAAAGAAATGATGGCGCCCTACAGGGCGAAACCCAACGACTGATTAATAGCGGCGTTACCGAAGCATGAATGGTTTTGAGATGTGCCCTTTAGGCAAGCAGGGCTTTAACTTGAACGTTTGTTTCGCCGAAGGCGACGTCATTTCTTGTGCATGGCCAAAAGAAACGAAGCAAAGAAAACGACACCCTGGTCCCCGGTCACTTCGTGACTGCCCTCAGCAGAACCTATTGAGCCAGCGCAGGCACTCCAGAATAGTGCTCGACCCCCTATAAAAGTGTGGTCGGTCGCCACAAACTTTTTGCCTGCTTCATCTGCCTCAATAGAACCTAATTCGGCGGCTCTACGGGACGGTACTTCACCTAAGGGATACACTGTCAGAAGGTTGGTAAATTGAGGCACGTCTTCATCAAACAATAAACCATGGTTTTTACCTTGGCTTATCGCATGCCTATACCGCTCACCTACCGTAGCATGGGTAAAGCGCAGCCTATCCACCCTACCCCCGCAGGGTTCTTAAGCCATTAAGGGGCAATGAAAACCATGGTTGCATCATGGCCACCGAAACCAAACGCCCCCATCCCACCACTGGCAAAAACACGCCACCTCCATTATCATCAAACCATTCCCAATCAATGAGAAGCCCTCACACCATGTACACCCAATATGGCCCTTTGTGCGCCCAAGTTTACGAACACACCAAACCGGTTGGCCACGCCATCGCCGGTGACCTTGATTATTACCGCAGTCGCTTACACAACGTGACCGGCCCCATTTTAGAGGCCGGCGTGGGCAATGGCCGCCTGCTGGTTCCGTTTTACCAAGAAGGCCTCAAAATAGAAGGCATCGACCTCTCGGCCGACATGCTGGCCGTGTGCCAGCGCAACTGCGACGGCGCTCAGATTCAACCCACCCTGTATCAGGGTGACATGGGCGCCTATCCTTACCCCCACGCTTATGAAGCCATTATTGTGCCCACCGGCTCGTTTGGCCTCATCACCGATCGTCAGGTGGCCGAACGCATTTTGGCGCATTTTTATCAATCGCTACAACCTAATGGCCGCCTCATTCTCGACCTTGACCTGCCCTCTGATTGGCAAAACAATCAGCAAACCATCAGCAGCCATGAGTTAAGCCCAGACTATGGCATTACCCTGACCTACCACGCCCAACACATCAACTGGATCGAGCAAACCACCCACTCCTTGCTCAAGTATGAAGCCTGGCAGCAGGGTCAGCTCGTGGCCACCGAACTACAGCGGTTTGACCTGCGCTGGTACGGCATTGAAGAGTTTAAACAGCTGTTACTTCGCCTCGGTTATCGCGACATCGTGGTGTCTGCTGACTACCACTATGGTCAGGTCCCCAGCCAAAACGGCAGCCTCATCACCTTTGAGGCCTGTAAGTAAGTGGCCGCGCCGTTAGACACGTTCAAACAACGCGTCCTACACGCTGTGGCCAGCATTCCCGCTGGCCACGTGTGTCGTTACGGCACCATCGCCAAACGCTCTGGCAACGCCAAAGCCGCACGCCAGGTCGGCATCATTTTAAAGAAACTGCCCGCTGGCCATGCTTTGCCCTGGCACCGCGTCGTCAATCGGCTCGGCCAAATTTCGTTAGTGGGCGAAGATCATCAACGTCAAAAAAAGGCCCTCGAAGCAGAGGGCATCGTTTTTGACGCCAAAGAGCGCATCGATTTAAGCCGCTTTGAATGGCTGTATCACGAAGCCGAATAGGCATAAAAAAACGCCCCATTTATGGGGCGTTGTGACAGCTAGATGCTTAAACGTTTTTCTTGGTGGCCACCAAAGACACGATGATGGACAAGAAGATGGTGAGGAAGACAAAGCTTAACGATGCCCCCACTGGAATATGATAGAACTTGGCAATCAACATCTTCACACCGATAAAGGTCAGCACGATGGCCAAGCCATAACGCAACAGGTGGAAGCGATCGGCCATGTCCGCCAATAAGAAGTACATCGCACGCAGGCCTAAAATGGCAAAAATGTTCGACGTCAGCACGATAAAGGGGTCGGTCGTGATCGCGAAAATCGCCGGGATGCTGTCGACGGCAAACACCACGTCACTCAATTCAACCATGATCAACACCAAGAACAAAGGCGTGGCGTAACGGATGCCGTTTTCCACCACGAAGAATTTTTCTTCGCGGAAGCCATCGGCCATGCGCAGGTGGCTCGAAATCCATTTAAGGGCTTTATTCTTTGATAAATCAGGGGCTTCGTCTGGTTCTGGCTTAAACATATGCAAGCCGGTGTACACCAAAAAGGCACCGAAAATGTACAGAATCCAAGAAAATTCACGCACTAGGAAGGCGCCTAAGAACACCATCACCGCACGCAGCACGATGGCACCGAAAATACCGTATAACAGCACGCGGTGCTGATACTGGGCCGGTACTTTAAAGAAGGAGAAGATCATCAAGAACACAAACAGGTTGTCGACCGAAAGGGCTTTTTCAATCACGTAACCGGTAAAGAACTCCAGCGTTTTCTCTTTCGCCACCACGGGACCAAACAGAGGGTTACCCGCCAATTCAAAATATAGCCAAGCACCAAAACCACAAGACACGGCAATCCACACCAACGTCCACATCAAGGCTTCTTTAATGCTGACCTTATGTGGGCCATTTTTCTTCAACGACAACATGTCGATGGCGATCATGATGAGAACGGCAACAAAAAACACACCATAGAATAATGGTGTGCCTATAGAGGGGCTACTAACTGCCATTGTATTTAACCTATTAAGCTTATGAGAACTCAATTAGACCACAAATAAGAGCGGTGGTTGTTTAATAAGTTCCCCTTTTTATTTTTTTAATGGCAAGGGTTTAAGACCACAAGCTTCAAACCTGGTGCTTCAGTGAGGCTGAGCGTGACCGAGTTGTAGGTCATTTCGCCACTGGCCTGATGTTTTATTTTACGAATGTGGCTGCTTTTGTGTAAGGCCGTATCGTCAGGGTCATTCCAAAAAGCGGCGAACTCTGGGCTTTTGCCCATCCAGCCACGCACGTAGGCCTGCAACGCTTCGTCTTCTTCATTGGCTTGAAACTCAGACCGCAGCTGCACCACCACGCGGTCGGCTAAGGCCATCCAGTCGCCCATAAAGTTTTTGCTGTGTGGGTCAAGGAATAAATAATCCAGCAGGTTGATGTTGTCCGAACCCTCAAACCAGTGTGCAAATAAATCGCCCGCGGTGGTGTTGGCGTAGGCCAGATCCCAATAGCGGTCGTACACCATGGCGGGCACCAGAATATTATCCACGGTTTTTTGCAGCACGTTCGACAGCGGCTCGACGTCTCGCTTCACCACTGGCTCTTTCGGGTCTAGGTGTAAACCCGCCAGCTCAAACATGTGTTTTTGTTCTGCCGGCGTCATCAATAGGGCCTTCGCCAAGCGAGCCAAGGCTTTGGCCGAGGCTGTTTCGGTGCGCCCCTGCTCTAACCAGGCCAGCCAGGTTGTGCTGATGCCACTGAGCGCCGCCACCTCTTCGCGCCTTAGGCCCGGCGTGCGGCGACGGGTACCCGCAGGCAAACCAACCTGTACCGGTAATATTCGTTCTCGCTGTGCGCGAATAAATTCGCCCAATGGCTGTTTTGCTGACCCATTCATACTCTGACCTTTAACCTTTATGATGAAAATTATCCCATGACTAATAGGATTCTTATCCTAACAGAGTAAAATGTTAATTTGCGTAAAGGAAAAGTTGGGTTTTGTTAAAATTTGCGGGGTTTGTTTAAAAAAATCAGCCATTTAAATAAAGTTTTTAATCTTCAATAAAATGCCATTCAAATAATAGGGTAACTCATAGCTGACTGATTTGGCAAAAAAACCACCCGAAGGTGGTTTTTTAACGAGTCAGAAATGATCGACGCGGGCTTAGAAAGAATCCAAGTTATACTTTAAAATACTATCTGAGCCATTTAACAATTGACGGCTATAGGTTTCGATTTGAACCAAAATATGGTCAAAATACACCGCCACAGTCTGTTGTTTTTCTTCATAGAACGACTCAGGCAACATCGCCGCAACCGGGTCTTTTAACGCTTCGCTACTGGCCAAATAAGCACGGCCCATTTCAATCGCCCCTAAAGTCACCCCCATTTGCATCAAGAAGGGCACACTACCCGCCGCTGCGGCCGCAGACTGCCCTTGGGCAAACGACATCACCACGTAGGTGGCAGACTCTTTGGCTAAGTTTAAGGCGTGGCTTAATGCTTGCGCTAGGTCGGTCGCGCCGGCTTTGGCCAAGCCTTCGGCAATGCGAACGCCTTCGGCTAGGCACACCTTCGCCGCGGCACCTTGGTCCATCGCGGTCTTACGGCCAACTAAGTCTAGGGCCTGAATACCGGTGGTGCCTTCATAAATAGCGGTAATGCGCGCATCACGAACCAGCTGTGCAATTCCGGTTTCTTCGATGTAGCCCATGCCACCAAACACCTGTAGCGCCTGATTGGTCAACACGTTGGCGTTTTCCGTACACCAGGCTTTAATAATCGGAATCAAGAAGCTCAGCGTTTGCAACGACTGTTCTTTCTCACTCGCCACCGGATGGTCGGTCGCTTTATCCAATAAGTTAGCGGCCACAAAAATCAGGGCCCGCTGCGCTTCGATGGTGGCCTTTTGCGTCAACAGCAAACGACGCACGTCGGGGTGTTGAATAATCGCCACCGCATCGTGGCTGTCACCATCGACGGCACGGCTTTGTACCCGCTCTTTGGCGTAGGCAACCGCCATTTGGTAGGCACGATCAGCGATCGCATGGCCTTCAACGCCCACGCCTAAACGCGCGTGGTTCATCATCGTAAACATATGGTTCAGGCCACGGTTAGCGGTGCCAACTAAATAACCTTTGGCACCATCAAACTGCATCACGCAGGTCGGGCTGGCATGAATGCCCATTTTGTGTTCTAACGACACCACTTCTAGGGTGTTGCGCTCGCCCACTTCGCCGCTGTCGGTTACCAAGAACTTCGGCACCACGAATAAAGAAATGCCTTTCACGCCGGCAGGGGCATCGGGCAAGCGCGCCAACACCAGGTGAATGATGTTTTCGGTCAGCTCATGTTCGCCCCAGGTAATGAAGATTTTTTGGCCGCTAATGGCGTAGCTGCCGTCGTCATTGGGTTCGGCCTTGGTGGCCACCTGCGCAAGGTCTGAACCGGCCTGCGGCTCGGTAAGGTTCATCGTACCCGACCATAGGCCTTCGCTCATTTTGGGTAAATAGGTTTGTTTAATCTCGTCGCTGCCATGGTTTAATAACGCCTCAGCGGCGCCCATGGTCAACATTGGCATCAATGAAAAAGCCAGGTTGGCGGCGGTAAACAGCTCTTCACACGCCGTTGACACCACCGATGGCAATCCTTGGCCACCATAGTCGGTCGGGGCGCGCAAGCCACTCCAACCCGCAGCGCGGTAGGCTTCAAAGGCGGCTTTGATCGACTCATGGCTCACCACTTTGCCCTCAACTATTTTGGCGCCGTGCACATCGCCTAAACGATTGGTCGGTGCCAGCTCTTGCTCACTGAATTTGCCCGCCTCTTCCAAAATGGCATCAATGGTTTCATCATCCAGACCCAAGCCAACGGGTAAGGTCAAAATTTCGGCAATTTTGGCATGGGTATGTAAGGCAAAACGCAAATCATTTAAAGGGGCTTGGTAACTCATTATTATTCTCCTAGGTAGTTTTAGGTGGCCAGTCATGGCCGCTCTGCGACAGACATACCGCTGTCCATCCTATCATCTGATCACTCTAGCATTATTTAATCACGTGCTTTACTACTTATATCAAATCAGCGGCATAAAAAAAAGCCAAGATTTAGAGTCTTGGCTTGGTTTGCTTAATCACGTAAAAATTTAACGCCGGCTAAATGAGAGTCGTATACGGCTTGGCGTATGGTTTCTAACGCTTTCGGGCGCACGAAGTGGCGCCTTGCCGCCAATACCACCTTACGCGACGGAATCGGCATGTCGAACGGAATGATGCTGAACAACATGTGGTCGTTTTCGGTTAACGCCGTGGCGGGCAACACGCTGATCCCCAAACCACTGGCCACCATGTGGCGAATGGTGTTGATCGAACTGCCTTGGAGCGTATTGGTTAAGCCCAAAATCTTTTGACGGCTGGCCAATTCGGTACAGTTATCCAACACCTGATCCCGCATGCAGTTGCCTTCGGTTAACAGCAACACCTGCTCTTGCGAAAACACCTCGGTGCTGACCGAATCCAATTCTTCAAACGGGTGTCCTTTGGGGGTAATGATGAAAAACGGCTCATCATACAAAGGGTAGGTCACCACGCCTGGCTCTTGGAATGGCTCGGCCACCACGATGGCGTCTAGCTCTCCGCGCTTGAGGCTTTCGGTCAACACCTGAGTGGTGTTTTCTTCCAGCATCAGCGGCATAAACGGGGCGGAATCACGCAGGGCCATGATCAACTTGGGCAGTAAATACGGGGCCACGGTAAAAATAAGGCCCAGCTTAAACGCCCCTTCTAGTTCATCCTGCTCTTTACTGGCCAAGCTTTTAATGAGGTCTGCCTCGTCCAAAACACGCTGGGCCTGCGCCACAATGCGTTCGCCCGCATCCGTGGTAATGATTTCATTACTGCTGCGGTCGAACAGCGTCACCCCTAACTCCTCCTCTAGCTTTTTAATCGCAATGGACAGGGTGGGTTGACTGACGAAGCAGCGTTGCGCTGCGCGGCCAAAATGTTTCTCTTGCGAAACCGCCACAATATAGCGTAGCTCAGTTAAAGTCATGCTTTATACCTTTGCTGCCTCTGTGGTCGTATTGGCATTGTCTTCCGGCAATGTGATGTTCAGTTCCAATACGTCCATGCCGTCTTGCTTCTCATGTGCAATCCGAATGTCCTCGGGGGACACGGTCACATATTTTGACAACACTTCCAAAAGCTCACGTTGTAATGTAGGCAAATAGTCAGGTGCCTGACTTTTCACCCGCTCTTGTGCGATGATGATTTGTAAACGATCACGCGCCACGCTGGCACTTTTTTCTCGCTTACCAAACAACTTAGCAATAATGGACATGCCTACCCTCCAAATAAACGTGAGAAGAAGCCTTTTTTATCTGCTTCAGTAAAGCGCATGGGCCGATTTTCACCCAACAAACGCGCCACCACATCCTGATAGGCTTCTGCCGCAGGGGTGCCTTCCATATGGATCGCTGGCGAACCCGCATTCGAAGCCTGTAACACGGTTTGTGATTCAGGAATCACCCCAATCAAAGGAATGCGCAAAATGTCACAAATGTCTTCTACTGACAGCATTTCTCCTTTTTCCACGCGCTCGGGCGAGTATCGGGTAATCAACAAGTGCTCTTTAACCGCCTCTTGGCTTTGCTCGGCACGACGGCTCTTGCTGCCCAAAATGCCCAAAATACGGTCCGAGTCACGAACGCTCGACACTTCAGGGTTGGTGGTCACAATCGCTTCGTCGGCAAAATACAAGGCCATTAAGGCGCCTTGCTCAATGCCGGCGGGTGAATCACAAATTACAAACTCAAAATCCATTTTTTCAGTGAGTTCTTTTAAAACCTTTTCGACCCCTTCGCGCTTTAACGCATCTTTATCGCGGGTTTGCGAAGCAGGCAAAATGTATAAGTTATCGCAGTGCTTGTCTTTAATCAGTGCCTGATTCAACGTGGCTTCACCTTGAGTCACGTTGATCAAGTCGTACACTACTCGGCGTTCACAGCCCATGATGAGGTCTAGATTACGTAAGCCCACGTCGAAGTCAATCACGGCGGTTTTGTGACCGCGTAAAGCTAATCCTGCTGCGATGCTGGCGCTGGTTGTGGTTTTGCCTACGCCACCTTTACCGGATGTTACGACAATAATTTTTGCCACAATAGAGTTCCTTTTTCTATTTGGTGCTTAACGCACTCATCACTAAACGATTTTCTTCGAGATAAATCTGCGTTGGCTTATGGGCCAAGCTTTCAGGCAAATCTTGCTCAATACTGCGGTAAATGCCTGCAATCGACACCAGCTCGGCCTGCATGTCTTGGGCAAAAATACGCGCCTCGCGGTTGCCATTGGCCCCGGCTAAGGCCCGGCCTCGTAGCGGGGCATAGACGTGAATGTTGCCATCGGCAATCACTTCTGCACCTTCGGACACCATGTCTAAGACAATTAAATCCGCCCCTTGGGCATACACCTGCTGGCCAGTTCGAATGGGGCGGCTAATCACCACGGTGGGCTTGCTGCCCTCCGCTGCTGGCGCTGCCTCTGGCTGCGCCGCGGCTTCGGCAGAAGCCTCATCGGCAGCGGCCACCAAACCTTGAATCGCTTCATCGGCCTTGGCTTCTGGCAGCAGGCTAAACGCCAACTGATGTTTGGCCGCCAGCGCCGATACTTGCTTATCATAGTGGCGAAGGCCAATAATACGCAAACCATATTGGGTAAATAAGGCCAATAAGGGGGCAAAATCAATCGCCCATACGTCTTCTAGCTCATTAACGTCCAAAACAAACGGCACGCTGCCCACATCGGTCAGCTGTTTGAATCGAATCGCCAGTGCCTGAGCCAGGCGTTCTGTGTCTGTTGTTTTCAGCTGAATGCATAAAGCATCTAGACGCGCTGACTTAACCTCTAAAACCGATTTCATAGGGTCGCTTTTTAACTTTATATAGTTTTTTTCAATCACTCAAGTTTACCATTTATAATCTTAAAGATTCAATGAGCAATTAAGCCAAGGAAACCGAGATGTCGCTTACTTTTCACATTATTGGGGCAGGCCGCGTCGGCCAAACGTTGGCCCACTTATGGCAGCAGTCAGGCCAGCTGCAGCTCAGTCATATTTTACGCCGCCGTAATGATGATGATGCCGCGTGGACACACCGTTTTACCACAGCAAAAATAGTAACACAAATCAGCGACTTGCCTGCGGCCGATATTATTTTGATCAGCACCCCCGATGATGTCATTGAAACCACCGCGAAGGCCCTCGCCGCCTGCCCTTGGCTCACGCCGCAAACCTTAGTCTGCCATTGTAGTGGCGCCAAAAGCCGCGCTGCTTTAGCCCCGTTGGCCGCTAAAGGCGTGCCCACCGCCAGCCTGCATCCGGTGTTTGCCTTTGCCGACGTCGACACCAGCATTCGCACCCTTGCGGGCCATCTGGCCGCCATCGAGGCCGAACCGGCACAGCAGCCCTTGCTCACGCGCCTGGCGCACGCGCTTGGGCTCCAGCCGTTTTATGTCGATGCCGACCACAAAGCCCGTTATCATGCGGCGCTGTCCATCAGCGCTAACTACCTCATGACTTTGGCCCACTTTGCCGAAACCGTGTTGGCCCCTTTAAACCTGCCCCAATCGCAAAGTCGTGCTTTAGTGAGTGGTTTAATGCAGCAAAGTTTCCACAACTATCAGGCTTTAGGCCCCAAGGCGGCGCTAACCGGCCCGATTGTGCGTGGCGACAGCGCCACCGTGGCCGCCCACCTACAGGCTTTAACCCCGCAAGAAATCCCTTTGTATCAGGCTTTAGGCACGGCCACGGTGGCGCTGGCGGCCGAAAAACTCAGCCCCGAGCAGGCTCAAGCGCTGCTTTCGCTGCTGGCCCCGCCTCAGGCTTAAACAAAAAAAAGCAGCAATGCTGGGCATTGCTGCTTGTGGATCACCCCTCACACGCCATTAAGACGCTGGCGCGGCAGCCGCGGCCGGCTGTTCGGTTTCGGTAAACGTTTCATAAAGCGTCACCACGCGCTGTACGCCAGAGGTCGCACTAATTTGTGCGGTGGCGGCAGCCTGTTCGGCCGGCGTCAAAATACCAAAGACGTAGGTCACGCCATCATAAGTAATGACCTTCACGCGGTTGGGAATAAACCCTTGTGCGTTGAGCAAGTTGGTGCGGATTTTAGACGTAATCCATGTGTCTTGGCTCACATTACCAAACTTACGGTCACCAGGGGCCACGTTGATGTAGTTATACACTTTGGCCACGTTTGGCTGGGCGCGCAAAGCGCGTTCTGCCATGGTTTTTTCCGCTTCGCTGGCCACGTAGCCCAACAATAGGCCATGACGGTTGTAGCTAATCACCTTCACGTTGGGCTGTGGCTGGCCAGCGGCCACTGGATTGGCCTGCCAATAGTTGGCAATGCTGGCGGCCACTTGGGCTTCAATCACGCTGTCGTCGGTTTGCGCGCCCACGCTGCGTCGATCTGTCGCCGCAAGGCCACCCACCGCTGCGCCGCCCACGATGAACGCAGGACAACCGGTTAAACCGCTCACCATCACCGCACTCACCACCAACGTCTTGATCCATCTTTTCATAAAGCATCCTTTACAGGTTTGGCTTACGGCTTAATCGCCGCCCAACAACATGTAATCCACGCCATCACACAAAGCATGAATCAATAAAATATGAATCTCTTGTACCCGTGCCGTCCGCGGATGGGGCACGTTGAGCAACACGTCGTCGCCATTCAAAAGACCGGCAATTTTGCCGCCGTCTTTACCGGTCAACGCAATCACCTTCATGCCTTTTTCATGGGCGGCCTTCACCGCCTCAACCACGTTGGCAGAGTTGCCAGAGGTCGAAATGGCCAACAGAACGTCGTTTTCTTTACCGAGGGCACGCACCTGCTTTGAAAAAATCAAATCAAATTCGTAATCGTTACCAATGGCGGTCAACGCCGAGGTGTCCGTAGCTAAAGAAATCGCCGCTAGGCCTGGGCGCTCTTGCTCAAAGCGGCCCACCATTTCGGCAGCAAAGTGTTGCGCGTCGGCGGCAGAACCACCGTTACCACAGGCCAACAGTTTGCCTTCCATCATCAGGGTGTTCACCATCAGCTGGACGCCTTCGGCCACCGCTTCTGGTAGGATCTCCTGACACTGTTTTTTTGCTTCAATGCTCTCTGCAAAGTGCGCACTGACTCGATCAACTATGCTCATAAACTCATCCCAATATGTTTTTTAGCCAAACCGGCGCATCCTGCGCTTGGCACAATACCGCGTCTAATCGACACGGCTCGTTGTGTATCTTATTTACCTGCATATAGTGCAGTATGGTTCGCTGCAGTTTTGCCAGCTTGTGGGGGGTAATACTGTAGGCTGCACCACCAAAATGGGGCCGTTGCCGATATTTTACTTCAATAAAGACCCAAGTGGGGCCTTCTTTCATCACCAAGTCCACTTCCCCGTAAACACAATGCCAGTTTCGCGCCACCAGCCGCAAGCCTTGTTGCTGTAAAAAAGCCAGCGCACGGTCTTCTGCTTGGGCACCGACGGGGTGATTTAGTTTCATCAACGGCCTTTCAAGGGGGGCGGCGACGCTTTGGGGCCCGACACTCGGCCGGTATGATTCTCAAGATGATGAAGCGCATCAGTGGTATAGTTGAGGCCTAGTTCCCCATTTTTCAAGAGAAAGCCCTGGCGTGCAAACACATTATTCACAAGCACAAGCAACCATTCAGACACAAACATTATATGTGTTAGCCACCCCAATTGGAAACTTAAGTGACATTACCCTGCGCGCGCTGGCGGTTTTAGAGCGCGCTGACCTCATTTGCGCTGAAGACACCCGCGTCACCGGCCAGCTATTGGCCGCCTACGGCATCAAAAGCAAACTCATCAGCGTGCGCGAGCACAATGAACGCCAAATGGTCGACAAGGTGGCCGAAGCGCTGGCCAACGACCAGGTGGTGGTGCAGGTTTCCGATGCGGGCACCCCCGCCATCTGCGACCCTGGTGCCAAGCTGGCTCAGGCCATTCGCGCCAAAGGCTTTAAGGTGTCGCCCATTGTGGGGCCCAGCGCGGTGATTGCCGCCCTCAGCGTGGCCGGCATGACCAGCGCCAACTTCTACTTTGCGGGCTTTTTACCCCCCAAATCGAAAGAACGCCAAACCCTGTTGCAAAAATGGCAGGAAACCCCGTACACCGTCATCATGTACGAAACCCCGCACCGCATCGAAGCCACCCTAGCCGACATGCTGGCCGTGCTAGGCCCCGACCGCCGCTTGGTGATGGCGCGCGAAATCACCAAAACTTTCGAAACCTTCATTGACGGCACCGTGGCGGAAGTGTTGGCGCAGGTTAGCGCCGACCGCAACCAAACCCGCGGCGAAATGGTGTTGATTCTGGATGCGGCCGAAGTGGTGGCGAAAAGCGCCCTTTCCGAAGCCACCGAACACGTGATGAAGGTGCTCACCACGCAGCTGCCAACCAAACAGGCCGCCGAGCTGGGCAGCAAAATCACCAATGAAAACAAAAAGGTATTATACGATTACGCCCTAAGCTTGAAAAAAGATTAAAAAAGGCCTTTACAGTGATCGGTTTTCAGCTATAATACGCTCCTCAAACAAATCTTCACCTGCCCAGGTGGCGAAATTGGTAGACGCAGGGGACTCAAAATCCCCCGCCGCAAGGTGTGACGGTTCGAGTCCGTCCCTGGGCACCAAAGCTCAATCGCTTTGGTCATCACGGTAAAGATTAAAAATCCAGCTCACAAGCTGGTTTTTTTTCGTCCCTACCCCACCAATCCTACCCCTACACCCTTCATCAAGACCGTACACTAAGCGTGTCTGGCTTAACCAATCACACTGGCGACGCCTGGTACACTTTGACGCGCAGCGACCCGCGCTCGATATCCTGTTTATCTAATAGGTTAAATAACCACACCTCGTGCTGATTAGGCGTCCCAAAAGGGCTCATTTCGCACCATCTACTTGAATAAAAAACCGTTAAAACCACATTCGACTGACTAAAAATATCATTTGTACCACCCCTGGCGCACTTTCAATCTTCATTAACACTAATGCAACTAAGAACTATTCTTATTAGTATTTGATCATGGTATGCTAACCCAGTTATTCACATTGACTTTAATCACCTTTCCAAGAAAGGGTGTACTCACTTCTCAGTTAAGGGCTATATCAACCATGTCACACATTAAGGAAAACGTTCCCCCGCTGCGCAGCCAGCGGACCCTATTGGCCAGCGCCATTTTGGCCATTTCTTTCAGCAGCGCCCCCACTTTAACCTTTGCCGCAGAAAACGACGAAGACACCGCCGAATTAAGCACCGTGGTGGTCACGGCAGAGCGACAGCTGAAACAGTCTCTAGGCGTGTCTAAAATTGACGCCAAGGAAATTGAAAAAAGACCGCCGGTCAACGACGTCAAAGATTTGATTCGCACCATGCCGGGTGTCAACCTCACGGGTAATACCGCGTCCAATGCGCGCGGCAATAATCGTCAAATTGACATCCGAGGCATGGGCCCAGAAAACACGCTGATCCTCATCGACGGCAAACCGGTGACCTCACGCAACGCCACCCGCTACAGCTGGGGCGGTGAGCGCGACACCCGCGGTGATTCCAACTGGGTGCCGGTCGAGGAAATTGAGTCCATCGAGGTCATCCGCGGCCCTGCCGCCGCCCGCTATGGCTCCGGTGCCGCCGGGGGCGTGGTCAACATCACCACCAAGCGCGTTTCAAAAGAATTCAAAGGATCGGCCAACTGGTACACCAACCTGCCTCAAAACGCAAAAGAAGGCATGACCCACCGCATCGGCTTTAACCTCAGTGCGCCGATTATTGAAGACACTTTGTCTTACCGCCTCTATGGTAACTACAACAAAACCAAGGGCGACGCCGCCGACATCAACCCCTTAATCAACGGTGAACGCCAGGCCGGCCGCGAAGGCGTGGAAAACAAAGACGTGTCGGGTAAACTGGTGTGGAAAATCGATCCAAGCCAATACCTGACCTTTGACGCCAACTACAGCCGCCAGGGCAATATTTACGCTGGCGACACCCAGTTTGGCGGCGTGCATGAAAATGACTTTATCTACGGTCAAGAAACCAACCGCATGTATCGCAAAAGCTTCTCCCTCACCCACGACGGCTCGTGGGACTGGGGCGACACCAAGCTGATGGCGCAATACGACAAGACCATTAACTCGCGCATGAAAGAAGGCATGGCCGGTCGTGGGGAAGGTTCGATTCAAGGCGACGGCGCCATCGTCGATTCCGAGCTGAAAACCACGCGCCTGAGCGGCGAAGCCAATATTCCGTTTGAGCTGGGCGTCAACCACGTGCTGACCATCGGTGCCGAATGGAATAAGGACAGCTTCAACGACCCCGCCAGCACCTCACAAAGCTCGTCTATCCCTGAAATCCCCACGGCGCGCTCGCCTAAAATGGACGCCACCGCCTGGGCGCTGTACTTAGAAGACAATATTGCCCTCACCAGCACCACCCAGCTGATTCCCGGCGTGCGCTTTGACCACCATTCTAAAGCCGGCAACAACTGGAGCCCTAGCCTCAACATTGCCCAAAGACTGGGCAGCTACTTCACCCTGAAAGGCGGCATCGCCAAGGCGTATAAGGCACCCAACCTGTATCAAAACGCCCCCAACTACATGATGCTGACCCGTGGCAATGGCTGTCC
Organism: Neisseriaceae bacterium; assembly: GCA_017991555.1. Lineage (GTDB taxonomy): Bacteria > Pseudomonadota > Gammaproteobacteria > Burkholderiales > Neisseriaceae > JAGNPU01. The sequence goes on from JAGOQM010000006.1 coordinate 200,781, forward strand.
CATCGGCATGAACGGGCCGTGTTACCTGTTGGGCAATGAGGATTTGGATCCGGAAACCTCGATTAACAAAGAGGTGGGCATCCAATTTGCCAAAGACCGTTGGCATGCGTCCCTAACCTGGTTTAGAAACGACTACGACAACAAAATAGTCTCCGGCGACCACATCGTGGCCACTTCTGACTCGGGCGCCAAAATCTTGCGTTGGGAAAACACCGGCAAAGCGGTGATTGAAGGGATTGAAGGCAACATCGCCGTGCCGCTGTACGATGGCCTCATGTGGCACAACAACTTTACCTACATGAGCAAATCGAAAGACAAGACCACCGGCAACCCCTTGTCCATCATTCCAAAATACACCATCAACTCTAGCCTAGACTGGGAGATTTCGGAGCGCCTCAACGCCTTATTGACCGTGACCCACTACGGCAAGCAAGAACCGAAGAAATACGCCACCAGCAATAGCCAAACCGAAGTCGATGGCAAAATCACCACGTTGACCGAACAAGACCCCTACACCATTGTGGGCCTGAGCGCCGGCTATAAATTCAACAAACACGCCCGAATTCACGGCGGCATCAGCAATTTGTTGAATAAGAAACTGTATCGGGAAACGTCAGAAAGCGGTTCTGCCACGGCGCGAACCTATAACGAAGCCGGTCGTGCTTACTATATGAGCATGAAGTTTGATTTTTAAACCATCAGCGTCGAAAGGCTTAGGGGGTTGCCTCTAAGCCTTTTTTGCCTTCTGCGGTCGCCCAATCCATCACTGGACGGCCTATTCATCGATCCAGCTCGTTTGTTGGGGCACAAGGTGACGCCACTCAGCCCCGTCTGCCACCCAATACAAACGCGGCTGTGCCTCTGGCGCCAGCCGCGCACGCCGACAGCTGGCCTGTACCTGCGAATTGAGCCCCACCATCACCACCACATGCCCCTGCTTCATCAAGCCTTCCACAAAAGCCTGTAAGGCCAACAGCCCGGTTAAGTCGACGAAGGCCAGCGCCGTGCACTCTAACACCACGGCACCCGCATCCGCCTCTTGCGCCAGCCGTTGTTCAAATGCGGCCAACCGAGCCTGTGCCACCCCAAAAAACAGCGGTCCGATAAACGCATACGGCGCGCGCTGGCTGGGCCCTCGTTGCGGTGATGGCAACCGCAGCAGCTGAATCCCGAGCAACCCCGCCGCCAAGACCAACCCAGCCAGTACGCCCACCACCATGCCAAACAGCACCGTGGACCCAAAGCAAAGCAGCCAAACCCCTCGATCCCGCCACGGTGCCAGCCGCCACAGCCAGCGTAGCTGAGTAACGTTGGCCATATGCCACGCCACCAGGCACAACAGTGCCGCCAGACTGGCCATCGGCAGGTGGCCAAGCAACGGCGCCAGCAGCAACAGGCTCAACAACACAAACAGCGCGTGTATCATCGCCGCCACTGGCGTTTTGGCGCCGGCACGGATGTTCGCGGCGGTGCGGGCCAAAGCCCCGGTGGCGGCAAAGCCACCGAACAGCGGCGCCACCACGTTGCCAAGCCCCTGACCCACCAGCTCGGCGTTGGGCCGATGCCGCGTTTTGGTCATGCCATCGGCCACCACTGCGCACAGCAACGACTCTACCGCGCCCAGAAAAGCAATCGTCAGCACGCTTGGGGCCAGCGCCCACAATGAGCGGCCCGTCCACACAAAGGTGCTGCCCTCCCCAGCCAACCACGGCCACGTCAGCGTTGGCAACATTGGTGGAATGCCTGAGTAAACCACGCCTTCAAGCGAGTAGGCAAACACCGACGCAATGGTTCGTGGCGCCCAGCCTAGGCCGGTCAGCGCAGCGCCCAGCAGCGCGCTGGCGGTTAAAATAGCCAAATGCGGGGGTATATGGCGCCGCCATAACGGCCACAGCAACAGGCCGGCTAGGGTCAGCAGGCCGAGCGTGGCATCCACCGCCGAACCCTGTGCCAGCTGGGTCACGATGGCGTCGATGCGGGCCATAAAGGCACCCGACAACGGCGGGGGCAGGCCCAAAAAATCAGGCACCTGCGCCACCACGATCACCACCGCAATGCCGGTACTGAAGCCGCTGATCACCGGCTCCGGCACCCAGTACACCAGCCGCCCCAGCTTCAAGACACCCATAAGGATCAAAACCCATCCCGCCAAAAAGCTGGCCGTGAGCAAACCGCCAAGGCCAAACGTGGCCACAATGGGCTGTAAAATCACCACAAAAGCCGCCGTGGGGCCGGACACATTAAACCGCGACCCGCCAAGCAGGGCGATCAAAAAACCCGCCACGATGGCGGTATACAGACCATGCTGCGGCGGCACGCCGGTGCCTATCGCCAAGGCCATCGACAGCGGCACCGCAATCATGCCGACGCTTAAGCCCGCCATGACATCCTGCCGCAGCGTCTGGCGCGTATAGCCACGAAGCATGTGCACAAACGGCGGTAAACGGTGATCGCTTTCAGGCTTCATCACAAAAGGGCCCTAGGTTAATCCAGCAGCTTTAAGGCGAAACACTGCGCCTTAATGATGCGTTTATCTTAACAGCCAAAAAACCCATTGTCATTAAATACTTAGCCTATAAATGGCCTTCTATCCTTCTAAATAATTTTCGGTGCCTACTTCATAACCAATCGGTATTTCTGTTGCCAAATCAGATCATTATAATCAACAACACCCTTAACCGACTTCAGCACTGGACCCTTATGAACCTCAAAACACTGGCCTTGGCTTTACCCATTCTGCTGGCACTGGCCGCCTGCAACAGCGGCACCTCAACTCAAGAGGCCAAGGCTGAGCAAACCGCCGACAGCCTGACCTTATTGAACGTGTCTTACGACCCTACGCGTGAGCTATATCAAGAATACAACGCGTTATTTCAAGCGCACTGGCGCCAACAAACAGGCCAAACCGTGACCATTCAGCAATCTCATGGCGGCTCGGGCAAACAGGCTTTGTCCATCATTCATGGCCTTCAAGCAGACGTCACCACCCTTGCACTGGCCGGCGACATCGACTCACTAAACCTAAACCAACCTTTATTAAAAGCCACATGGCAGCAGTCTCTACCGGATAACAGCACCCCCTACACCTCAACCATTGTATTTTTGGTCCGTAAAGGCAACCCTAAGAACATTCACGACTGGGATGACTTGATTAAAGGCGATGTGTCGGTGATTACGCCCAACCCTAAAACGTCTGGCGGGGCGCGCTGGAACTTCCTTGCCGCTTGGGATTACGCCAAACACAAAGCCAACGGCAGTGATGCCGCCGCCGAACAGTTTGTGCGTGATTTATACCAACGGGTGCCGGTTCTGGATTCTGGTGCCCGCGGCGCCACCATGACCTTTACCCAGCGCAATATTGGTGACGTGCTGCTGGCATGGGAAAACGAGGCCTACTTGGCCCTTAAGGTCGCCGGCGACGATTTTGAAATCATTACCCCCTCACGCTCCATTTTATGTGAGCCGCCTGTAGCCGTGGTCGATGCCGTGGTGGATAAAAAAGGCACCCGTCAGGTGGCTGAGGCCTACCTCGAATACCTGTATAGCGAAGCAGCACAAAGGGTGATTGCGAAAAATTTCTACCGGCCGATCAACGATGTGGTGAAGGCAGAGTTTAAAGACCAATTTGCGCCACTCGAGTTGGTCACCATTGACGCCGCCTTTGGCGGCTGGGCTCAGGCACAAAAAACCTTCTTTGATGATGGCGCCGTGTTTGATCGGTTATATGCCCCTTCCGGCCGATAGGCGCTTAACGGGCGCGCTGGTCTCGCCGCATCTTTTTTGATAGCATAGCCCGAAAATCATCCACGCTCCTTGTGCTGATTTTCGGGCTAATCCTTGGATGGCATTGGCGCTGACCGCTAACCACCGTGATTGGTTTTAGAAGACATTGATAACGCAGGCTGTTTATGACCACCATTACCTATTTAGACCATCAGGGCAACGCCCGTAGCCTCGACGTGGCCGAGGGTGACTCAGTGATGCTGGGCGCGGTTAACCACGACCTAGACGGCATTGAGGCCTATTGCAGCGGCGCCTGCGCCTGCGCCACCTGTCACGTTTACGTGAATGAAGCGTGGCTAGACAAGCTGCCGCCCATCGCTGAAAAAGAACAAAACATGTTGAAATTTGTGATGGATCGACGCCCTAATTCACGCCTGTCCTGCCAAATTAAGGTCAGCGCCGAACTGGATGGCCTGATTGTGACCACCCCGGAATATCAGATTTAGCCACGTCCTTAAACTTCACCCTTCGCTCGCCGTACTTCACGGTTAAGCGTCCATGTCGCACCGAGGCTGCGTATCGGCTCCGGCGGCACCCAGCTGGGCTGGCTATGGGCCTGAATAAAGGCCAATTCGTCACTGTCGATGCCATGCATGGATTCCGCCATGTAATGGCCCAAATACGTGCCGCTGGCCACCCCCACGCCGTTACAGCCACACACCACATACGTTTGCTCGTTTAATTTTTGAAACACAGGCTGATGGTTGCGCGTCATGCACAATAATCCCCCCCAACTATGGGTAAAGCCAATCTGCCGCTTCGCCAGTGCAGGAAAGCGTGCATACAGCGAACGTAAATGCTGTTGCTGCGCCCGCTGCCTTTGCGCGGGACTGTGGCTGAGCTTGGGCGCAAAATCAAAGGTATTGCGCACCATGATGCGGTGATCGGGTGTGAAGCGCACGGTGCTGCCGGCCGGATGCGCCGACGTCAGCCCCCAGGCGCGCACATGGGCAAACTGCTCCGCCACCAGCTCTGCCGGTAACGGATCGGTCAGGCTGGCATAGGTGAACACCGGTGCCAAACGTTGCTTGGCCAAGCCAAAGGCTTCGGCAAAGGCGCTGACAGTGTGCACCACTTTGGTGGCCGTCAAAATCCCCTTAGGCGTGTGCAGTCGGGTTTTGGCCCCATACTCAATACGGGTGATGGGCGTTTGTTCATAAATCGTCACTTGGGCGCTCAGGCCTTTGGCCACGCCGCGAATCAAGGCCGCTGGGTTCATCAAAATATTCCCTGCGGTGTACACCGCTGCGCGATAATAATCGGTGCCAAGGCGCTGCGCCAAGGCCGAGCCTTCTAGATACTCATAGGCAAACTGGGCCTGATCCAACGTCTGCATAAAGCCACTTAAGCCCTGTTGGTGTTCGGCCTCATGCGCGGCCATATACTTGCCCGCCTCGTCCCACTGACAGTCAATCTGAAACCGTGTTTTAAACTGGCGCAGTCGCTCAATCGCCAACATGTTCAAGCGATTCACCCACCGATCGTGGGCCACATCCTGCTGGCTGCTGTCGATGTTATGCGGCAAATCAATAATGAAGCCAGCATTACGCCCCGATGTCCCTTGTCCAACCTTTAGTGCATCAACCACGGCAATGCGTTGCTCTGGTGCCAGCTCGATGAGGCGCGCCGCCACCGCCAAGCCGGTGTAGCCAGCGCCGATGATGACCACGTCAAAATCTGCCGCGCCGTTCAACGATTGGCCCAGTGGGTCGTGTGGGTTCGGCGCGGTTTCAAACCAGCCCAGTGAGCCGTCTAGCTGCGGCAGTTGTTTAACTCTCCTCGTAACCCTCATGGCGTTTCTTTCGATTTAATAATTATTCATTCATAATTGACAAGGTTTTATTCTATGATAATATGTGTTGCATATATGCGAGCTGAGTCTCGTCCATCTGATCTTTTAATCCCTGTAAACAAGTAAACGGAAAACAAAGGTTATTACTATTAATATGTAATAACGACTTACTTAATATAATAGATTTTTAAATTAAGAAGTCCGTACCGGCCGGGAAGACCTTAAGCTGCTTTAATGGTCATCCTCGTGATGTACGCCTTGCCACAGCCAAGATGCTATGCGCTTTGCGCTACGCACCTTGACTGCAGCAAAGCTATATTTGCCGATTTTTTTTAGCGACAATAGTCAAGCTTCAAAACTAAAAGTTGCAACCAATATTTAATATAACTATTTCCGTTTGCCCGTCTTCTTTTTTTGTCAAGCTTTCACAACAAAAAAGGAGAATCATTATGCTCTATCTATGCTTTATGGGAACTTGTTTACTGGCTGGATCTACAGATTTAAGTATTAGCTTACTTAACATCTTGGAAAAGTGGGTTAAATATTGGCTTTGGAGAAAGGCAACATCTACTCTCGCGAGAGATAAGTCTTTTTTGATTACGAAGAGCTCCTTACAAAGGAACCTCTTAAAAATGGTTATTTTTAGCTGTAAGTATTACCATTTTTTTGAATATGTAGTTAATTTATTATCGCAACATTTAACGTAATCCGACTTTTAGCCCTTTGATTCTTTTATTATTAAATCACTATGAATAAGTTTAATTTTGATAAGCCATACTACACTCAAAGACCTATTTCAAGCATAAAAGCCCTAGCGAATGCGCTCGGTGCAGACCAACAAGCATTAATTCAGTTAGCAAACAACAAAACTAACTACCACTATTATACTAAACATGTAAAATCAGGCTCCAAGACTAAACAGCGTAGTATTTTTGACGCTAAACATTCACTTAAAAAAATTCAAAAACGGATCATTTCAAGAATATTTTGTCATATCGAATTTCCCCAATATCTACACGGTGGAATTAAAGACTTAAACCAACCTCGAGATTATTTTTCCAATGCAACAGTCCATTGCAATTCCAAAAATATTATATCTTTAGATATAAAAAACTTTTATGACTCAGTAAGAGATGACAAAGTTCTAATAATATTTCTGAACTTTTTTAAATTCCCTAAAGATGTAGCCCAAATATTAACTCAATTAGTCACTGTGCAATGGTCCGACTATGATAAAGACATAAGCCAGTCGGCTCGTCATTTACCTCAGGGTGCACCGACCTCATCATATCTAGCTAATTTAATATTTTTTGATAATGAATATAAGCTTTTCAATCATTTTAAACGACAAAAAATTTCTTATACACGCCTTTTGGATGATATTACTATTAGCTCTCTTTCAGAGTTTACTAAAGCACAAAAAACTAAAATTATTACTCGTGTTGCAGGAATGGTAAGAGAATCTGATCTTAAACTTAATAATAAAAAAACAATATGTACAAGTTTTAGAGAGCCAGGCAAGAAAATGATCGTAACTGGACTCTGGGTAAATCATAGTATTCCAAAGCTACAAAAACATTCTTTGAAAAAAATTCTAGAAGGTGTTAAATCATGTGAATATATTCATTCGAGATGCCCTTTTTCTTTCGAATACCATAAAGAATGGAATACCTACTCGGGAAAAGTCGCTAATATGGCTAGATCTTATCCAAACCTTGCTAAAAGATTAAGGGTCAGATTATCAACTATCTTACCCATATTTTCCCCAAAACAAACTCTTGTCTTAGAAAGACAAATTGATACTTTATTAAATTCAAAAACAACACAAACAAATAAACTTACAAATATCAAAAGATTTAACAAAGCTTATTACGCCATAGGCATAATAAGTAGAACGGATAAGCGCTTAGCTAGAAAATTAAGGTCTAGATTGCTAACTAGAATGCCAAATATTACCTATAAGGATTATTGGGAAAACTAAGATGAAAGAAATTGGTTATATCAACGCCCTTGAGCAACTAAAAGGCTATGGCTTTATTAGGAGAGAGAGGGGGAAGGATTTATTTTTTTTATATAAAAACGTATCAATTCAAAATATTTACCTTGGTTTACCTGTAAAATTTAAAGTCTGTAAAGATCAAAAAGGTACTATGGCAACAGAGATTGAATTAATTTAACAATATACAAACTTCTTTTTAAAAATAATCCAATAACTAACGAAACAGTCCCGAAGCCATTAAGGCCTTGAGTAAATCCTGCACCGAGGTTGGCAAAAGCCGATTACGCCGCACGATCAGCTGCGCTCTGGCGCCTTCAAAAACGGGACTGGTGGTGCGCAGCGCCACACATTCACCAGCGGCCACCTCTTCCACCACGTCGCGTTCGCGCATAAAGCTCACCCCTAAGCCGGCGCGGGCAAACTGGCGCAAGGCCATCACCGAGCTGGTCACCAGCCCCGGCGTGAATTTTACCTGGTCGTGTAACTCGGCCGCATCCACCATTTGCCGAAAGCCAAACCCTGGCGGCATGATGCCGACGCGGTAAGGCAACAAGGCCTTCAACTCAATCGGTCCCTTATGCCCGGCCAAAGGGTGATCGGTGCGCACCGACACGCAAATCGGTTCCAGATGATCGGCCATCACCTCAATTTCGGGCGGCAGCTGCGCGGCATAGGCGAGGCCGATGTGGGCTCGATCTTCCACCACGTGCCGCACCAGCTCGTTCATGTTCATCAAGTCTAAGGCGATTTCGATATTGGGATTGTCGTGGCCAAAGTCGCACAGGGTGCGGTTAATCAGCTCGGGCACAAACCCTTCGCCCGACACCAGCTTGACCCGGCCGCGACGCGATTGATTGAGCTCGCACAGCGCGCTCATCAAGGCCTCTTCTTTTTCTAGCCGCTCTTTCACATAGGCCATCACCACCCAAGCGGCTTCGGTGGGCTTGAGCCGATTGCCGCGGCGTTCAAACAAAGTGGTGTTTAAATCCAGTTCAAGCTGCTGAATTTGACGGCTGATGACCGACTGCTCGACATCGAGCTGGTCGGCTGCCTGGCGCATGGAACCCGCCTGCACGGTGGCGAAAAAATAGCGCAAGCGCCGCTCACTCAAGCCTTGCGGGGCGCTGCCGAAGGGAAAATGGATGGCCATGATGACTTTCACTGATGACTAATAAGCATCACTAAACTACCGCTTTGTTCATTGAAGCGCAATATTTTTGTGCCTATACTGATTTTACATAAGATTCATTGGGTTAAATGAATCTACAATAAACACACGCTCTTAGAGGAGTCATCATGAACCCTAACCCAAGCGCCACGGGCCAGCTGCCCAATGGCGACCCCGCCCTAACCAAAATTTACGCCAAAATTAACCTGCGCCTGCTGCCGTTTTTGCTGCTGTGCTACTTTTTTGCTTACTTAGACCGCGTCAACATTGGCTTTGCCAAGCTGCAAATGCAAAGCGACCTCGGCATGTCTGATGCCGTCTACGGCTTTGCCGCCGGCATTTTCTTTTTGGGCTATGTGATGTTTGAAGTGCCCAGCAACCTGCTGCTGGAAAAAATTGGCGCCCGTAAGTCGATCGCCCGCATCATGGTGCTGTGGGGCCTGACCTCGGCCTCGATGCTGTTTGTCACCAACGAAACCAGTTTCTACATTCTGCGCTTTTTACTGGGCGTGTTTGAGGCCGGCTTTGCCCCTGGCATGATCTTCTATTTGACCTATTGGTATTCTGGCGCCCGCATGGCCCGTGTGATGTCCATCGTGATGCTGGCTGGGCCTTTAGGCGGCATGCTGGGCGGGCCGGTGTCGGCGTGGATCATGGCCACCATGAGCGACAGCAGCATTATGGCGGGCTGGCAGTGGCTGTTCCTGATTGAAGGCTTACCATGCGTGTTCTTAGGCGTGATGGCGTTTTATTACCTTGACGACAAGCCTGGCGAGGCCAAATGGTTGTCGACTGCTGAAAAAGCGCTGTTGGTGCAAGACATCGGCAAAACCAAAGAAACCAGCCACCACGGCTTTAAAACCGTGCTACGCGATCCTTGGGTTTACCTGCTGGCGTTTGCCTATTTTTGCCTCATCAGCGGCATTTACGCCATCGCCTTCTGGCTGCCAACCCTCATCAGCGGCAGCGGCATCACCGACTTGAAGCAGGTTGGCCTGTACTCCGCCATTCCCTATGTGTGTGCGGCCGTGTTTATGTGGTGGTTTGCCAAAAGTTCTGACAAGCATCAAGAGCGTCGCTGGCACAGCACTTTGCCGGCCCTGTTTGCCGCCATTGCCTTGGCCTTGGCCATTGTGTTTGGCGACCACTTCGCCGTGTCTTTGGCCGCCATTTCTTTGGCCACAGGCCTTATGTGGGCAGCTTACACCGTGTTTTGGGCGATTCCGTCACAGTATTTGGAAGGCTCTGCCGCCGCTGGTGGCATTGCCCTCATCAACAGCATTGGCCTCTTGGGTGGCTTGGTTAGCCCGATGTTGATGGGGTTTGTGAAAGAAGCCACGGGTTCGTTAATGGCCGGCTGGTTCTCGATTGCCGCCGTGCTCGCCCTAGGCGCCCTAACCTTGCTGTTCGTGGCCCAGAAAAAGAAAAAATAAGCTGCCGCCGTTGGCTCAGCCGCGCCTGAGCCAACGGCCACACACCATCAACACACGCATCAGCATTACTGAGGAGCCCCCTTATGCGCATCATCATTGCCGGTTTCCAACACGAAACCAATACCTTCGCGCCCACCCAAGCCACTTACGATAAGTTTGAACACGGCGGCGGCTATCCGCCGATGTGCCATGGCAACGCATTGTTTGACCTTAAAGACATGAACATTCCGGTGGCCGGCTTCATCAATCAGGCCCAGCAACAAGGCCATGAACTCATTCCCGTGCTCTGGACCGCCGCCGCGCCCTCGGCCCACGTCACCGAAGACGCCTTTGAGCGCATCTGCGCCGAGATCACCGCGGCGGTGGCCGAACACCAGCCAGACGGGGTTTATTTAGACCTCCACGGCGCCATGGTGTGTGTCCACGTCGATGATGGCGAGGGCGAACTGTTGGCCCGCCTCCGCGCCCTATTGGGTCCAAACAAGCCGCTGGTGGCCAGCCTGGATTTACACGCCAACGTGACCGAGTTAATGCTCACCAGCGCCGATCGCCTGGTGGCCTACCGTACCTATCCCCACGTCGACATGGCCGAAACCGGCGCCCGCGCAGCGGTGCAAATGCATGCCTGCCTCAACGGGGAATCCGCCGTTTTGGTCAGTCGCCGCCTGCCCTTCTTGACCCCGATCAACGCCCAATGCACCTTCGTTGAGCCCGCCCGCAGCGTTTATGCCGCCGTGGCTGAATTAGAGCAAAACGACATGACCTCAATGTCGTTTGCCACCGGCTTTCCCGCAGCAGATTTTCCAGAATGCGGCGGCGTGGTGTGGGGCTATGCGCCGACTAAGGCCATCGCCCAAGCCAGCGTCGATTTGATTTACCAACAAATTGTCGGCAACGAAGCCGCTTGGGACATCTCGTTTTTAAGCCCTGAAGCCGCCGTGGCCGAAGCCATGGCCTTAGCCGCCAACGCCGACAAACCGGTGGTGATTGCCGACACCCAAGACAATCCCGGCGCCGGCGGCGACGCCAACACCATGGGCGTGCTCAAGGCCTTGGTGGCCGCCAAAGCCCAAAAAGCCGCCATCGGCCTCATCGTCGACCCGGCCGCAGTGGCCGCCGCCTATGCCGCCGGTGAAGGCGCCCACATCGACATCGCTCTGGCCGGCACCTCTGGCATTGAGGGCGACAGCCCGCTGCAGGCCACGTTTACGGTGAAATCTTTGTCCGATGGCCGCTGCCAGTACGGTGGCCCCATGATGCATGGCGTTCTGGTCGACGTTGGCCGCAGCGCCTGCTTGATGATTGATGACATTGCCGTGGTCGTCAGCACCGACAAGGCACAAATGCTCGACCGCAACCTGTTTCGCATGGCCGGCGTTCACCCCGAAGAGATGGCCATCGTGGTGGTCAAAAGCTCGGTGCATTTCCGGGCCGACTTTGAACCCATCGCCGCGGCTGTGCTGATTGCCAAAGCCCCTGGGCCATTACTGGCCGACCCTGTTGACCTGCCTTGGCAAAACCTACGCCCAGGCATTCGCCTCAAACCGCTGGGACCGGTGTTTCAACCCTAATAAAAACCCAAACACACGCTTCAACAACAAACGCCAGCCAAGTCATCGGCTGGCGTTTTTCGCGTCTGCGGCCTTAATGCCCCCCACCGATGGAAAAGCCCAATAACAACAAGCCCAGCAGGCCCAGCAGCACGCCCAAAAAGCGATTCACCCCCACCTGCCGTTGCAACAGCCGCTGGCGCAGATGCGGCTGCGACAGCAATAAGGCCACCAAGGCAAACCACAAGCCATGCGCCAAAGATAAAAACAGCCCATAGCCCATCTGGCGCCACAGCGCCGTGTCCACGCCCACGATTTGGGTAAACAGGCTCAACACAAACAGCGTGGTCTTAGGGTTTAAAGCATTGGTTAAAAACCCAACGCGCCACGCCTGCCAGGCCGTGTACTCCAGCGCCAAACCCTGATCTTGCCCTTGCTCTCGCACGGGCCTCTGGGTAAAGGTTTGCCAGCCCAAAAAGAGCAAATAGGCCACCCCCACCATTTTGACACCCTGTAACAGCCAAGGCGCCTGCACCAGCAATAAGCTCACCCCCAAAACCGTATACGCCACGTGTACCCACACCCCTGTCGCAATGCCCAGCGCCGTCCATAAGCCTCGGGCACGGCCATAAACATAGCTGTTGCGCGTCACCATGGCAAAATCCGCACCCGGGCTGATGACCGCCAACAGGGTGATGCCGATCACCGCCGCCATTTCATTCACAATCTGCTCCTAATGGTCACACAAAACCCTTGCTGTAGACGGGCCTGAGCCTTATCATTAAACCAACCGCTTACCATCCTAAACGCTCCCTATAATGGTCAATAAACGGCCTCATTTTGGCCCATAGTCAGCGTCTTTAAAATCGACTTTTACGCCCCTAAATAGGTGAGAAAAAGGAACAGATGAACCGTCCTTCATTGAATGCCCTGCGCTTTTTCTATCAGGTCACCCGCTCTGGCTCCCTCGTGGCCGCCAGCACCCAGCTCCACGTGACCCACGGCGCCATCAGCAAGCAAATCAAACAGCTTGAGGCAGAACTGGGGGTGGCACTGTTTCATCGCCAACACCGACGGCTCACCCTCACGCCGGCGGGCATCGCGCTCCAGCAAACCTGCGCTCAAGTGTTTCCCCTGCTGGCCGACTGTTTTGAGCGCATTGGCCAACAGGCGCCCAAAGACCTGGTGCTGTCCTGCGAGCCCACGCTGGCCATGAAATGGCTCATTCCTCGGCTGCCCGACCTTAAGGCCCAATGCCCAGACTTAAACTTGGTCATCCTCGCCGCCGGCGGCCCGATTCATTTCCAACAGCAGGGCATAGACGTTGCCCTCAGGCGCCATGATTTCATCTGGCCGGCCCATGTCGACGCCATCAAAGTGGCCGACGAATGGATGGGCCCAGTGGCCACTACGCCTCACCTCTCTGCCCTCACCCGTTTACACACCCACACCCGCCCAGAGGCTTGGACCCTGTGGCAACGGCGTAGCGCCACCGCGCTCATGCCCGCAGCCGACGAGGTGTATTTTGAACACTTTTATCTGTCGCTCCAAGCCGCAGCGGCGGGTGTCGGCGCAGCCATGACCTCGCTGTACATGGTGGACGCCGAGCTACGTCAAGGTTGGCTACAGGCGCCGTATGGTTTTGTCACCGATGAGTCTGAATACTTTTTACTGTCAGATGCCCCCATGGCTGACGACCCACGTAAGCTGCGCTTACTGGCGTGGTTGCAAGCGGCCATGGCCGACACCCTAACGGCCTATGTCGACCGAAAACCATCACCAATATAGTCACCCTTACCCATCCTACTGCCACAAAAAAAGCCACGCATCAGCGTGGCTTTGGGACTCATTAGGGCTTAACTCAAGCGGGCAAAGCCGGCGGCCAAATCAGCCTGTAAGTCTTCAATCGCCTCCAGGCCAATCTGCAAACGCAGCGCGATGCCGCCAGGCTGCCAAGCAGTAGCGGTACGATACGGCTTACAATCAAACGGAATGATCAAGCTTTCGTAACCGCCCCATGAAAAGCCCATGCGGAACAGCTTGAGGCCATCCAAAAAGGCCGCTAAGTCCTGTTCGGTTTGGCCCGGCTTAAGAATCATCGAGAACAGCCCAGACGACCCTAAGAAGTCCCGACGCCAGAGGTCATGGCCGGGACAATCAGGCAAGGCCGGATGCAAAACTTGCGCCACTTCTGGCCGCGCCTGCAACCATTTGGCCATGGCCAAACCTTGCTTTTCGGCTTCTTTGAGTCGAAGGTGCATGGTGCGTAAGCCGCGCAGCGCCAAAAAGCAATCTTCTGGACCGGGGCACATCGCCATGGCGTCATAGGTTTCGCGTAAGGCAGGCCAGGTGGCAGCATTGGCCGACACCAAGCCCATTAATAAGTCAGAGTGCCCGCTAAGGTACTTCGTCCCGGCCTCGATCACCATATCAATGCCGTGGGCGTGGGCCTTAAAGAAAATGGGCGTGGCCCAGGTGTTGTCCATCATGGTGATGATGTTGTGCTGCTTGGCCACGGCCACAATGGCGGGAATGTCTTGAATTTCTAATGACTGCGAGCCCGGCGACTCGGTAAAAATCACCCGTGTATTGGGCTGTACCAAGGCTGCGATGTCGCTGCCAATGGTGGGGTCGTAATAAGTGGTGGTCACGCCAAAACGCTTGAGCATGCCCTCGCACAAAATGCGCGTGGGCCGATAGGCTGAATCGGTCATCAACAAATGATCACCCGCTTTGAGCACGCTCAGCAACGCCAGGCTAATAGACCCTAAGCCCGAAGGCGAAATGACGGTGCCCGCGGCACCGCTCAACGTCGTCCAAGCGTCTTCTAAGGCCTTCACCGTTGGGGTGCCATCGGTGCCATAGCCAAACGGCATGTCGCGCTGTTTTAAATGCTGGTAGTCTGGATACACCACGGTCGAACCGCGATACACTGGGGTATTCACGAAACCATACTGATCGCTAGGCTCGGAGCCGAGGTGGACTAACTGGGTGGCTAAGGCCAAATCTGGTTGCTGCTGAACGCTCATGCTGTCTCCCTATACGCTTGTGCTGGATGCTGATTTGTCTATTGGTTATACCGATAACCCACCCTTTGTGTCTACCCTAGCCGTCTAGATTCAGAGCATTGTGTCATTCTGGGCAACGACGGCCCTTTGTGCGCTGAAACACTCTGTAAACCTTGCCTCCGCGGCCACCATAAGGGTATGATTCGTAATGTGAAAAGCATGCAAAACGAGACTTACCATAAAAGCTGTGTCATAATGCCATGTTTCGCATAATGTTATTGCTCACTTGAGGTACACGCCCGTGGCTGAACACCAAACTACTTCTGAATCCTCTGCCGACCTAATGCAACTGCAGGCTTTACGCCAGCAGGGCATCATTGGGGCGTCTGCGTTTGCCCAATTAAAGGCCAAGCTGCTTTCAGGAAACGCCCAAGACGTGAAAGGCGCGCAACAGGACATCCATAACCTGCAACAGCCTGCGCCGCGCAAAAAAGGCAGCGGCTGGCTGTTTAAATCCTTTATGGTGGCCATCATCGCCGTCATCGTGACCATTGTTTATCTGGTCATGAACCTCCCTAAGGGCCACGACGATGAACTAAACGCCCGCCACGCTCAGGACGAACAGGTCGAGATTTTACTGCCTAAAGGCGCACAAGATGTCGTCCCGACGTTTACGCCGGGCCAAAGCATTAACGAAGCCTTTAAGGCGCGACAGGCGGCACAAGATGGGCTTTTGGCCCGTGACGACGACGGCAACGACGATACCCAGGTCGCCACCTCCGCCCCAAGCTCGCCAGCCCCGGCGCTGATGCAGCCGAACCCAAACAACGCCAGCGGCAACAATGTGCAAAAAGCCGCCAACCCTTCAAAAGAACCTGATCCTATTAATCAGCTACTGAAAAAGCAGCAAGAAGCACAGGCCAAACCCACCCAGAAAAAAGCGCCCACGTCTGAAAATATCGACAACCTATTTTAATTTAATGCCGCATTAAGATCAGGCCCACTTTTTTGTCGTAAAGAAGTGGGCCTATTTGATGGCCGCGAGGCTGGAGAAACGCCTTTGACCAATATTCATTTATTCATGACGGAAATAATTTCCATCATCGGGACCGTTGCCTTCACCCTCTCTGGGTTTTTAGTGGGCGTGCGCAAACAGCTCGACTGGCTGGGCGTGTTGGTATTGGCCTTATTGACCGCCATCGGGGGCGGCATGATTCGCGACGTCATGGTCAGCCGCTTGCCGATTGTGTTTTCAGACAACACCTCGTTAATCGCCATTATTTTGACCCTGTTTACGGTCAAAACCTTATTACATTTGGACCTCAAGGCCAGCCGCCTGCGTGCCGGCCTGTTTTTATTGGCCGACTCCATTGGGCTGGTGGCGTTCAGCATCACCGGCGCTCAGGTCGGCCTACTGCTGGACTTAAACCTGTTTGGGGTGATCTTACTGGGGTTTGTCACCGCCGTAGGCGGCGGCATGGTGCGCGATGTGTTGGTCAATGACATCCCCATCATTTTGCACCAAGATTTTTACGGCTCCATTGCCGTTCTGGTGAGCCTGTCTTTATACCTATTAGACAGCATTGGCTGGCTCAATGCGGCCACCATGAACCTGATCTTCATCGGCGGTTTAGGCGTGCGCTTTGTCGCCTACCGCTACCATGTATCCCTGCCCAAAATCAACATGCCCTAAGGCCTAGCCATTAAAAAAGCCGCGACCTAGATCGCGGCTTTTTTGCTTTAAGGGGCTATTGATCCTGCTTATCCTGTCGATCGTAATGAAATACGGGCAGCCCAAGCTTAAAGCGCAGCGCCAGTAGGCGCGCACTCAAGCCACTGATCAACGTGATCCACACCACCCAATGGCCCGCTAGGCCGGTTTGCTGTAAGCCGATGTACAGCCACGCCACAGCAAAAGCAATGCCGGCATACAGTTCTTTTTGAAACACTAGGGGAATACGGTTACACAATAGGTCGCGCAGCACGCCGCCAAACACACCAGTGACCACGGCCGCAACCGCGGCAATAATCACGCTAAACCCCATGTCTAGGGCCACCTGCGCGCCGATAATGGCAAACACAATCAGGCCAATGGCGTCTAACACCAAAAACAAACGGCGCAGGTGCCGCATTAAGGGCGCCACCACAATGGTGATCAAGGCCGCCACGGCCACCACCACAATATACTGTGGGTTGGCCACCCAGCCTAAAGGGTAATGCCCCAACAAAATGTCGCGCACGGTGCCGCCCCCAATCGCCGTCACCGAAGCGATGATGATGACCCCAAACCAATCCATTTTTCGCTGCCCGGCCGCTAGGGCGCCGGTCATGGCTTCTGCGGTAATGCCCACAAGATACAACATACTCAATAACATTTATGCCAAATCAATACTGTTAATTACTCGGTCGATGATCATAGTAGAGCTTGGCCGTGGCGTCAACGCATCATTCAGCCATGCCCTAAGTCAAAACCTTGAGCCCCTTAGCTTTGGGCTTGATTTAGGTCAGCCGCCCAGCAGACGAACGTAGACGAGGTCACGGCGCTGGGTGTACAAGTCTTCTCAAAACGACCATAATAAGCAAGAGAATTGATTTCGGTGCGCGTTTTGTTTTTAACCTATTGTTTTGGTACGCTTTTGCAAACAACCACAGCACAACCGTTCTTATCCCATTATTCAAAAAGATACAGCAGCTATAAAAGGAGCCTTATGAAAGCATTAGTCGCAGTCAAGCGCGTTGTGGATTACAACGTAAAAGTACGCGTTAAAGCCGACGGCAGTGATGTCGATATCGCCAACGTGAAAATGTCGATCAACCCCTTTGACGAAATTGCGGTGGAAGAAGCCGTTCGTCTTAAAGAAGCCGGCAAACTGTCTGAAGTAGTGGTGGTGTCTATCGGTGTCAAACAGTGTGAAGAAACCCTAAGAACCGCACTGGCTATGGGTGCTGATCGTGCCTTACACGTAGAAACCAACGACGTTATTGAGCCTTTGGCCGTGGCCAAAATCTTGGCCGCCATCGTCAAAAACGAACAACCAGACGTTTGCCTATTGGGCAAACAAGCCATCGACAACGATGCCAACCAAACGGCCCAAATGTTGGCCGCCCTATTGGACGCCCCTCAAGGCACGTTCATCAGCAGCGTTGAGCTAAAAGACGGCGAAGTGGTGATTTCTCGCGAAATCGACGGGGGTTTAGAAACCCTAAGCCTGAACCTGCCTTGCGTGTTGAGCACCGACCTACGCCTCAACGAGCCGCGCTACGTCAAGCTACCGAACATCATGCAAGCCAAGAAAAAACCTTTGGACAAAATTGATTTAGGCAGCCTAGGCGTGGACACTAAAGCCCGTCTAAGCGTACAAAAAGTAGCCGAGCCGCAAGCGCGTAGCGCCGGCATTAAAGTGGCAGATGTGGCCGAACTAGTGGCTAAACTAAAAACTGAAGCCAAAGTGATTTAAGGAGCCCAACATTATGACCACATTAATTATTGCAGAACATGATAACCAAACCCTAGCCCCTGCGACCCTACACTCGGTAACGGCCGCCGCCAAATTGGGTGACGTACACGTTTTAGTGGCTGGCGAAGGCGCCGATGCGGTCGTGGCTCAAGCCAAAGCCGTGGCCGGGGTAAACAAAGTGTTGGTGGCCAATGCCGCTCACTTTGCCAACCAGCTGCCAGAAGAATTGGCCCCCTTAATTGTGAGCCTGGCCGGTGACTATCAGTACTTTGCCGCCACCGCCACCGTATTTGGTAAAAACGTGATGCCCCGCGTGGCCGCATTACTAGACGTGTCACAAATCTCTGATTTGACCAAAATCGTCGATGGCCAAACCTTTGAACGGCCTATTTACGCCGGTAACGCCTTTGAAACCGTGCGTTCAGAAGAAGCCAAACTGGTGCTGACCATTCGCGCCACCGCTTTTGATGCCGCCGCCGCAACCGGTGGCAACGCCGAAGCCGCCGACGTGACCGCGACACCAGCTAAAAACCAAAGCCGTTTTGTGAGCCGTGAGCTGACCAAGTCTGACCGTCCTGAATTGACCCAGGCCCGCGTCATTGTCAGCGGTGGCCGTGCGCTACAAAGCAAAGACCAGTTCGACAGCGTGCTGACCCCCTTGGCCGACACCTTAGGCGCCGCCATTGGTGCCTCTCGTGCCGCGGTAGACGCAGGCTATGCGCCAAACGACTACCAGGTGGGTCAAACCGGTAAAATTGTGGCCCCTGAGCTGTACTTTGCCATCGGCGTATCCGGTGCCATTCAGCACATCGCCGGCATGCAAGACAGTAAGGTGATTGTGGCCATCAATAAAGACCCTGATGCCCCTATTTTCAACGTGGCCGACTACGGTTTGGTGGCTGATTTATTCACTGCCGTGCCAGAATTGGTGGCTGCGCTGAAAAACTAAGCTGCTTAAGCTTAAAAAAGCCGCTGAATCTCCAAAGATTCAGCGGCTTTTTCGATGCCTGCCTGCGTTACTCAGCAGGCATGATGTATTTGGCGTAGGCCACGGCGTCCATGTCCACCATATCGGTGGTCAGGCTCACCCCTGCGGGCAAGCCTAGGCCTGATAGGTAACACACCACGCTGGCGGCCAGCAGCTTTTTTTGCTCGGCGTTACGGCCTTGCAACAGCTTAATGGTCACGTGCACAAACGACTCTGGCTCGGCCTGCTCGCCGGCGCAATACGCGTCATACACCCGAAGACGGCTTTTCACCGAAGCACAGTCAAACAGCTCACTGCCACACACGGTTTGATGCACGCCCTGTAATAGCGCAGCCGACTGCTCGGCTAAATCCGCCGAATGTTCAATAATGCAATGAGGCATGATTATCCTTGGGCCACAGGCTGATAAACTTCGTCGATAAGGGTACGGCAATCCACGACGCGTAGGTCGTTGTCGCCGGCAAAATCCATTAAAAACTGAAACATCGGCGGGTTGAGCTTTTCTAATTTTTTATCAATGGCCACACAGCGAATGTTGTTCAATAACATCGGGCGAACATAGTGGTGATACGACAGGCGGTTGGCGCTGTCAAAATTAGATAAGATCCCTGACAATCGATCTGCCCAATCGGATGGACGAAAGGTTTTCCCTGATGAGGTGATCCCTTGAATCACGATTTCATACGGATTACAAATCATATTGCTTCCAATTTATAAAAATCATTAATGTCTGATGCGAGCTCATTATACCTAAGGTTTTGAAACAATACCAAAGCCTTTAACATAATCAACATTGATGCAATCAGATCCGTTTAAAATTTGGCAAACTGGCCAACAGCCGCTTGCCGTAGCCCGCCGTTTTAACCCGATTGTCTAAAATACTGACCCGTCCGTGATCGGTTTCGGTTCGGATTAAACGCCCGACCGCTTGTACCAACTTAATGCTGGTTTCTGGCACCGTCAGCTCGACAAACGGGTTGCCACCATTTTTTTCAATCCAGCGGCTGAGGGTTTTGTCGATGGGGTTGTCCGGCATCGAAAACGGCAGCTTGGCAATGATGACGTGGACGCAAGCATGGCCAGGCAAGTCCAAGCCTTCGGCAAAGCTGTCGAGGCCAAAAATAATGCTCGCCTCGTTGTTGGCAATGGCCTCATGGTGGCGCGCCAACAGAGTCGCCTTAGGCATGTCGCCCTGCACCAACAGCTTGGCCACATAATCGTCCGGCAGCCGCAGCGCCACGTCTTGCATTTGCTTGCGCGACGAGAACAGCACCAGCGAACCCACGCCCTGGCTTAGGTCGATCAGCTTAGGCAGCCACTCCACCAGATCATTGGTGTGCGCTAGGGCATCTTTGGGGCTGGCCTGAATCGGCGGCAGGTACAGTTCGCCCTGCTCTTGAAAGTTAAACGGGCTCTCTAGGGCCACGGTTTCGGTTTCTTGAAACCACAGTAGGCCCGTTTGTTTCAGTAATAAATCAAAGTTACCCAACGACTGCAGCGTGGCTGAGGTCAACACAGCGCCAGCGGCTTGCTGCCACAGGCTATTGGCCAAATGGCTGGCGGCCGACACCGGCGAAGCATTAAACACGTAGTCGTTCTTGTCGTGGCGTTTACTGGTGATCCACTTGGCCAAGGGTGGCGCCTTTTCTTTCGGTACTTCTTCCATTAGGTCCCACACCGCATTCATCTGCTCGGCGCGCGCGATCGCCATGCCCACTTCACTCGACACTTTGTCAATCAGGGCGCTGTCGCTGCCCTTTTCTTTACGCGTGTTGCTGAGGGCTTCGCTGAGGCCATGCAGGTTTTTCACCAGCATGCGCGCCGAAATGGCGGTATTTTGCACCAGCACCGCCAGCGCTTCCGGAATCGCACCGTCGTCCCACAGCCAAATCGGCATGTCCACGTCGTTGCTGCCCGACAGCTGCGGTGCATCATTGAGCTGCCACATCCATTCAGAAAAATGTTCCAGCAGGGCTTCAGCGGCATCGTCGGCGTTACTCGCCAACTCGGCCTTATCGGTAATCGACGCCAGCTGCGCCGTCAGCTTGGGCAGGCGTTCTAAGAACCACTGGCTTTGATTAAGGCTGTGCTCGGCGGCAAACTGATTAAGCGCCTTTTTAGCCAGATGGTGCGCCTCGTCGATGCAGTAAAAGCTTTGGCTGGGCGCGGGTAAAATCACGCCGCCACCCATGCTGATGTCGGCCAACAATAGGTCATGGTTGGCCACCACCACGTCGACGGTTTCCAGCACTTCACGGGCTAGATAAAACGGGCATTCAGGCTTGTTCGGACAGGCCGCCTTGAGGCAGCCGTGGCGGTCGTTGGTGGTTTTGGCCCACAGCGCATCGGGAATGTTTTCATGCCAGGTGTCGCGGTCGCCGTTGAAGTGGCGCTGGCCAAAGGCATCAGCCAGCTCACGCAGCTGCGCCACGTCTTCTGGACGGGGCTTGTCGGTCCACACCGCCGCTGGCTCTTCGAAGCCCATCAATGCCCCTTGGGCATGGTCTTGGGTTAGTTGGTACAGGCGATAGGGACACAAATAACGGCCTCGCCCCTTGGCCAAAGCAAAGGTCAGTTCGAGGCCGCTTTTTTCAATTAAGAAGGGCAGATCACGGTTTACCAGCTGTTCTTGCAGGGCCACCGTGGCGCTGCTCACCACCAGCTTTTTCTCGCGCGTTTGCGCCATGATGCCGCCGGCCAATAAGTAGGCCAGGCTTTTACCCACCCCGGTTGGCCCTTCAATCACCACAATGCTCTCGCCTTTGCGCGTCACCTCTTCATCGTCGCCTTTTTTAAGGCTGCGCGAAAAGGTTTTGGCCACGGCGGCAATCATCTGCCGCTGGGCAGCACGCGGGCAAAAACCAGGCAAGTTCTGGGAAATGGCCTTGTAGTGATCAGAAATGGCATTTTTTTCGAGTTGGGTCAGCATGAACGATGAATCTTTTAAAAAACCGAATGTTAATCACCCATTATAGTCTTTTCCCCCCAACTCTGCCCCGTTTGGCGTGGTTTATTTTTATCCCTGCCGCCAGACGGCGTTTCTAGCCCGCCCCAGTGTGGCAAGAAGGACACGCCTCACTCCTCGAGGACGCAGTCTTGAGGCACCGTGTTGGCATTCAGCAAGCTGCGGTTTGACGCCCCTTGGCCATCGGCCACGCAGCGCCAATAGCCTCGATCAGTGCGCTCAAACCGCAGCTGCGCGCCGGCTAAGGCGGCATTGGCTTCGGCCCGAAACGTGCCAATAAGCTGGCCGCTGCCATCGGCAAAGGGGCTGCTGCCGCCGCCTGCTAGGCTCAGGGTCAGCAAGGCGCCTTCATCTTCATTAAAGTCCGCCAGTTCGGCCAGGCTTAATGCCCCACCCTCAAAGAGGCGCACATCCACCCAGGTACGCACCCCACTCAGTTCGGCGTAGGCGCGGGTCACCTGTGCCTTGGTAATGTAATTGCGGTAAGTGGGCAAGCCTGCCGCGGTGAGCACCGCAATAATGGCCACCACAATCATCAGTTCAATCAGTGTAAAACCTTGCTGGGTACGTGCGCCATTCATGCATCTTCCTCGCAATCGGTATAGGTTTGATTAGGCTAGCACAATGCGCCAAATAATGACGTATAAATAAACCAAAATCCCTAAATAAACCGCCGCCAGTTGGGCGAGAAACCACAAAAAAGCCGCGACCTCGGTCGCGGCTTCGTGTATTCATGACGGTTTAGCTAATGCGCTCAATCTTCGCGCCCACGCCACCCAACTTGGTTTCGATGTGCTCGTAGCCACGATCCAAGTGATAAATCCGTTCCACAATGGTTTCGCCTTCGGCCACTAGGCCGGCGTTCACCAAGCACGCTGAAGCGCGTAAATCGGTGGCCATTACGGTGGCGCCAGACAGGCCTGACACGCCGTGCATCACCGCGGTATTGCCTTCGGTGCTGATGTTGGCGCCCATGCGGTTTAGCTCCGGCACGTGCATGAAGCGGTTTTCAAAAATGGTTTCGGTCACCACGCCAGAACCTTCGGCAATGGCGTTCATGGCCACAAACTGAGCCTGCATGTCGGTGGGGAAGGCAGGATAAGGCAAGGTGCGTAGGTTCACTGCCTTAGGACGCTGCTGCATGTCGATGCTGATCCAGTCGTCTCCGGTTTCAATGATGGCACCGGCTTCCACCAGCTTGTCCAACACCACTTCCATGGTTTTGGGGGCGGCTTTACGCAACACCACTTTACCGCCGGTCATGGCCACCGCACACAGGAAGGTGCCGGCTTCAATGCGGTCGGCAATCACGTTGTGTTCTGCGCCATGCAAAGACTCAACGCCTTCAATGGTCAGGGTGGGCGTGCCGATGCCGGTGATTTTGGCACCCATCTTGTTCAAGCATTCGGCCAAATCAGACACTTCTGGCTCCATCGCTGAGTTTTCCAACACGGTGGTGCCTTCGGCCAAGGTGGCGGCCATCAATAGGTTTTCGGTACCGGTCACGGTCACCACGTCCATCACGATGCGGGCACCTTTAAGGCGTTTGGCCTTGGCGTGCACGTAGCCGTGCTCAATTTTGACTTCAGCACCCATCGCGATCAGCCCTTTGATGTGCTGATCAACCGGGCGTGAACCGATGGCGCAGCCGCCAGGTAAGCTCACTTGTACTTCACCAAAATGGGCCAAGGTTGGGCCCAACACCAAAATAGAGGCGCGCATGGTTTTCACCAGGTCGTAAGGCGCCACCAGATTGTTCACGCTGCCACAGGTCAACTCAAAGGTTTCCACATTGTCGGTCAACACTTTGGCCCCCATGCCTTGCAGCAATTTTTGGGTGGTGATGACGTCGCGCAACATCGGTACATTGGTCAGCTTAAGCGTGTCTTTCGTCAGTAACGAGGCACACAAGATCGGCAAAGCGGCATTTTTGGCGCCGGAGATGGTGATTTCACCGTTCAATGGGCCATTACCCACAATTTTTAATTTATCCACTTAAAATCCTTATAAGAAAAACACAAGCATGATCTTCTTTATGAACCCATTACCCACTTTTGGTTCAGACAAGTTGTTCCAGCTTACTTTTGTGCCCATTCACTTGGGGTGCAGGCACTGGCAATTGATAACGCGTGTAGCTCATTGCTGGCAATCTTGTCTGCTAGGCCATCCTTAACTAAACGATGGCGGGCCAGGCGACCTAGACCTTCAAACTTGGTGCTCACAATGTGGGCAAAAAAGTGATGGCCATCACCCTCCACCTCAATGTGTTCACACGCCACAACATTGGCAATCATTTCTTTTACTTCATTGGGGGTTAACATACTAACTCCTTAACTTATAACCTGATTTTAACATGAGTGTAATCGCAATGCTGAGCACCAGCCAGAATGACCCGGCAACCGCCAAAGACAGCCACGGTGACACATCGCTATACCCAAAAAAGCCGTACCTAAAGCCATCAATCATGTAGAACACCGGATTGAAATGGCTCACGCTGCGCCAAAATGGTGGCAGCGATTGAATCGAATAAAACACCCCTGACAGGAAGGTCAAAGGCATAATCAAAAAGTTTTGGAACATGGCCAACTGGTCAAACTTCTCGGCCACAATCCCGGCCAAAAGGCCGAACGAAGCTAAAACTGCACAGCCCAAAAAGGCAAACACCAGCGCCCATAACGGCGCCACTGGCCAGGTTAAACCAAACCAAGCGGTCACCACCAGCACGCCCAAACCCACCACCAAACCCCGCACAATGGCGGCGCCGACGTAGGCGGCAAAAAACGCAGTCGATGAAATAGGCGGCAATAAAATAAACACCAGATTGCCGGTAATGCGCGACTGTATCAAACTACTGGAAGCGTTGGCAAAGGCATTTTGCGTCATCGACATCATCGCCAAGCCCGGAATCAAAAAAGCCGCATAGGTCACGCCCGGCCAAACCTCTGGCTGGTTGCGCATCACGTGTGAAAAAATCAACTGGTACAGCAAGGCGCTCAGCACCGGTGCCGACAGGGTTTGAAAACCCACTTTCCAAAAGCGTAAAATTTCTTTTTTGAATAAGGTATAAAAACCCGTCATAATCATTGTGCTTCCTTCTTAGGCTCTTCTACCAACCGTAAGAACACGTCTTCCAAATCGGTTTCATAATTGTCCATGTCGACCACGTTAATGTTGGCCTGACGCAACGCCGCTAACACTTCTTCAAGACCGGCCCAGGTTGGCAACTCTAAAATAAAGCCGTCTTGATCTTCGGCCACGCACAGCGCTTCGACTTCTGGCGGCAGCTTTGCCTGATCAATTTTAAGCCAAATGCGTTTGGCTGCGCCGACGTCACCGCGCAATAAATGCTCTTTGTCGTCAAGCGCCACCAGCTGGCCGCGCTTCATCATGGCGATGCGGCTACACAAGGCTTCGGCTTCTTCCAGATAGTGGGTGGTCAAGACAATGCTGTGGCCGGCTTCGTTGAGCTCACTCACAAACTGCCATAGGTTTTGACGTAACTCTACGTCCACACCCGCGGTCGGCTCGTCCAGCACAATCACCGGCGGCTTGTGCACCAAAGCCTGCGCCACCATCACGCGACGCTTCATGCCGCCAGACAGCATGCGGGTATTGGTATTGGCCTTATCTGCCAGCCCAAGCTTAAACAAAATTTCATCAATCCAGTCGTCGTTTTTTTTGATGCCAAAATAACCCGACTGAAACTTAAGCGCTTCACGCACCGTAAAGAAGGGGTCAAACACCAGCTCTTGCGGCACCACGCCCAGATTCATGCGCGCCTTATACGCGTCTTTGACCACGTCATGGCCCATCACTTCAATGCTGCCCGAAGTGAGGCGACCCAGCCCGGCCATGGCCGAGATCAAGGTGGTTTTCCCGGCGCCGTTCGGCCCGAGAAGGGCAAAAAATTCACCCTGTTGCACATCAAAACTCACCTCTTGCAAAGCTGTGAAGCCATTCGCATACGTTTTGCGTGCATTTTTTATGGAAATAGCAGGAATAGACATAACCACACATTTTGAAAAAGGAAACCCTAGATTATACGCTAAACCCATCTTTACGTTTGCCTATTTCTGCGGGGCGGCTGGATTCTGTCCGCAGAGCCACACCGGTCCTGCCGCCGTGCCAACGGCATGGCCCTCAAAGCCAATGCGGGCGCCTTAAAATAATAAATAACCATACTGATCAACGCCTTAGATCAAAAACAGCCGCTGCTCGGGCTAACACCTTGTTTCTTCTACACAAGCGTGCTTAAATAAATAAAGACGAAACAGGGGTGCAAAGCATTGTGTCAACAATGTGGCGCTGAGAGAGTCCCTTTTAACTCGATCCAGATAATACTGGCGTGAGAAGATTTCAGAACCTAAAGCACGTGGCCGCTCGGCCATGTCTTCATATATGCGTAAACGTAGTGGCCTAAGCCCAACGTTCTGCTGCGTATGCGCTTTAATGCTCCTGTTTTGGTCCCTATAAAAACCATACCGCACTGGAGCAGAAGCATGAGCCAAACCCACAAGCCGTCACAGTCGTTCGACGCCCTTAGCCAAGACATCAATACTCAGTTTGCCTATCCGGCCTCGACCCGCATTTATTTGCCCGGCAGCCGTCCTGACATTCAGGTGCCGGTACGCGAAATTGCCCAAACCGACACCCAAACCGACAAAGGCACGATGGCCAACCCGCCCATTCGCGTCTACGACACCTCAGGCCCTTACAGCGACCCTAATTCACCTTGCGACCTAAAAAAAGGCATTAACCCACTGCGCGAAACGTGGATTGCCGAACGCGGCGACACCGAACGCCTTGCCGGCCTGTCTTCTGAGTATGGCCTCGCCCGTGCCCACGACCCAGCCACCGCCGACCTACGTTTCAACCACATCACCCAACCACGCCGCGCGATCGCGGGTAAAAACGTGACCCAAATGCACTATGCGCGCCAGGGCATCATCACCCCCGAAATGGAATACATCGCCCTACGCGAATCCATGAACCTGCAAGAGCTGTTTGCCAAACCAGAATACCAAGACATTGCCAAACAGCATCCAGGCTTTAGCTTTGGCGCCAACATTCCGCTGCGCCCAGAAGACATCACCCCCGAGTTCGTGCGCCAAGAAGTGGCCTCTGGCCGCGCCATCATCCCCGCCAACATCAACCACCCCGAACTAGAGCCGATGATTATTGGCCGTAACTTCCGGGTCAAAATTAACGGCAACCTAGGCAACTCCGCCGTCACCTCATCGCTCACAGAAGAAGTCGAAAAAATGGTCTGGTCTTTACGCTGGGGCGCCGACACCATCATGGACTTGTCTACCGGCAAACACATTCACGAAACCCGTGAATGGATCATCCGTAACTCACCGGTACCCATCGGCACCGTACCCATTTACCAAGCGCTGGACAAAACCGGCGGCGTTGCCGAAGACTTAACCTGGGAAATGTTCCGCGACACCTTGGTCGAACAGGCCGAACAGGGTGTGGATTACTTCACCCTGCATGCGGGCGTGTTGCTGCGCTATGTGCCCATGACGGCCAAACGCATCACCGGCATTGTGTCTCGTGGCGGCTCGATCATGGCCAAATGGTGTTTGGCCCACCACAAAGAAAACTTTTTATACACCCACTTTGATGAAATCTGCGAGATCATGAAGGCCTATGACGTGTCCTTCTCTCTCGGTGACGGCTTGCGCCCAGGCTGCTTGGCCGACTCTAACGACGAAGCTCAGTTTGGTGAACTACACACCCTTGGCGAACTGACCGCTAAGGCATGGGAACACGACGTTCAGGTGATGATTGAAGGCCCTGGCCACGTACCGCTACAGCGCATTCAGGCCAATATGGACGAAGAATTAAAGCACTGCTTTGAAGCCCCGTTCTACACCTTAGGCCCCTTGGTGACCGACATTGCCCCAGGCTACGACCACATCACCAGCGGCATTGGCGCGGCCAATATTGGTTGGTACGGTACCGCCATGCTGTGTTATGTGACCCCGAAAGAACACTTAGGCTTGCCCGACAAAGAAGACGTGCGCACCGGCATCATCACCTACAAGGTTGCGGCCCACGCCGCCGACCTGGCCAAAGGCTGGCCTGGCGCCCAAATGCGCGACAACGCCCTGTCCAAAGCCCGCTTTGAATTCCGCTGGATCGACCAGTTTAACCTAGGCCTCGACCCAGAACGCGCGCGTGAATACCACGACGAAACCTTGCCCGCCGAAGGTGCCAAGATCGCCCATTTCTGCTCCATGTGCGGCCCTAAGTTCTGTTCGATGAAGATCAGCCAAGAGGTTCGAGACTACGCCGATGGCCTCGAGGCCGCGAACAAAGGCATGATCGAAAAATCGATTGAGTTTGTGAAATCAGGTGCTGAAATTTATCGCTAAACCATGAATATTTCTGCCTTAAATGCAGCGGCCCCCCACCACACCGATGTCGCCATCATCGGTGGCGGCTTGGTGGGCCGCTTATTGGCTTGGCGGCTCGCCCAAACCCAGCTCAGCGTCAGCCTGTATGAGGCTGGCACCGCTGTGGGCGAGGGCGCAGCCGCCTACGTGGCCGCCGCCATGCTCACGCCCTTGGCCGAAGCCACGGCAGCCGAACCCCAAGTCATCGACATGGGCTTGGCCAGCCTGCCCTTATGGCAGCACATCATTCAACAGCTGGCGCAGCCAGTGTTCATGCAGCAGGCCGGCAGCCTTCTGGTGTGGCACCCGCAGGACACCGCCGAAGCCAGCCTATTTTATCGTCGCCTCCAGCGTTACCTCAGCCCAGAAGCGCTCACCAGCCAAGTCATTGGCCAAGACCACGCCCAGTTGGCCGCCTTAGAACCGGCACTGGCCCCGCGTTTTAAAGAGGCCTTATTCCTCAAAGGCGAAGGCCAGTTGGACAATCGTCAGGTTTTAAGTGCTTTACTGGCCGACCTGCAACAGCGGGGGAATGTTCGCCTGCATTGGTCTTGCCCAATCACCCCCGAGGCGCTACAGGGCCATGCCCGCCTCATCATTGACTGTCGGGGCTTTGGGGCCAAGAAACGCTGGAACACGGCCCATGCACATCAGGCACAGGCTTCAACCCTGCGCGGCATCCGTGGTGAGGTCATCCGCGTGTCGGCGCCAGAAGTCACCCTCAATCGGCCGGTGCGGCTTTTACACCCCCGCTACCCAATCTACTGTGCGCCCAAACAAAATGGCCTCTTCGTCATTGGCGCCACCGAACTGGAAAGCGAAGACCTATCAAACGTCTCGGTGCGTTCAGCCTTAGAGTTACTGTCGGCGGTGCACACCCTCCACCCCGCCTTTGCCGAAGCCCGTATTTTAGAGATGCGCAGCCACTGCCGCCCGACGCTGTCGCACAACCTGCCTGAAATTCGCCATCACGCAGACAGCAACATCATCGACGTCAACGGCCTTTACCGCCATGGCTTTTTGATTGCCCCGGTGGTGGTCGACGCCGCCGCGGACTTAATCCTGGCCCGCCTACACCAGCGCTTAACGCCCGATTGGGCCGCCACCCAACCGCGCCCCCACTTATTTACTTGGATGGATCACGATCATGAACATTTACCTTAACCATCAGGCCCAAACCGTGCCCGAAACGCACACGCTGGCAGACCTATTGGCCGACATCAACGCCCAACCGCCCTTTGCCGTGGCCATTAACAAAACCTTCGTGCCCAAAGGCCGCTATGCCGACACCGTGCTCCAAGCCGATGACCATGTCGACGTGGTACAACCCGTCGTCGGCGGCTAAGGAACCCATCATGATCGACACCTTAACCCTGTACGGCCACCCCTTTCACAGCCGCCTCCTGCTGGGCACCGCCAGCTATCCGTCCCCCACCGTCCTGAAAGAGGCCGTGACCCTCACCCAGCCAGCCATGATCACCACCGCCCTGCGGCGCCAAGGGGTGGCCGGTGCCGAAAATGGGCAAGCCTTTTGGTCGCTGTTACAAGACATGGCGGCGCCCATTTTGCCCAATACTGCTGGCTGCTTTGACGTCACCGAAGCCATCACCACCGCCCATATGGCACGAGAAGTTTTCAACACCAACTGGATTAAATTAGAGCTTCTAGGCGACGACGACACCCTCCAGCCCGACATGCAAAAATTGGCCCTTGCTGCAGAACAACTCATCAAAGATGGCTTTTATGTGTTACCTTACTGTACCGAAGACCTCGTCGCTTGCCGTCGCTTACTCGACGTTGGCTGTCAGGTTTTAATGCCGTGGGCGGCGCCTATTGGCACCGGTAAAGGTCCTGTTAACCCTTACGGCTTGCAGCTGCTGCGCCAACGGCTGCCCAGCACGCCCCTCATCATTGATGCGGGCATCGGCCTGCCCTCACACGCCTGCCAGGTGATGGAGTGGGGCTTTGATGCCGTGCTATTAAACACCGCTGTTTCCAAAGCCGGCGATCCCGTTATAATGGCACAAGCCTTTGCTCAGGCCATCAACGCCGGACGAGCGGCCTATCTCGCCAGCCCTATGGCAGAGCGCCAAGCCGCTCAAGCCAGTACGCCCACCGTGGGCATGCCTTTTTGGCACACTCAGTAACCCATCTTTTCTAATCACGCTGCCTCGCGCAGCGTCTAGGAATCGGCCCTCACCCTTGGCCGATGCCTCTGAACTGGGTCCTAACGTCATACTGCCCGCCCCCTACGGGCACGAGCCCAGTTGTCAGTACCCACACAAGGAATCTATATGATGAACCCGTTTAACTTTCCCCCTTGCATTGCGCCACTGGGCTTTTACGCCGTGGTCCCCACCGTTGAGTGGGTGGCCCGCTGCGTTGAAGCCGGCGCCGACACCGTGCAGCTGCGTAATAAAGACTTACAGGGCGATGAACTGCGCGCCGCCATTAAGGCCTGCGTCGACCTCACCCGCAACAGCAACAGCCAATTCTTTGTCAACGACTACTGGCAGTTGGCCATTGAATGTGGCGCCTACGGCGTGCATTTGGGTCAAGAAGACATGGACGTGGCCGACCTAGCCGCCATCGCCTCGGCCGGCCTACGCCTCGGCCTCAGCACCCATTCGACCGAAGAGATGGATCGTGCCCTCAGCGTTCACCCCAGCTACGTCGCCTGTGGCCCAATTTACGAAACCACCACCAAGAAAATGAGCGCCAGCCCCCGCGGCCTTGAGCGTTTACGTGCTTATGTTGAACAGGCCGGCGACACGCCCACCGTGGCCATTGGCGGCATTGATTTAGCCCGCACCCCCGGCGTTTTGTCCACAGGCGTGAGCAGCGTGGCGGTGGTCCGTGGCGTGACCGAGGCAGAGGACTACCACGCGGCCATTGCGGTCTTTAAAGCCCTTTTCCCTCACAGCTAACCCACAGACTTATCCACAGAGTTACACACACCCATAAAAAAGCCCAGCAAACGCTGGGCTTTTATTCAAAATAAACTTAAAAAACCGTGTCTAACCCTTGAATTGGGTTAAATACTTGCGCACGTCGTCGCCCAGCTGCGGCGCCACTTTTCGCCACAATTCAATGGCGTTATCCACAACCTGCGGGTCGCTCACGCCCATCATATGACGGGCAATGTTCTGAGCCGTACGGTCTTTCTGGCCGGCATCAAACAGGTTGTACAATGCGGCAGGCTGACTAAAGTAGTCGGTATCGTAGTCTCTAAAATCAAAATGTAAGGCCACTTTTTCTAAAGCCAAAGGTGGCTCTTGATCACCGGTGGCCACATAGTCATTAAAGCGGTTTGGCGCATAGTTCACGTTGCCGCCCCCGTTGCCGTCCACGCGCATGGCGCCGTCTTTATGGGTGTTGTGGTAAGGGCACTGCGGGGCGTTAACTGGAATTTGCGTGTGGTTAATGCCTAAGCGATAACGCTGGGTGTCACCATAAGAGAAAATACGGCCTTGCAACATGCGGTCTGGCGAATAGCCAATGCCGGGTACAATGTTGGCAGGGGTAAACGCGGCCTGTTCTACCTCGGCAAAGTAGTTCTCAGGGTTACGGTTTAGGGTAAACTGCCCCACCGGGATCAAGGGGTAATCGCCGTGTGGCCATACTTTAGTCAGGTCAAATGGATGAATGTGGTAGGTGTTGGCTTCGGCCTCAGGCATGATCTGCACAAACAGCTTCCAAACGGGATGCTCGCCTTTTTCAATCGCGTTGAATAAGTCTTCTTGCGCTGATTCACGCGTTTGGCCCACTTTGTCGGCGGCTTCGGCGTCGGTAAAGTGCTTATGGCCCTGCTGGTTTTTAAAGTGGAACTTCACCCAAAAACGCTCATTGTTGGCGTTGATAAAGCTGTAGGTGTGGCTACCAAAGCCGTCTACGTTACGAAAGCCGGTGGGCAAACCGCGGTCTGACATCAGGATTAACACCTGATGATAGCTTTCTGGCGTGCGTGACCAGAAATCCCAAGCGGCGGTGTTGTCGCGCAGGTTGGTTTTGGGGTCACGCTTTTGGGTGTGGATAAAATCAGGAAATTTAAGCGGGTCGCGAATAAAGAACACCGGCGTGTTGTTGCCCACTAGGTCCCAATTGCCTTCATCGGTGTAAAACTTCATCGCAAAGCCACGCACGTCACGCTCGGCATCGGCCGCACCGCGCTCACCGGCCACCGTCGACATCCGAATGAACATGTCGGTTTTTTTACCCACTTTGGCAAACATGCTGGCCTTAGTGTACTGGCTGATGTCGTGAGTCACTTCAAACACACCATAAGCACCCGAACCTTTGGCGTGCACGACACGCTCAGGAATCCGCTCACGGTCAAAGTGAGCCAGCTTCTCTAACAGCCACGCATCCTGTAACAGAATCGGGCCTTTGGGACCGGCGGTGAGGCTGTTGTCATTATCAACAACGGGGGCGCCAGAGCCATGGGTTAAGGTAACGGATGATTTTTTTTGGTTCATGTCGTGCTCCTTATCAGTATTATGGGTTCATGCAAACACACTATCTTCATACTAGCCCAATAAAAAACTTATTGAAACTATTTTTACAATAGCTACTAACTATCAAAGATGGTAATGTCAAATCAATCTGCTGACGCATTTAATATAACTCATTTTAATCAATTGGATAACCTCTTTTAATCAAGTCTTGTAAAGATGATCCACCGCAAAAGAGACCTGCAACAGCTCTTCAATGAACCGCTGCTCGACCTGGCTCAGCATCCGCTCTTCATGCCACAATAAATACACCGGAATCGTGGCCACAGGCTCCTGTGGCAATAAAGGGCGCAATAGCGGCGCCACATGAGCCAACTTAGCCACGTGATCGGGCAAGCAGCCAATGCCAAACCCAGCCCCCAATAAGCGCACCACCTCGTCGAGGCTATTGGTCACCGCCATCACCTTACCGGTATAACCGTGCGTGTCTCGAAACACCGTTAAAGGCGACAGCACGTCCCCAATTTGCGCGCTTTGAAACGCCACAAAATCTTGGCGCCGCAAGACCTCATGGGTGATGTTAGGCTGGTTAAACAAGGGGTGATTATGACCACAATAAAGGCCATAGCTTTGGTTAAACAGTAGGCGCTGCGCCAGCTTTTCGGGCCGAACCCGGCACAGCCCAATGCCTAAGGCCGAGGTTTTTTGCGTCAGGTGGCGCAAAATGTCCACGCTTTTCAGCACTTCGATTTCAATGCTCACCTGTGGATAACGTTGTTTAAAACCGCTTAAAAATGCATCGTAAGCCTGACTTTCAATGCGGCTGACCACCAGCAGCTTGAGGTGGCCAGCCAGGGCCAAGGCCGTATCGACGCTGGCCATTTGGGCTTCGAGGTTGGCCACTTCCCCATACATCAGGCGTGCGGCTTGAAAACACGCTTCGCCCAGCGGTGTGAGTAAAAACTTCTGCCGCGTACGCTCCAACAGCTTATGACCAAGCTGCGCCTCCATTCGCTTCAGGCTTTGGCTCACCGCCGACTGGGTTAAGTGCAGGCGCACCGCCGCTTTACTAATACTGCCTTCTTGCACAATCACCATAAACGTATGCAGCAGCGTCCAATTCAAACGGTCAGCAAATCTTTTATCCACAGGTTCATCCTTTGTTATATTAATTTTTATAATACGGCATATTAAAATAAAACCATTGAGTAGGCCCAGCGTTTACGTTAAAACAGAATGGTAATCCTAAAAATAGCCTCATAAAAAAATGCCTTTGTCACAACAGAGAAACCCGAGAAGGAGCATCCCTTGTCTACACAGCCCCAAAAGCAACCGGTGCGGGCGGCCACGGCCGCCTTCGTCGGCACCATGATTGAATGGTACGATTTTTACATTTATGCCTTGGCCTCCGCGCTGATTTTTGGCCACTTGTTTTTCGCCACCGACAACACCTTCATCGGCACCATGGCTGCCTTTGCCACCTTTGCCATTGGCCTCTTTATTCGACCGCTTGGCGGTGTGGTCTTTGGCCACATCGGCGACAAAATTGGGCGTAAAAAATCGCTGGTGATCACCCTATTCATGATGGGCGGCGCCACCGTGGGCATCGGCCTCTTGCCCACCTATGCCCAAGCTGGCATTTGGGCCCCCATTTTGTTGGTGGTTTTGCGCCTGATCCAAGGCTTGGCCATTGGTGGCGAATGGGGCGGAGCCGTCTTGATTGCAGGCGAACATGCCCCCAAGGGTCGACGTAACTTTTTTGCCTCGTTTGCCCAACTGGGCAGCCCAGCCGGCCTGATCTTGGCCACGTTTGCCTTTAAGCTCATTTCCAGCATGCCCGAAGATGTGTTTAATAGCTATGGCTGGCGCCTGCCGTTCTTAGCCAGTTTTGTGCTGTTGGTCGTCGGCTTTTGGGTCCGCAACGGCGTGCATGAATCGCCAGAGTTTCTGGCCCAAAAAGCCAAGAATGATGCTGCAACAACGCCCACCCAAGCCCCCATCATGGCGGTTTTGGCCCATTCCAAGAAGCTGATTTTATTGGCCATGGGCGCCAACGTCATCAGCGTGGCCGGCTTTTATTTTGTCAGCACCTTTATGGTGGCCTACGCCACCCAATACGCCGGCATCGACAAAAGCATGGTGCTTAATGCCCTCCTCATCGTGGCCTTTTTCCACCTCATCAACACCCCCTTTTCGGCCTGGTGGGGTGAAAAACGCGGCACCCGCGGCTTTCTCATTCTGATTTCGGCCCTGTGTGCGTTCACCCCTTACCCCATGTTTGTCTTGGTTCACACCGGTGAACTGCCGTGGTTGGTACTGGGTTTGGCCTTGCCCATGCTGTGTATGTCGAGCTTCTTTTCCTTGATCGCCGGCTACACCAGCAGCCTGTTTCCCGTTCATCTTCGCTACACCGGCATTTCCATGGCCTACCAGTTTTGTGCCGCCATTGCCGGTGGCCTCACCCCGCTAATCGCCACCGCCCTGGCCCAACAGTTTGCGGGCAACTGGCTGCCGCTGGCGCTGTTCTTTACCCTTTTAGCCCTCATTAGCCTCGTGTCGATCACCATTTTGCATCCACGCCGCTACCCTCTATATGAATCCGTTGATTAAGGACCGACCATGCACGTTTTTTATCACCCTGAACAAATGAAACACCAGCCATTAAGCTATTTTTCGCGCGGTAAGATGCGCACGCCTCAAGAAAAACCGGAACGTATGAGCGAATTCTTAAAAGCCATCCAGCAGCTCAACATCCCGCTGACCGAACCGCAAGATTTTGGCATCGACCCCATCACCGCCATTCACGATCTGGGCTTTGTGCATTTTTTAAAAACCGCCTATCAAGAATGGCATGAACTGCCTGAGGACTGGGGCGAAGAAGTACAATCGAATATTTTCGTCCGTGAAAACAATCCCTTAATTGGCATTTTAGCCAAAGCTGGGCGCTACCTTGCCGACGGCAGCGCCCCCATCGGCAAACACACCTGGACCTCGGCCTACTGGGCCGCCCAAACGGCTCTTGGTGCAGCCCAATCGCTACTAGACGGCGAACAAATGGCGGTGGCACTGACCCGTCCCGCTGGCCACCATGCCCGTAAAGATGGCGCTGGCGGCTTTTGCTATTTGAACAACGCCGCCATTGCCGCCCAATTCATGCGCGCCAGCCACCAAAAAGTGGCCATCATCGACACCGACATGCACCATGGCCAAGGCGTGCAAGAAATTTTCTACGACCGTAGCGACGTACTCTACACCTCGGTACACGGCAGCCCGATCAACTTTTACCCCGCCGTAGCGGGCTTTGAAAACGAACGTGGCCGTGGCGCTGGTGAAGGTTACAACCTCAACTTCCCCATGCCACACGGCATCGACGAAGCCGGTTTTTTCACACACATTGACCAGGCCATAGACGCCGTCAACACCTTTAACCCCGACGTGGTGGTGCACATCCTTGGCTTCGACGTCTATGTGGACGACCCACAGTCTAAGAGCGCCGTCAGCACCGAAGGCTTCCGCCTGCTGGCGCAAAAAATCGCCGCCCTCAATAAGCCCACCATGGTTTTGGTCGAAGGTGGCTATCTGGTGGAAAAGCTAGCCGACAACCTCACCGCCTTCATGCAAGGCTTGGCCAAATAAGCCACCCACAGCAAAAAACCCACCGCTTGCGGTGGGTTTTATTTTGCTTAAATGGCTTACTTCATGCTGCCGACCATGTCTTCCGGTCGCACCCAAGCGTCAAACTCAGCTTCGGTCAAATAACCCAAGGCCAAGGCCGAAGCCTTCAAAGTGGTGCCTTCCTTATGCGCCTTTTTGGCAATTTCAGCCGCCTTGTCGTAGCCAATATGGGTGTTCAGCGCCGTCACCAGCATCAATGAATCGTTCAACAGTTGGTTGATGCGCTCGCGATTAGGCTCAATGCCCACGGCACAATGCTCATTAAAGCTGCGCATGCCATCGGCCAATAAGCGCACCGACTGCAAGAAGTTGTCGATGATCATCGGGCGGAACACATTCAGCTCAAAGTTGCCCGAAGCGCCGCCAATATTAATGGCCACATCGTTACCCAAAACCTGGGCGCACAGCATGGTTAAGGCTTCACACTGAGTAGGATTCACCTTACCCGGCATGATGGAGCTACCCGGTTCGTTTTCAGGAATCGACAGTTCACCAATGCCAGAGCGCGGGCCCGAAGCCAACCAGCGTACATCGTTGGCAATCTTCATCAAGGACGCGGCCAAGCCTTTTAACGCCCCGTGGCTGTGCACCAAAGCATCGCAGGTGGCCAAAGCCTCAAACTTATTCGGGGCAGTCACAAACGGCACGCCGGTTAATTCGGCCAGTCGTTTCGCCACCCGCACCGCGTATTCTGGATGAGTGTTCAAACCGGTGCCCACGGCCGTGCCGCCCAAGGCCAATTCAGATAGGTGCGGCAAACCGTATTCAATGTGGCGAATACTGTTGCCCAACATCGCCACCCAGCCCGAAATTTCCTGTCCTAGAGTCAACGGCGTGGCGTCTTGTAAGTGGGTGCGGCCAATCTTCACCACGTCTTGGAATGCGGTGGACTTGTCCGCCAAGACGGCCTGTAGTGAATGCAATTCTGGCAGCAGCTGCTCGCGAACGGCCAAAACCGCGGCCACGTGCATGGCGGTCGGGAACACATCGTTCGAACTTTGACTCTTGTTCACATCGTCATTGGGGTGAATCAAGCGCGCCATGCCGCGCTCGCCGCCCAACAGCTCCGAACCACGATTGGCCAACACTTCGTTCATGTTCATATTGCTTTGGGTGCCTGAGCCGGTTTGCCAAATGGCCAATGGAAACTCCGTGGCGTGTTGACCCGCCAAGACCTCATCCGCAGCGGCAATGATGGCGCCAGCGCGTTCTTCGGGCAGCAGCCCTAAATCACGGTTCACCGCCGCCGCAGCCTGCTTGGTTAAGGCCAAGGCATGAATCAGCGCCGTCGGCATTTTTTCAGTTGAAATACGGAAATGTTCCAGCGAACGCTGGGTTTGAGCGCCCCATAATTGGGCAGCAGGCACGTCGATCGGGCCCATAGAATCTCGTTCAATACGGTTACTCATGAATACGGTGTCCTTCCAAAAAAGAATTGATATAAGCTAACGCGCGTCAGACCCATGCATCTTTCCCGCCACTCATTGAATTCATTCACTCGTTTACTGTACGCCAATCTTTGCCAGCTGACCACCGCCACGCACGCCCTACTATCGAGGCCGTAAAAAACCCCTATGTGCCCGCACATGGCCACACAAGGGTAGAAAAATCAACCACGCTGCTTAAGCCAATACCGGGGTTTCGTGCAAATACAGCCAGCGCCATTCTGACGCAGACACCACTTGAATGTAGGCCACGGCCAAACGCCGGGTCACCACATCGGCCAACGTATGGGTCTCTTGATATTGCACCCACACCTGCTGACCTGCAACGCAGAGGGTCTTCACATCACTGATGTTGATCGAGAGTCCTGGGCGTTGGCCCATCCCTTGCTTAAATAGCTGCTGTACCGCAGCTAGGCCAACCTTGGCGCCAGAAATGGTCACCATGTGAAAATCAGCGTCAAAATGATGCATTAATTGGGCATAGGCCACCGGCCCATCTTGGCCGGTAAACACCGCCGCAATTAAATCGTGTAAGGCCACCACGCTGTGGTGGGCCGTGGCTTCAGGGGTTACTTGAGTGTGCATACCATCATCCTTGCTTGCGTTAATTTAGCCACCGCCAACAGGGACAATGAGCCCAACATGGCGGCAATGAGAAAAGTGTATTGATAGGCCTGTGCGGGGGCAAGCCGTTGGCTCAACACCCCTAAGATCATGGTCAACAACGCCACCCCGATGCTGAACGACACTTGGCGGTTAATGTTCCAGATCACGCTGCCCTTGGCCATATCGGCCTCTTCAAAATCAATCAATGCCGTGGTTTGAGCGGTATTGGCGCACAGGCCACCACCGATGCCCATCAGCGCATAAGCCCACAGCAGCCAGCCCATGTCGGCCTTGCTGGCCACCCAAAACAGGCTAGCAATGCCCACATTGTGGACCACAATGCCTAAGCTAAATAAGCGCCTAGGGCCAACGCGCACATAGCAGCGACCGCCAATCAGCATGGCAGCCAAGGCCCCAATCGCATACACAAACATAAAGCGGCCCGTCGCCTCAGCGCTGAAACCTAGGTGCTGTTGCAGATAAAAAATGGCCAACACGTTCACCCCGGTAAAGATACCGGGAATGGCGTAATACACCCATATTGAGGCCCGTAAGGGGCGGTTGCGCAATAAGCGCAGCGCCAAAATGGCCTGTTCAGGCTGACGCCGCTCATGCCGACAATAGGCCCACAGCAAAATCAGGCTCAAGGCCAGAACCGCTAAGGCCCAAGCCGCTTCACCCTGATCGCCATACAAAGACAACGCCCACAGCAACAGGGCCAAACCCAGGCCAATAAGGGCCAAGCCTTTCACATCTGGCCGCGCCACGGTTGACGCCGCCTCTGGGCGCAACCAGCGCCAGGCCAAACCCGCGGCCAAGAGCGAAAAGGGCACATTGCTGAAAAACACCCAACGCCAAGAAGCATGATCGACAATGGCGCCGCCAATAGAGGGCGACAGAGCCGGCGCCAACAACGCCACCGCCATCACCACGGTTGAAATCTGACTGCGCTTCGATCCTTGAAAGAGGCTAAAGGTCAACGCCTGCCCAACCGGAATCAGCAGGCCACCGCCCACGCCTTGCACAAAACGCCACCACACCAAACCATAAAAGCTTTGGCTCAGCCCACACAGCGCCACCGCCACGGAAAAAATCAGCATGGCGGCGGTCAATAAGCGCCGTGCCCCATAACGCGCGGCCAGCCATGGCGCCAACGGCATGATCACGGTTAAGCCCAAAATATAAGCATTGGTGACCCACGTCACCCAGGCGGGCGACACCGCCATATCGGCGGCAATGTCCGGCAAAGCAATCGCCGACATAAAAATATTGATGCAATCAATGAAAAAACCGATTAAGAAAATCAGCGCGACCTGATGTCGATAGCTCATGGTGACTCCTCCAGGCAGCGATTTTACGAGGCAGGGCTATCTAGGTCGATGCACTTAGACTAAAATAATTGTTTGATGTGATTTAACAATAGGTAGATTATGCAAAGCCAAATAAAACAAATTCAAACGTTTTTACAGGTGGTTGAATCCGGTTCCTTCACCAAGGCTGCCGAGTACCTGAACATGAGCCGAGCCATGGCCAGTATTGACGTCAAAAACCTAGAGCAAAAACTGGGGGTCAGCCTTCTGGTGCGCAGCACCCGCCACCTAGCCCTCACCGAAGCCGGGCAATCGTTTTATCACGACTTCAAGGCCATTCAGGCACAAATGGCCCAAGCCTTAGAGCGGGTACAACAAGATCATCACGCCATCAGCGGCACCCTCAGAATCACCTCCACCAATGAGTTTGGCCGCCAATATGTGCTGCCACTCATTGGGGCCT
This sequence comes from Neisseriaceae bacterium, assembly GCA_017991555.1. Lineage (GTDB taxonomy): Bacteria > Pseudomonadota > Gammaproteobacteria > Burkholderiales > Neisseriaceae > JAGNPU01. The sequence goes on from JAGOQM010000006.1 coordinate 241,276, forward strand.
TTTGTCGCCAATACCCCCAACTCCACGTCCACTATGCATTTGACTCTGCCCTAAACGACCTCATCAGCGATCAGCTTGATCTGGTCATCCGCTTGGGCACGCTCAAAAACTCCGCCGTTAAAAGCCGCACGCTCGGGCGTTACGACATTGTGTTGGTGGCCACGCCTGAATTTTTAATCCAGCACCCCATCCCACACCCGCAGGCCTTACAACACTGTCCGTGGATTAGCCACAGCAGCTTACACGCACACAGCAGCTGGCGCCTCAGCCATGATACCCAAGCAGACATCGTCCTCACCCCACCCAGTGGGCGCTATGTGGCCAACGCCGCCAGCGCCATCCGCGCCATGACCCTTGCCTCTTTAGGCGTCTCTATTTGCCCTTATTGGCTGGTCGCTGACGATCTGGCCCAAGGCCGGTTAATCCATTTGTGCCCAGAGTATCGACTGCCACAACAAAGCATTCAGCTACTGTTCCCCAACCAAGCCCACCTGCCTCAAAAAACTCGGGCCTTCATCGATTTCTTATTGTCCCACCTAAATCCACAAGATTGGACCTTACCGACGTAAAAAAACACGCCGAAACGTGTTTAGAAGCAAGGCTCAAACTATTTAGTGACCGGCATTTTGTCAGCCTCATCCGGCACATACACCAATAAATCACCCGGCTGGCAATTGAGATGCTGGCAGATGGCTTGCAGCGTGGAAAAGCGTAAACCCTTCACCTTGCCTTGCTTGAGCAAAGATAAATTCTGCTCGGTAATGCCCACCAACGCCGCCAAATCCTTCGACTTCATCTTACGCTTGGCCAGCATCACATCCAGTTGTATTTCAATCGCCATGGTTTACCTTAAATAAATTGTTTGTTTTCATCTGCCACCTCACTTGCCGCCCCCAAAATTCGGGCCACCATCACCACGCTGGCCGCAATAAACAAGGCCACGAAAGCAGAAGGCTGGAAGCTTAAGCTGACCATCCGCTGCCCTGGTGGCGCCGTCATGGTCAGCCATAGGCTCAGTACTGGCTCACATAGAAAAGCCAAGGCCACCCATAGTGCCACGGCTTTGCCTACCTTCCCTAAATGTAAGGCCGCACCCACGGTAAAGTAGTCACCCCGAGCATAGCAAGTAAACAACAAGTATAGCTGATACAAACCCAATGCCAAAACCAACAGCGGAATGCCCGAAATCACCATGGCACCCAGCGTTTGCCACCACGGCATGGCCGCCACATCAATGCCAAGCGAGGGCACCAGGCGATCGGTTAGGCCAAAGCCAAAACCATAGCCACCATCGATTGAGGTTAAGTTAGGCCATAACCAATAAGCCGTATTCAGCAGCAACATGGCCGCCATCAGCGCCAGAGTTAACAAAGCCATTCTTTTGGCCGTTTGTGCTAGTTTCTGCGTTTTCATCATTGACTCCTCCGTTAAGAAGCTTCCATGATAATCTTATTATTATCGTATTACAATCATTTTTTAATGCATAAAGATCATATAAAGATAACACCAACATGATATCCACAGAGTTATACACAAGCCTAACAAACCTTAAGCCATCTCCTTAACAATAGGATAGACAGTTGGTTACGCAGTCAATTTTGTGTAATTCTTCTAAACTGATTACTCTAAATAAAGGCTAAACACCCTAAGTTATCCCCACTTAAAAGCCCCAAATAGCCCTTTTAACGGCTTCCAGCCTAATAAAGCAGGCCTATCTATGCCAATCATCTACGCCTTTTCGAGCGATAGTGCGCACCGCCTAAGGGCTATTTAAGCCATGACCATGTAGGCCAACCATAAAAATAAAGTCAGCCCATTACTTTTAGTAAAATAAGCCCTTATTTAGCCTATTAGAACTACATTCACCGTTTATCCCTATCGGTTAAATTCACCCTAATTGACACACAACTGTCCAAAATATCCACACAATAAAAAGAATCATGTTGTCACAAAAAGACAACACCCCGTTCTCGCGCCAGCCGTCACCGCTCAATAATCATAGAATGAGTGTCGCGCAGTTTATAAATGGCCCTATTTAGCACATCAGTAAGCGCACAATAAGGCCCCAAATACCAATCTGCCACGCTCTCTGTGGATAAGGACAATCAATCTATTTCATCCCCAGACCGATTTCAGAGACGGAAGTCGCCTGTGGGTAAGATAATGACTTTCCTCAGACTAGGCCCTTGTATGCACATCCATCAAAATGTCCACCATGGATTAATGTGGTCAGCCCAATAAAGCCATAGCCTTGTCATCATAACGGCTGTGGATAAGATAAGATTGTGGATGATTTAAGGTGGCGCCACCAGTAGCTCAGCATCAAGACCGTGGGTAGGCTTCTCTTTACCCATCCTACTGCGGGGCGGCTATTGGGTTCATGAATGTCCGGCGGCGCTTTGAGGCACATGCGGTGAAGCACCCCTATGGGGATAAGATAAAGTTGTGGATGACTTAAGGTAGCGCCACCAGCAGGCCAGCACCAAGGCCGTGGGTAAAGCGCAGCCTACCCACCACCCCACCAGCCACACTTAACCCTACACGACGCCCACCAGACGCAACAAAGCCCACCGTTAGGTGGGCTTTGTTTTGGGTGTTCGGGGTAAAGGCGCAAGGCCAAGGCAAGGTGGCATCAAAGCAGGATTGCTTAGCCTTAAAGACAGCCCTATGCGGTGCATCGTTATGCTTATGTCGTTGGCCCTACTCAGACAGCCTGAGCTTTTGAACTTACACTTTTGAACCTATAAATACGATGCCCTATAACCTGCTTGATGGACATACAAATACGATGCTCTATGTCCTACACTTTTGAACCTACAAATAAAATAAGCCCTGTTGCAATCGCAACAGGGCTTAAGTATAGGGCGTTTGGCGGTGACCTACTTTCACATGGGCATCCACACTATCATCGGCGCTAAGTCGTTTCACTGTCCTGTTCGGGA
>JAGOQM010000015.1 GCA_017991555.1 Neisseriaceae bacterium
CTCAGCCCCGAGGCGGTGGCGGCCGACTACGACGTGGGCATGACGCAGCTGACGGCAGAGATACACGCCGACCTGCTGCAGCAAACGCTGACGGCCTTAAACCTGCCGGCCAGCCCCGATGTCGACCCGTGGTCGCAGCTACAGCAGGCCAGCCGCGGCGACGTGGCCAAGCTGTTGCAGCAGCTAGAGGACGGGCAGTCGCCGGCAGAATGGCGGCGCCTGCCGCCGGAACAGATACAGCGGCTGCGTGCGGCGCTGAAGGCGCTGGCCTAAGCCAGCCCTAACCGAAAAAGGAACGCTTTATGAACCCTCGCTTTATTGCCTTAACCCTGGTGACCAGCCTAGCGCTCAGCGGCTGCGCCGGTTCGTCGTCGTTTATGGGCAACGACACCCACACCTACACCCCAATTGAAGGGCTGAACTACCAGCACGCCGCCATTTTGAGCTTTAACGTCAACGGCGGCTGCGGGCCCAATACCTCGTCGATCAGCATCGACAAGGTGGGTAAGATGCGCTGGGGCGGCGGCAGCCAGTGCGGCGGCATGATGCTGCCGCGCCAGTGGACGCCCGACCTCACCGTGAGGGTGAGCTGGAGGCTAGACCCCTATCCACGCTGGACTCCGAGGCAGATGCCTGGGGGGGGGGTGGTGTTGAATCCGCAAGACCGGGCGTTGAAGCAGGCCACCTATGAACAGCACAGCGCCGTGGTGCCGGTGCCGGAATATGGCGAAGGTCGGCCGATGTGTGCGATCACGGTGCATTTTTTGGCTTGTAATCAGGTGTATGTGGATTCTGGTTGTAAGTATACGTGGACGGATGAGGCGGTTGAGGCGGCTTTTGCGCGCTTTAAGGAAAGCCAAAAGCTGTGCAAGGCTCGGCCGGTGATCAACACCATCGACGACTATCACCGCGTGTTTGGCAAAAAATAGGGCTGGTTGATCAACCCGGTGGGGTGAGAAAGGACGACGATGCAGGCTAATAATGTGGTTTTAACCCTGGTGACCAGCCTAGCGCTCAGCGGCTGCGCCGGTTCGTCGTCGTTTATGGGCAACAACACCCACACCTACACCCCGATTGAAGGGCTGAATTATCAATACGCCCACATTTTAAGCTTTAACGTCAACGGCGGCTGTGGGCCCAATACCTCGGGCATTGACTTAGACAAGGTGGGCAAGATGCGCTGGGGCGGCGGCCGCCAGTGTGGCGGCATGATGCTGCCGCGCCAGTGGACGCCCGACCTCACCGTGAAGGTGAGCTGGGAGTTAGATCCTTACCCAGAGTGGACTTCTAGATTCATGCCAGGAGGGGGGATGGTGTCTAATCCAAAGGATCGAGCGCTGAAGCAGGCTAATTATGAACGCCACAGCGCCGTGGTGCCGGTGCCGGAATATGGCGAAGGTCGGCCGATGTGTGCGATCACGGTGCATTTCTTGGCTTGTAATCAGGTGTATGTGGATTCTGGTTGTAAGTATACGTGGACGGATGAAGCGGTTAAGGCGGCTTTTGACCGCTTTAAGGAAAGCCAAAAGCTGTGCAAGGCGCGGCCGGTGATCAACACCATCGACGACTATCACCGCGTGTTTGGCAAAAAATAGGGCTGGTTGATCAACCCGGTGGGGTGAGAAAGGACGACGATGCAGGCTAACAATGTGGTTTTAACCCTGGTGACCAGCCTAGCGCTGAGCGGCTGCGCCGGTTCGTCGTCGTTTATGGGCAACGACACCCACACCTACACCCCAATCGAAGGGCTGAATTATGAGCATACCGGTATTCTCAGCTTTAACGTCAACGGCGGCTGCGGGCCCAATACGTCGGGTGTTGACTTAGACAAGGTGGGCAAGATGCGCTGGGGCGGCGGCAGCCAGTGCGGCGGCATGATGCTGCCGCGCCAGTGGACGCCCGACCTCACCGTGAGGGTGAGCTGGAAGCTAGACCCCTATCCACGCTGGACCTCTAGGCTAATGCCTGGGGGGGGGATGGTGTCTAACCCGCAAGACCGGGCGTTGAAGCAGGCCACTTATGAACAGCACAGCGCCGTGGTGCCGGTGCCGGAATATGGCGAAGGTCGGCCGATGTGTGCGATCACGGTGCATTTTTTGGCTTGTAATCAGGTGTATGTGGATTCTGGTTGTAAGTATACGTGGACGGATGAGGCGGTTGAGGCGGCTTTTGCGCGCTTTAAGGAAAGCCAAAAGCTGTGCAAGGCGCGGCCGGTGATCAACACCATCGACGACTATTACCGCGTGTTTGGCAAAAAAATAGGGTAGCTGGCGCCAGCAGGCGCACAGACAGGGTTAACCACGCTGGGGCCATCAGGGCACCGGCCATAGAGGACATAAACGGATGGCACAACGTTACTATTTTGAATTAGGGGCCGAGCTGGCCCAATACAACGCGCTGTCGGTGCACTCATTCAGCGTGACCGAACGGTTAGACGAATGCTATGAGGTGGTGGTGGAGTTGACCAGCGCCGATCCACAGCTGCCGCTGGCGCAGTTTATTCACCAGCGCGCCCAGTTCAGCATGCGCCCTGAAGTTCAGTGGGGCGCCTTAACCGGCGTGGTGTCGCGCCAGCAACTGGGTAACGAAGACACGTCGCAACGGCATTGGCATGGGGTGATTACGGCGGCAGAAAAAATAGCCGGCAACGTGGAAGAGTCGCGCTATCGGCTGACGCTGATGCCGCGCCTGGCGCTGTTGGACCGCATCGAGACCAGTCGGTTGTTTCAGAACGAAACGGCCCTATCCATCGTGGCCAAAATATTGCGCCATCATGGCTTTGGCGGCGAAGACTTTAAGCTGCAAAGTGCGCGCACGCTGCCGCATTACGAGCACCGCATGCAGTATCAAGAAACCGATTACGCTTTTATTCGGCGAGTGCTGGCGCGCGAAGGCCTGTGGTTTGGTTTTAACCAAAGCAGCCGGGCCGATGTGTTGGTGGTGGGCGATGCGCTGGCGCACTATCAGCAAATCGAGGCCAATCAGGCCTTGGCCTTTAAGCCTGATCGAGGCCTAGAAAGCCCGCGTTTAGACGTGACGGCGCAGGTAGAGGCGGCTCTGGCGGCTGGCCAAGGCGGGCGCATGGCGCAGTCGGTATCGCAGTCTTTAGGCCAGACGGGCTTAGGCGAAGCCGCCATTCATGCCTTTAGCCTGCACTACCAGCCGCAGTTTGCGGGGGTTACGGTGAAGGATTACAACTATCGCGATGCCCCCAATGCTTTGGTGGGCACCTCAGCTTTTGACTACGAGCGCCCGGCTGCGGCAGGCAAGCCTTATTTGTACGGAGCCTACCATCACAAAGATCAGGCGCAGGCACAAAGCTATGCCGAATTGCGGCATCAGCAATCCATGGCCCGTCATGAAACCGGTAAAGGGCGTGGCAATGTGGCCACTTTGCGCCCGGGCGAGGTGTTTGGTTTTGCTGCGGGGGCACAGATTGGACCTTACCAGCATTGGCTGGTACTGGCGGTGGTGCACCGCGGCGGTCGGTCGGTCGATTATCAGAATGAATTTGAGGCCATTCCCGCCGCCACGCTGTGGCGCCCGGCCGAACGGCGACAGCCGCGGGTACAGGGCACGATGGCTGGGGTGGTATGCGACGCGGGGCAAGGGCCGTATGCCTGGGTAGACGAGCTGGGCCGTTACACGGTTAAGCTGCGCTTGGATTTAGACGATTGGCAACCCGGTGGCGAAAGTCGGCCCATCCGTTTGGCCAAGCCGTATGCCGGCGCCAGCTATGGCCAACACTTTCCGCTGCATGTGGACACCGAGGTACAGCTGGCGTTTCAGCAGGGCGATCCTGATCGGCCTTACATTGTGGGGGTGTTGCACAACAGCTCGGCGCCCGACCATGTGCCCAACGCTTGGCGTACCCGTAACGTGTTGCGTACCTGGGCCAACAACAAGATCCGGCTAGAGGATTTGGCTGGGCAAGAGCACATTAAAGTGGCGACAGAGTTTCAAAAAAGCCAGCTGAACCTCGGCCATCTGGTGGATGGCAGCCGCAGCCAGCGTGGGGAAGGCTTTGAGCTGCGCAGCGATGGCTATGGGGTGCTGCGTTCGGCCAAAGCCTTGTATTTAAGCACCGAGGCGCAAAGCCAGGCAGTTGGGCTACAGCTGGCACGTGATGAGGCGTTGACCCAGTTGGAAGGGGCGTTGGCCCAGGCCAGACATTTGGCCGACGTGCAGCAAAAGCACCTTGGGGGCAGCCCCGCCTTGAGCCAGCTGTCTCAGCTGGCGGACACGGCCTCGGCCCTGTCGGGCCCGGTGCTGCTGACGTCGGCACCGGCCGGGATTGCGCAAACCACGGCGGCGTCTATGCTCAACAGCATCGGCACCGATTGGCACACCCAAGCGGGACAGCACGTGGTGATCGGGGCGGGTGAGCAAATGTCGTTCACTTCGGTCAAGGCCTTAAGCGTGCTGGCGCAAACCGAAGATTTAAACCTGATTGCGGGCAAGGGGGTGGCGCGTTTGGCCGCCCACGGTGCCGAAGCGGAAGTGACGGCGGCGAAGAAGGTGACGGTGCAATCGGTGGGCGATGAGGTGTTAATCAATGCCAAAAGCGGCATAACCTTGGCCAGCGGCGGTGCTTACATTCAAATCAAGGATGGCCGCATCAGCTTATACAGCCCTGGTGCCATTGAGTATAAGGGCAGCCATCAGTTTCAAGGGCCGGCGGGTGGTGAATTCCCAATGCCAGAGTTGCCGGGTTCGGTGTGTTTGGAATGCTTACGCAAGGCGCGGGCGCAGGGCGTGGGCATTGTGGCGCGCTAAATGGAGAACCGTATGACCCCTGAAGACGTTGCCACCCGTTGTGTGGCATTAACCGAGGCCGCTGGCACGCAGCAATTGTATGTGCTGGTGGACTTATGTGATTTTGCGTTTCCTTTGGCCGAGTATGTGCCCAATTGGCGCCCACTGGTTCAGCATTCGCTGCTGTTTACGGGCACGGCCGAGCATGCGATCCGCGAAGAGGGGCCATTGCTGCTGTTGATCGACATTGAAGAGGGCAATCATTTAAACCTCTTGACCAAGATCACCGAGCTCACTCACTTGGACAATCGCCTGCTGGCGTTTAACAGCCATTTAAACTTCGATTTAATGGCGCGCCACCTACAAAGCGCTTTGCATGTGCGCTGGGGCGAACAGGAAGGGCTGCTGCGTTATTACAGCCCCGATGTCTTTGCCGCCATCGATTTTAGCCTGACTTCGCCACAAAAAGCGTGGTTGCATCAGTACGTTAGCCAGTGGTTCTACTTAAGTGCCGGCGGCGAGTGGCAGTGGATTCGCCCCGAGCCTGCACCTACCCCAGTGACGCCGCAATCCGGCCTGGTCTTGAGTGAGGCGCAGTATGACATGGTGTTGTTGTGGGCCGACGTGTTTATTTTTCTGCGTCAGCACGGCACGGCCTTAGTCGCGGCCGATTACGGTGGCGAATCGGCGCTGTTGCAAAGGCTCTTCGGTTTGGCCATGCAGGCCGAGGCCGACGGCCTGTTGAATCAAGGTGAGCGAGTACAGTATTTCATGGCAGGGTTAACGAAAGGTAAGGAGTAAAAAATGTTGAGTTTAGACAAAATGGCGGCACTCTTCAAAACGTTATGGTTGTGTGGGCTCTTGAGCTTGAGCGCGCCTTTGTGGGCACAAGATGTGTATGAGCAAGGCTATGCGGCCTATCAAAAACGCGATTATCAAAGTGCTAAGGCCTTGTATGAGCAGGCGGCCAAGGCGGGCGACGGCAAGGCCATGAACAGCTTGGGCACGCTGTATGAGCTGGGCCAGGGTGTGCCGGTGAATTATGGCCAGGCTTTGCGCTGGTACGAACAGGCGCAAGAAGCGGGCAGTGTGGCTGCCACGGGCAATTTGGGCGCGTTGCATGAGCGTGGCTTGGGCACCCCTAAAAATTATTTTTACGCCATCACCTATTACTTTATGGGTTTGAATCAGGGCGATGCGAAGTCGATGAATAACTTAGGGGTGATGGCGGGCACCGACGAAGTCTTGCCGTTTAACCTACCGGCCTCGTGGGCGCTGTTGGGCTTGGCCAAAGATTATGGCGACCCGTATGCCAGCGATAACCAAAAACACGCCACGGGGGTCATGACGGCGGCGCAAAAACAAGAAGCGCGTCGGTTTTATCAACAGTTGAAAAACAGTCCGCAGCGTACCGACACACTGGTGGATTATCTAGGCTTCTAGGCGCGCAGAAGTAGAAAGAGGCTATGGTAAAAATACGTTGGGAAGTGCCTAAGAAGATCAGCCTGAGGCGTTGGCTGGGCTTATATGTGGCGGCGCTGGCTTTGAATGCGGCAGTGGTGTGGCGGGGCCAGGCGCAGGGCTGGCTGCCGTGGAACGATGGGCTGTGGCTAACTTTGATCGCCTGTGTGCCGGCCTTGTTGTTGGTGTCCGTGGCCTTATTGTTGCGCTACGGCTGGTATCAGCTGTGGTGGGTGTATCAAACCACTAATGAGGCGGTGTATGAACGTCAGGTACGGCTCAGACAAGCCTATTGGGCGGAGTCTGTGGGGGTGGCGCAGCTGTTGTGTCGCTGTGGCACCTTAGCCGATGCGCCGGCGCTGGCCAAACATTTGGCCGCAGATGAGGACACGCGTGCGCAAAGCCTGTTTGCCACCATGAGCCAGCAGATACCGTCTTTGTCTTTGGCGGCGAGTTCGATCCAGGCCGAACGGTCGACGTTGGTGGCCACCGAGCTGGCAACACAGCTGGCACAAAGCGGACAGGTGAGTGCCGATTTAGCTCAGGTGTTCTGGGTGTGGGTGGGCGAGGCGGTGCAGTGGTCGTTGTTCCGTGAGGCCTATGTGGCCCTGGGTAAAGCCTGTCCGCAAGCGCCGGATCAGTGGGCATCCGAAGCCAGCTTGCTGTGGGCCGTGGATCGGGTGCAGGAGGCGCCTGGGCAGCAGGTGCTGGTGCTGGGCTATACCTGTACGCCCGATTTTGAGCTGCTGTTGGCCTTGTTGCTGACGGCGAACGGGCAGGAAGCGACGCTGTATCGCGCGTTTACGGCGGCGCAGGTGGTGCAGAATCCCAGTGATCTACGCGACAGCCTGCCGGTGACGGTGGTCAGCGCTCAGTCTGTGGGCTTGGCCGCGGCTGAGGCGCAGGTTTTACATGAACGCTTGGGCTTGCGTTACGTGCCGAGTAGCGCGGTGCTGCCGTCTTTTTTAGGGCAGCTGCCACCAGCGCAGCAGCTGTGGCTGTTGCTGCTGGTGGCCAGCGCCCATAGCGTTCAAGAACAGGTGTCGGTGCTGCTGCACTGGCAGCAACACATAATTCCCGTGTGTTTGAGTGGCTTGCCAGATCAAACACAGTCGTAAGCAGATGAACGAAGAGATGATGATATCGTGAAGCGTTGGCAAAGAATGCGTCCCAAAGTGGCCAAGCCCAGATTGCCGCAGGCGGCAAGTGGGCTGGCTCGGTTGTTTAAATCCACGTCTGGCGTGAAAAAGCCAACCATTAAAAAACTGTGGTTGGTGTCGCTGCTCTTGTGGCTGTTGTGCCTCAGCGCCGTGGTGGCGGTGCTGTTTTGGCGTGACCCTAGCTGGTTGGTGCAGTACCGCGCGCTAGCGGTGGGGGTGAGCTTGGTCAGCCTGCTGGCGGCGATTGTGTTGCCTATGTTCTGGCGTTTGTTTGTGGTGTGGGATGGGCAAGAGCTCAGGGTGGGCGCGGACAGTCAGCGTAGTGCGTATCAGCGGCAAACCCTGACCCAAAAAAACCTCCTGGCCTTTGCCGCCCATTTGGCCGAACAGCATCCTCTCGGCGGGGGCAAGCACCAGTGCATTATGGCGATTAGCGGCGATGCGTCTGCGTTTGCAGACGTAGGTGAACAGCTGACGCGTGTGGGCTGGGCCAAAACGGATGAAGTGTACTGGGTGTTGGTCAATGAGTTGGCTGAAATCGATGCTTTTCCACGCTGGCGCGGTGTGCATCAGGCACCGTTTGATGGGTTGTTGTTGCTCAGCGATTTGGGGTCGCCTGAGGCCTTGGCCGCACAATCCTCATGGTTGGCCGAGTTTTATCAGCGCTTAAACTGGTCCATTCCGTATGTGTGCGTGTTGCGCAGCGAGCAGGCCTTGCTGAATCTAGACAGCCATCCCGTATTCGACTGGGCTCAAACGGGCCAGCCTGTGGGCGCTGATTTGGGTGACAAGGTTTACGACTATTGTGCCTTGGGCTTTTTAAACAGTCGGGATCCCGCCTTTTTACGCCTGCATTTGGCCCATCATAATCATCCCGCGGATTTGGCCATGACGTTGCCGCCGGGGCAGCTGTCTTGGTGTCAGGGCGTGGCGGTGCAAGCGCAGCAGGCCAACTGGTGGCGCCATTATGTGACGGTGGCCAAGCGCTTGAGCCAGGTGCGCCCACACATGCTGCAGCGGCCGTTTAAGCTGGTGTTGTATCGGGCCTTGGGTGGGTGTTTGGTGGTTTTGGGCGCAGCGGTGTTGCTGTCGTTTGGGCTGAATTTAAAGCAGGCGCAAAACGTGTCGCATTTGATCGAGGCGAGCACGCAGGCGCAAGGCCATGATGATGCATTGACGCGTTTATTGGCCTTACAAGAGCAAGTGGCGGTGTTGGGCCGAGAACCACAGCCGCTGTACATGCGCTTGGGCTTTAACCATCGGCAAGCCTTACATGACTATGCCATTGAGGTGTATGCCAAAGGCGTTCAGGCGACGTTGCTGGCGCCGATAGATGCCCAGATTAAAGTAGTGTTGCAGTCGTTGAGCGTCACTAATCTGGACGGTTCAGAAGCGTCTTTGGTGGCTGTGCGGGCGGGGCAAACCAGTGACATTGCCTTAGTGGAAGGGTTTGATGCCTTAAAAGCGTACTTAATGCTGCGTCAGCCAGAGCGGGTGGAACCCATTTTCTTAAGTGATTATTTATGGCCGTTGTCACAGCAGCTGTCGCCGGCCAACCAGGCCGAAAGCGCCCAGGTTCTGGCCTTTTACAGTCGGTATTTGCCAGAATACCCGCATTGGGCTTTGGCGATGGAACACGATTTGGTGGCGCAAAGCCGACAGCAACTGTCTCAGTTAGTGGGGGCACAGGCTCAGGACGTGGCGCTGTATGAGGAGATGATGGCTGTGGCAAAGGCGCGCTATAGCGATCTGAGCCTGTCTCAATTGGTGGGGCCTGCCAGCGCCGAATTTTGGCGCACCGATGCGGTGGTGCCCGGCGCGTTGACGCGCGCCGCTTGGGATGGCCACATACGTCAGGCCATTGAGCAAATCAATCCAGAGCACCACATGAACGGCTCGTGGGTGTTAACCGATGGCGTGGCCATCGGCCAAGCCGCAGAAACCGACATTCGACGGCAAATCATGCGGCTGTATCAAGCTGATTATGTGGCTGCTTGGCAAACGTTTTTAAATAGCCTGCGCTGGACGCCAGCGAAGGGGCTTAATTCACAAACCGAACGCATTAAAAAATACGCCGACCGGCAGCAGTCGGTGCTGTTCCAGCTGTTGCAACAGCTGCGCACGCAGGCTCAGGTGGGCTTTGAAGAAGACCGTGACGCAGAGGGCAAAGGCGTGCTGTTTGCCTTTAAGCCGTTGACCGATTTACTCAGTCCCATAGAAGTAGACAAAAACATCACCACGACGGCCTTAGGAGGCTATCAGGAAAAGCTGTTGGTCTTGTATTTAGAAATGCAAAAAATTCAGGGCTCATCTAACCGCGAGGCGGCGTCGCAAAACATGTTTAATGTGTTGGTGAATCAACAAAATAGCCCGAATGCCCTTAGCGAAGTGGAGCAAGAGATTGCCTTACAGGTGGCCAGCTTGGGTGAGCTGTGGCAAGAGGCGGGTAAAACGCTGTTGGACGTGCCGTTTCTGGCTTCTAAAAACATGATTTTGGCACCGGCCATTCAAAACATCAACACGCAGTGGCAGGCGCAAGTAGTGGCGCCGTGGCAACAGCGTTTTGGGCAACAGTATCCTTTTGTGGCCACGGCCACAACCGATGTGTCACTGGCGGCTTTAGGTCAGTTTGTCGACCCTGAGCGCGGCCTGGTCGCCCAGTTTGTCCGCCAGTATTTGGGCAATACCTTGCTGTTGGTGGGTAACCAGTGGCAACCCAATCCTGAGGTCACGGATCAGCTGCAGTTTGACCCAGAATTCATCGGCCAGCTGAATCGTTTAACCCAAACCATGGCATTTTTACAGCCGAATGTGGCCAAAGCGCCTTTAGAAATCATGTTTGTGCCCACGACTGGCCTTCAGAAAATCACCCTCAGCGTGGATGGTCAAAGCAAGGCCTATTTTAATGAGCAGTCGTTTTGGCAAAAAATACCCTTTCAGAATGACGAGCAGGCCGAACGCGCCAGCGCTTTGCAGTGGCTGGACCACGACGGAGGGGTGGGGCGATTGGCGTTTTTAGGCGATCTGGGCTTTTTGCGGCTATTGGACCAAGCTCGGGTGGCGGTAGAGGCCGATGGCTCGCTGCGCTTAAGTTGGGTGGTGCAGGGCCAGCAGATCAGTCTCAAAGTTAAAAACAATCAGGACCATGGCTTTATGGGCTTGCTGCGGCTGAAAAACCAAGTCCTGCCTGCCACCATTTTTGAGGAAACCGCGCATGGAAACTAAAACACTGTTTCAAAACCTCAAGCGCCACGGCATTTTGGATGACGTGCGGCCGTTCTGGCCCGAGGTGGCGCCGCTGTTACAGCCAGTACCAGAGGGCCACGCTGAGTCGGTATTGAGCCACGATTCGTTTGCCGACATCAAAATGGAAATCGACAAAGTGACCGCCATTCAAACCGACAAAATCATCACGGGGTCGGCTTATCTGTGCCAAAACGTGGGTAAAGACGTGCGGGTGGCGATTTACCATACTTATGCGTTGCTGCAAAAAGAAGGCTATGAAGGGCTGATTAAGGGGCTGTTATTGCTGTATGGGATGCTGTTGCTGTATGAACACGACTATCAGCCTCGCCGTTTGCGCACCTTAGAGGCCTTACTGTCATGGCTGAGGGGGGACAAAATGGAAAATGCGTTGTTGTTGCGCATCGAGCCCGTGGGCGAACTGAACTTAAGCCTCATTACAGGGCTATTGGCCTTAATTGAAGAAGTGGTCGAGGCGCAATACGAGCAAAAAACCGAGGCTTTAAAAGGTTTTTTACGGCTCTTGCCCAACACCGGTGTGCCAACTCAGGTGGGGCCAGAGCCAGAACGGGTGAAGCCAGCGGCCTTGAGCCTGGCCGAAGACGTTGACATTACGTCGACGCAGGCATTGATGGACACGATTAAAAAAGTGGTGGCTTATTTGAATCAGGACCCAGCAACCCAAATGGCGGCTTTGCGCGTGGCACGGGCCGTACGCTGGGACAGCCTGAGCCAGCTGCCGTTGCATCACGATGGCCAAACCCAAATTGTGCCGCCGCGGCAAGAGCTGGTGAGTAAGTTAGAGAGTGCGTTACGGCGTCAGGCTTGGCCAGAAGTGTTGGACATCAGCAGTGCGGCGTTTTTGGAGGCAGCCAACCATTTTTGGTTGGACTTACAGTATGGCCAATGGCTGGCGTTAACCCACCTCGGGGGCCAGTGGCAGGTTTGGGCCGACATCGGCGTGGCCGACATGGCGTACTTTAAATTACGCCTGCCGGACATTGCGCAGCTGTCATTTCAGGGGGGCATGGCGTTTGCCCATGCCGACACCCAGCATTGGCTGCATACTCAGGCCAATGTGCAAGATTACGCAGAGCTAGACAGTGTGCTGGTGAGCGATGGCGAAGAAGGGCCCAATCAGCGAGACTTTATGGCGCTTAAAGAATACGTGCTGAACATTCAGCAAGAACAGGGGTTTGCGGCGGCCTTACGTTGGATGGATGAGTTAAAGCATGAAGACAGCGGAGTTAAGGTGTTACAGCGTAAATACCTCGTCGCGCAGCTGGCAGAAGCCGACGGTAAATGGGCCATGGCCTTAAGCTTGTTGGAGGCGTTGAATCAGGCGCTAGCGGTGCCGCCTCTATTGCACTGGGACACGCACTTTAGTTTCAATGTCAGTGCCGACCTCTGGCGGCTGCTGCAGCGGCAGCTGAACAACAAGCAGTTGGACAAACAGCAGGTACAAGCGCAAATCAGCGCCTTAGAAAAACAGCTGGTCAACCTTAATCCTGGCCGTGCCTATCAGTTAATGGCCTAGTTGGCCAGAGTGTGGATAAAAACGTGGAACATAAAGACACTATATTGCGCTACTTTGAATCTGAAATGAGGTATTTAACTCAGTCAGGTAAGGATTTTGCCGAGGCGCACCCAGAATCGGCACGGGCTTTAAATTTGGACGATGGCCTAGAAAAAGACCCCATGGTCGAAAGGCTATTTGAGGGCTTTGCGTTTTTAAGCGCCCGGCTCAGGCAAAAAATAGACGATGATTTGCCCGAACTTACCCAAAGTGTGTTGGGCCTGTTGTGGCCCCATTATTTAAAGCCGCTGCCTTCGTTAATGGTGGTGCGGCTGGGCTTAAACCAAAATGTTGTCTCTAACGTACAGTCAATCCCCGCCGGTGTGGTATTGAAAACCCATGCCGCCACGCCCACCACCATGGCGTGCGAATTTCGCACCACGCTGCCGGTGGTGGTGTATCCGTTGGCAGTGGTGGCGGCGGGTTTAAAACACAATGAGCAAGGGCAGTCGGTGATTCAACTGAGCCTGAGCTTGATTCATGCCGATAATGGCCAAGCCCTACAGCTGCCAGAGTCGTTGCCGCTGACCTTTTTTTTAGACGCAGAACCGTCGGTGAAGTATGCCTTACACTGGGCCTTAACCAATCATGTGCAGAGCATCTCTCTGTCGCAACAAGGGCAGCCGCTGCCGGCATCAGACTTGGCCTTTGCCCCAACCCACTGGGCCGATGAAAGCCTGTCTTGGGCCAGCTTTACTGATGGGATGGCACATAAAGATTACGCCATGTTGATGGAATATTTTGCCTTTAAGGAAAAGTTTTTATTTGTGTCTTTAAGCGGGTTAAAGGCGGCGCACTTTCAAGCCCAAAATCAAACCTTGACTGTGGACTGCGTGCTCAGCAAAAACTTTCCGGCAGCGGGCCAGTTTGACGAACAGGCTTTTAAGCTATTTTGTGTGCCGGCGATTAACCTTTTTACCCTAGAGGCAGAACCCATCCTCAAGAATCAGCTGAGTGTGGATTACAAATTAACCCCCATGCATCATTTCCAAGAGCAAATTGAGGTGTATGGCGTGTCGTCGGTGGAATCGTTTAGCGATGCCGCGACCCAGCGTAAGGTGTATCAGCCTTTAAGTCAGTTTCGCCATCATGCGGACCGCTGGCGCGGCACCCAAAGCCAAAAAACGCAGCCTTTTTATTATGCTCACACGCAGGCAAACGTGGCCGGTGGCCAAGATATGTATGTGACCCTCAGCGATGAGCAGGCGCCGTTAACGGCCAAAGAAGTATTGTCGATACGGCTATTGGGCACCAATGGTCAACTGCCTAAGGCTGCCATTCATCACGACCGCCGTTTGAGCTTGCAAACGCCGCTGGTGGGCATTGGCAGTGTGGAAGCGGTGACGATGCCGACGCCCATCTTATACCCGCCCAAGGTAGATCGGGCCCAGTGGCAGCTGCTGTTTGAAATGAGCCATAACTATTTGTCGGTGTTGGATAAAGAAGTGTTGAAAAATAGCCTTAGGCTGGCCAACTGGTCTGACGCCGTGAGCAATGAGCGCAATATTGACGCCATCATGGCGTTGGCGCATGAGGTGAAGAACGTCATGCGCCAAGGGTTGATGGTTCGTTGTCTGGTCGTGACGGTGACGCTGGACGTAAAGGGCTATGTCAATGAGGGTGAGGCGGTGCTGTTTGGCCATTTACTGCATCATTTTTTTAGCCGTCATGCCGAGTTAAATTTAATGACCCAGCTGGTGCTGCACATTCATCCTTCTGGTCGCGTTTATGAATGGCCGATACAGGCCCAAGACAGGATGGCATTTTGAACCGTATCGACGATTTAATTCAGCGCCCAGAAGGCCATCAGTTCCATCAGTTTTGTCGCCTATTGGCGGCGGCACTGCCGGCCGGTCAGCGCCTCGGTGAGGGCGAGTCGATTGCGGCAGATGGGGTGCAGTTCTGCAGCTGGCCGTTGTTGGGCTTTCCCAGCAGCGAGCTGAAGCGCAGCACGCGCGAGTATCACTATCATTACATCCACCCAGTGGTGTTCACCACGTTTATGGGATTTGTGGGCACCGATGGGGTCATGCCGAATTGGCTGATAGCGACTGCGGCGCAAAAAAACGCTGGGACCGAGCACTTGAATGCCTTTTTTGATGTGTTTCATCACCGCATCGTGACCCAGTACTACCGTATTTGGCAAAAGTATCGCTTGGCGGCCCAGTATGAGGTCAGCGCCGAAGATGCTTTGTCTCAGGCTTTGTTGGCTTTGTTGGGGCGGCAGGCGCCAGATCGTGAGGCATTGGCGCCCAATAATTGGCTGGGCATCATGACGGTGCTGAACCAGTCCAATAAAAACGCCGCGGGCATTCAAAACATTGTTCGATACGTCCTAGATGAGGTGGTGGCGGTGAAGGTAGAGGAGTGTTACCCCATGCAAATGCCGCTTCAACCTCAGTCTTTAAAAGCCGGCCTGAAGTTTGGGCAGAGCGTGCTGGGCCGATTTTTTTATGATGGCAATACCCACATCATGATCACTGTGACCGCGGGTGAAGGGTTTGCGTTACAACACCTGTATCAGGGGCAGCCGTTGCGGCAGCTGCTGGCGCGATTGGTGGGGGCTTACGTGGGCCACAAATGGGTGGCGTTGTTGACGATTAAAATGCTGCATGGGCAGTTGCCGGTGGCGAGTTTGGCCACGGGTAAGGCGGGCTTAGGGATGGGCTTACGCCTGCCAGGCGAGGTGGCGACAGAATTTGTGCAGATTAATTTGGGTGTCTTAAATGATTAAACTATGGGCTTGGGGTGGGGTGGCATTGGCATTGCTGTCCGGTTGTGGTGCCCTTCAAACGGGGGTGGCGGTGGGTAAAGTTGCTGCGGATGAGGTCGTGCAGGCACAGCACCGGCAATACGACATCGATTTGGTGAGCGAAGCGGCCTTGAATACCAATGCGCAGCAAGTACCGCATGCGTTGAAGGTGGTGCTGTATCAGCTCAGCGACGCGCAGGCGTTTACCCAAGCCAGCTATTATGATTTATTGAGCAACGATCAGCAGGTATTAGGTGACAGCCTGTTGCACAGGCAAGAACAGGTGCTGTTGCCGTTTAATCAGGCGCGCTTGGCCAGTAAAATGGCCGCAGAGGCCCAGTTCTTAGGGCTGGCATTCTTTTTTAATCAGCCTGATCAAGGTGATGGTTGGAAAATGCTCATCCCACGGCAAGCCTTGCGGCTCTTACGTGCTACCCAAATTGTTGTGGGCAGCCATACTGCGGTGTCTTCGCGCGACCAAGCGCAGGCCTTATTGAAAGCACAAAAGGCGGCGCTTAAAGAGGCCGCCCGTGCCGAAGCCGCAGCGGCTGCGGCGGCGCTGGCGGCAGAAGAAGCGCAGGAGAAGGCGCAGGCAAAGGCCGCAAGCGAGGCGGCATGGGCCAATAAGCTGGCGCAAAAGGCGGCAGAGGATGCGGCAGCGGCTCAGGCCTATGCCGTCGAACAAGAGGCTAAGGCGGCGGCAAAAGCGGTTGCTAAAGCCGAAGCCGCGGCACAAAAAGCCAGCCTTGAGGCAGAGCGAGCGCAGGCGCGACAGGCCAAAGAAGCCGCGCGCGCTGAGGCTACGGCCATCAAACAGGCACGCCAGGATCAAAAACAAGCCGATCTGGCGGCGCAGCAGGCCGAGGCGGATCGAGCCTGGGCCGAACAGGCGGAAGCCGCGGCGTTGGCGGCAGTGGCCGTGCCTCAGGCAATCATGACGGTGGCGGAGCAACCGCTACAGGCACCGATGGCGGAGGACAGGCAATGAGCATTGGGCCATCTATTTTGGAAAAGCTGACACAGTCGTTCGACCATGATGTGCCGTTGGCTTTGCACAATGCTGAAGAGCAGTATGTGCTCAGCGTGATGAACAATATTGAGCACATACTGAATACGCGCCAGGGCAGCGTCAAGCACCTGCCGGATTATGGTTTGCCGGATTTGAGCATTATTTATCGTCATCTGCCTTCTAGCCTGTCGGTATTGCAAAAATACATTACCTTTACCCTGCTGAAATACGAACCGCGTCTAGAAGGCATACAGGTACAGACCATCGGCTGTCACGACAGCGACTTCATCATTGCCTATGAGTTGCTGTGCTGTTTGAAAAAAGTAGGCTACATTCGTTACGAAACCATGTTTAGCAGCGAGGAGAGCGTTCAGGTGACGGGATGGCGGCGCCAGCCTGTGTGAAGTGCGTGCAGGCCTGTCATGGCCCAAAAAAAGCCAATCTTAAAAGATTGGCTTTTTTCTGTATGGCCGGATGTTTAACTGGGTTCAAACGAGTCGGTTTCGGCCACGATGAGCTGGTTAATGGTTTCTAGGGTTTCTAGGTTCTCATTAAACAGGCCCGTGCTTTGGGCCAGGGTGAGGTGGGCCTGCAAATAGGTGTAGCGGGCATTGGCCAGCTGCTGCACCGCATCGGAATAGGCTTGCTCTGCCAGCACCAGATCAAGGTTACTGCGTACGCCCACGCTTTTGCCTAAGGTGGTGGCGTCGAGCTTGGCCTTGGCCGACCTCACTAGGTTTTCTTGGGCGACCAGCTGGGCTTGGCCGTTGGTGACGTTGAGGAAGTTTTGGCGCACCTCTTCGGTGAGGTCACGTGTGGCGGCCTCTAGTTCGGCTTTGGCTTCTAGTTCTTTGGCCTTGGCTTCGCGCACCTGGCTGTTGATGGCGCCGCCGCTAAAGAGCGGCATGCTGATTTTAATGCCCACCGAGCTGCCGCGGGTATTGCGTTTTTCGTTGCCCGAAATGCGGTTGTAACTGTCCTGATAGTCACCGTTGAGGGTGGCCACGGGCAGGCGCTCGCTTTGGCTTAGGCCTAGGTTTTCGGTGGCGGTTTGCACCGCCAAGGCTTTAATTTTTAGCTGGTTGCTGTGATTGATGGCGGTGTCTAGCCAGGTTTCAAAGGGCAGCTGATTGGTCACCAGCGACACGCGTTCGCCATCGATTTTTTGGATGGTGTTGGCGGGTAGTCCGGTCAGCTGGGTGAGCCGCGCCTGCGCCATTTTTAGCGTGGTTTTAGCGGCGATCTCTTGTGCGCTGGCGGCGTCAAAGCCAGCCTGAGCTTCGTAGGTGTCGACGATGGTGGCTGCGCCAACGTCAAACATGGCCTTGGCCTGCTCTAGCTGCTTTAAATAGGCCGCTTTGGTGGCCAAGGTGGCGCGCAGCTGGTCCTGCGCCAAGAGGACGTTAAAATAGGCTTGGCTCACGTTGAGCAAGAGGTTTTGAGACGCCAAGCGATATTCTTCGTCGGCCAGATCGGTGTTGATTTGCCCTTGCTTGTAGCGGTGCCATTTGCCCATGTCGAATAAGGGTTGGCTAACCTGTAGCCCCCAGCCTTGGCTGCGGCTATTGTTGCGTTCGGGTTCTTTGTTGAAGTCTTTACCGGTTTGCCCATTGATGCTGACCTGAGGCAGTAAATTGGCCCGGCCTTGCACCACTTGTTCTTGGCCAGCGTCGCGGGCGTAGCTGGCGGCCGCAAAGCGAGCGTCATGGGCTTGCGCAGCCTGCCAGGCATCCATTAAGTCAAAGGCTTGAGCCATCGGGCTGGCGAAGCTTAATAAGGCCAGGCCGGTTAAAGTAAACCATGGTTTCATAGGGAAGCACTGTTTCATAAAAAGCGGCATCATGAGGTTAATAAAGTCCTTGTTTCTTCGCATTAGGGTCGCCAAACAATGGTTGGGTTCGGTTATGGCTGATTTTTATTTTTGAGCCAGTCAAAGCGGCTGTGCCATATATTGGGTGCAAGCTTGATCAGTACGGCCATGGCGGCAAGATTCATGATCGCCACCAGTAAGTACAGCCCAGAAATCTGATGGAAAAACATTAAAAACACCATGCTCAATAGGGCAGAAACCACCATAAAGAGGCCGTTGACAATGTTATTGGCCGCCACCGCGTGGCCGCGAAAAGCCTCGGAGCTGGCGGTTTGTAGCCAAGTATATAGCGGCACTGAGAAAAAGCCACCAAAAAAGCCTAAGGCGAAAATACAGGCGGCGATAAATGGCGCTTTAACCTGTTGTAAGAACTGGGCCAGAGTCAGTAGTTCACCTTGGTGAAAGCCAAAGGTCAGCAGGGCCAAAGCGGTGCCGAAAATGCTCATGCCCACGGCGCCCACCAGCACGAGGCCTAGCTGTAGGGTGTTGCGGCTCAGCTTGGCGCACACCAACGAACCAGCGCCAATGCCGACCGAAAATAGGGCCAGCATCAGGCTGAACACGTGGTCATCACCGCCAAGGTGCAGGCGGGTGTAGGTAGGCAGCTGGGTGGTGTAGGTGGCGCCCAACAGCCAAAACCAAGAAATGCCAACGATGGCGGCGCGCACCTGTGGCTGCCTATAGGCTTCCTTTAGCAGCACCAGCGTGCTTTTGACGATGTTGAAGTCGATGCGGGCGTTGGGGTCGGTGGCCTTGACGGCGGGCATGCCAAGGCTGCTGAGGAGGCCGAGAATGGCAAAGCCAAACAGCAGGCTCAGCATGGGGGTAAGGTCGGTGTTGACCATGCTGCTGCCCAACATCTGGCCCAGTAATATGGCCAGAAAAGTGCCTAATTCGATCAGGCCGTTGCCCGACAGTAGCTCATGCTCTTTCAAATAGTCCGGCAAAATGGCGTATTTGATGGGGCCAAAAAAAGTGGAGTGGGTGCCCATTAAAAAGAGGGCGATGAGCAAAATGTAGACGTTGTGATACATAAAACCCACGGCGGCAAACACCATGATGAGGCATTCCACCAGCTTAACGTACTTGGCAATGGTGGCCTTATTGTATTTGGTGCACAGCTGGCCGGCGAGGGCGGAAAATAAAAAATAGGGCAGGATGAAGGTCAGCGCGCCAATGTTCAGGAGCTGTTCGGCGGGTAAGGTGCCAGAGCCGAGGGCATAATAGGTAATGAGGACAAAGACGGCCGTTTTAAGCAGGTTGTCATTCATGGCCCCTAAAAACTGGGTCACAAATAAAGGTAAAAAACGACGCTTTAAAGCAAATGGAAACAGTTTTGACATAGAGCACCTTAAGGGTGAGGGCGTTAATCTGGCAGTTGATCTTGATCTGACTGAGCAGATTTTTTGCCTTTTATTTTTTTGGCTTCGGCATCGTCATCGTCCATCAAAATGCGATGGCCAGGGCCTTCTAAGTCGTCAAATTGGCCTGACTTTGCCGACCACCAAAAAAAAGCCCCGATTAAAAAGGCCAGCAAAATGCTTAAGGGGATCAGTAAATATAAGCTTTCCATTATAGGATTCCTACGAGATCAACCAGTTGATACTGGCGCCCGCTTAAATACAGCCATTCATCTTTAATGTGGCCCAGCAGTGCGTCTTCGGCGCTGAATATTTGGGCCACCGCCTGGCCAGGCTGAAAGCGCCAATACAGTGGCGATAGGGCCGCGACTTCGGCTAGGGTTTGGTATTCGGCTAGGGCGGTGTCGGCAGGGTCGCTGCTTTGAGCGCGAAATAGGCATTGTCCTGCGGTGGCGTCGCCGTCGTCGGCGGCCATCACCAAAAAGCCTAAATGCTGACCGTTAAGGGTTTGGAGTGCGTAATTCATATGCCAGATAGTCTAACACTCTTTTTAGCGTCTGCGTTCCGTTGTCGGAATAAAGACCCCAAAAAGAGTGTGTGGTTAGGTGGTGCTTGCTGGGGGCTTAAGAGCCAATCAGCTTGCTGCCTTTTTGTGGTTTCTTGCCAGTGCCGGCCGTTTGCGCACCCTGCTTGCTTGATTTTGCAGGAATCAAGGCCAAAGATTGGCCCACGCGAATGTTGTTGTCGCTCAGCTTGTTGGCTTTGCGCAGGTCATCCAGGCTTAGGTTGTTGCGTTGGGCGATAGAGTACAGCGTGTCGCCGGGTTTAACCGTGTAGAACAGGTCTCTGGCGCGCGGTGCTGCGGGCGCTTCGGCCTTTTTCGCCGGCGCTACTTTGCTCGCTGGTGGCGTGTAGGTAACCTTAATGTTGGCACCCGAAGCGCGATTGTTGGCCAGCTTTACGTCGTTCCCCGAGGCGTTACGCGGCGCCGGTGCTGCGGCGGCCAACTGGGTTGGGGCCGGGCTGGCAATGCTGGGCGTTAACCGAATGGGGGCGTTGTTTGGCGCGGCGCTCGGGCTTGGCGGCGTGCTGTGACGTGCTTCGGCCAGTTGAATGGTGGCCAATAGCGGGTCGTCATCCGTGGTGCCTACGCTGTCCACGCTGATGGCTTCTGGTAGGCCGCCAATCGGCATGGCCACGCTCGGTGCGGCTGGGGCTGCGGCCACCTGTACGGGCTGCGGTGCTGGTTTGGCCGGGGCCATGATCATCACGCTGGGTTGGCTGCTGGCCGGTACGGCCCATTGGTTGCTTTGGCTAACGGGTGGCTTGGCTGCGGCCACTTGTACTGGCGCAGGCACCGGTGCTGGGTTGGTGTATTTAGGCGCGGGTGCCGGTGCGCTGGCCATCATGGTCGGCGCTGCATTGGGCATGAAAATAGGCTCAACGGGCGTGGCCAAGCTGTTCTTGGCGATCAAAATGGTTGAGCTGGCGCGCAGCTTGTTGCTGGACAACTGGTTTAAACGTTTGATTTCGGCAATGGTCATGCCGGTGTTGGCGGCCAGTTGCGCCACGTCTTCTCCTGCCGTTGGCTGATAAAAGTCCCATGACAACAAGGTGTTTTTATCGGCTTTTTTAAGGTTGGCGCGGAAGGTGTCAATTTTGGTGACCGGCAACAAAATGCGTTGGACGTTCTGAGTGGACACCACCGGCGCCACGACGCCAGGGTTGAGGCGCTGGAATTCTGATGGGGTAATGCCGGCTAGCCGCGCAGCGGCGGCGGTGTCGATGGCGTGATCAAGGGTGACCACCCCAAAATAAGGCTGATCGGCGATCGGGGCGAGGTTTAACGCAAACGATTCCGGGCTGGCGATGAGGTTACGCACGGCCAATAGTTTGGGCACGTAATTGCGCGTCTCTGCCGGCATGTTCAGGTTTTCGTAGGTGATTTCTTTGCCCTGAGCCTGAGCCCGTTTGATGGCTTTACCCACGTTGCCTTGGCCCCAGTTGTAGGCGGCAAGGGCCAATGACCAGTCACCAAATAAATTATGGAGGTACTGTAAATAGGTCAACGCCGCATCAGTGGCGGCGTATACGTCTAAACGACCATCGTACAGATTGTTTTGCTTAAGGCCGAAGTCAAGCCCGGTGGCGGGCATGAACTGCCATAGGCCAGATGCCCCAACGCGCGACTTGGCGCTGGTGACAAAGGCACTTTCAATAATCGGTAAGAGGGCAATTTCTGCCGGCATATTGCGTTTTTGAACCTCTTGCGCAATATGGTACATATAAGGTTCGCTGCGCTCGACAATGCGGTTAAAGTAGGGCAGGCGGGTAGAATAATACTGTTCGTGGCGACGCACAATTTCTGGGTTGACTTCAGCCATTTGGAAGTCGTTGCGTAGTTTAGACCAAATGCCATCGGGATGGCCGACAAAGCCCTTGAGGGGAGTGGCGTTCATCTGCATTAGGTCGCGGGCGACACCGGCAGCGTTGATGCTGGCTTGAGCTTGGGCCGAAAGGCTTAAAATAGGCACAATGCTGGCAAGCGATAGCGCGATTTTCTTCAAGGCTGTCATAATTGTACGATACCCAAAAATTTAATAAACACCAAATCGTATAAGATTTGAGGGTTCTTTGTCAATGCAAAGGCCATAGGTAATTGCTTCATTATTATGTATTTTTCAAGTATTGCTGCCCTTAAGTGGTTGTCTCTCGGGGGTTAGCCTTGATTTTTTAATTCTCGTAAAGTCTGAAAAATATCGAATTCTGAGCCCTTTACTTGGCCGATCGTGGCGGCAATGAGGGCGCTGTCGGTCCGTAAAAATGGATTAATGAGCCGTTCTTTAGCCAAAGAGGTGGGTAAGGAGACGGGATGGTGATCACAATAGGCTAGGGCGGCGACAATGTGGTCGTTGCCTGGGTCGACTCGATCCGCAAAGTGTAAATTACTGCGCGTGTATTCATGCGCAGGATAAAATAGGGTATCTTCAGGTAAGGCGTTGAGTTTATTCAGGCTGGCAAACATTTGGGCGTAGGTGCCGGTAAACACGCGACCGCAGCCGGCGCTGAACAAGGTATCGCCACAGAACACATGCTGTGGCCCAGTGGCGGCAGACCAAATAAAGCCCAGGTGGTCGGCCGTGTGGCCGGGGATGTTGATCACGCTAAAGTCGCCCAGGGCCGTGTGAATGCGCTCGGGCTCGGTCACCGTATGGGTGACTAAGTCAATGCTGGCAGGGCCGTACACCGGGCAGTCAGGAAAATGCTGGCGCAGCTCGGCCACGCCGCCAACGTGGTCGGCGTGGTGGTGGGTTAACAACAGCGCATTAAGGGTCAGGTCCTGCTGCTGTAAAAAAGCCAAGACCGGCGCGGCCTCGCCAGGATCAACCACCACGGCTTGATCCTGCTGGTGCAAGGTCCAAATGTAATTGTCGTTAAAGGCGGGGATGGGCACGATTGTTGGGTTCATGGCTGATTCTCAGGTAGGTTGTTCAATAAGCAGCAATAGACGTCATCTTATATAAGGGGGACATCATGGTCGCGGCTGATTTTGGTCGATGGGCGCAAAACGAGCCTGCAGGGCAGTACGTCTTGGCGCAGGAGCAGGCTTTTTACGATCAACACACAGAAGACATTTTTGGCTACTATGCGGTTCAGATTGGTTTGCCAGAACGTTGGCTGCTACGCCAGAGCCGCATTGCCCATCGATTGTGTGTGGCGCCCTATGGGGCCGTCGACGTTTATGCCCAAAGTACAAGGTTGCCTTTAGATTGTCAAAGCATGGATTTGGTGGTGTTGCCACACGGCTTAGAAGCCACCCCGCATCCGCATCAGGTCTTGAGCGAGATTCACCGCGTGCTGGTGCCGGATGGCAAGCTGCTGCTGACGGGCTTTAACCCTGCTTCTCTGTGGGGGTTGCCGGCCCAGTTGCCTCATGTGGGGCTGCCTGCACGGCAACACATGGTGGGGTGGCTCAGGGTTAAAGACTGGCTGGCTTTTCTGGGGTTTGAGGTGGTGGCGTGGCAGTTTATGGTGTATGTTCCGCCTTGCCGTCAAGAGGGGGCGTTGCAGCGTTGGCGCGCCTTAGAGAAGCTGGGGCCACGGCTGTGGCCGAAGCTTGGGGCGGTGTATGGCCTGCATTTGGTGAAGCGCACGCCGGGCGTGCATCCGCTAAAAATGGCCTGGCAGCACCATGCTGGCCAACAGACGGCGCCCGCGCCGATTAAAGATGAAGCATTATTAGATAAACCGAATCGACAGGTAAATAAATAGCATGAGTGATGAACAAACAGCAAGTAACACGGTTTATATGTATGCCGACGGGGCCTGTAAGGGCAATCCAGGGGTAGGCGGTTGGGGCACGCTGCTAGTGTACCAAGGCCATGAAAAAGCCATTTGCGGTGGCGATTTAGACACCACCAATAACCGCATGGAGCTACAGGCGGTGATTGAGGGCTTAAAGCTGTTAAAGCGGCCGTGCGTGGTGGCGGTGTATACCGACTCGCGCTACGTGCAGCAGGGCATCAGCGAGTGGATTACCGGCTGGAAGGCCAAAGGCTGGCGAACGGCGGCCAAAAAGCCGGTGAAGAACGATGACTTATGGAAAGAATTAGACGCCCTAACCGAAGGCCATGAGCTGTCTTGGCATTGGGTAAAAGGCCATGCGGGTCACCCAGGCAACGAGCGTGCGGATGAGCTGGCCAATCTTGGCGTAGACAAGGTTTTGGCCGAACGGGGTTAAACGCCGCTGGGCTTGTGCCCTTGAGTCAAACAAACGACCGATCAAAAACGCCGCCAGGACTAACCGGGCGGCGTTTTTGATCGGGATGGGGATGACGGCGTGAGCCTCATAGGGGCGCCACGCTTAGGGTTTCGGCCTGCTTTCGCAGCAGGGTGCGCAGTAGGTGGAGGCTGTGGGGGTCGAACAATAGCTGCCCATTGGGCAATACTAGGGCGCCACGATAAAACTCATGGGTTTGTTGCTGTTGCGACAGTGGCTGGCGTTCGGTGACGCGGATGCGATCAGGATAAGGCCAGTCTTTTAGAGGCAGTTCGGTAAAGGCGGCTTCGGCGCGGTCATTGTGCTCGAGGATGCTCTCTTCACCCACGCAGGCGCCCAAGCAGGCGTGCATGGCGCGCTGTGGGCAAGGCAAGCCCTTGGCTAAAGTGGTCGGTAAAATGCCGAGGCTGGCCTGACACAGCTGATGCTTCAGCGCCAGCTGGCTTAAGGCGCGCTTGGCCGCTTTGGGGTGGGCAAACAGGCCATACAGCGGTGCGTGCAACACACCCGGCTGAACCGACTTAATGTGGGCCTGGCGTTGACCGTGCTCGTTGGGGTCTAGGCTGAGGGTAAACGATTGGGCCGCGTCGGGGCGGGTCACCACTTCCGGATGGTGCTGCTGTAGCCATAATAGGCCTTGAATATAGGCATCGAACGGCCCTACCGCCGGCAAATAAACCAAATGATGGGCGCTTTTAATCCAATCAGGGCGTTTGCTGCGAATAAAGGGGCTGCGGGCCTCTATGTAGGCGCGTTCATGATCGGACCAGCTGAGTAATTCATTGTCGGCATCATAGAACAGTACGGTGCCGGCTTCGTCTGGCAGCGCATTCAGCGCTTCGGCCAGGCTGGCAGGCGTTTGGGGATTCAGCGCATGAGGGCTGATTAAGGCCTTGGCCTGAGCCAGCCAGGGCGCTTGGCCAATCTCTTGGCGGCTAATGTTTAATAGCTGATAAACCGCTTCGGCATCGGGCATGGCGCGGTGGCGGTCCAGTAGCTGAATGTTGAAGCGGGCAATGATGCTGTCGAGATTGTGCTTATGGTGTTGTGGGTACAGCTTGCGCGAAAACTTCACCGTACACAGCTCTGGCGCTCGAAACGTCAGGCCTGCCCGCATGAACTCATGCCGTAAAAAATGATAATCAAAGCGGGTGTTGTGGGCGATGATGAGCGCCTGATTCAGTTCCTGGTGCAACACCTGGGCCAGTTCTTGAAAGGTGGGGGCGTCTTTGACCAGCTCATCGTCGATGCCGGTGAGGTTGGCGACAAAGGGCGGAATGCTTTGTTGGGGGTTAATGAGCCAACTTTGGTGGCTAATGCCCTCGGCGCTGATCTTAATTAAGGCCACTTCAGTAATACGATCAGTATAGAAATGACCCCCGGTTGATTCTAGGTCAATGATGGCAATGATCGGGTGTAAAGACAGAAGTGATTGATGTAATTCGGATTGTTGTTGCGCAAGGGTCATCATGACAAATAAAGGGCCGCAGCAGATTTTAAAGCGGCTATTGTACTATTTTTTGACTAAATAAAAAAACTTTAAAAAAGGTGTTGACAGGATGGCTAAGGGTTCCTATAATTCAGCCTCTTTGTTGCACCCGTAGCTCAGTTGGATAGAGTATCTGGCTACGAACCAGAGGGTCGGGCGTTCGAATCGCTCCGGGTGCGCCACAAAGACTATGCGCTCATCGTCTAGCGGTTAGGACACCGCCCTTTCACGGCGGCAGCCGGGGTTCGATTCCCCGTGGGCGTACCAGTTTCGAAAAAACACTTCCTTCGGGGGGTGTTTTTTTTTGGCTAAAATTCGTCATGGCAGTGGTTTAAGGTTGCGGCTGTGACGGTCTTCGTCTGCAACAGCGCCGCCATTAAAGGCGGTTATTCATTGGGTTCATGCTGGTTCGGGAATGGCTTTTACCCTATGATTATAAAGAGAAAAGTATCGATATGAGCCTTGGATGGCGTGCTGGTTCAAAGGGATTGCCTGAGCCAAGGCTAAAAAGATCATGGGAACTTAACTAACAGGCTAAGGCTCGTACCATAACCTCTTAAACAGATAAAAAGGACAGATTCATGACTAAACCCCTGTTGAAATGGTTGCCAGCCGTTGCCGTGATGGCAGTGTTAACAGGTTGTGCCGCACCGGGCACAACGGCTAACGCCGACAAAGGCAAAGAAGCAGCACCGAAAGAGGTGGCGGTAGACGCAACCAAAGACGTTACCTATGCCTGTGGTCAGCAAGGCGACCAGAAAGTGGCCGTGAAGTATGGCTTTAAAGGCCAAGAAGCGGTGGCGGCGGTGGTGACGTATCAAAACCAAACCACGCCAGTCTTGTTGCGCGATGAGAAGCAAGATGGCAACGTGTTTCAGGGCAGTGGCATTACTTGGGCCTCAGGCGCCGCGACGTTAGACAACGTGGCCAGCGTTGATGGCAACATGCTGATGCAAGAAGGCACGATTGAGGAAGGCGGCCAGTCGACGCCAGTCAGTAACATCATCACCAAATATTGTAAGGTGGCGGCCAGCTAATCGTTTGCTGGTTTAAAAAACCGTGTGTCGGCTTGGGCCGGGCACGGTTTTTTTATGCGTCAAAGGCAGGGCGCTGCGGCATGGATGGCTTGAGCAGCATTGTTTTTAGTCCTTTGTGTAAAAATTAGTCATGCTGTTGAAATTTAATGATAAAATAAATTTCGCTATGACAATTGAATTTAAACAAAAGGTGGTAAAAATGATGACACAAATAAAGCGATGCCTGCCGTTGAGCTTACTTTTAAGTGCCTTGATGGGCTGTGCCAGCGTGGCGCCTGAGGCCATTACGGTCAATGAAGAAGCGCCAGCAGCCATGACGATCGATTCGAGCATGGTGGTGACGTATGCCTGTGGTGCTCAAGGCACCGAGCCGTTACAGGCTGAATATGGTTTTGTGGGCAACATGGCGGTGGTGGCCTTGGTCAACTATCAGGGGCAGGTGAGCCCGATGTTACAGCGTGTGACAGAAGACAGCAGTGCCAACGTGTTTTATGGTGAAGGGGTGGTGTGGATGACCGAACTGGCGGATTTAGACACCATCGCGTCGACGCCGGGCCGAGTGCTGCTGCAGGAGGCCAATCCAGAGCCTGGCTCGGAGCAGGCAACCTATGATGAAATCACGCAAGGCTGTCGCGTGGTGCCGACCAACTAAGCGTAAGGAGACAAAAAGCGCGTCCTGGGGTTCAGGGCGCGCTTTTTTATGCTGGCTTAAAATGGGCCTGTTTAAGCCGGCTGCGTTACTAGGTTTAAGCCCGCCTGTCCTAGCCAATAGCCATTGCAGGCTTGAGCGTGGGTGAGGGTGAAGGGCGCATCGCCCCGTTCGTTGGCCTTAAAGGCCGCCACAAGATCGAGGGTGTCGAGACCGCTGGGCGACAGCCGCACCACATCAACGAGGCCGTGCATGCTGCTGAGCTCATTGCCTAAATGGTAGCAATCGCCACTTTGGGTTTGGAGGCCGTTCAGAACGAACACCTGTTGGCCTTCTTGGGAATGGACCGCGCGGCCGTTGGGGTAGTGGATGCAACAGGTTTGACATTGGTCTTTTTCACGGTCTTCGGAGCGGGCGGTAAAGCAGCGGGCGGAAATGGCCAGCGGTAGGTGGCCATGGCTGAACACTTCTACCTCAAACTGGCCGCGGATGCCGATCGTGTCGCACTGGGTCAGAACCTGCTCGAGCCAGCTTCGAGACAGTTCCACCGGCATACACCAACGCGTCATACCCTGGCGCAGCAACACCTTGAGGGTGTACGCGTTGTAAACGTTCAGGGCCGGCCCGGCAATAAAGGGCAGCTTGCGTTCTGCCGCAAGGTGGACGGCGCTGAGGTCGTTGGCCTCAATCATAAAGTCGCCATTGTCGATGAGCTGGCGCATTTCTTTGAGTTCAAACGGGGCTTCAATCAGCGTCATGGTGGACAAAACCACCTGTTTGCCCGTGTGCGCTACCTCTTGGGCGAGGGCAATCCAGTCGGCCGGAGCCAGTTCACGGCGTTTGCTACAGACGGTTTCACCTAGGTAAATAATGTCTGCCGCACTGTGGGCCGCCGCCTGATAAAAAGCGGTCATGTCGGTTTTAGGCCAGTAGTACAGCATAGGGCCAAGGGCGTATTGCATGATCAGACTCCTACTATTTCCATTTACGATGATAGGCGCCCAACGTGGTTTGGGTGCCTTCTGAGACGGCGCCGAGCGCCGCCATCCATTCGGGTTTGGGCGCATAGCCCTCAGGGTCGCGCCGGCAAGCATCAATGGCCTGCCGCCAGACTTTGGCCACCTGGCCCACATAAGCTGGGCTGCGCTGGCGGCCTTCAATTTTGACGGAGGCAATGTTGGCTTTTAATAGGTCTGGTAATAAGGCCAGAGTGTTGAGGCTGGTGGGTTCTTCTAAGGGGTGGTATAGCTGGCCATCAACAAAGTAGCGGCCCTTACACAGGGTGGGGTAGCCCGCGTTTTCGCCGGTCTGATGGCAGTCGATGAGCACGTCGTTGAGGCGCGACTCTAGCCCTTTAGGCGTGTTGGTCCAGCGCACATACTGCGCGGGCGAGCAGGCGCCGGCGGTGTTGGGCGACTCGCCGGTTAAATAAGACGACAGGTAGCAGCGCCCTTCGGCCATGATGCAGAGGCTGCCAAAGGCGAATACCTCCAGCGGAACAGGGCTAGTCTTGGCCAGTTGGGCCACTTGAAACAGCGACAAAACGCGTGGCAAAACCACGCGATGCACGGCAAAGTGGCGCTGATAAAAATGAATGGCCTCAACGTTGGTGGCGGATGCCTGTACCGACACGTGGCGCTCGATGTGGGGGTGGCGTTCGGCGGCATAGTCGAGCATGGCGATGTCGGCCAAAATCAGGGCGTCGGCGCCGATGGCGGCGGCTTGATCCACAGCCCTTTGCCAGCGGCTAAAGCCGTCGGGGTGGGCAAAGGTATTGATGGCGACGTGGAGTTTTTTGCCACGTTGGTGCACAAATTCGGCGGCCTCTAAGAGCTTTTTATCGGTAAAGTTAAGGCCCGCAAAATGGCGGGCATTGGTGTCGTCTTTAAAACCGATGTAAACGGCGTCTGCGCCTTGATTAATGGCCTCTTTTAGAGCGGGCAGGTTGCCAGCAGGGCAAAGTAATTCCATGATGACCTCTACTGTGTGAGCGAAATGAATGGCTAGGGCTTGCGCGAAGCGACCCTCATCATAGTCAGTCACCGTAGGCACAGGTTTGACTTTAAGCAGAAAAACTGCGCTTGTTGGGGGGCATGGATTTTAAAGTGGTGATTGTTTGATTTAAGCCCAAACATAAAAATAGCGGCCAGTAATAATGAAGGTTTGACAAACAAAGGGCTGATTATGCTGTTAAGAGTACACCGTGGTTTGGTTCGTCATGCGCCCATGCTGTTGCGTGGGCCGTTGCGCATGACGCCTTTTGGCCTTAAAAAGCAGGTGTTAACCCATTTGATTTCGTGGCAGCTGAACGAGGCTCTGGCCGATGGCGAGCTGGATTTTTTAGACGGTAAGTGGTTGCAGATTGACGTGCGTGACCTAGGCCTGGCCTGGCTCATGACGCTGGACAATCAAAAAATTGTGATTAGGCCGGTGGGGTCGGTAGCGGCCGACGTGTTGTTTAGTGGCGAAGCCAATGATTTGATCTTGATTGCTGCTCGCCAGCAGGATCCAGACACCCTGTTTTTTCAGCGGCGCTTATGGGTGGAGGGGGATACCGAGCTGGGGTTGTACGTTAAAAACCTGATGGACGGCCTTGACGTCGAGGCCATGCCGAAGGCGCTGCGGGTCGGCCTGCAAACCTTGGCGCAGTTTGTGGCAGAAGGGCTGGTGGCGCCAGAGGCCGCACGCTTGCCGGGCTAAGGGCTCAGCCCAAATGGTGGCGTGCGCCAGATGAGGGCGTGGCGGTGAACCTAAAAAAAAGCTGTGGGCCTAGAAGCCCACAGCTTTTTTCGTGACGCCTGTCGTTGGGCGCTTAGCGGTGGATGGTGACGCCGGTGGCCGCTTGCAGGGTGTCAAAATCAACCCCTTCGGCCAGCTCAACCAGCTGCACGCCGTCGGCGGTGATGTCTAAAACGCCCAAGTCGGTGATGATGCGGTTGACCACGGCGGTGCCGGTCAGTGGCAGGGTGCAGCTCGGAATGATTTTCGGCTCGCCGGTTTTGGTGCAATGTTCCATCAGCACGATGACGCGTTGAACGCCGGCCACTAGGTCCATGGCGCCGCCCATGCCTTTCACCATTTTGCCTGGAATCATCCAGTTGGCTAAGTCACCCTCTTCAGAAACCTCCATTGCGCCCAAAATCGCCAGATTGACGTGGCCGCCGCGAATCATGCCGAAAGAGTCGGCGCTAGAGAAAAACGACGCGCCGGGGCGGGCGGTCACGGTTTGCTTGCCGGCGTTAATGAGGTCGGCGTCTAATTCGTCTTCGGTGGGGAAGGCGCCAATGCCCAAAAGGCCGTTTTCTGACTGTAGCCAGATGTCCATGCCGTCGGGGATGTGGTTGGCCACTAAAGTGGGCAAGCCAATGCCCAGATTAACGTAAAAACCATCTTCTAGTTCTTTGGCGGCACGCTGTGCCATTTGTGCTTTATTCCAGGCCATGTCAAGCTTCCTTTACGGTTAGGGTACGTTGTTCAATGCGCTTTTCAGGATGGGCGTTGACCACCACGCGCTGCACGTAAATGCCAGGTACATGAACCTGATCTGGATCGAGTTCGCCAATTTCCACAATTTCTTCGACTTCGGCCACGGTGATTTTGCCGGCCATGGCGCACTGTGGGTTAAAGTTTTGAGCGGTTTTGCGGAAAATTAAATTGCCAGCTTTATCGGCCTTGTAGGCTTTAACCAGGGCAATGTCGGCGGTTAAGGATTGCTCTAACACATAGTCTTTGCCATCAAACTGACGAATTTCTTTGCCTTCGGCCACCAAAGTGCCCACGCCGGTTTGGGTGTAAAACGCGGGGATGCCCGCACCGCCGGCGCGCAGTTTCTCGGCCAGGGTGCCTTGAGGGGTGAGCTCTACGTCCAATTCACCGCTTAAAAATTGGCGTTCAAACTCTTTGTTTTCGCCCACGTAAGAGGCAATCATTTTGCTGATTTGCTTGGTTTCCAGCAATAGCCCTAGGCCAAAGCCATCGACGCCTGCGTTGTTGCTGATGCAGGTCAGCTGGTCTTTGCCGCTGTCGCGTAAGGCCACAATTAAGGCCTCAGGGATGCCGCAAAGGCCAAAGCCACCGACGGCAATGGTTTGTCCTGATTGGACGATGTCGGCCAAGGCAGTGGCCGCATCAGGGTACTGTTTGTTCATTTAGTTCTCCTCGTTTGTTGTTGTTTAACCAAATAAGTAAAAGGCGCCGGCAATCAATGCGCCTGCATAAAAAAGGATGATCAGGCAATAGCCCATGATGGCCCGTGCGTCTAAACCGGCAATGCCCAAAAGGGGCAAAGCCCAAAATGGCTGAATCATGTTGGTCCAGGCATCGCCCCAGGCAATGGCCATCGCCGACACTGCAGGCGACACGCCCAGCGCCTGGCCTGCCGGCAGCATGATGGGGCCTTGAACCGCCCATTGGCCACCGCCAGAAGGGACGAACACGTTCACCAGGCCAGCGCTTAAAAAAGCAAAGACGGGGAAGGTGTCGGCCGTTGACCAAGAAATAAAGGCCTGCGTGATTTGCGAGCTCAGCGACACGCCTTCGGCGTTGGCGCCGCCCATGATGCCCATGACCCCAGCGTAAAAGGGAAACAACAGGACAATCCCGGCAATGCCCCTGATGCTGTCCTCAACCGCGCGCATGTAGCGTTCCGGGGTTCTGTGGGCCCATAGACCTAAGAATAAGAATAGCCCAATCACCACGTTCAGGCCTAGGGCAAAACCATTGTGGCTAAAGTATTGGGCGTAGGCAATCAGCGCCAGCGCCAAAACCAGCCAGGCCAGCAGGCGGCTGTCGTCAATTTTTTGTGCCGGCGTGGTGCGCTCAGGCAGCTTGGGCTGGGCCTGCACCATGAGGGCGGGATCGACCACGGTGGGGTTTTTGGGGTGCATGGCGCGGTTGAGCAACGGCAGACCAATGATGAGGCCGGCCATGATGAACCAGTTCAGGGCGGTAAATAAGGTGTCGCCGGTGCCGATGGGTTCGGTGATGACGCCGCCGGAAAGGCGCACGAGGTCGTCACCAGCGGTGGCCAAGGCCAACGGAATTGAGCCGGAAAGGCCGCCGTGCCAGATTAAAAAACCAGAATAGGCGGAAGCCACCAATAAGGGGTAATCCACCCCTTTAACCTGACGCGCCAGGGCCCGGGCAAATACGGCGCCGACGATGAGGCCAAAGCCCCAGTTGAGCCAGCAGGCGGCCAAGGCCACGAGGGTGACATAGACAATGGCCTGCCCCGGCGTTTTGGCCAGGCTGGCCAGCTTGTCGAGGAAGCGATTGACGATGGGCGCTCGGGCGAGGGCGTAGCCGGTCACCAATATCAGCGCCATTTGCATGGCAAAGTTGTACAGGCTCCAGAGGCCGCCGTACCAATGGTTGACCATGGCAAATAGAGATTGTTGGGTGGAAGCCATGCCGACGATGATGACGAAGAAGGTCAGCAACAAGGCAAAAATAAAGGGCGAAGGCAGGTAACGCTGTACCAGCTTGACGCTGGCCTGCGTGAGTAATGTGAACATCGTATTGTCCTCTATAGGGTTCTCATTTGTTTTTGTTGTTGCGGCCACTTCTGTGGTGGCCGGCAGGAATAGCTTACGTGATAACCCTTATAGTGTAAATGCTTTAGGGCTTGGCCACCTTAGTATTGAAGTATGTGTTTAAAATGTTCTGAAAAAATCGCGTTGAATCAGCGCATTTGGTTTTTTTTGGGTCTGTTCAGGTGCCTAAACGATGAGTGATATTGATGCTGGCCATACTTAGGCTAATGATTGACGTGGGCAGCGGTGATTTTTGAGTTTATTTTGGTTAAACTATTAAGTAATAGAAATAATATTAAGTAATAGAAATAATAGAAACCATGGTTTGGTGATGGCCAGCATGCCGTATCGTGGGTAAAGCGGTGCCTACTTAAGGCCTCATATCATCAGTCCATTACCTGTAAGATGAGAGGCAAACCATGGTTTTGTGTACTAGATTATTTAAACTCACCACATTTCCCTTGGGTGAAGTGCCGATTTCCCGCTAAAGCCGCCGAATTGGGTTCTATCGGGTCGGATGAAGCCAGCAAATCGTTTGTGGCTGTCGACCACGCTCTTATAGGAGACAGAGCACTCTTGCTAGCGCCGGCCCGATAGGTTCCAGCGAGGGCACCCGCTAGGGCGGATTGTCGGGTGGCGTTTTCTTTGCATACTTTCTTTTGGCCACGCAAAAGAAAGTCTGTCGCCCTACAGGGCGAAACCCAACGACGGATCAATAGCGATATAACCGAAGCATGAATGATTTTAAAAGGCTGCTTTTAGTCAGGCATGACTTAAATTTAGGCGTTTTGTTTCGCCCTATGGGCGCCGTCATTTCTTTTTGATGTCAAAAAGAAACGAAGCAAAGAAAAACCACCCCACTTTATCCGCCCGCTATGCGGGTGCCCTCGTTGGCCCGCACGTAGCCGGCGGCAAAAACTCATATTTGAGCCTTTGGCCAAATACTCAAACAACTTTGCCTTAAAGCCCCGTCCCCGCACGAACCGCCTCGGCGGCTAAAAGGGGACGGTACTTCATCTAAAGGAGACGTAGTGAGTTGATACTCATAAAAACAGGTGCAAAGCTTTCTACACACAAAACCCTAATTCATATGGCATGATTAAAGCTGTATTGACTGATGTAGATCAAGGGTTTAATGGGTGTTTGTGGGCTTTGTGCGACACATAAAAAAACGGCCCGCACAGGCGGGCCGTTAGGATCACGTTAACCAGGATTTATTGTGGTTTACGGAATGAATCGTGACAGGCTTTACAGGTGGCGCCAACGTTGCCATAGGCGACCTTGATTTGGTCTAGATCACCGGTTTGAGCGGTGTCGTTTAGGGTGGCCACGGCGTTGTGGAAGTTTTCTTCAGCCTGTTTGAAGCCAGCGGCGTCGGTCCAAATGTTTGGCAAGGCGTCGCCGTCTTTGCCTTCGCCATCAGATTCAAAATGTTGGAACGGCACTTGGCTTTCAGTGGCAAACCCAGCGGCAGCTTGCTTAAAGGCTTCAACGTCATAGTCTACGTCGCCTTTAACCATTTTACCCATGGTTGAAAAGTTAGGCATCATGCTTTTAAAAGCGGTAGAGCGGGCTTCAGAATTAGGGCCTTTTTCAGCGGCAGGGGTTGATTGGCCGCAGGCGGCAAGCAAGGTTAGGGCAGCGGTTACCGCCAACAGGGTTTTTTTCATGGTTCGTCCTTAAATATTAATCATACAAACTCAAAGGGTTTGTTGTGTGCTTTTCAGCTTAATTAAAATCTTAACATATCAAAGCTAATCGATGTTTGGTCATCGTGCTGATCATTTCACCCGCATTATTCTACTAGAGATATGACAAAATTCAATCATTTGAGGCTTAAATTCAGATGGTTTGTCATCATTGGCATCATTATGTCATTTAATTGGGTATTAATAAAGCCTGCCGTTCTTAAACGAAAGGCTTGTGATTTTGTCTGTTATATTATAACATCCATGCATTCGCGAATGATTGAAGGAGTTGATGTGCACTTAACTCAGTACAGAACCCAAGTTTTGCTGACCTGTCAGCAAAATAAAGCGTTGGTGACGCCGCTACGTGAAACGGTGTTGGACTTAATTTTAAACCGTACCGGCGTGGTTAAAGCCTACGACGTGTTGGCCGACATGCAAAAGCTGCGCGGCAACGTTGCCCCGCCGACGGTGTATCGTGCCCTCGATTTTTGGGCCGATCAAGGCGTGCTGCATAAAGTAGCCGCGGTGAATGGCTATGTCTTGTGCCAAAACCTACACGACCACGAGGCGCATCACCACGCCTTGATTTTATTGTGTAATGAGTGTGGCGAAGTCAAAGAGGTGGTGGCCGGCCCACAGTGGCAGGCGTTTAAAGCCGGTGTGGCCGATCAAGGATTTGTGCTTGCCGATGAACATATGGTGTTAACAGGGATGTGTCAGCGATGTCAGCAAACAAAACAGTAGCGCATTTATTTTCAGGTTTTTTAGGGGTGGGTAAAACCAGCGCCATCAAGAGCCTGATGGCGCAAAAAGACCCGAATGAAAAGTGGGCCATCATCGTCAATGAGTTTGGCGAAATTGGCATTGATGGTGCGGTGTTAAGCGACGATGGCATTCCCGTGGCAGAAGTATCGGGTGGTTGCCTGTGCTGCGTGGCCGGCCCACAAATGTCCAGCACCGTCACCAAAATCAAGCGTGATTATCAGCCCGATCGCCTCTTGATTGAGGCCAGCGGCCTCGCCCATGCGGCCAGCGTGATTGATGAATTAAACACCAAGCCTTTGAGTGACCTCGTCAGCGTGGGCGCCGTGTTTACCGTGGTCGATCCACGCCAGTTTGTGGCCGACCAATACGCCAAGCAAACTTTATATAAGGATCAGGTCAGCGTGGCCGATGTGTTGGTGGCCAGTAAGATCGACCTGTGTGACGACGCCACCTTGGCTGAGTTTCGAACTCGGGCGGCCAAGCTGTTTCCGCCTAAGGCCCTGATTGCCGAAGTTAAAGAGGCCCACGTTGACCTTGCCTGGCTGGACACGCCCGTGATCGAAAAAAGCCGCTATCGTCTGCAAGCCTTATCCGATAATGACTTAGGCTATCAATCACAGGGTTTTACCTTTGACGCTAAGCTGAATTTTGACGGCGAACGCCTGACCAACTTCTTTAATGATTTGCCGCAGCTCAGCACTGGCCTAGTGCGCGCCAAAGGCGTGTTCCGAGTATTGGATACTTGGGTCTGGCTTAACTGGGTGGATGGTCAATGGGGGGCAACCCAGGTGTCTTGGCGCCGCGACAGCCGCTT
Organism: Neisseriaceae bacterium; assembly: GCA_017991555.1. Lineage (GTDB taxonomy): Bacteria > Pseudomonadota > Gammaproteobacteria > Burkholderiales > Neisseriaceae > JAGNPU01. The sequence continues at coordinate 35,944 of JAGOQM010000015.1, forward strand.
TGAGCTGATTGCGACGTCGTTTGACGCAGATAAAATTGAACAATTATTACAGGCAGCCCTAGAAAAATAATGAACTCTTTATTGTTACGCAGTGCTTTATTTCGAGTGACCTTGGCCTTAGGCCTCATTGCCAGCGTCTGGCTGGTGTTTGCATGGGCGGTGTTCTGATGCCGATTATTGTCAACAATGCCACCGTTAGCTACCAGCGCCATCCGGCCATTCACCACGTCGACGTGACCTTTAATGAGCACGAAGCCTGTGCCATTTTTGGCCCCAACGGGGCGGGTAAGTCGACGCTGTTGAAAACCATCATGGGCCTATTGCACTGTGATACCGGCGAAGTGGTGTGGGCTGGGCTCAAGCGTCAAGATTTGGCTTATTTGCCGCAGCAGTGCGACGTCGACCGCAGTCAGGCAATGAGCGTGTTTGAGCTGGCGGCCATGGGCTTGTGGTATGAAATTGGTTTTTTTGGCGGCGTCAGCAAGGCGCAGCAGGCCCGAGTGGATGAAGCCTTAGAACAGGTCGGCATGCTGGCGTTTAAAGAGCGCGGCATTGCACAGTTGTCCAACGGTCAGTTTCAGCGGGTGCTGTTTGCGCGCATGCTGGTGCAAGACGCACAGTTTTTATTGTTGGACGAGCCGTTTAACGCCATCGACGCCAAAACCACCCAGGACTTACTCGGCGTGTTGCAGGGCTGTTTGGCCCGTGGCAAAGCGGTGGTGGCGGTGCTGCACGATGTGGCGCAGGTACAGGATTATTTTCCGCGCACGGTGCTGATTGCGCGCGAAAAAATTGCCGAAGGCCCAACCCACGAGGTGATGCAGCCAGAGTGGTTGCGTAAGGCCAGTCATAAAATGAACCATTGGCAACAAGACGGCAGCTGGTGCGCCGTCGATTAAGAACAACCCACAAAGAACCCTATGAGTGACCTATACACCTTATTGATTGAGCCTTTTGTCGAATTCAGCTTTATGCGTTTCGCCTTGGTTTCTAGCTTTTGTTTGGCTTTAAGCAGTGCGCCGATTGGCGTGTTTTTAGTGATGCGGCGCATGAGCCTGATGGGCGATGCCATGAGCCATGCTGTTTTGCCTGGTGCCGCCATTGGCTACATGATTGCCGGCCTCAGCCTGCCGGCGATGAGCCTCGGTGGCTTTATTGCAGGCGTGCTGATGGCGCTGTTTGCGGGCTTGGCCAGCCGCTTTACCAGCCTTAAAGAAGACGCCAACTTCGCCGCCTTTTACTTAACCAGCCTGGCCCTAGGGGTGCTGTTGGTGAGCGTGAACGGCAGCAGCGTGGATTTATTGCACCTGCTGTTCGGATCGGTGCTGGCGGTTGATCAACCGGCCTTGGTGCTGGTGGCCAGCGTGACCAGTGTCACCGTTTTGGCCTTGGCGTTGATGTATCGCCCTTTAATGATGGAAAGCATCGACCCCACCTTTTTAAAGGCGGTTAATGGCAAAGGGGGGCTTTGGTATGGGGCTTTCTTGATGCTGGTGGTGATCAACCTAGTGGCCGGCTTTCAGGCACTGGGCACGCTGATGTCGGTTGGCCTGATGATGGTGCCGGCGATCAGCGCCCGTCTGTGGGCCAATAGCATGGGCAAAGTCCTTAGTATTGCCTGCCTGATCGCCTTTGTGTGCGGCTATGGTGGCCTGTTGCTGTCGTTTTATATTGAAGTGCCATCGGGCCCCGCAATCATTTTATTGTGTGGTTTGGTGTATGTGCTGTCGGTGATTTTTGGGATTCACGGCGGCGTAGTGGCCAGGCTTTGGCGCAGCAAGCATCGCGTGGCGTAACGAAGACAATTCAGCGTAAGGGGCAATTTAAGGATGAAGACGAACAGATTAAGCATTTATGCCGCACTGGTGGCCGGTCTCAGTATGAGCGGTTTGGCGCAGGCGGCGCCAATGCCGGTGGTGAGCAGCTTCAGCATTTTAGGGGACGTGGCCAAACAGGTGGGCGGCGAGCGGGTGGCGATTACTAATTTAGTCGGGCCAGATCAGGACGCCCACGTGTATCAGCTGACGCCCAAAGACATTCGGACGCTGGGCCAAGCCAAGCTGGTGTTGCTCAACGGCTTAGGCTTTGAGAGTGCTCGGTTAACGCGGGTGGTGAAGCAGGGTAGTGCGCCTTACGCTATGGTGACCAAGGGCATTAAGGCCTTGGCCGCAGATGAGCATGATGACCATGACCATGGCCATGGTGAACCGGGACACACTCATGGTGGCTTAGACCCGCACGTTTGGCACGATCCAGTGCTGATGCAGGCCTATGCAGCCAATGTGGCGAAGGCCTTGACCTATGCCGACCCACAGGGCAAAGCCTATTATCAGCAGCGCTTAACCGCTTACCAGAATCGTTTGAAAGAGTTAAACCTATGGGCAGCGGCCCAGTTTAAGCCGATTCCGGTGGCCCAGCGTAAGGTGTTGACCGCGCATGGTGCCTTTGCCTACTTGGGCAAACGCTACCAGATTCAGTTTGTCGCCCCGCAGGGTGTCAGCACCGAAAGCGAAGCATCGGCACGCACCGTGGCGGCCATCATTCGCCAGGTAAAGCAAGACCACATTAAGGCCGTGTTTGTGGAAAACATCAAAGACAAACGCTTGATTGAGCGCCTGAGTCAGGAAACTGGGGTGAAGGTGCAAGGGGCGCTGTATTCAGATGCCTTAAGCGGGCCTAAAGGCCCTGCGGCGACCTATATTGACTTAATCCGCCATAACGTGGGCCTGTTGGCCAAAGGCTTAAAATAGCGGCCATTGATACAGGCCCATGCTGTGGCCTTGCCACAGCGCCACCGCAATCACCAAAAAGCCGACGCCCAAGCGTACGGCTTTTTTTTGTAAAAATGCTTTGAGCTGGGTGGCAAAGGCGCCAAGGACTAAGAGATTGGGCAAAGTGCCTAAGGCAAATGCCAGCATGTAGGCGCCGCCTTTGAGTGCGCTGCCGCTGCTCATGGCGTAAATGGAGGCGGTGTACACTAGGCCGCAGGGCAGCCAGCCCCACAGTACGCCCACGCCAAAGCAGGCCGGCGCGCTTTTAATGGGTAAGAGCTTATTGAGAAGGGGGTTCAGGCGTCGCCAGATGGGCTTGCCAATGCCTTCAATGCGGGTGACCAGATGCGATAGGCCCGCCAGATACAGGCCCAATAGAATTAAAAACAGATTGGCCACCAGCAGCAACACATGCTGTGCGCCCTGGGTGTCGGCCAGGCTGAGGCCGGCTTGGCTAAAGGCGCCGACCAAGACGCCAATCAACACGTAGGAAGTGATGCGCCCTAGGTTGAGTAATAGAATCAGCGTGAAGCGATTGAGGTTGGGCGGCAGCTGTAGGGCAAAGGCGCTGGAAAGGCCGCCGCACATGCCCACGCAGTGGCCACCGCCCAAGAAGCCGATTAAAAACAGGGCCAAGAAAGAAATGTCCGCCATGATGTTTAGGTCAACGTCGCCAATAAATCCCTATTATAAAGCTTAAACGGCTAGGGTGTTTGATTAAAGCCAATCGCGCAGGCGGTAATAGCCCATGGCGGCCACTTGTGTGGGCATGCGCAACCAGCGCCCACCGGGAAAGTCACGGTGCTTGATCGCTTCGAAGTGGCGTAAGCGGCTGTCGTCGCCCAGAATGGCTTCGGCGATGACCTTTCCCGCCAGCCCGGTCAGGGCCACGCCGTGGCCAGAAAAACCTTGGGCAAAATAGACGTTGGGCGCCAGCCGGCCCCAGTGGGGCGCTCGGTTCATGGTCACGTCCACGTGGCCCCCCCAAGCGTAGTCGATGGCGACGTTGCGCAGCTGCGGAAACACCCTAAGCATGTCGGCGCGCATGCTTTGGGCAAGCTGGCGTGGTGGTCGGCCTGAGTAGCTGACTTTGCCCCCAAACAGCAACCGCGTGTCGGCGCTGAGGCGATAATAGTCCAGCACAAACTGGCTGTCGCACACGGCCATGTGGTTGTCGATGAGGCGGGCGGCTCGATCGCCTAAAGGCTCGGTGGCAATCATGTAGGTGCCCACTGGCAGAATTTTTTTGCTTAAGGCCTGTGCCTGCGGGCTTTTAAGCTGGGAAACAAAGGCATTGCTGGCAAACACCACGTCGGTGGCGTTAACCTGCCCATGCGGGGTGCGCACGATGGCGCCATCGCCCTGCGCGTAAACGTCGGTAACGGGGCTGTTTTCATAGAGGCAGGCACCGTGGCTGATGGCGGCTCGGGCCAGGCCAAGGCAATAATTAAGCGGGTGTAAATGGCCGGACGTTTGGTCGTAAATGCCTCCGTAATAACGGCCAGAGTTGAGGTGTTGCTGGAGCTGGTGTTTGTCCCACACCTGATGGCCATCATAGCCATATTGCTGCTGCATTTTGGTTACGTAGGCTTGTAGGGCTTGCTGCTGTTTTGGTTTGACCGACACCGTGGCGTAGCCGCGGGTCCAGTCGCAGTCGATGGCGTAGTCGCGCACGTGGGCGTCCACGATGTCGACCGCTTCTAAAGACCAATCCCAAAAGGTTTGTGCCGCGCTGGTGCCCAGCTGGCGTTCAAATTCGTCTAACTCACAGGCATAGCCACTGATGACCTGGCCGCCGTTGCGGCCAGAGGCGCCAAAGCCAATGTGAGCGCCCTCCAGTAGAATGACCTTTTTACCCGCTCGGGCCAGGTTCAGTGCGGTGCTGATGCCAGTAAAACCGCCGCCAATGACGCACACGTCGGCGTGTTCATGGCCTCGAAAACTGGCGCAGTAGAGGGCTTCCGAGCGGCTGTTGGCGTAAAAAGAAGCGGGATGGTTTTGGTAGGCAAACGACAGCATGGCGGTCCCTTTAAAGCAGATAAACGAGCAAAAAAAGCGAGCCGTGAAGGCTCGCTTTACTATTGGTTAAGCCTAAGCCTTAAGGTTTTAAGGCGGCTTCGGCAGCACTGGCCTGCTTCATGGCTTGAGCGGCTTCACGGTCACGTTTGACATGGCTCTTCATCATAAAGTAGTTCAGCAAAATCACGCAAGTACCGATCACCGCAATCATGATGGTGGCCAGGGCGTTCATTTGTGGGTCTAGCCCCAGCTTAATCTTGGAGAAAATCACCTGTGGCAGGGTGGACGAGCCAGGGCCTGACAGGAAGGAGGTAATCACCAAGTCATCCAGTGACAGGGTAATGGCCAGCAAAAAACCAGAGGCGATCGCCGGGGCAATCAGCGGTAGGGTGATCACGAAGAAAATCTTCAGTGGCCGTGCGCCTAAGTCCATGGCTGCGTCTTCCAGCGATTGGTCTAGCTCCATCAGGCGTGAGCGAATCACCACCGTCACATAGGCCAAGCATAGGGTGGTGTGGCCCAGCCAGATGGTGAAGAAGCCGCGATCAAAATACATGAAGTTCAGCAGCTCGCTGTTTTGCAGAAACATCTGTACCTGAATGATCAACAACAGCATCGACAGGCCGGTGATCACGTCGGGCATCACCATGGGCGCCGACACCATACCGGCAAACAGGGTGCTGCCCTTAAAGCGCTTGATGCGCGCCAGAGCAAAGCCCGACAGCGTGCCCAAAATCACTGCCGCCAGGGCCGAGGCCAAGGCCAGCTTGATCGACAGCCAGGCTGCTTCTAAGATTTGGCTGTTGTTGGCCAAACGACCATACCAGCTGGTGGAAAACCCGCCCCACACCGTCACCAGCTGTGAGCTGTTGAACGAGTAAATCACCAGGCTGATTAAAGGAATGTATAAAAACAACAGGCCAAGAATCAGCATGACTCTTAAAAACCAGGATGAGCGATTATTGTTCATTGCGCTTCCCTTCTAACTCACGGGTTTCATAACGATGGAATAGGGCCATGGGAATCACCAACAGAATGACCATGATGACGGCGATGGCAGACGCCAACGGCCAGTTATTTTGGTCAAAGAAGGCTTGCCACAACACTTTACCAATCATCAGTTCGCTCGGGCCGCCCACCAGTTCTGGAATCACGTACTCACCTACCGACGGGATGAACACCATCATCGAACCGGCAATGATGCCGACTTTAGACAGCGGCAGGGTAATGGTCATGAAGGCCTTGATCGGGCCGGCGCCTAGGTCGCTGGCGGCCTCCAAGAGGCGATGGTCCATTTTTAACAGCTGAGCGTAAATCGGCAAGATCATAAACGGCAGGTAGGCGTACACCATCACCAGCTGCAACGAAAACGAGTTGTAAAACAGCTGTAGCGGCTGATCGATGAGGCCGATGCTCATCAGTGCGTTATTCACCAGGCCGTTTTGGCCGAGCAAGCCCATCCAGGCGTACACGCGCAGCAGGAACGAGGTCCAAAACGGCAGCATCACCAGCAGCAGTAGGCCATTGCGGTATTCTGGCTTGGCGCGGGTAATCGCATAGGCCATAGGATAGCCCAGCAAGAAACACCACAGCGTGGTCAGAAAGGCGATCTTGATCGACGACCAGTAGGTCAATAGGTAAATATTGCCGCCGCCGTTTTCAGCAAATGGGTTGACGATGCGCGCCAAGGTTTGCCAAAAGTCGGTGAAAATATCCACATAGTTATAGTAGTTGAGCGAAATCGCCAAGCTGCCCATGTCGGCATCGTTGATGAACAGGGGCGTATAAGGCGGAATGTTCAGCTCTTGGTCGGCAAAGCTGATTTTGAGCACGATGATGAACGGCACCAAAAACAGCAGCAATAGCCACACGTAGGGAATGCCGTAAACCAGGCTGCGCCCTAAGTGTATTTTTTTAGGTTTCCATTTGGCAAGTTTCATAAACGCCCCCTTACTGAGTCAACACAATAGGCAAGCTTGCGCGCCAGCTGATGTGAACGGTGTCTTCCCAAGTGGGTGGGGTTTCGTCTAATAGGTACCAGCGTGAAGACACCACCGAGCTTTTGATGATGCGGCCGTTGGGCAACTGAACGTGGTAAATGGCGGAGCTGCCCAAATAGGCAATCTCTTTAACCACGCCTTGCGCATAGTTATAGCGGGTGTCTTGCGGCGGCTCTTTTTCGAGGCGTACGTCTTCGGGGCGAACGCTGACCCAGCGCTCTTGGCCCACGGCACCACTGAGGCCGTGCGGCAACATGATGAGGCTGTCAAAGTCTGGGCTCTTAATTTCAACCCGATCGGCTTCTTCCAATACAATCTCGCCAGAAATAATATTGGTTTCGCCAATGAATTCTGCGGTAAAACGACTAGAAGGAAAATCGTAGATTTCGCTTGGCGTGCCCACCTGCATCAGCTGGCCTTCCGACATGATCGCAATACGGGTGGCCATGGTCATGGCCTCTTCTTGGTCGTGGGTCACCATCATGCAGGTCACGCCCACCTTTTCTAAGGTATTCACCAATTCAAACTGGGTTTGTTGGCGCAGTTTTTTATCCAACGCGCCCAAAGGCTCGTCGAGCAATAATAGTTTGGGGCGTTTGGCCAGGCTGCGGGCCAGCGCCACACGCTGTTGTTGACCACCAGATAGTTGATGTGGCTTGCGTTTGGCAAACTTAGACATTTGCACCAGCTTAAGCATTTCCTCTACCCGCGCCTTGATGTCGGCCTTGCTCAACTTGTCTTGAATCAGGCCAAAGGCGACGTTCTGTTCGACCGTCATGTGGGGGAAAAGGGCGTAGCTTTGGAACATCATGTTAATGGGGCGATCATAAGGCGCCAGTTTGGTGATGTCTTGCCCATCTAAGATGATTTTGCCAGCGGTGGGGGTTTCCATGCCAGCGAGCATGCGCAACAAGGTCGACTTACCACAACCAGAACTGCCCAAAAGGGCGAAAATTTCATTTTTTTCAATGTTCAAGTCAATGTGATCGACGGCATAATTATCGCCAAACTGCTTGACGATCCCTTGAATTTGCAAGTAAGACGTATTGCTATTTGCTTTATTTACCGGTTGGGTCATGGTGGGCAAACTCCATAAAGGGGGCTTGTGAAAACAAGCTAATTATCTATATCTGAGTGGGGGATGGCTTCTTTTTAAGGTAAGTTAATACGACCGCTCAATCGGTGCATGTAAAAATGCAAGGGGCGATTGTATGCGAACATACCTATGCTCGCAATGAAAATCATAATGGCCGACTTTAAAGGGCAAACCCTGCAATACATGCCTTTTTGGTGTTGATTACCTTAACATACCCCCTCTTAAAAAAGGAGGGCTTTGTCTGCTTATTTGCCTTCGGTAGGGTCAGAAAGCCCTAAAACAAGGGCTTACGGCCGATGAGGCCTAAATCAGCCTATGGGCATACTTTGTTTTAGTTAGGTTTAAAATAGATTTGTCATGGCATAAATGTGTTTCATTTTGACCCACTAAGCTTTTTTAAACCTTTAAAAATAAGTCCCCAAGTAAGCTTAAATTGGCGCAATCATGGGCCACTAAGTGCGCCATAAAAGCGACAAAAGCCTAAAAAGATCGTGATACACTGTCTGCCTGCTTGGTAACAGGCCCTTCATAATAACAACAGTGGTTCTATTTAGGAGACAGTATGAGACAGCGTTTGCCCATATCCGTGGCGCACATTACCGCCGCGTTGGTGGCATTGTTGGTGGGTTACGGCAGTTCTGCCGTGGTGGTGTATCAGGCCGCGATGGTGTTTAACCCCAGTACGGCCGAACTGGCGTCGTGGTTTTGGGCTTTGGCGATGGCCTGCGGGGTGGGCAGTATTGTCTTATCTTTAAAGTATAAGGCGCCGATCCTGTTGGCGTGGTCAACGCCCGGTGCGGCCTTAATCATTGCCAGTGTCTCGGGCGTGTCGATGTCGGCGGCCATTGGGGCATTTATGTTTGCCGCGGCCCTGATGGTGCTGTTTGGCGTGACAGGCTGGTTTGAGTGGATTACCAAAAACATTCCGACCAGCCTAGCCGCCGCGATGCTCAGCGGGGTGCTGCTTAAATTTGGCACCGACATTTTCTTGGCCATGCAAGAGCAGGCCATCATGGTGTGCTTGATGCTGGTGGTGTTTTTATTGACCAAAATACGGTTGCCGCGCTACAGCATCATTTTAATGATGGCGACCGGCCTCATTTACGTGGCGGCTGTAGGCTTATTTAAAGTGAATAACATTGAATGGGGTTTCAGCCTGCCGGTGTTGATGATGCCCAGCTTTGACTTACAGGCCATGATCAGCGTTGGTTTACCGCTGTTTGTGGTGACCATGGCTACCCAGAACATTCCTGGTATTGCCATATTGCGCAGCCACGGCTACGACACGCCGGCATCGCCTTTGATCACCAAGGTGGGCCTGTTGAGCCTAGTCTTGGCGCCGTTTGGCAGCTTTATGGTGAACCTAGCCGCGATTACGGCGGCGATCTGTATGGGCCCAGACGTTGATAAAGACCCATCTAAGCGCTACATGGCTGCGGTTTGGGCCGGTGCAGGTTACGTGGTGTTGGCCTTTTTTGGCGGCAGCGTGGTGTCGCTGTTTGCCACCATGCCGCCCATTTTGATCATGGCTTTAGCCGGTTTGGCCCTCTTGGGCACCATTGGCGCCAACCTCAGCGCCGCCATGGCCGATCATCAAAACCTAGACGCAGTGGTGTTGACGGTTTTGATGACCGCCTCAGGCGTGTCCTTTTTTGAAATTGGCAGTGCCTTTTGGGGCTTAATGCTGGGCCTGGTGGTGTTTCATGGCAATCGTTATTTACGCCGGCGCAAGCGCGAAGATTAAACCGATTGGCTGAGCCCCTGCGAACAAGGCAGGGGTTTTTTGTGGGCATTGGCTGCTGGCTTGAGCTAGGTGTCGATGGCCATAGGGTAGGCAAGGCGAAGCGTGCCCAACTCTGGTAAGGCATTCGGCCTTCTTAAATCAAAGGCCGCGTGGGCAATAATAGCCTACCCTACGAAAATGTCGCCAGCCCATTGCCGTCATGCCTCAGCTCACGAAATGAACAGGGCTGGGGCTTGGCCTATCCCTTTACCCCAGGGCAAACCATAAAAAAAGCCCCAGAAGCGTCTGGGGCTTTTGCGTTACGGTGTGCTTATGCTTGAGGCTGTTTGGCCTCTTCTTCGTCGCGTAAAGCGCGGCGTAGAATTTTACCCACGTTGGTTTTGGGTAGGTCGTCACGGAACTCGATCAGCTTCGGTACTTTGTAAGCGGTTAGGTTTTCACGGCAGTAGGCAATGATGTCTTCTGCTTTCAACGCTGGGTTTTTCGACACCACAAACAGCTTCAAGGCTTCGCCCGAACGTGGGTGCGCCACGCCAATACAGGCCACCTCCAGCACGTCCGGATGCGCCGCCACCACGTCTTCGACCTCGTTCGGGTAGACGTTAAAGCCAGACACCACGATCATGTCCTTCTTACGGTCCACCAGCTTCACAAAGCCTTCGGCGTCGATACAGGCAATGTCGCCGGTCGCCAAAAAGCGCTGTGCGTCTAAGGATTGGGCCGTGTCTTCGGGACGATTCCAGTATTCACGCATCACCTGTGGGCCTTTAATCCATAATTCACCGGCTTCGCCAATGCCCACTTCGTTGCCTTCGTTGTCGCGAATGCTGACCTCGGTACTGGGGATGGGCAAGCCAATGTAGCCAATTTTATTGCCCGCGCCTAAGGGGTTAATACAGGCGGCCGGGCTGGTCTCGGTTAGGCCATAGGCTTCAACCAACGGAATGCCGGTGACCTTTTGCCATTTTTCTGCCACCGGGCGTTGTACCGCCATGCCGCCGCCGAGGGCGAAGCGCCAGCTGCTGAAATCAATAGAAGCAAAATCAGGGTTGTTGAGCAGGCCGTTAAATAAGGTGTTTACCCCGGTCAGGATGGTGACCTTATGCTGGCGCAGCTCTTTCACAAAGCCAGGCATGTCGCGTGGGTTGGTGATCAACACGTTGACGCCGCCGAACATGGTGAAGGTCATCAGGTTCGCGGTGAGCGAGAAAATATGGTACAGCGGCAGGGCGGTGATCACCACCTCTTCGCCGGCGCGAATCTCGCGGCCAATCCACTCAGATACCTGTAGCATATTGGCCACAATGTTGCCGTGGGTGAGCACAGCGCCTTTGGCCACGCCGGTGGTGCCACCGGTGTATTGTAAAAAGGCGATGTCGTCATGGGTCAGGCTAGGCACTACTTTAGGCAGGCTTTTGCCCTGTGCTAGGGTGTCGTTAAACTTAATCAAGTTGGCGATGCGGTAGTTGGGCACCATTTTTTTGATGTGGCGCACCACAAAGTTGGCGATGACGCCTTTAAAGCCGAGCATGTCGCCAATGCTGGCCACAATCACGTTTTTAATCGGCGTCCGAGCCACGACCTGTTCTAAGGTGTTGGCAAAGTTTTCCAACACAATGATGGTGGTGGCGCCGCTGTCTTTAAGCTGGTGTTCCAGCTCGCGCGGCGTGTATAAGGGGTTCACGTTGACCACGACCAGTTCGGCCTTGAGGATGCCAAACACGGCAATGGGGTATTGCAACACGTTCGGCATCATGATCGCCACGCGTTCGCCTTTGGCCAGTTTGAGCTTATGACGTAGGAAGCTGGCAAAGTGATCAACCTCTTCACTTGCCTGTTGGTAGGTCAGGGTTTTGCCCATGTTGTGGTAAGCAGGCCGGTCGGCAAACTTTTTGACGCTGGCGTCAAAGACGTCGGCCATGGATTGATAGGCCGACATATCGATTTCTGCATTAACCCCTTGCTGGTAACTCTTTAACCAAATCTTCTCCATAAGGTACTCCTAGCGCTATGATTTTTATAATGAAACCAAGCATGTCTGAACGGGCGCTGGCGCTTCGTCATCATGTCTTAGAGTGGGTGCCAAGGCGGCTAAATGCCCCCTTGGCGCGTACAGCATTACGGTACAGCATTATTCAGTTGATAGTATCACACCGCCACCCAAACACACTTCTTCGTCATAAAGGACGGCGGACTGACCAGGGGTCATGGCCCACTGTGGCTCATCAAAAATCAGCTGGGCTTGGTCGGCGCCAACGTACACCAACTCACAGGCGGCATCGGCCATGCGATAGCGCGTTTTGGCATGGTAGCGGCCCGGTGCGGGGCGTTCAGGCAGGGTAAAGCTTAAATCCCCCATGATGAGGCTGCGTTTAAACAGCAGCGGATGGTCATGGCCCTGAACCACGATCAATTCATTGCGGTCTCGGTTTTTGTCGGCCACAAACCAAGGCTCGCCCGGTCCACCAATGTTTAAGCCTTTACGCTGGCCGAGGGTGTAATACATCAGGCCCAAATGGGTGCCCACGGTTTTGCCTTCTGGCGTCACCATTTTGCCTTCTTCCGTTGGCAAGTATTGCTGTAGGAACGCTCTAAACGGGCGTTCACCAATGAAGCAAATGCCGGTGCTGTCTTTTTTGGCCGCCGTCGGCAGTTTTGCTTCGACCGCCAGACGTCGCACCTCTGGTTTTTCTAAATGACCCAGCGGAAAAATCGAGTGGCTCAGCTGGTATGGGTTTAGACGATACAGAAAGTAGCTTTGATCTTTGTTATTGTCTAAGCCTTTTAATAAATAGTGCACACCGTCACGCACTTCTTTGCGGGCATAGTGGCCAGTGGCAATGGTGTTGGCGCCAAGGCTGATGGCGTATTCTAAAAAGCATTTAAACTTAATTTCAGCATTACACAACACGTCTGGGTTGGGCGTGCGTCCTGCCTGGTATTCTTTTAAAAAATAGGCAAAAACGTTGTCTTTATACTGCGCCGCGAAATTAACAATTTCAATGTCAATGTCCAAAACGTCGGCCACAGACACCGCATCGAGTGAGTCCTGCTTGATCGAGCAGTACTCATCGTTGTTGTCGTCTTCCCAGTTTTGCATGAAGACGCCGGTGACGTCGTATCCTTGTTTTTTGAGTAGGGCTGCGGTCACGGAAGAGTCCACGCCACCCGACAGGCCCACTACAATTTTTTCTTTAGCGTTCATTTCTATCTTTAGGAATGCTTGTTGTTTCATAGACAAGCAAATGTTTATTTTGCCACAATCACATCAAAACAGAGCAAGCAAATTAGAGTGATTAACCAATAGTCATGCTTATTTGGTGCCGGTGCTGCCGAAACCGCCTTCGCCACGCTCGCTTTGTGGAAACTCGGTAACCACTTGAAATGCGGCCTGAACCACCGGCACAATCATCATTTGCGCAATGCGCTCAAAAGGGGCGATCACAAACGGGGTGTGGCCACGGTTCCACAACGATACTTTAAGTTCGCCCTGGTAGTCAGAGTCGATGAGGCCGACTAAGTTGCCCAATACGATGCCGTGCTTGTGGCCGAGGCCTGAGCGCGGCAACACCATCGCGGCCAGATTTGGATCTGCCAGGTGAATGGCTAGGCCGGTTGGGATCAGGCTGCTGTCGCCGGGGTTAAGGGTGATTGGGGCCTCAATGCAGGCATGTAAGTCTAGGCCAGCCGAACCAGGGGTGGCGTAGGCAGGGATTTTGTCTGCCATGGCAGGATTGATGATTTTTAAGTCGATAACGGGTTGCGTCATGGGGATTCCTATGGCTGCTGTGGTGTTGGAAAATTAGGGTAATAAGGTACTGAGGTGGGCAATGATGGCCGTGGCCGTGTCGTCCTTACTCATGAGTGGCAGTTCGGTTTCGGCGGCGTCGTCGAGCAACCAAACCTGGTTGTGGTCGGTGCCCATGGCTTGGCCGACTAGATTGGCCACCAGCAGCGGCACGTTTTTCTTGGCGCGTTTGGCGCGCGCATGGGCCAACAGGTTTTCGCTTTCTGCCGCAAAGCCCACGCAAAATGGGGGATTAGGCAATTTAGCCACAAAGGCCAAGATGTCCGGGTTTTCCGTCAGCTCAATGTGGGGCACCGCTTGGCTGCCCTGTTTTTTAAACTTTTGATCCATGCGGTTGGCGACCTTATAGTCGGCCACGGCGGCCACGCTGATGAAGGCGTGGGCGTTTTGCACCTGCGTGCAGACCGCTTGAAACATGTCATCGGCGCTGGGGGCATAAATGGTTTGCGTCAGCCCAGGGGCCAGCTCGGTCTCTAGCTTGCCGTGGATGAGGGTGACGTCGGCGCCCGCGTCACGACAGGCGCGGGCCAGTGCCATGCCCATTTTGCCGCTGGAAATATTGGTGATGCCGCGCACCGGGTCGATCGGCTCAAAGGTGGCGCCGGCGGTGAGGACGATTTTTTTACCTTTCAGCGAGGCGGGCGTCCACAGCGCCGGCAGCAGCTCAAACAGGGTCGCGGCTTCGGGCATTCGGCCCAAGCCGACTTCGCCACAGGCTTGCAGCCCCGATTCGGGCTGGAACACGAAGACGCCATCTTGGCGCAGCTGGGCGATGTTGCGTAAATTGGCTGGGTTTTGCCACATCTGGACGTTCATGGCGGGCGCCACGGCCAAGGGGCAGGTGCGCGCCGAGGCCAAGGTGGTGATGAGGTTGTCGGCCAAGCCGTGGGCGATTTTGGCCAGGGTGTTGGCGCTGGCCGGCGCGATCAAAAATACGTCGGCGGCGCGGGTAAGGTTGATGTGGGCCATGCCGTTGCCGGCTTCGTTGCCCCAAACGTCGACCAAAACCGGATTGCCGGTGAGGGCCTGAAAGGTGTTGGGGTGAATAAACTCTTGCGCCGCACGGCTCATGACCACCGTCACCTGGTGGCCAGCCTTGGTCAGCAGGCGCACCAGCTCACAGCTTTTGTAAGCGGCAATACCGCCGGTAATGCCCAGCAAAATGTGTTTTTTGTCCATGGTGTTCGCTTTTTTAAAATGACGATGTGCGCCGCTAACGGCTGCCCGATGGGGTGATTATAACAGTTCTTTTTAGGGGCTAAAGCATTCAGACGGTGTGGGGATTGAAATGTGCCACGCTCTTACCGCTCACCTGATCCAGTGCCGCACGCAGTGCTTCGGCCGAATCCAGCATCTGCTTAATGGCCTGGCTCATCGGGCGTTCAATGTAGTCGGGGGTTGGGAAATCCTGCAGCGCCTCGGTGTTGCCTTCCAGCAGCAGCTGGGTTTTTTTCAGGCACAGGGCGACGTTGGGGGGCATGTTCTCCAAGCCGGCTAGGGTGGCTGTACAGGCCGCGATTTGCGACGCCAAGATGTGGTTTTGCACCATAAGATGGTTGAATTCGGGCAGCAGCTGTTGTTGTGACCTAGGCTCGATCATCATGCGGTAAAACGCTTCGGCATAGTTGCTGAACGCAATGTGCAGGGTGTTGCGATTAAGGCGCACGGCCAGGCGGCCTTCTTCAATGGCGGCCTGCTGCGCTTCTGGGGTGGGGTAGTCCTGATAGATGCGTTCTAGATAGGCGAGGCAGCTGTCTAAATAGTTTTTAGTCGCCTGCGCCGAAACTTTGGCCAAACCCGGCAATACTTGACGCTCCCACACCGGCAAAATGTAGCTACAGGCATAGGCAATGACGGAGCCAATCAGGGTGTCTAAGGCGCGCTCGCCGATGAGCAGCATTTGGCCTTCGCGCAAAAAGTGGAAGGCCAACAGCACAAAGATCGAAATGAACATGGTGCTGGCAGTGTAATGTAGCAATAACAGCCCGTTGGCCAAGACCATGCAGAAGAACATGATCCCAAAATACACCCCAAGGGTGAAGTTGAGCTTGATCAGTGCCACCGTGACAAAGCAGCCAATCAGGGTGCCAATGAGGCGCCAGCGATTACGCTGCTTGGTGATGGCGTAACCAGGCTTCATAATCAACAGGCAGGTCATCAAAATCCAGTAGGCGTGCGACACAAAGGCTTCGGGCAGGATGAAGTAGGCCAAAGACATGGCGCAAAATGCGGCAATGCTGACGCGAATGGCGTAGCGGAAGGTGGGCGACTTCAGGGTTAGGTTGCTGGTGAGTAGGCCCAGTCGGGTTTCGTTACGCGACAAAAACTGCGACAGATAGCGGGGGCGGCGCACCGCGGCCATGGGGGCCGTATTCGGGCCCGCATTGATGTTGGTGAAAATGTCTTGCACGCATTGGTGGGTGTTTTTGAGGCGTCGCGACAGCTGTAGTAATAAGGTATAGGTTTCGCCATCTTGCTCATCCAAATGGTTGGCTTTGTATTGCTGTAACTCGTAGTCGATGGCGCGCAGCTCGGCCTTGACGCTGTAGCGTGGCTCAATGCTGCGGCCACGGGCAAAGGCCAGCGCCGAGCGTTCTAGCTCCATCGACAATTTTGCTAAAGTGTCGTGCATGAACAGCATGATGTCGCTGCCGGCCAGCTTTTGGCGAATCACCACGTAATCAGAGTGAGTGGCGACCAGGATGTCCAATAGGTCGACCATGTTAATGAAGGTGTTCCAGATGCGAATGCGCAGTGGGTTTTCCAGCGCCAGCTGATTTTTGGGCATGTTGCGAATCACCTGATTGCGCGTGGCCTGGTGTTTGTCGATCATGGTCGATTGGAGGCGAATCAGGTTACGGTAACAGTCGTCTAGGGGAATTTTGTCATTGTATAAGTCGGCTCGGGCTTGCACGTACTGCGCCGTGGCAAACAGCGAGTCGGCCAGCGTTTGACGCTCTTCTCGATACCAAAAAACTTTGCTCAGCACGTCACTGTAGGCCAAATAGAATAGGCCACCCAAGAGGGTAATGCCGCCTTGGGCCAACACCGTCAGCGGCGGCAGCGGCGCATGCATCGACAAAATCATCAGGAACGAGCAGGCCGCGCTGATGAGGGCGCCGCGCTTGCCAAACACGGAAAACATGGAAAACAAAAAGGTGAGCGAGATCACCAGCACAAATAAAAGGCTGGTGTGAGGGGCCGCGAGCCCAGTGAGGGTATAGGTCAGGCAGGCTAGAATCGAGCCCCACAGCATTTCATTTCGGCGCGATCGTCTGGCCGAGCCACCGGGTTGATCAATAATGGCGGTACAGGCCGCGCCAAAAGTGGCAATAATGCCAATGTCGAAGCGTTGAAACAGCAAGCCCAGCAATACTGCCGGGATAAACATGCCTATGGCTTGACGAAGGCCTGCCAAGAAAAAGTGGCTGTAGAAAAACTTTCTGACTTCGTGTACTTGCGACAGCATGGTGCAGCGTCTTCGCTTTCTTTACTAGAATTAAGCAGGCTTCATAAGGCAGCCTTGGGTGAGGCTTTAAGTATAGGTTGAAAGCCAAGTGATGTATAGAGAAGCTGATTAAACCAGCTGTCAAAGGCCTTTCGGGCGTCTACTTCGCCACCAAAATGCGACACTAGATGACTGATATTTAGTGTAATTATTCTTTTTTTGGTTTTGACAAGGCGAGGATTAAAACGTATGTTTCAAACAAGTGTTTTAAATGTCATCAGCCTTTTGAAAACAGAGTCTCAATGGATCAACACACCATTACCAAATTAATGCACAGCGCCGAACGGCTGTTTGCGACCCACGGTTTTACCGGCACGTCTTTACGCCAAATTACCCGTGAAGCGGATGTGAACGTGGCCGCGGTGCATTATCATTTTGGTTCTAAAGAGGCTTTATTTTTGGCGGTGCTGAACCGGCGCTTACTGCCATTCGTAGAGTATTCGCTGACCCGGCTGGATGAAGTACAGAGCCAATCGATGCTGTTGCCAGAACATTTGGTGCAGGCGTTTGTAGATTCTTGCCTGCATTTCGTGCAGGCACAGCAAGACGAAGCGGTTTGGTTTGTGAAGCTGCTGTCGCGCTTGATGTTGGACGAGTATCGCGTGTTTCGAGAAGCCTTGGCACATGAGTATGAAGACTATGTAGGGCGGTTTTTGGTGGCGTTTAGCCGTGCTTTACCCGATCTGCCCTTGGCCACGGTGCGCTGGCGCATGCATTTGGCGCTCAGCACCTTATTCAACGCGTTTGCTGGCAATGATGTACTCAAAGCCTTAACCCATCGCGAGTGGGTTAATGCCAAAGTGCCCTCACAGGTGGCCCAGTTTGTGGTGCCGTTTGTGGTGGCGGGGCTTAAGGCCCCTGCTTAAACAAAAGACATGAAAGAATAAAAGGAGAAGTTATGTTAAGCATTGGATTATTGGTGGTGGCGTTGTTGGGTGCCGCCTATTTTCGCGCCCGGGCCTGGCTGTTCTTGGCGTTGGCGCTGGTGGCTTTAGCCATCGGACAGGCGCCCATCTGGGCCTTTGTGGTGGCGTTGGTGATCGGCATCGTGTGCTGTTTGCCAGTGGTTCGTCGGTTGGTGTTTACCGGCCCCGTATTCGGCATCTTTAAAAAGGTGACGCCGCCGATGTCGGACACCGAAAAAGAAGCCATTAACGCAGGCAGCGTGTGGTGGGACGGTGAGTTGTTCTCCGGCAAGCCTGACTTCAATGCCTTGTTAAACTTCCCCAGCGCCAAACTGACTGCCGAAGAGCAGGCCTTCTTGGATGGCCCAACCGAAACCCTGTGCCAGATGATTAACGATTGGGAAATCGTGCATCACCATAAAGACTTACCACCAGAAGTGTGGCAGTTCATTAAAGACCATGGCTTTTTGGGCATGATCATCAAGAAAAAATATGGCGGCTTAGAGTTCTCTAACTACGCCCACGCCAAAGTGGTGGGCAAAATCGCCACCCGTTCTGGCAGTGCCGCCGTGACCGTGATGGTGCCTAACTCCTTAGGCCCCGGCGAGTTGCTACAACATTATGGCACCGAAGCCCAAAAAGATTACTACCTGCCTCGTTTGGCCAAGGGTGTGGACGTGCCTTGCTTTGCCTTGACCAGCCCTCATGCCGGTTCAGACGCAGGCGCCATTCCTGACTTTGGTACCGTGTGCCGAGGCAGCTACACCGACCCCTTAACCGGTGAGCACCACGATGACGTCTTGGGCGTGCGCGTGTCATGGGAAAAACGCTGGATTACGTTGGCACCGATTGCCACCGTATTGGGCTTGGCTTTTAAAATGTACGACCCTGATAACCTATTAGGTAAAGGTCGCGACATTGGCATTACCTGTGCCTTAGTGCCGACCAATTATGAAGGCGTTGAAGCCGGTCGTCGTCACTTCCCATCGGGCAGTGTGTTCATGAACGGCCCAACCTGGGGCAAAGACGTGTTTATCCCCTTGGATTGGATCATCGGTGGGGTAGAGTACGCTGGCCGCGGTTGGCAAATGTTGGTGGAATGTTTGACCGTGGGTCGTTGTATTTCCCTACCTGGCATGTCGGTGGCCAGCGGCAAGATGACGTCTTACGTGACCGCTTTGTATGCGCGCATTCGTGACCAGTTTGGCTTGCCGATTGGTCGATTTGAAGCCGTGGATGAAGCCTTGGCCCGTATCGGTGCCAATACCTATCAAATGGAAGCTTCGCAAGATTTGGCTTTGTCGGCCTTGGATCAGGGTGAAAAGCCCAGCGTGATTTCCGCGATTTTGAAATACCACAACACCGAGCGCATGCGTAAAGTGATTAATGATGGCATGGACATTCACGGTGGTCGTACCGTGGTGTTGGGCCCACGCAACTACTTGGGCAACGCTTACCAGGCCGTACCGATTGCGATTACGGTTGAGGGTGCCAACATCTTAACCCGTAGCCTGATGATCTTTGGTCAAGGGGCCATTCGTAGTCATCCCTTTGTACTGAAAGAAATTCAATCAACCGAAACCAACGACTTGGGTCAGTTTGATGACGCATTTTCTGGCCACATCCACTTTGTGGTGACCAACTTCGTGCGCAGCCTATGGTTGAGCCTAACCGGTGGTCGCTTGGTTAAAGCGCCTCGTTCAGGCGTGACCGCTAAGTACTACCGTCAGGTGAATCGCCTGTCAGCCAACTTTGCCTTAATGGCCGACATGAGCATGTTCAGCATGGGCGGCTCATTGAAGTTCCGCGAGAAGCTGTCGGCGCGTTTGGGTGATATTTTGTCTAATTTGTACATTGCCACCGCCGTATTAAAGCGCTATGAGTCAGAAGGCGCCTTAACCGAAGACTTGCCGTTGGTGCAATACAGCGTTGAACAAGCCTTGTTCGAAGCGCAAGCAGCCATGGATGGCGTGTTGAAAAACTTACCGAGCCGTCCGGTAGCGTGGTTGTTGCGCCTGTTTGTATTGCCTTTGGGCCTACGCTTGAAAGAGCCTACCGACGTGATTGGCACCAAAGTGGCGCGCAGCATGATGGAAAATGGCGAAGTGTTGCAACGTTTGACCAAAGGCATGTTTGTGCCTAAAGACGAACAGGATCCAGTAGGCGTGTTGGCCTACGCGCACCGCGCCGTGATCGACGCCGAACCGTTCGAGAAAAAACTGCGTAAGTTGGTGCGTGCGGGTGATTTTGCCGCTCTGTCTCCAGCGACGCAGCTGGCCGAAGCGCTCGAAAAAGGTGTTTTAACCGCAGAAGAGCATGCTATTGTGGTGAGAGCGCGTCAGTTAAAACGCGACGTCATCATGGTAGACGATTTTGACATGCAGTTAGACCAACACGATGAAAATCTGTTGCAACGCCATATTTTCTAAAGCGTCCGCAGAATAAAAGAATTAGAGTAAGTATTCAGAAAAGTGGTGTTTGGGTGGCGTTATGGGCACGATTAGTGGCGCCACCCCCGCTTTTTGGTTAGTTTGTGCCAAAAAGCATCGGAGAAATACATAAAAAATAAATGGCATTATGATAGACTGACAAAAGAGCAAAAGTACTAAGTAAAAGTACTAATGTTTTGGAGTAGTTTCTCACTAGTAGTAATAAAAATGACCTTTGAGGAGAAGTAAACATGTATCCACGCCTTTTTGCAACGCTAAAAACCAGTACCGTCTTGATTGGTGGTGCTTTATTGGCTCACCAAGCCATGGCTTCTGGCTATCACTTTGGTACCCAGTCGGTATCATCACAAAGTACCGCTAACGCCTCTGCGGCTGAAGCGGCTGATGCATCGACTATTTTCTATAACGCGGCCGGTATGACGAAGTTAGATGGGACCAATATCTCTGGCACCTTAAACATCATTATGCCGAACGTGAAATACAAGAATGCGAAGGGTTATTATAGTGATGGCTCAGAGATTAAAGGTGATACCTCTGGCCGCATTACCAAACGTGCTTTAGCCGTACCGCACGGTTATGTGACCCATCAGTTAAATGATCAATGGTTTGCTGGCTTGGGTATTTATGTACCCTTTGCGTCAGAAACCGAATACACCCGCGAGTCGGTGTTGCGTTACAACGTCAACAAAACCGCCTTAACCTCGATCGACATTAACCCAACCATCGCCTTTAAAATGAATGAGCAGCATTCGTTTGCGGCGGGCTTGATTGCTCAATACTCTACCGCTGAAATTCGTCAGTTTGCTGACTTTGGTGGGCCAGTAGGCGGCGCGATTGGGCTGCCTGGTACATCAGGGATGGCCGATGGCCACGCTGCCATTAAAGGCCATGACTGGGGCTTCGGTTATAACCTTGCGTGGATGTGGGATGCCACTGATGATTTCAGAGTGGGTGCGAACTATCGCTCTAAAATTAAGCACACCCTTAAAGGGGATGCGCGTTGGGATATTCCAGGCAGCATGAACATTCCTGGTATGGGTGATGTGCCTATTGGTGGCATCATTAGCGATGGTCTTGGCTATAAAAATACCGATGCCCGCGTGAAAATTGAAACGCCTGAATCAGTGTCTGTACACGCCATGTACAAAGTGAACCCACAGTGGAACGTCTTTGGTGACGTGACCTGGACGCGTCACTCGCGCTTTAACAACGTGGACATTAACTACGTTGATGGCGGCCGTTTAGTGTCTGACGGCAACGGTGGTCAAACCATAAGTGACAAAACCACGTTGAAACCCAATTGGCGCAACACCTACAAAGTCGCCCTGGGTGCGTCTTATCAGGTGACCGAGCCATTGCAACTGCGTTTTGGTGTGGCGTATGACCAATCGCCGGTTCGTAATAATGAAGAGCGCTTGAGCACCATGCCAGACAGTGACCGCATGTGGTTCTCAATGGGTGGTAAATACGACATCAACAAAAACAGCTCGATCAACGTGGCCTACAGCTATCTGAAAATTAAAGATTCTTCAGCCAACGTCAACGGCTGGTGTGGCGGTCCTGCCACGGGCGATACCAGTGCCTGTGTGTCTAGCCGCACCAACGGCAGCGCCGACTATAAGAGCTATGCTCAAATTGTGGGCGTTCAGTACAACTATAAATTCTAACGTTTGACTGCGGCGGGCGCCTGGCGCCTGCTGCAGAATGTTTAACTTATTCATATGAGGTTGCCATGTCACAAGGAAAATTTGTGGTAAGAAAAGTCGCCGTATTAGGCGCAGGGGTGATGGGCGCACAAATTGCAGCGCATCTAGCCAATGCAAAAGTGCCGACTATTTTGTTTGATTTACCAGCCAAAGAAGGCCCTAAAAACGCCATTGTTGAAAAAGCCTTGGCCGGTTTGAAAAAACTCAAGCCCGCGCCTTTGGCCAACAAAACCGCTATTCGCTACATTCAGGCAGCCAACTATGAAGATGATTTAGCCTTATTAAGTGAATGTGATTTAGTGATCGAGGCGGTTGCCGAGCGTTTGGACATTAAAGAAAGCGTCTACACGCAGGTGGCACCACACCTAGGTGAGCAAACCATTTTTGCCACCAACACGTCTGGCCTATCAATTGAAACCTTGGGCGAGCGGTTCCCGAAAGAACTTAAATCACGTTTCTGTGGCGTGCACTTCTTTAACCCACCGCGCTATATGCACCTGGTGGAACTGATTGCCTGTCAAGAAACCGATCAAAAAGTGTTGGATGACTTAGAGCGCTTCTTAGTCAGCACCTTGGGTAAGGGCGTGGTTCATGCCAACGACACCCCTAACTTCATTGCCAACCGCATCGGCGTGTTCTCGCTTTTAGCGACCATGCACAATGCCAATAAATACGGTTTACGCTTCGACGTGGTGGATGACCTAACCGGTAAGCGCTTGGGGCGCCCTAAATCGGCTACCTTCCGCACTGCCGACGTAGTGGGTTTGGATACCTTTGCCCACGTGGCCAAAACCATGGAAGACAACTTAAAAGACGACGCCTGGCACGCTTTATTTACGCTGCCAGAATGGTTTACAGGCCTAGTGGCCAGCGGTGCCTTGGGCGCCAAAACCAAAGCCGGCATCTTTAAAAAAGAAGGCAAACGCATCTTCATGTTTGACCCCGCCACCAAAGAGTATGTGCCTTCAACAGGCCGTGCCGACGAGGCCGTGGTTGAACTGTTAAAAATTAAGAATCCAAATGAACGCCTAGCGGCCTTACGCAACAGCGATCATCCTCAAGCCCAGTTTATTTGGGCCTGCTTCCGTGATGTGTTCCACTACATCTCTGTGAACGCCAAAGACATTGCCGACAATGCCCGCGACATCGACTTTGCGATCCGCTGGGGCTTCGGTTGGGATTTAGGCCCGTTCGAAACCTGGCAGGCAGCCGGCTGGGCCGATGTGGCCAAATGGATTAGCGAAGACATCGCCAAAGGCGACACCATTGTGGCAGAACCACTGCCCGCTTGGGCCACCGATTCAGGCCGTCAAGGCGTGCATGACGACGCGGGTTCTTACCAGTTTGTGACTGGCAACCAAGCGCCGCGCTCTAGCCTAGACGTGTACCAACGCCAGTATGTGCCTGCGCCACTATTGGGTGAAACGCCCAAAGTATTGGGCACCACCGTGTTCGAAACCGACGCCGTACGTGGCTTTACCCTAGACAACGACATTTTGATCATCAGCATCAAAACCAAAATGCACGCCGTCAGCAGTGAAGTGTTGGCCGGCATTAACCAAGCCATCGACATTGCCGAAGCGCAGTTCCGCGGCGTGGTGATTTGGTCAGATGAAGCCCCGTTCTCAGTCGGCGCCGACCTGAAATCAATGATGCCCGCGTTCGCCAGCGGCGACTTTGTGGCCATTGAAGACATGATTAAGCAGTTCCAAAATACCTCGATGCGTTTACGCTACAGCCAAATCCCAACCGTAGCAGCAGTCCAAGGCTTTGCCTTTGGTGGTGGCTGTGAGTTTGTGTTGCACTGTGACCGTACCGTGGCCGCACTAGAGTCATACATTGGCTTAGTGGAAGTCGGCGTGGGTCTGGTGCCAGGCGCCGGCGGTTGTAAAGAATTTGCTTTACGTGCTGCCCAAGCCAGCACCGGCGATTTGCTGGCCGCGCTAAGCGATCGCTTCACCAATATCGCCATGGCCAAAGTGGCCACCAGTGCGCAAGAAGCGGTCGAGCTAGGTTACTTACGCAGCAGTGACATCGTGGTGTTCAACACCTATGAGCTGCTACACGTGGCCATTGGTCAAGCCAAAGCACTGGCCGATGCCGCGTATCGTCCAGAAATGCCAAAAGTATTTAAAGTGGCCGGTCGTACCGGTGCCGCCTCGATTAAAGGTCAATTATTGAACATGCAAGTGGGTGGATTCATCAGCGAGCACGACATGCACATTGGCAGTGAAATCGCCACCATCATGACCGGTGGCGATGTGGATGCCGGGACCGAAGTGGACGAGCAATGGTTGCTAGAGCTAGAACGCAAAGCCTTTGTTCGCCTGCTACAGAATGAAAAAACCCAAGATCGCATTGCCAATATGTTGACTACTGGCAAACCGTTGCGTAACTAATGCCATTGATTCGGAGAAGAATATGAAACAATTACAAGATGCTTACATTGTTGCGGCGACGCGCACGCCGGTGGGTAAAGCCCCGCGTGGCATGCTGCGCACCACTCGTCCAGACGACATGCTGGCGCACGTGATCCGCTCGGTTGTGGCTCAGGCCCCGGGCTTGGACCCTAGCCGTATTGAAGACTGCGTGGTGGGTTGTGCCTTCCCAGAAGCCGAACAAGGCTTAAACATGGCGCGTATTTCGGCCTTGTTGGCGGGCTTGCCTCATACCGTGGGCGGCATCACTATTAACCGTTATTGCTCTAGTGGCCTAAACGCCTTACAAATTGCCGCCGACCGTATTCGTACCGGTGAAGCGGAAGCCGTGATTGCCGCGGGTGCAGAGTCGATGTCGATGATTCCAATGATGGGCAATAAAGTGGCCTTGAATCCAGAAATCTTTGCCAAAGATGAAAACCTAGGCATCGCCTACGGCATGGGTTTGACCGCCGAACAAGTGGCCAATCAGTGGAATATCAGCCGTGAAGCCCAAGACGCATTTGCCCTAGAAAGCCATAAGCGTGCGTTGAATGCGATTCAAACCGGCGCGTTTAAAGCCGAAATCAGCCCAATCGAAGCGCATTACCGTGGCGTTGACCTGTCAACCCACGAAGCGTTCGACAAGGTGAAGGTGTTAGACACCGATGAAGGCCCACGTGCCGACACCACTTTAGAAGGGTTGGCCAAGTTGCGCACCGTGTTCGCGGCCAAAGGCTCTGTGACCGCAGGCAACAGCTCGCAAATGTCAGACGGTGCCGGCGCACTGCTGGTGGTGTCTGAGAAAATCTTGAAAGAGTACAACCTCACCCCAATCGCCCGTTACGAAGGCTTTGCGGTGAAGGGCGTACCGCCTGAAATCATGGGCATTGGGCCAAAAGAAGCCATTCCCGCGGTGTTGAAAACCACGGGTAAAACCATGGCCGACATTAAATGGTTGGAATTAAACGAAGCGTTTGCCGCTCAGGCCTTGGCCGTGATGCAAGACTTGGATTTAGACCCGGCCATTACCAACCCGAATGGCGGCGCGATTGCTTTGGGTCACCCATTGGGTGCCACTGGTGCGGTTCGCTTGGCCACCGTGATTCACGGCATGCGTACCCGTGGTGAAACGGGCTACGGCATGGTGTCGATGTGTATCGGTACCGGCATGGGTGCAGCAGGCATCATTGAAGTCCTGTAAATCCATAGCTGTTTGGCATAAAAACCCACGTTCGCGTGGGTTTTTTTTCGTTTATCTGGCGATTGAGCAGAATCTTTGCTGACGGGCTTTATTATTTAAGCGGTTGCGGTTATAGTCATGCCTCTTAATTAATAATGATTCTCACTTCGATTATGACTCATCAGAAACTCACCATGGTGGCCAGCCTGTTTGCGTTGGCTTTGTATTTAATGTGGTCAACGCCGGCCTTGGCCGAGCGCCCAGCCAGCTTGGAGAATGGCCTAAGCTTAACGCTTCAGTCTGAAGTGCTCAAAGAGCCGCGCACACTGTGGGTGCGCTTGCCAGAGGGCTATGACGACCCAAATAGCGACCCTGCGCGTTATCCCGTGGTGTATTTATTGGATGCAGAATCCAACTTTACCTACTTTACCGGCCTGGTCGACAGGCTTTCTCGCGGGCCGTATGCGTTTATGCCCGAAGTGATTGTGGTGGGCATCGTCAATACTGACCGGACTCGCGATCTGACCCCAACGGTGGCTAAGTCTGCCTTGCCGCCCGGGCGTAGCGGTGGTCGTAAAGATCAGCCAACTGGGGGCAATGCGCTGTTTTTTAAATTCATACAAGAAGAAGTCATGCCTGCGGTGGCGGCTCGTTTTCGGACTGATGACTATCGTGTTTTGGTGGGGCACTCCTTTGGCGGCATTACTGCGTTAAATGCCTTGCTTAATCACAATGAGCTGTTTAATGCCTATCTGGTGCACGACCCCAGCCTGTGGTGGGATGATAAGGCCATCTTGAAACAGTATCAGCAGTTAGAAGCAGTGGACTTCAAACAGCGTCGGCTGTATCTGAGTCAGGTTGATGAATCAGAGCAAGCTGGGCAGAGAGATCACTATGATGCCATTAAAGCTTTCGAGCAATTATTAAGGCAGGCTCAGTTTAAAGGCTTAGCGTTTGAGTATCAGCAATTTCAAAACGAAGATCATGGCACCATTCCTCTAGTAGGCAATAATTATGGCCTGCGCTATGTTTTTGATGGTTATCGGATCAACATCAAGGCCGTGGCCAAAGACCCAGGCTTGATTGAACGCACTTATGCTCAACTCAGCCAAAAGCTAGGCCATACTTTTAAACCCAGTGAGGCTTATTTAAACCGAGTGGGCCAATACTTATTGGGCACGGGTGATTTAGCAGAGGCACATAAATACTTACAGCAGAACCTGCTTACACACCCTAATAGCCCACAGGCAAACCAGTCTATGGCCGATTACTACACCAAGGCCAAAGATGAAGCGCAGGCGCAGAAATATCAGGCCAAGGCTAAGGCGCTGGGCTACAAAGGCAAGGCCAAGTAGGGCGGCAACAGCAGCAAAGCACGATTGAATGAGGCTAAGGCAGGTTGCTTGGCCTCATTTTTATGGGGTGGTGGGTAGGGGGGCGTAAGCTGGCCTCATGTGGGGTGTATGAATGGGCGCTGAGTTATGAGTTATGGTCATAGCTGATAGCTTGAATGACCGCTTTGAGCCGTGGGTGAGGGGTGTTAAAACAGGGGTGTTACTTAAATAATAAACGAACCAACGTTTAATACGGATCACCCTTAGGAGCCCATACCATGATACACACAGCCAACACCGAATTTTGGCGGGACATTGCGCCCATTCCCAACTGCTTCAAACCAGATGCCCAACCTGAGGTGTACATACCCAACGCCCCAAGCGATGACCTTAAGCTTTATGTGCCTTTTACCGAGACGGTGGCCTCTAGGCCCCTGTGGATTTCACCAAGTGAAAATCGATGGTGCGACATTCTGCTGGCTAAAAGTGCCGGCCTGGTGAATCGGCACTATCACCCACATGAAGTGTTTGCCTACACCATCTCGGGTAAGTGGGGCTATTTAGAACATGATTGGGTCGCCACCGCCGGCGATTTTGTGTATGAAACGCCGGGGGAAGGGCATACGCTGGTGGCCTATGAGCATGAAGAACCGATGCGGGTCTTTTTTGTGGTCAAAGGCCCATTGATCTGGCTGGATGAGGAAGGCGAGCCCGACGGCTATTTTGACGTCCACTCCTATATCGAGTTGTGCCGCGCACACTATGAAAAAATTGGCATGGGCGCGGGCTATATAGACACGCTGTTCCGCTAGGGTAGAGGGCGGTTGTTTGGGTGAGCCTGTGAATGAGGTCATCTTTAGCAGATAGAAGCCGATACTATATATATGTAAAAAATGATTGATTCACTGTTTGCTGGTGTGTGGGTGCTTTGGATTAGGCCATTAATGGGGTGGGTAGGCTGCGCTTTACCCACCTTACGGCGGTTTGCGGCCGAAATGCCAGCGCACGCATAGACACGCATAGAATAAACAGTGATGTCGTAAGGTGGGCTGTTCGCCCACCTTTTGCTTTTATGGGGTAAAGATGGCCTCTAAACCACCACCACATCCACCGGCGATACCCAATGCAAGCGCTTTTTAAGAAGCTTAACCTGCTTTAAACCCTTATCTCCCTCATTTTTGACCGCCCAAACCCCCATCGTCAGCCCATTGCCCACCCGTTTTTAAACCATTTCCAAACTATT
>JAGOQM010000007.1 GCA_017991555.1 Neisseriaceae bacterium
AAGAAAAACCACCCCACTTTATCCGCCCGCTACGCGGGTGCCCTCGTTGGCCCGCACGTGGCCGGCGGCAAAAACTCATATTTGGGCCTGCGGCCAAATACTCAAACAACTTTGCCTTAAAGCCCCGTCCCCGCACGAACCGCCTCGGCGGCTAAAAGGGGACGGTACTTCACCTAAGGGATGCATGGTCAGAAGATCGGAAAAATTGAGACTCACCTTCATCACACACAAAACCATATTTTATGGGGCGTTTATTTTAACCAGCCATCGCTGATGGTTTGTAGCGTGCCCTGGGTGTCTAATAAGGTCCAAATGAAGGTCATGGTGCGCACAAAGTCTGGGTCGTCTTTTTGGAGCATAAAGCCCAGGGTGTTGACCTTGGTGAGCGGCTGGTCGATAAAGGCCGCATGCAGGCGAGGGTCTTGCTTGGCATACAGCAAGGCTTCGTAGGTTTCCGTAATCATGACGTCGCCTTTGCCTGCGGCGATGAGCCCAGGAATTTCAGCATTTTGGTTGTGGGTGGCAATGTTGGCCTTGCTTAAGTGGCTGAGTACAAACTGCTCATTGGTGCCGCCAGGGTTTTTGATCACGCGTACCTGAGGCTGGTTGAGTTGGTCGACGCGGGTGTACTTGGCCTTGTCTGCGGCGCGAACCAAGGCGACCTTACCAAACGGGGCGTAGCCAGGTAAAAATTCACTTTTCAACACGCGGCTGACGTTGCGACTAATGCCGCCGACGGCCACGTCAAACTTGTCGGCTTCAAAATCAGCCATCAGCTTGGGCCAAGTGGTGGCCACAAACTCAACCTTAACGCCGAGCTCGGCCGCCATTTCCTGTATTAGATCAATGTCTAAGCCGCTGTATTGGCCTTGGTTCAGCATGGCAAAAGGACGGTAGTCACCGGGGGTGCCTACGCGCAGCGTTTTTTGCGCCAGAATGGTGTCTAGGCGCGCGCCCGCGGTGGCGGTATTGCTCAGGCTCAGGCATAGCCATAAGGCCAGGGCGAGCCAAGTACGAATTTTTTGGTATGGGGTCATGTTGATTGCCTTTGAAGTTAGGAGGGGTCAAGGGCAGACTATAGCAAAGGTTGTGGCCCGAGGTGGGCCTGGGAAAAGGGGATTTGGGGTGGGTTCTGGCACGCGCCGATCATTTTAATCGCCTATCTGGCGTGCTTTGAGTGCTTTTGCCTATGTTGCTGTGTATCGGGCGTTGCACACACAGCATTCTTGCCAGATTTAGGTGTCGGCCAAGGTGTGGCGCGGATGATGATTGGGGCCGCTTATTGGGTGCTCAAAAAAACGCTGCGCCGAAATTCGGCGCAGCGTGGTTGGGGTGACGCTTAGGCCTAGCGTTTGGCCAGCTGATTCAGCTTTTCTGAACTCCACGCCGCCGCCGAACGCCAAAAACCGAGTACCGTCATTTGATGCAGGCGATACAGTGAAATGTGGGCAATGCTGGCGGCGAGGCCTTTAAACGAGCGGCCTTTGAGGCGGCCAGTGCCGCCAAACACGCCAAACGAGGCGTAGCGACCAATGGTGACTAAGGAGCCATTGTCCTGGTAGTGAAACGGTTTTTTAGGGGTTTGGCCCAGGATGATGTCTAAGAAATAATCGCTTAGGTAAATGGCCTGCTGGCGTGCCACTTGGGCGGTGGGCGGCAGAGGATTGCTTTTGACGCTGCTACAGTCGCCAATCGCAAACAGCGTGGGGTCGGTGGTGGCTTGGAAGTGGTCATTCACCACCAGCTGTTGGGTGCGGGTTAATTCTACCCCTTCGAGGCTGCTCATGAGTGCGGGGGCCTTAACGCCAGCGGTCCAGACGGTTTGGTAAGCGTCGATCTGTTCGCCGTTGGAGAGGATGAGGCTGTCGGCAGAGACGGAGGTGACGTTTTGATTCAGGATGACGCGCACGCCGACTTTTTCAAGGGCCAGCTGGGCGTGTTGGCTCACGTCTTCGGTGAAGGTGGGCAAAATACGGTTGTCGCCCTGCACCAGAGTGATGTCGACGTAGCGGGTCAGGGGTTCGTCGGTGTAGGCCGAGGCGGTTTCTAAAAAGCGCATCATTTCGCCACACAGTTCCACCCCAGTTGGGCCCGCGCCGACCACCACGATCGGGTATTTTTGTTTGTTGGTGGCGGCCTTAATGGTGATGGCGGTTAATTTTTCAAAAAAATCGGTGGCCTGTTTTAAATCATCAATGGTGTGGGCGTGTTCTTTAATGCCTGGCGTGCCATAGTCGTTGGCGCAGCTGCCCAAACACAGGATCAGGTAATCGTATTCGAGCGTTCTTTCGGGCAGGATGTTGATGCCTAAAGGACTGTCGTAGGGGCTAAGGGTGAGGGTTTTGTTGGGGCGATCAATGTGGACGACTTGGCCAGGGTGGTATTGCAGATGGTGGCTTTTGGCGTGATTGACAAAGGAAATGCCTTGTTCTTGTGGGGTGGTGGAGCCGGCCGCAAACATGTGTAACATTGGCTTCCAGGTGTGCAGCTGGCTTTTATCAATCAGGTGTATCTGATGCGCGCTGCGGCGTAAAGATTTACTGAGTCTGGTGGCTAATTCAATGCCGGCAATGCCGCCGCCAGCGATCACAATGTTTTTTTGGGTCATGGTTGTGTGGCTCCGCATAAAGAAGGGAATGAATGGGTTGATAATATCAGATGGTAACGGTGGTGACTACTTTGAGTTTGGGTCAGCCGGGCTGTGGCTAGGCTGGGCTTTTAGTCAGCAAAGCCAGTTGAAGGGCAAAGGGGGAAAACCATATGGCTGCGTGCCCAAAATCACAGAGGCCAGCGTCGCCAAAGAGGTGGGGGTTGGGCTTGCCTTGGCTGGATAGGGGTGGGGCAGTGGCGAGGGTGATTCAATCTGGGTGAGGCCTGTTTGCGCTAACAAACTGAGTTTGTTTGGGTTATTTAAGGCGTTTAAGTTGTCCACAATATCTGTGGATAAGTTTGTGTGTAAAGTGGGTATAGGCCTGAAAAAGACAATGAAACCAACTGGCAGACTAAGATTGCTTAAAAAATGAACTTTTTAAATAGTGCTGTAAAAACAATGGCTTGATGGTTGATTGGGGCGAAGGTCGATTTTAGGGTGCCTTACTTTGCCTGATTTATAAGCAATGCCTAGTCCATGTGTATAAAGTTTATTTGTCAAGCCCTGTTGGTTAAAATAATAGCAGCTTCAAAAATCCTTCTGAATCATGGCTGGGCTGGTAGGTAATAGGGCGTGATTACGGTACAATTGAGCACATTGTTTTTATTTCGAAATGAACCTTATGAAATCCAGTCAATTTTTTATTTCTACTTTGAAAAATGCTCCTGCAGAAGCGGAGTTACCTAGCCATCAACTGATGTTGCGCGCCGGGTTTATAAAACGTATTGCTTCAGGCTTATATTCATGGATGCCAATGGGCCTACGCGTGATGCGTAAGGTGGAAGCCGTGGTGCGCGAAGAAATGAACCGCGCGGGTGCGGTGGAGTTATTGATGCCAGCGGTACAGCCTGCGGAACTGTGGCAGGAGTCTGGTCGTTGGGATTTTTATGGCAAAGAGCTGCTGCGCCTAAAAGACCGTCATGAGCGTGATTTTTGCGTGGGCCCCACCCACGAAGAAGTGATTACCGACATTGCCCGCAAAGAAATCAACAGCTACAAGCAAATGCCGTTGAACTTTTATCAGGTGCAAACCAAATTCCGTGACGAAGTTCGTCCTCGCTTTGGGGTGATGCGCGCGCGTGAATTTGTGATGAAAGACGCCTACTCGTTTGACGTCGATGAAGCAGCGATGGCCGTGTCGTACCAAAAAATGTATGACGCTTACTGCCGCATCTTTGACCGTCTGGGTTTGGTGTATCGTCCTGTGGCCGCCGATGGCGGGACCATTGGCGGTAGCCACTCGCATGAATTCCAAGTTTTGGCCGAAAGCGGCGAAGACTTAATTGCCTACAGCACGGGTTCTGATTACGCCGCCAACGTTGAAATGGCGGCCACCTTAATGCCTCAGGGCGAGCGTGCAGCCGCTACTGCGGCGCTGACTAAAATTCACACGCCGGGCGTGCGCACCATTGCCGATTTGGTGGCTGCGTTAAATGTGGCGATTGAGCTAACCGTGAAGGCCGTGGTGGTAGAAGCAGAAGAAGGCGACGAGCCAATTCTGTTGTTGCTGCGCGGTGACCATCAGCTGAATGAAGTGAAGGCTGAAAAAATAGCCGGGGTGAAAAGCCCATTGACCTTTGCCAGCGATGCCGCGATCCAAGCGGCCTTTGGTGCTTCGGGTGGTTCTTTAGGGCCGGTTGGCTTTAAAGGCAAGGTTTATGCCGACTTCGCCGTGGCCTTGAGTGCCGACACGGTGGTGGGCGCGAACGAAAACGACCATCACTATACTGGCTTTAACTTTGGCCGTGATGCGGCCGAACCTGAGTTCGCCGATTTGCGTAACGTCATCGACGGCGACCCAAGCCCTTGCGGTCAGGGCGTGTTGAAGCTGGTGCGCGGAGTTGAAGTGGGCCATGTGTTCCAACTGGGCACCAAGTATTCTGAATCAATGAACGCCACCTTCCTGGATCAAAATGGCAAAAGCCAATACATGCAAATGGGTTGTTATGGCATCGGCGTGACCCGCATCGTCGGCGCCGCCATTGAGCAAGGCTTTGACGATAAGGGCATGATCCTCACCGACACCATGGCGCCGTTTAGCACCGTGATTGTGCCGATGAACTACCGTAAGAGCGAAACCGTTAAGGCTGCGGCCGATGCGCTGTACGCTGAACTGCAAGCCGCGGGTGTAGACGTGTTGTTAGACGACCGCGACGAACGCGCTGGCGTGTTGCTGGCCGATTCTGAGCTATTGGGCATTCCGCACCGCGTGGTGATTGGCGATCGCGCTTTGGCCAATGGCGAAGTAGAGTACAAGCAGCGTCGTGCCGAAGCGTCTGAAAACGTGGCAATCACTGCCATTGCGGCCCGCATCGTTGAGGTGTTGAACGCGAAGTAATCTTTAGGAGGTTGAGTGACCCAAACGACAGAATCTACCCGCCTGCGCTGGGCGCGCTTGTTAAGCGCCCAGCGGTATAAAACATCGCCACAGGGACAGATTGTCCCCACCAGCACCCCTTCAACCTTGGAAGGGGTGGATGCGCTGCGAACCGATTTTCACATCGACTATGATCGGGTGGTGTTTTCGGGCGCGTTCCGACGTTTGGGCCGCAAAACTCAGGTGCATCCATTTGCCAAGAATGACCATACCCATAACCGTTTAACCCACAGCGTCGAGGTGGCCAGCGTCGGCCGCAGCTTGGGTAATCGAGTGGGGGTGATGATGCGTTCGGGCGGTTTTTTACCCGAGGCCAATCGTGCTTCTGACATTGGGGCGATTGTGCAGGTGGCCTGCTTGGCACACGACTTAGGTAACCCACCGTTTGGCCATACCGGCGAAGAAGCGTTAAGGGCCTGGTTTAAAGACCCTGCGCAACGGCATTACCTCACCGGCTTAAGCGATGACCAATGTGCCGACATCTGCACCTATGAAGGCAATGCCAACAGCCTGCGGCTGGTGGCCAGTACCGAAATGTATCGCAACCGCGGTGGCATGCGCCTTAGCGCCGCCACCATCGGGGCGCTATTGAAGTATCCATGGACCAGCGCCGACCCGCATGGTCGTGGCCAAAAGTTTAATATTTACCAAACCGAGCTGGATTTTATTCGGACGGTGGCGGCCGATTTGGGTTTGCCCGAGTTGGCCCTTAATCGTTGGGCGCGGCATCCCTTATCGTACTTGATGGAGGCCGCCGACGACATTTGCTATGCCTTGCTGGATTTGGAAGACGCGGTGGAGATTGGCCTGATCGAAGACCTAGAGTTTGAGAAAGTTTTGGCCAATGTTACCTCTACCGAACGGACCTGGCAGGCGCAAAGTTCGCGTCAGCGCTGCGCCATGCTGCGCGGCATCGCCATTGGCAAAGCCATTGACGACGTGGCGCAGAAATTCATGATGCACCAACAGGAGTTGCTAAACGGGACGTTCGTGCCCAAAGACTTACTCAGCATCAGCAGTGAGCCCATTCAAGAGGCGTTGTTTCAAGCCAAAGAGCTGGCGCGTCAAAAAATCTACCGTCACCGCACCAAGCTCATGACCGAGATTGCGTCTTTCCCCTGTATTGGCGCCATTTTGGACGCCTTGGTGCCGGCGGCGTTTGCTTATGTAAATGGCGGTGAGCTGGGGGTGCGCAACGGCATGATTTTGGAGTTGCTCGAAGACGAGCCGCTGACGCCCGAAGACGATTTATACATGGCATACATGAAAATCTTGGATTTTGTTGGCGGCATGACCGACAACAGTGCTGCCCAAATGGCGCGAGACCTATCTGGTTTTGGTCTGGGATTGGATTAATGCTTTCACTTTTCTATAGAAATACACTATGACAGATTTATTAGACGTAAACGAGCCCATGCGCTTGTCTAAACGCATGGCACAGCTTGGCCTATGCTCGCGCCGTGAGGCCGACAGCTACATTGAGCAAGGCTGGGTTAAGGTCAACGGCGCGGTGGCGATACTGGGCCAAAAGGTTACCGTGGCCGACCGCATTGATTTGGACCGCCAGGTACACCAAAAACAAGCGTCACGCGTCACCATCTTATTGAATAAGCCGGTGGGCTATGTCAGCGCTCAGGCCGAGCATGGGTATGAAACCGCCGCCAGCCTGATCACCGCCGCCAACCATTGGCCAGACGACCCAAGCCGCATTAAGTTTGACAAATACCATGCCTATTCTTTGGCACCGGCCGGTCGCCTCGACATCGATTCAACCGGACTGTTGGTGCTGACCCAAGATGGCCGTGTGGCCAAGCGCATCATTGGGGAAACGTCCGACATCGACAAAGAGTATTTGGTGCGGGTTGAGGGTGAATTAAGCGAAGAGGGCTTGAAAAAACTCAATCATGGCTTAAGCTTAGACGGTAAGCCATTGCAACCGGCCAAAGTCACCTGGCAAAACGAAGATCAGCTGCGCTTTGTGCTGCGCGAAGGCAAGAAGCGCCAAATTCGTCGCATGTGTGAATTGGTGGGCCTACACGTGGTGGGCCTCAAGCGCATTCGCGTTGGCAAGATCAAGCTGGGCCAGCTGCCGCAAGGGCAGTGGCGCTATTTGAATGAAGATGAATCATTTTAAAAGAATAAGATAATGTCCTACGTATTGGTTAAAGATTATGTCGAAACCCAAGGGTTTAATTTGCCCTTGGAAGAAGTTCAGGTGGCCCACATGACCTTAAACGCCATTTTGGCCATGAAGCACACGCATGTGTCGACGCCGGAGTTGGTGTCCTTGCCGCTGATTTTACAGGGCAGTGATGGCCTATACGACGCTGCTGGTCGCCTAGACAGCGAGCGCCTAAACCTTCTGCCGTATTTTAAGTCGGACACCCCCAGTATTCGTGCCGGTTTGGCGGGCCTGAATGCGGCCCTGGATTCGATTACCGATCGGCACCCGCTGTTGCGCCTGTCGGTGTATGCGATGTTGCCAGACATGGCCGAGCCCGGCGAAATGGAGCTGGTGTGCGTGGCCAATATGGGCCGTGCCAGCGAGGGCGTGCTGTTGGTGAATGAGCAAGAAAGCCTGCGTCATCATGCCAGCCGCGTGGCGAAGACGGCCTGGGGCGTGGTGGTGGACGACGTGCCTTATTGGGTGTCAATTGGCGAGCTCAGCCAGCTGCGTGACCCCAACACCCAGAGCGAAATGTGCTTGCCCATCTGCACCGAAACCGGTGCTGTGGTGGGGGTGGTACACGCCGAGAGTGAACGCAAGCAGGCCTTTGACGAGGCCACCCAGTCGTGGCTGGTGGCCTTGGCCCTCGCGGCCGAACCGGTGATCAGCGCCATGCCCTGGTTGCATGTGGACGATCACGATCAAGACGACCAACCAGGCCAAGGGGAGTAGGCATGACTCAACACGACACTAATGTACACAATCAACCGGTCCACTTAACCTTTGTGGCTGCTTGCCGTTTGCCCACCGAGTGGGGCGAGTTCACCATGCATGGTTTTGAAGAAACCGCGACCGGGCAGGAACACGTGGCCTTAAGCATGGGCGATGTGGGGACGGATGAGCCGGTATTGATGCGGCTGCATTCAGAATGCTTAACCGGCGACGCGCTGTTTTCGAAGCGCTGCGACTGTGGCCCGCAGCTACAGGCGGCGATGCAGGCCGTAGGCCAGCTGGGCCGCGGTGTGATTTTGTATTTACGTCAGGAAGGCCGTGGCATTGGCTTAATCAATAAAATCCGCGCCTATCAGCTGCAAGATCAAGGGATGGACACGGTGGAGGCCAACGTGGCTTTAGGGCTGCCGGTGGATGCGCGCAACTTCGCCTTAGCCAAAGACATGCTGCAGGTTTTGGGCGTCGATTCTGTGCGCCTGATGACCAATAATCCGGATAAGGTGAAAACCTTACAAGAGTTAGGCATCAACGTGGTTGATCGGGTGGCGTTGGAAGTGGGCCGTAATCCGGCCAATGCTTTTTATTTGGACACCAAGGCGGATAAATTAGGCCATATGTTGGCCAAGTAAATTGAGTAAGAGGCCTGTTGTGGCTGGTTTTGCGGCGAGTTTGTAAATAAATTTTGATTTATATTCTTTGATAGATCAAGCCATTATTGTTTTCGCCGTTAAAATGCGGTGTCGGTGCTTGCCAAGGGGTAGGGGATATGGTTTAATACGCTCCTCTTGGCGACAAGGGGTGATTAGCTCAGTTGGTAGAGCGCCTGCCTTACAAGCAGGATGTCGGCGGTTCGACTCCGTCATCACCCACCAAATGGAGTGGTAGTTCAGTTGGTTAGAATACCGGCCTGTCACGCCGGGGGTCGCGGGTTCGAGTCCCGTCCACTCCGCCAAGAACATAAAAAAGCCTTTGTTGAAAAACAAAGGCTTTTTTGCGCCTGTTCTATTTAAGGCGCGTGTGGGCACGGGCCGTACGGGTGGACACTCACGCGTTTTTAGCGCATCATCTAGCCTTCTGCCGACCAATGCGGTTGGCCGTCTTGTCTTCGCGCCAGGCTCAAAGGCTTGGCGGTACAGCACGCTGTTAAGCGGCTACATCATAAATCCAGTGACGCCGAACGTCACGTCGCCCTTTTAAGTGCGCAGCTACCGTCAGGTGGCTTTTTGTTGTGTCTTTAAAAGGGCTCCGCACTCATTCTTGATTAGGTATAAAATGACTCCTGCCCACACGCCTCATCCCTTACTCAGTACCGTGAATCAAAAACGGCTGATTTTCATCTTAGGCTGCATCTCGATGCTGATGCCGCTGTCGATTGACCTATATTTACCCAGCTTTACCGAAATTGCCCAAACGTACGGCACCACCGACGGCATGGTGTCGTTGACCATTGGCAGCTATTTGGCTGGTTTTGGCTTGGGGCAGCTGGTGTATGGCCCTATTTCGGATAGTTTTGGCCGTAAGCCGATCATTATTTTTGGCCTGTTGGCGTTTATGGCGGCGACGATTGGCTGTGCCTATGCGCCCACGATTGACGCATTGATTGGCATGCGCTTCTTGCATGGCTTTGCTGCGGCGTCGTGCGTGGTGGTGATTAATGCGCTGCTGCGTGATTTGTTCGACAAAGAGGACTTTTCGCGCACCCTGTCGTTTGTGACCTTGGTGTCGAATGTGGCACCCTTGTTGGCCCCCATTATTGGCGGCTGGATCATCATTTGGTACCCGTGGCAGGTGATGTTTGGGGTGCTGGCAGCCTGTGCCTTAATCGTGCTGCTGTTGGTGGCCTTGTACATTCCTGAAACCCTGCGTAAGGCCCATCGGGTGCCTTTTAGCTTGGGCAAAACGTTTGGCCACTTTGTGGCCTTGTTTGGCCACCGCAAGATGCTGTGCTACATGCTGGCGGGTGCGTTTTCTAGCCTCGGCCTGTTCAGTTTTTTGAGCTTTGGCACCGTGGTGTACATTAAGCTATACGGCGTGTCGGTACAAAATTTTGGCTATTTCTTTGCCTTAAATATTGTCACCATGATGGGCTTGACCACCATGAACACGCGTTTGGTACATCGCTTGGGTACGATGAGCATGCTTAAGCTGGGCTTGAGCATACAAGGGGTGATGGGCCTGCTGATGCTGATGGTGACGGTGTTTGACTTGGGTTTCATCCCATTGGTGCTGTGTGTGGCGGGCTATATTGGTTGTATTTCGATGATTGGTTCCAACCTGATGGCCACCACGCTGTCGCAGTTCCCCCATATGTCGGGAACGGTGTCGTCTTTAGCGGGCACGCTGCGCTTTTTCATCTCGTCGATCGCGGTAATGCTGCTGTCGATGTTTTTGCAAAACCAGCAGGCGCGTGAAGCGGCTTTAGGGATTGTGGATTCGCGTTCACCGCAGTGGGTGATGGTGGGGGCGATGAGCGCCAGCGTGCTGTTGGCCATTCTGTTCTTGTGGGTGGGCGCTAAGGCTGCGGATAAAGAGATCGCCTAAGGAGCGTTGTTGACCCATAAAAAAAGGCTGCCCTAGGGCAGCCTTTCATTTTGCCAGCTTACTTGAATAAGCCTGGGTCAATGTCGTAAATGTTGTCTTCTTTGGGTGTCACCGTCCATACTGGGCGGCCAAAGTTGCTGTTCTTCATGCTGGTGCCAATGGTGAACTGCATGTCTGCTTCTTCAATCAGCATTTCTAAGTACATCCCTAAGAAGCGATCATTGCTGCCTAAGTAGTATTGAGTGGCAACCGTGCCCCGTTCTGATTGGTTGAAGTCTAGGCCCATGGTCATCATTTCAGGCATTATTTCTAGCTGTTCGATGAAGGTCAGTACTTCTGGTGGTAATGGCTTGCCTTCGTAGGTCTCTAAGAAGGCGTCGATGTTGGTTTTGAAGTAACCCACGGTGTTGGCTGAAAAGGCCATCATTTCAGGCAAGCTTTGGGTCATGCTGATCTGTTGGCGGGCGCCTAACTGTTTGCCCATGGCGTCAACCGGCACAAACTTCAGCTGTTCAGGCTTCACTTCGGCCAAGGCTTTTTTCATCGCGTCTAAATAGGCTTTGCCAAATGCTTTAACCGGGAAGTCTTTTAACAGGTCCTTGTCAAACTGATAGCGTAGGAAGCGGCCGTTGGCTTCATTAATGCCGTATTCGTCTAAGCCCATGGCCCAGCCGAACGTAGAGGTAATGGCCGAAGGGTCAGCCAGGACTTCGCCTTTGCTGAGGTTAAGCGCCATCGGTACCGATGCTTTGGCTTCGATGTTGTTGCCGTAGTACTGAATGCTTGGCGTCATTTCAATGCGGCCATTGGGCAGGTCAATCGCGCCTTTGGCGACCACGCTGAAGTTCTTCATGGTGTTGAATAGGCTATTTTGACGGGCCTGCTGACGCTTGCTGTAAGCAGATTCACTGTCGTCGTCGTTGTGGTTTTGTTCGGCGCTGATTAAGGCGTCAATGTTTTCAACGTCGTAGGCATCTTCCAAGCGAATCTCAATGTCGGCTTCGTCGGCTCTGGCGGCGTCTACACCGCTGGCGGCCATTTTTGCATAGGCAGCAGCAGTGTTCACGTCGGCTTCAACGCTGTCGTGTACGGCTTCGCTGGCGGCGGCCACGGCATCGCTGGCGGCGGCGGATGCGCTGGCTTTGCTGTTGGGCGGGCCGAATGAAACCAGCTTGCCTTCAATTTCGAAGTTGTAGCGATGGTCGGTGGTGAAGGAGCGCTCATAGGCACGGCTGAGGTGGTCGGCGGCGGTGGCGTCTTGCGGTAGCGAAGACACATTGGCGCAGCCAATGAGGCTGAGGCTTAGCGCAAGCGCGCTGGCTTTCTTTAGCGAAAAAGTCATTTTTAGGCCTTTTGTTCTAAAATGGGATGAGGATGCACTTCGGCATGGCAATGTTCAGACAGAACAATAAGGGATTTCAGCCGATTAGACAACCTGAAATATGGGGTTGGTTTGATCTGACTGGGGGTGAGTTGGCCCCATAAGTGGGTTTAAAATGCTGTTTTATAAAACGAATCATGGGCGATAAAAAAGCCACTTAGGCGGGGGCGCTCAGTGGCTTTTTAAATCATTTTAACCAGTCATGCTGGTTTTGCATCGGGCTTATTATTGGCCGTCTTGCTCGGCGACAGGATCGGCTTCTTCGGCCCAGGCTGCGGCTGCGGCGTCAATGCTGTCTGCGCTGAGGCCTAGGTCGTCGTACGCTTCGGCGTGGCTCAAGGCTTCATTGTTGCTGATGAGTGACTGCCATACTTTGTCTGTCAGCAAGGTCACGTTGGCGTCAATGACTTTGGCTTTTTTGGGGTTGATTTGCCAGTTGGGGCGGCCAAAGTTGCTGAGGTGGGTGCGGCTGTTGACGTTTAATCTGAGCGAATCAAGGTTGAGCTTGATGCCGTCCGTCTGGCCAATTAAGCGATGGTTGGCGTCTAAGTACAAGGATTGCTTAATCGCCAGCTGTTCTGTGTCGGCGCTTAGTTCGCTGTTGTCGGGCATTAAGTCGGTCAGCAGGCTCAGTGCGACCGCGCGCGACATTTGTTGGGCGTCTAGGTCGATTTCTTGAATCGCCTTGACGATGTGAGGCGGCACGGCTTTGCCGTTGTAGCGTTTAAAATAGGCCACGGTGCCAGCCAGAAGGTGCTGCTCTAATTCACCGGTGTAGTTGAGGTACTCTTCTAGGCTTAAGGTGCTGTTGATTTGTTGGCTGGCGTTAATGCTCTTGCCCCAGTCATCTACGGCCACCATTTGCAGCCGCTGTGGGGGAATGCTGGCCACGGCTTTGGCGTAGCTGTCGACGTACAGCTGTAAAAAGTCTTGTAGCGGGATGTCTTTGGCAATCGCCTGTAGCCCTGCTAAGGCTTCGGATTCAGCCAGCGTGATGCGGTAGAAAGTACCGGCAGGTTGCTGATAGGGCTGGAGCCAGCTGAGTTCGGGCAGCGAGTGGGTGAGGGCGGCGGGGTCGATGTAAAAACCGTTGTTGCCCAGGTCAAACAGCATCGGTACCGTGGCTTTGGCGCTCAGGTTTTGGCTTTGAAAGCGTACCGCCGGGATGATTTCTAGCTTGCCGCGGCGCGTGTCCACGGCGCCAGTGGCGTCGACGTTGAGGCCCAGAATGAAGTTTTTACCGGCCAGCAGTTTTTGGTTCACCGAGCTAGACAGCGCAGCCAGTTCTGGGTATTCGGCATCGGTGGCCGCTTGCTCTG
The DNA here is from genome assembly GCA_017991555.1 of Neisseriaceae bacterium. Lineage (GTDB taxonomy): Bacteria > Pseudomonadota > Gammaproteobacteria > Burkholderiales > Neisseriaceae > JAGNPU01. Next base: position 13,168 of record JAGOQM010000007.1, read on the forward strand.
GGCTCATGGGTTTAGCGGCGCTCTTTTCGGCGTCGACTAGGGTCAGCTCGTCGACTTTGATGTTGACCGCAAAGTTGTAGCTTTGTTCGTGCATTAAATGCCGTTCGGTGGCGTGGACCATGCGTTCTGCCGGCGTGGCATCGGCGGCCAAAGGCGTGAGTTGGGCGCAGCCGATGAGGCTGGCACAAAGGGTGATCGCGGTTAGGTGGCGAAAATTAACAAGCATAAGGTGCTTTCTAGATTAACGTGAAGTGTGGATGAATTCGGTGAGGGCGTCGGCGCTGGGCATGCCCGCTTGGGCGCCCAGCTGGGTGACGGCGAGTGCGCCGGCGGCGCAGGCTTTGTGGACGGCCTGAGGTAGGCCTTGATCCAAGTAAACCGCCAGTGCGGCATTAAAGGTGTCGCCGGCGCCAGTGCTGTCGATGGCTTTGACCTTAAAGCTGGGTTGATGCTGTAGGCTTGATCCAGCGGTTAAATAGTAGGCGCCGTCTTGGCCGTGGGTCATGATGACCGTGCACGACAGGCTGGCCAATTGCGTGACCAGGTCAGCGTCTTTGGGGGCGGGGCTCATCAGCGCAAGCTCATGCTCGTTGGGCGTGAGGTAGTCGATGAGCGGCCACAGAGCGTCGGGTAAGCTTTGGGCGGGCGCAGGGTTCAGCACAAATGGCACCTGTGCTTCGTGGCACAGTTCGGCGGTGCGCTGCACCGTGGCGAGGGGGATTTCCAACTGGCACAGCACCGCATCGGCGCTGTGAATGAGGACGCGTTGGGCCTCAATGTGTGCTGGCGTCAGCGCATGGTTGGCGCCGGGCACCACGATGATGTGGTTGTCGGCGGCGGCCACGGTGATGCTGGCAATGCCGGTATGGTGTTGTGACAACATTGACACCGCGTCGGTGTCGACGCCTTCGGTGCGTAAACCCTGAATTAACTCATGGCCAAAGGCGTCGTCGCCCACGGCGCCGATCAGGCTGACGCGTGCGCCCAGGCGGGCTGAGGCGACGGCCTGGTTGGCCCCTTTGCCGCCCATAAAGGTTTTAAACTGCTGCCCTAAGATGGTTTCGCCGGGGGCCGCAAACCGTTCGGCTTGGGTCACTAAGTCCATATTGAGGCTGCCAACCACCACGATGTGTCTCATTTTTTTGGGGTCCTATCGGGTAAAAAAGGTCCGTGCACCGCTGAAGCGTGGGGCAAAGTAAGGATTGTCTAAGCTGGCGGTGCGAATGGTGCCGTTGCTGGAAGGGGCATGTACAAACTGATTGTCGCCGATGTAAATGCCGACGTGCGAATAAGGATTGTTCCCTGAAGTGTTGAAGAACACCAGATCGCCAGCCTTGAGCTGGCTTTTCTTGATGCTGCGGCTGGAAAATGCGAGGTCGGTGGCGGTGCGCGGCAGCGACACGGTGAGCGCCTGGCTGTACACATAGGTAATTAAGCCAGAGCAGTCAAAGCCGGTGCTGGTGCTGTTGCCGCCGTATTTATACGGTGTGCCGATGAGGCCCATGGCGTATAGGGCAATTTCTGGCCCGCCCTGAGCGGCCGAGATGTGGCTGATTTGGATGGGTTTTTTGCTTGGGGCGGCCACGCCTGGGCGAGGCTTGGCAGGCTTTTTACCGCTGCCGCAGCCGGCCACGGACAAAGCCAGCAGCACGAGGCTAAGCAGGAGCAGCCCATGCCGTAATGGGCTGCTGCGCGAGTGGGTGAGTGGCAGGGTGTTGGCTGTGTTCATGGCGCGCTCCTTTGTGGTGTTAGCCCTGTTCTTTTTCTTCCAAAAGGGCCCAACGTTCCAGTTTTTCTAATAGCAATAGCTCAATTTCTTCAATCCGATTTTGCCACACGGTGGCGACCTCATGGTCTTTTTTGAAGGCCTCCGGATCCAGTAGCTTGTCGGTTAAGTCCGCCTGCTCGGCTTCGAGCTGGTTGATCTCTACGGGTAAGGCTTTGAGTTCACGCTGCTCGTTAAAGCTCAGTTTAGTCGCGCGGTTACGGCTGCTGGTTTTTTTGGCGGCCTCTTCGTCGTTGGCTTTGGGGGCGCGCTGCTGCTCTTTGGCTAGGGCCTGCTCGCGTTTGGCGGCGTCTTCATAGTCTTGATAGCCACCGATGTATTCTTTCAGTACGCCATCGCCCTTAAATACGATGCTTTGGGTGATGACGTTGTCCAGGAAAGCACGGTCATGGCTGACCAAGAAAACGGTGCCCCCAAAGTCGCGCAGCAGTTCTTCTAGCAGCTCTTGGGTGTCAATGTCTAAGTCGTTGGTGGGTTCGTCTAGCACCAAAATGTTGGCTGGACGGGTAAACAGCTTGGCCAACAGCAAACGGTTGCGTTCGCCACCAGATAATGACGACACAGGGCTGTTGGCGCGTGCGGGGCTGAATAAAAAGTCTTCTAAATAGCTCATCACGTGCTTGCGTCTGCCGCCGACCTCAACGTAGTCATTGCCTTGGCCTAGGGTTTCAAAGACGGTGTCGGTCTCGTTAAGGGCGCTGCGGAACTGGTCAAAATAGGCCACTTCTTGCTTACTGCCCAAGCGGATTTTACCAAAAGTGGGGTCAAGCTCGCCCAAAATCAGCTTTAAAAAGGTGGTTTTGCCGATGCCGTTGGCGCCGATGAGGCCAATTTTGTCACCCCGTTGGATGATGGCGCTGAAGCGGTCCATGATGTTTTTATCAGGATAGGCAAAGCTGGCGTCTTCTAGCTCGGCAATGATTTTGCCGCTCTTTTCACCGGTGTTGAGGTTGAAGTTAACCTGACCTTGCACGTCGCGCCGCGCTGAGCGTTCTTTGCGCAGTGATTCTAGGCGGCGAACGCGCCCCATGTTACGGGTGCGGCGGGCCTCAATGCCTTTGCGAATCCACACCTCTTCTTGGGCGTGGAATTTGTCGAACAGGCGATTGTGTTCTTCTTCGACCGCTAATTCTTGCTCTTTCTTGTCTTCATAAGCGCTGAAGTTGCCCGGATAGCTGCGTAGCACGCCGCGGTCTAGTTCGACGATGCGGGTGGCGGTATGGTCCAAAAAGCGACGGTCATGGGTAATGAGGATCACGCTGCCGTGAAAATTTTGGATTAGGCCTTCCAACCAAATAATGGCGGCAATGTCCAAATGGTTGGTGGGTTCGTCTAACAGCAATACGTCGGGCTTGGTGACCAAGGCCTGGGCCAACGCCACACGCTTTTTCTGCCCACCAGAAAGGTTGCCGACGGTGTCGTTTTCAGTCAGGTCTAGGTGCGTCATGGTGGTCTGGATGAGGGCGTCGATTTGCCAACCATCCTGCGCTTCTAAGGCATTCTGTAGGTCTTGGAGCTGATTTAAGTTGGCTTCGCTGGCGTCTTCGGCAATCAGTGCGCTCAGCTGATGGTATTGGGTGAGCAGTTCGGTAAGCTCGCCCAAGCCTTCCGCCACGGCTTCAAAAACCGTGTGTTCGGGGTTGAGTACCGGCTCTTGCGCTACGTAGGCGATTTTTAAGCCGTTGTTCATGCTGATCTTGCCGTCGTCTAGCTTGTTGACGCCGGCCAATACTTTAAGGAACGACGATTTACCGGCGCCGTTGCGACCAATTAAACCCACGGTTTCGCCTTCTTGTAAGGTGAAGTGGGCATTGTCCAATAGGGGCAGGTGACCAGAGGCCAGTGCGGCATTTTCTACAATTAAAATACTCATGTTTTATACCTAATAATAATGGCCTTGATTTTACCTGAAATTTTGGCGATGTGCCTGCTTGTTCCGATTGTACGGGGGTGCCGTCACGGCGTTGACGGATTTTTTTTCATCAGAATGTTCTGATGAAAATCAAGCAAACTGATACAATGTCTCTTTTTTTGGCGATGTGTGGCCATGGGTTGAAACCCGCCGTGCCGGCGTCTTGTGAAAGGGTTAATCAATGTATTTTGTGGATCGTGCCGCCGTGGTGATCAAACCAACGGAACAGTTCTTAACTTGGCTTAAATCAGTTGAAAAAGAGGGTGTAGACCTTACCTTGGCTCAGCTACGTAGTGATTGCACCGTCCTAATGGTGCCTGAGTTTGATGAACCAGAAGACGTGATTGCGTATGTTGATGAACATTACGAAGCGATTTTTAAGGCCGAGTTGGCCGCCTGGTACGAAAGCCCTAAAGATTGGCCGACCGACCTGAGCCTAAAAGCCTTTTGGACGTTTTTTGACGTGCAGGTGAACAGCACAGTGTTAGACCTGGTCGACGAGCCAATGCACAATATGCCGGTTGTGGACAACATGATGTAATGAAGCCCATCCACGTTCGCCTCACCCCATCCAAGTATGCCTTGACGATTAACCTGCTGGTCCATTTAGGGCTGGTGGGCTTGATTTGGGCCTACTTTGAGCAACCATGGTTGTGGAGCGCCTTGGCGCTGGCCAGCGTCGCCCACACTCATTATCGGATGACGCGTGCGGCCGGGCGTTTGGTGGAGCTGCACATTAACCCGCAGGGGCAGCTGTCGGTGGCCAGAGCGACCGATGCCGCATTGAGCGGGGCCAGGTTGTTAGACGGCAGCGTGTTCACCCGCTGGGTGATGGTGCTGTACGTTCAAAACCAACACAAAAAACAGGTGTTGTGGCTGTTGCCCGACAGTATTGATGCCGCTGCCTACCAGCAGCTGCTGGTATGGGGGCGTTGGCATCCCATGAATGAGGCTGATTAAGCCTGTATATCCGTAGTAGGAGTGCGAGAAACATGTCCCAAAAAAACTTAGACGAATGGTTGGCCTATTTTGAAAGCGTGCACCCAAGCACCATCGACATGGGCTTAAGCCGCGTAGAGGCGGTTCGCCAGCGTTTAAACCTGGTGCCCAAATGCCCCGTGATTACGGTGTCGGGCACCAATGGCAAAGGGTCTGTGTGTGCCTTTTTAAGTAAAATATACGCTTCGGCTGGTTTTAAGGTAGGCACCTTAACCAGCCCTCATTTATTGCGCTTTAATGAACGCATTGCGTTGAACACCGTGCCCGTGAGCGATGAAGAAATCGTCACCAGCCTAGAGCGTATTGAGGCTGCCCGTGGTGACGTGTCGTTAACCTATTTTGAAATGAATGCGCTGGCCGCCGTGGACGTGTTTGACCGTGCCAAAGTCGACGTAATGGTCTTAGAAGTAGGGCTGGGTGGGCGCTTGGATGCGGTGAACGTGTTTGACGCCGACTGCGCCGTGGTGACCAGCGTGGACCTCGATCACCAAGCTTACCTAGGCGACACGGTCGAAGCCGTGGCCTTTGAAAAAGCGGGCATTTTCCGTGCCGGTAAGCCTGCCGTTTGCGGCCAAAATCCGGTGCCTGAATCGCTGGCGAAACACGCCGCCTCATTGGGCGTGCCGCTGTCGGTGTATCAGCAAGACTTTGGCTACACCAAAATGGAACAGCAGTGGCGTTTTAGCATGGGTGAACGCAATCGCCATGCCTTGCCGCTGCCGGCCTTGCGTGGGCAGTATCAGCTGGCCAATGCCAGCTGTGCCTTGGCGGCGATTGAATTAATGCACGCTCAACTGCCGATCGACATTGGCGCGATCAAGCGGGGCCTGGTGGAAGTCACCAACCCTGGCCGCTTCCAAGTGTTGCCTGGGCGCCCCACCGTGGTGCTGGACGTGGGTCATAACCCGCATGCAGCGCGCGCCTTAGTGTCTAGCCTGCGTTTATTGCCCTACGCCGAAAAGCGCATTGCCGTGTTTGCCATGTTGGCCGATAAAGACATCGACAGCGTGATTGAACTCTGTAAAGGGGAATTTGACGAATGGTATGTGGCTTCACTCACCGAAGAGCCGCGCGGTGCCAGCGCCGAGCTTTTGGTGCAAAAGCTGCATGATCATGGCGTGACCGAACTGAAAACGTTTGCCAACGTGGTTGAGGCCTATCAATCTGCTTTATCAAACGTCTCTGAAAATGATAGAATTACCGTGTTTGGCTCATTTTTTACCGTAGCAAAAGTTTTATCAATTAAAGGTTGATCTAAATATGGCTAAGAATAATGCGACTGAAGAATATGAAGCACTCAAGCGTAAAAACCGACGTCGTTTGATCGGCGCTTTGGTGATGGTGGTGGTGGCTGGGGTGATTTTCTGGCGAGTATTGGCCAGTGCGCCCAGCGACAGCGTTGACACCGAAGTGATTGCGATTCAAACCCCTGAAGGGCCCGCAACCGAAACCACGCCCGAAGTGCCCGTGGTGGACGATGAGGCTTTGGTAGACGAAGAGGGCGTGGCCCATCCGGATGACACCGCCGGCCTTGGCGTGGCGTTGCCGAACGAGGGTGAAGACGGCCAAACGGGTCAAGTCATTGAGCGGCCTTTGCCAAATGAGGGCATCCCCCCTACGGCACCGACAGAAGTGACGCCGCCTGCGGTACAGCAGCCAACCACCCCCGCGGTGGTGACGCCGCCAACCGTGGTTAAGCCAGCAGAGCCGGTTCCGGCCAGGCCAGAACCCAAGCCACAGCCTAAGCCAGTTGAAAAGCCCAAGCCGGTAGAAAAACCCAAACCGGTGCCACAGCCTAAACCGGTTGAGAAGCCGAAGCCGGTCGAAAAACCGAAGCCAGTCGAGCAGCCTAAACCAGCCGTACCCGCCAAACCTAATCCGCAAGACATTTTGGACGGCAAAGTTAACTTTGGCGAGGTCAGCATGGTGGTGCAGGTGGTGGCCTTGTCCGATAAGGCACGTGCCGATGAAGTGAAGCAGCGCCTGAGCGCCGCTGGTTTGCCTGCCTACGTGAGCAGTGGGGGCAACAATATTTCACGCGTGCGGGTTGGGCCTTATAAAAATCGCGCCGATGCGGATCGCGCCGTGAACGAGCTTAAAAAACATGGTTTTAACGGCCTCGTGGTGAGCCAATAAATCATGACTTTATTTGACTATTTTGCCTTCATCATCATTGGCCTCAGTACCATGGTGGCCTTGATGCGAGGCGTAGTCGCTGAATTGGCTTCATTGGTGACGTGGGTCGTGTCATTTCTAGTGGGGAAGGTGTTTGCCGTCCCGTTTGCTGAAGTGGCACTGCCCAATATTGATCCTCCAAATTTGCGCATTGCGCTGTCTTTTATTCTCTTGTTTTTTGTGGCTTGGATTGCTCAGTACTTCCTGCGTTCCTTTTTGACTTCGGCCATCAGTGCCCTTGGCCTTGGTGCCATTAACCGTTTGCTGGGCTTGGTTTTTGGCTTCGCGCGGGGGGTGTTGGTGATGGTGGTGATTGTGGGCGTGTGCGCATTTACTGAATTACCCAAGCAACCTGAATGGCAGGCGTCGTTGACGGCTCCGACATTCGAACTTCTGGTGAAGCAAACCCTACCGTATTTGCCAGAATCCCTAGCAGCAGAAGTCCCTTATTGACCTTCAATTCATTGAACAGGAACCAACAAATGTGCGGTATATTAGGTGTTGTCAGTCATAGTCCCGTCAATCAAACCCTGTATGATGGTTTGCAATTATTACAGCATCGTGGCCAAGATGCTGCTGGTATTGTGACCACTCACAACAATACGTTCCACATGCACAAAGGCAGCGGCATGGTGCAAGATGTGTTCCGCACCCGCAACATGCGCAACCTAGTCGGCAACGCCGGCATTGCCCACGTGCGCTACCCCACTGCCGGCAGCGCCCAAAGCAGTGCCGAAGCGCAGCCGTTTTATGTTAACTCACCGTTCGGCATTGTGTTGGCCCATAATGGCAACTTAACCAATACCGAAGAACTGTTCGAAAACATCTGCCACCGTGACCTGCGTCACATCAACACCAATTCTGATTCTGAAGTGTTACTCAATGTGTTTGCGCATGAGCTAGAACAGCAGGCCAGCGGCAAACACCTTACCATCGACAATATTTTTGACGCCGTGGCCGAATTGCACAAGCGCGTGCGCGGTGCCTACGCCGTGGTGGCGATGATTGCTGGCTACGGGATTTTGGCATTTCGTGACCCCAATGGGATTCGTCCGCTGGTGTTGGGCCATCAAAAAATTGAGGGTAAAGACAGCTACGTGGTGAGCTCTGAGTCTGTGGCTTTGGACTGCTCGGGTTACAGCATCATGCGCGACGTGGCCGCCGGCGAAGCCGTGTTCATTTCGTTTGAGGGTGAGCTTCATGCCAAGCAGTGTGCGCAAAATCCAAAAATGGCGCCGTGCCTGTTTGAATACGTGTATTTTGCTCGCCCCGATTCGGTGTTAGACGGTATTTCCGTGTATCAAGCGCGCTTGAACATGGGCGTGACCCTGGCCGAAAAGGTGAAGCAAGAGCTGCCCATCGATGAGATCGACGTGGTGATGCCGATTCCCGACACCAGCCGCGCCAGCGCCTTGCAGCTGGCCGCTGCGTTGAACCTGCCGTATCGTGAAGGCTTCATTAAAAACCGTTACATTGGCCGTACTTTCATCATGCCGGGCCAGGCCGTGCGCCGTAAGTCGGTGCGTCAGAAGTTGAACCCAGTGGCGTGTGAGTTTGCCGGTAAAAACGTGCTGTTGGTGGATGATTCGATCGTTCGTGGCACCACCAGCCAAGAGATTGTGGAAATGGCCCGCATGGCTGGTGCGAAAAAGGTGTATTTTGCCTCGGCGGCGCCAGAAGTACGCTATCCGAACGTGTACGGCATCGACATGCCCACGCGCCAAGAGCTATTGGCCACCGGCCGCGACGTGGCGCAAATTGCCGCCAATATTTCTGCCGACGGGGTGGTGTTCCAAGACTTGGGCGCGCTGATTAAAGCCGTCCAGTTGGTGAATCCTGAAATCAAAGAGTTTGATACCTCTTGCTTTGATGGTCATTACGTGACCGGTGACATTGATGAAGCCTATTTGCAAAAGCTAGAAGCGCATCAGTTGAAGCTTAAAGCCAATACTGAGCCTGTTTCAGTGGGCATGGTTGACCACAATTTAAACGTGGGTTAATCAAGTTGATGCAGCAAAAAGCCACGGCATGCCGTGGCTTTTTTTATGGGCCAACGCCTATTTTTTCAAGGGCATTGCCAGCGGCCGTAGCGGGGCCGCATCGCCACCGCGAATTTTCAGGGGGCTGCCAATAAAGGCAAATTCATACACCCTGTCTTGCGCCAGCTCATCTAGGTCCACCAATTCAATGATGGGCACGCCTTGCTGAGCCAGTAGGTAAGTGTGTAGCGGCACATAGTCATCGGCCACCTCAGAAGGGAAGGCCTCAAAGCTGAGGTTGTCGGCGCCCAGAATCATGGCGCCGCCTTCTTCAACCAAATAGCGGGCCGCGTCTAGGCCCATGCCCGGCGGTTTATTCATGTAGGCCTGAGGGTTGTCGTACAGGCTCATGCGGCCGGTGCGAATCAGCACGATGTCGCCGGTTTTTAGGCTGACGCCCTGTTTTTTTAAGGCTGCCTGTAGGTCTTGGCGGGTGATGCGGTATTCGTCCGGCAGCATCTTGAGGCCCTTGCTGGTGGCCACGTCAATCAACACCCCGCGCGCCACGAGGGGTGGGAATTTCTCAATGCCGGTGACCTTCCAACCGCGGTCGCCTAAGTGTTCGTCGGCGCTAAAGCCATTGTAAATCTTGCCGTCGATGCCAAAGTGATTGAGGGCGTCGATGTGGGTGCCGGTGTGGCTGTACATGGAAAAGGCGGTTCCGGTATAGCTGCGGGTTTGGTTCATTTGCTCGCCCACGCCCATCGGGTCGTCTACCACAGTGCCGCGTGGGGTGTGGGTCATCCAAAACTGATAGTGAGGGTCGCCCGCCGCCTGCCAGCTGGGCATGCCCAGATAATAATCGGTGGCTAGGTCGTAGACCTTGCTGGCGTCGACCTGAGTCATGATGCTGGCGCGCGAGGCGTCTGTGATCAAGTTAAGGCGGCCAATTTCATCCTTTGGCCCCCAAGGGCTAACGCCCACTTGCTGGGGCGCTTGGGCATAAGCATTGAGGCTGAGGCTGGCGGCCAAACACAGGGCCAAAAGTTTGGGGTTTAACATACGTGGCATGGACGCTACTTTCTTTGATGTGGGTGTGTAAAAGGGCGTGTCGGGCTCTAAGGCCTTTTAATTGAAACGCCCAGCGTGGAAATCGTCAAAGGCCTGATGAATGTCGGCTTCGGTGTTCATCACAAAGGGGCCGTACTGCACCATGGGCTCGTCGATGCGGGCGCCATGAACCACCAGCACCTCGGCGTCTTTGCTGGCCTGTAGGCTAAGGGTGGTGCCGCTGCTTAACACGCCTAGTTTTTGGGCACCTAAGGTGTGGGCGCCAATGGTGGCCTCTCCGCTTAAAACATAAACCAGGCCAGTGTCGTGCTCTGGCAGGGTAAAGCGTTCGGTGTCGGCCTGATCGAATTGAACAAAATACAGGCCAGGCTGGGTGTGCTCGGGCTTAAATGGGGTTTTTTGCCCCGCCAGCTCGCCGGCGATGACGCGGATGCTGTTGCCCGCGGCGGTTTGGGTGCGCTCGGTGGGGTAGTCGACATAGTCGGGGGCTAAGGTTTTAAGGGCTTTGGGCACGTTGAGCCAAAACTGCATGCCGCGCATTTTGCCTTCGCTTTGGGCTGGCATTTCGCTGTGAATGATGCCGCTGCCGGTGCGCATCCATTGCACGCCGTTGTCGGTGATGACGCCTTTGTTGCCGGTGCTGTCCTCGTGGGTCATGCTGCCGTTGAGCATAAAGGTGATGGTGTCAAAACCACGGTGTGGGTGGGCAGGGAAGCCGGCAATGTAGTCATCGGCAACGTCGGAGCCGAATTCATCCAGCATCACAAAAGGGTTAGTGTAGACATAGGCCTGGCTGGAAAACACGCGCTGTAATTTCACCCCAGCGCCATCCTCGGCGGGTTGGGCGGTTAAAACGGTACGAATGTGGCGGTTCATGATGCACTCCTGCGTTATTTAATAGTCTGAGTTTATTGTAATGGTAATTTTGATTGTTTTGGTTGAAATGATTCGATGACATTGATGCAAGAATTTCATGCGATGTAGGGCCGCGTCAGGGCCAGCGTCAGAATGGTGTTGAGGCGGTTAGGAGGGATTATGGCCACAAAAAAACCCGTCTGCTGGAGACGGGTTTTGTCGATGAGGGGTTGGCTTGCCTTAAAGGCTCTTTTGCTGGCTTACCCAAGACTGGATGGCTTTGGCGTCGGTCACGCGGGTGGCCGATGTCGAAGAGTTCAGCAGCACGATGATCAGTGGCTGATTGGCCACGTTGGCGTGTAGTACCATGCCACGGCCTGATTCACGAATGTAGCCGGTTTTTTGCAGGTCGATTTTCCAAACGCCTTCACGCACTAGGGCATTACTGTTGGCGTAGTTTAGGGTACGGCCATTGGCGGCCTGTACCACACCCTTGGTGTCGGTGCTGTTAAAGCGAATCGCCGGGTAGTTGTAAGCATGCTTCACCAGCAGGGCCAGGTCAGCCGCGGTAGACACATTGCGCTTGTCTAAGCCGGTTGGGTCGTAGAAAACGGTGTTGTACATGCCCAAGGCGCGGACCTTTTGGTTCATCTTTTGAATAAACTCAGGCAGGCCGCCGTCAAAGGTGGTGCGGGCTAAGGCGTGTGAAGCACGGTTTTCACTGCTCATCAACGACAGGTGCAGCAGCTCTGAGCGCGGTAAGGTGGTGCCAATGGCCAGGCGGCTAGAGGTGCCTTTAACGCGGTCAATTTCTGCATCGGTAATGGTAATGGGTTTGCTCATGTCGACCTTAGCGTCTAGGAAGACCAGCGACGTCACCAGTTTAGAGATGGACGCAATGGGCATCACCTGAGTGGCGTTTTTTTCATACAGCACCTCACCGGTTCTGCTGTTCATCACCAAGGCCGCGCGTGAATGCAATGCTAGGTTGGCCATGGCGCTGTTGCCGTTGTAAGAGGGGTCGAGGAACTCGGCAATCCGATCAGAAGACGGATTGGCCTGGAAATTTTGTTCTAAGAACTGACCTAATAGGTCTAAGTCATCATCGGTGGTGTCAGCAAAGGCTGGCACGCTTAAGGATAGGCTTAGTCCGAGTAGTAAGGTCGAGCACACTTTGGTGCTGTACTGCAAAAGTGATCGAGTCATTGGCATGCCCATATAGAAAGAGGGACCCACACGCGTTGCCTCTGCTACCTGAGGGGTAAGGGCGGTGGTGCAAGTCACCTAGGTTAAGTCGTTAAACGAGTCAGTGGCGGTTTAACCGTAGAAGGCCGAGATGAAAACGGGCGTCACGTCATTTTTAAGGTGACGAATGCGCAGGCATCATCTTAAAAATAACCAGCAGTACGACATCATACTAATAGGCTAAAAAAATATTGGCAATAATAATCCTATTATTTTACCGTTTTTTACACCCTAGGCCTAGCATGAATGGGCGTAACCCAATAAGGACATTTATTTTGTCCGTTGGTTCCTTAATGTGTTTTTTTTACACATTATGCTTTAGAAGTGAAGGGTTAGGCTTATTCTTAGCTGATATGGGAGATTATGCAAGAATAAAAAGCATAAAGTGAGATTTGTGTGGCTTTATGATCGTTTTAATGCTGATTTTCTTGTATGATTTAAGGTTCTGATTTGCCTTGACCCGCCGTGCTCGGCTGGGCAAGGCAAGCAGCCTGAGCGAGACATTTTGACTAAATCATAACCAATAGACTGAAGAGAGCCGCATGAATAACTATTTGACCCCGAATTTTTCTTTTGCCCCTATGGTGCCCGATCGTGGCTTGGGTAGTCGCGTTTGGGATACCGAGGGCCGCGAGTATGTTGACCTAGCGGGGGGGATTGCGGTCAACGCTTTGGGTCATGCTCACCCCGTCTTAATCGAGGCCTTAACGGCTCAGGCGCACAAGCTGTGGCACGTGTCTAATATTTACACCACCGAGCCGGCTCAGGCGTTGGCCCAGGCCTTGGTGTCAAACACCTTCGCGGACAAAGTGTTTTTCGCCAACTCTGGCGCAGAGGCCAATGAGGCGGCGTTTAAACTGGCGCGTAAATATGCCTTTGATCATTATGGCCCAGAAAAAAATGAAATCATTGCCTGTGTGAACGGCTTTCACGGCCGTACTTTGTTTACCGTCAGCGTGGGCGGTCAGCCTAAGTATCAAGAAGGTTTTGCGCCCTTGCCAGGCGGTATTAAACACGTTGATTTTAACGACGTAGCGGCGCTTAAGGCGGCCGTCAGCGACAAAACCTGTGCCATTGTGTTAGAGCCGGTTCAGGGCGAAAGCGGCGTGTTGCCGGCTTCGCAAGCCTTTATGCAGGCCGCGCGCGACCTATGCGACCAACACAATGCGCTGTTGGTTTTGGACGAAGTGCAAACCGGCATGGGCCGTACTGGTGCCTTATACGCTTATGAAGCCTATGGCATTCAGCCAGACATTTTAAGCACGGCCAAAGCGTTGGGTTCGGGCTTTCCATTGGCGGCCATGTTGACCACCGATAAAGTGGCCCCAAGCCTAAGCGCCGGCTCGCACGGGACGACTTTTGGCGGCAACCCTCTGGCCTGTGCGGTCGGTTTGGCGGCGTTTAACCTGATTAACAGCCCCGAAACCATGGCCAACGTGGCCAAGCAAAGCGAGGCGCTGATGGCCGACCTACGCGCCATTGGCACCGACACCGGCGTGTTTTCCGAAGTGCGTGGCCAAGGCTTGTTGATTGGCTGCGTGTTGAGTGAAGCGTATGCGGCCCGTTTGGGCGACATTAGCCAAGCCGCGCTGAGCCAAGGCCTCATGGTGTTAAAAGCGGGCAGCAACGTATTGCGCCTAGCCCCTAGCCTGTTGTTAACCGATGAAGACCGCATCGAAGCGATGAAGCGCTTGCGTGCGGCGATTCAGCAACTGCTGGCGGCTTAAGGCATGAATTACTTACCACAGCGCCGATGGCGTCAGAATACATAAAAAAGATAAAGGAATAGGCTATGTCGGTTGATGAGCAATTAGGGCCTCATCGTGAGGCGATTGATCACATTGATCAAACCATCGTGAAATTATTGAATGAGCGTGCGGGGCATGCTCAAGCCATTGGGGTGTTAAAAGGCAGTGGGGTGGTGTACCGGCCCGAGCGCGAAGCAGAAGTGCTGCGCCGGATCAAGGCCATTAACCCAGGGCCTTTGCCTGATGAAGCGGTGGCGCGTTTGTTTCGTGAAATCATGAGCGAATGTTTGGCCATTGAGCGCCCATTGACGGTGACCTACTTAGGCCCTGAAGGCACCTTTAGCCAGCTGGCCGCCACCAAGCACTTTGGCCATGCGGCCTACACTCAGGCCTGTGCCACGATTGATGAGTGCTTCCGCCTGGTGGAGGCACGTCAGGCCGACTACGTGGTGGCCCCGGTCGAAAACTCGACCGAAGGCGCCGTGGGCCGTACCTTAGACTTATTGGTGTCGTCCCCGCTTAAGGCCTGTGGCGAAGTGGTGTTGCGCATTCACCATCAGTTGCTGCGGCAAACCGAAGGGTTTGAGGGCGTGAATAAAGTGTACGCCCACGCCCAAGCCTTGGCGCAGTGTAATGAGTGGTTAAGTAAAAACTTACCGGACAGCGTCGAGCGCATTTCGGTGTCCAGCAACGCCGAAGCCGCGCGCCTGGCCTCTCTGGATCCCAGCGTGGTGGCGATTGCGTCGCAGGCAGCGGCCGAGCGCTATGATTTACTCAAAGTGGCCACCAATATTGAAGACGAACCCAATAACACCACCCGCTTTTTGGTGTTGGGCCATCAGGGCACCAACAGCACCGGTTTGGACAAAACCTCGCTGATCGTGTCGGCCCCTAACCAGCCCGGCGCGGTGCACACCATGCTGCAACCGTTTGCGGATTTTGGGGTGTCGATGACCAAGCTAGAAAGTCGGCCTTCCCGCGCCGGCCTGTGGGATTACGTGTTCTTTATTGACATTGAAGGCCATTGTGAAGATGGCGCCATCAGCGCAGCCTTGGGCGAGTTAGCCAATCGGGCGGCATTCATCAAACAAATCGGGTCTTACCCAGTGGCGGTATTGTAATGAAAAGTTTAGCAGTTTATTGTGGTTCTAATTATGGCGATAACCCCCTGTTTAAAGAGGGAGCGGCAGCCTTAGGCACGGCGATGGCCCAGCAAGGCATCACCTTAGTGTATGGCGGCGGTTCGATTGGCCTCATGGGCACGGTGGCGGATGCGGTTTTGGCCGCGGGCGGCACAGCCATTGGGGTAATCCCGACGTTTTTGAAAAACAAAGAAATGGGCCACCCCGGCCTGACCGAGCTGATCGAAATGCCAGACATGGCCAGCCGCAAACTGAAAATGATGGAGCTGGCCGATGGCTATATTGCCATGCCCGGCGGCTTGGGCACGTTCGAAGAACTGTTCGAAGTGCTGTCGGCGGCGCAGCTGCGCTTGCACAGCAAGCCAACGGGCTTATTGAACGTGGCTGGTTTTTTTGAGCCTATGCTGCAGTGTATTAAAACCGCGGTAGATGAGCGCTTTATGCCCGAAGCCAACATGAGCCTGATGTGCGTGGCGGATCAGGCCGACGAACTGCTGCGCCAGATGGCGGCCTATGCGCCGGTGTATGCCCCTAAGTGGGTCAATCCCCCCACCGAAAACGCCAACGTATAACGTTTGGGTGGGTTAAAGGATGAGTTGGTTGCCTACGGTATGTTAGGCAACCTTTTTTTATGAAGAGGGTAAGACAATGCCACAATCCGTGTTTATCTTGGGCCTGGGTTTTTTGGGCCAGCCTTTATATCAGGCCTTGCAGCAGCAAGGGTGGTCAGTGGCAGGCAGCCGCCGTCAGGGCAGCGCCGACGACCCCAATCAGGTGGCGTTAAACATTGACGCCAGCGAGCATGCGCCCGCCACGATGGCGCGCCTGTTGGCGGCAGAGGCCTTGGTGTGCCTGTTGCCGCCTTCTGGTAGCGTGCATTATGTCGATCATGTGCTGCGTCTAGTGACCTTCATGCAGGATCATGGCCATTTGCGGCAGGTCGTATTGGCCAGCAGCACGTCGGTGTATGGTGATGCAGTGCGTACGTGTACCGAAGCCACGCCCACGGCTGCGCTGACGGCCTCGGCTCGGGCCATTGTGGCCTTGGAGCAGGCCTTGCTGGCCAGCACGCTGGCGTATGTGGGCGTGCTGCGCTTTGGCGGGCTGTTTGGCCCTACGCGTCATCCGGTGACGGTGCTGGCCCAAAAAACGGCCATTCAAGGGGCTTTGCAGCCGGTGAATGTGGTGAGCCAGCAGGCGGCGGTACAGGCCATACAGCAGCTGCTGGCTCAGCCGCTGGCGGCGCGACAGCTATACAATGTGTGTCATCCCGCGCACCCGAGCAAGCAGGCATTTTATCAGGCTGAGGCCGATCGGCGTGGTTTAGGGCCTTTGGCGTTTGATCTGGCCGATGACCGTGGCGGTAAAATTGTTGAGGGCCGCGCCTACCTCAATGATTATGGGCAAGTCATGGAAGATTTGATTTAAAGAAGTAGGCCGCGGGGTCTTAATGGTACAATTAACGCCTATTAATCTGAGGTAAGCGTATGTTCTCTGCCTTATTAAATCATTTATTGCAACAAAATATAGAGCTGAAGCAGGCCATGAGCCGGCATCAGGGTCGAGTGTTTGTGCTGCAAACGCCGTTGTTGAGCCTTACGCTGGCGATTGCCCACGATGGCTATGTCGACGCCAGCACCGACGAGCCAGAAGTGACGGTGCGGTTTTTAGACAGCGCCATGATTAAGCTGGCGCAGCAGCAAAGTCCGGGCGTGGGCGACGTGGTGATCACCGGCGATCATGGCTTGGGCATGGCGCTGCTGCCTGTTTTGGGTGAATTACGCTATTACCCCGGCCAGGATTTGGCGCGCGTGTTTGGCGATGGCCTCGCCGGCAGCATCATGAGCCGCGTCGATGGTTTAAAGCAGCAGCTGTTGCAAGGCAAGTCTCGCTTGCTGGGGCAGGTGCAGGACTATGCTTATGAAGCCAATGCGCCCATGGTGGCGAAGGCCGATTTTGACACTTGGTCGCTGGCCGTGGATGAGCTGAAGGATGACGTGGCGCGCTTGGAAGCGCGCTTGGCCAAACTTGCTGCGACGGTGTCGTCAACACAATAAAAAGAACAGTATATGAAATGGATCAGTCGGTTTTACACCATCAGTCGGACCGTGTATCGGTTCGGCCTGATTGAATTATTATTACCGCAGCTTAAAAATCGGTTTTGGCTGCGCACCTTTTGTCGGCTGGTGCCGATTCCGCGGCGGGCCAAGGCCATGCCTTTGCCCAAGCGCTTGCATTTGGCCCTAGAAAGCCTGGGGCCGATTTTTGTGAAGTTTGGTCAGGTGCTGTCGACCCGTCGCGACCTGTTGCCCACAGACTATGCGGATGAGCTGGCGCGCTTGCAAGACAAGGTGCCGCCGTTCCCAGGAGAAGAAGCACAGGCGCTGGTGGAGGAAGCTTTTGGTCGCCCGGTGTCTGAGCTGTATGCCGAATTCACGGTTGAGCCCGTGGCCAGCGCCTCGGTGGCGCAGGTGCATCAGGCTTACCTATATGATGACGCTGGCGGCAAGGGCCAAAAAGTGGCGGTGAAGGTGTTGCGCCCTAAGATCAAGCCCATTATCGAGCAGGATTTAGCCTTATTGGGCGTGTTTGCTCGATTGGCCGAGCGCTTCTTGCCCGACGGCAAGCGCCTGCGCCCGCGCGAAGTGGTGGCCGAGTTTGATAAGTATCTGCATGACGAATTAGACCTGATGAACGAGGCCGCCAACGCCAGTTTGCTGGGTCGGCAATTCAAAGACAGCGACATGCTGATCGTGCCGGACGTGTATTTTGATTACTGTGCGCGCAATGTGTTGACCATTGAGTGGATGGATGGCACGCCGATTTCCGATGTCAAAACGCTGCGGGAAAAGAACATCGACTTTAAACAGCTGGCGCGCTTTGGGGTGGAGATCTTCTTTACCCAAGTGTTTAAAAACGGTTTCTTCCATGCCGACATGCACCCCGGCAACATTATGGTGGCCGACGATGGCCGCTACATTGCCATCGATTTTGGCATCGTGGGCACCTTAACCGAATACGACAAGCGTTATTTGGCGATTAATTTTCTGGCCTTCTTTAACCGCGACTATCATCGTGTCGCCACGGCCCACATTGAGTCGGGCTGGGTGCCCAAAGACACCCGGCCAGAAGAGTTGGCCGCAGCGGTGCGCACCGTGTGTGAACCCATCTTTAATAAGCCCTTGGCCGAGATTTCGTTCGGTCTGGTGCTGATGCGCCTGTTTGAAACCAGCCGTCGTTTTGACGTGGAAATTCAACCGCAGCTGGTGTTGCTGCAAAAAACGTTGTTGAACATTGAGGGCTTGGGCCGCGAGCTAGACCCAGATTTAGACCTGTGGGCCACGGCCAAGCCGTTTCTGACCCGCTGGATGTCTGGTCAGGTAGGGCCGAAGGCTTTGTGGCGTACCCTTAAGCAAGAGGCACCTGAATGGGCCACTATTTTGCCTTCTTTGCCACGCCGAATCTCCGAATTAGTGAACGACGACAAGCAGGCATTGCTGATTAATGGTTATATTGAGCTGATGCGAACGCAAAAGAAACAAAATTTTTATTTGGGTTTGATTAGCTGTTTGTTGCTGGTTTTATTGGTTTGGCAATTATTTAAATAGGGTAGTGATTTTAAACTAAAGGCACAACTTAAGGGTTGTGCCTTTTTTTTGATTTAGATGGTGTGGTTAATATGTTGTTTTTTGAACATAAATTGACAGGCGAAATATTATTTTATAGAGTTTGTACTCTGAGGTGCTAAGATAAGATTTTCGATCAGCGGTTTTTAAGCGCGCATCAAAACGCCAAAACGCCGTCTAGAATTGGTTAGGGAATACAGCGTGTTGCAGCGCAATATGTCGCCAAACTGACGACAAATGAAGCCAAATACTTACCCATAACCAAAAAAACGGTTAGAATGGTCATAAGAATGCGTTTGTTTTCGAATTCGAAAAAATAATCTTCATAGACGTTCATAATAAAACATAAACGTTTGTTTTGGCCCCTTAAAACGCGCAAGTTAATCATAATAATTCAGGAGATAACTTGTTTTTTGGGGTACATCAGCATGATAAGGATAAAGTTATGGCAACGAACATCACCAACGACATCGATCCGATTGAAACTCAAGAGTGGTTAGATTCAATTGCTTCCGTTTTAGAGGCCGAAGGCCCAGAGCGCGCGCACTACCTGTTGGAAAACCTGGTTAAGTACACTCGCCGCCGAGGCGTCCACCTGCCTTTTGATGCAACCACGGCTTACTTGAATACGATTCCTGTAGGCAAAGAGCAAAAATCCACAGGTGACCATGAAATAGAGCATCGCTTACGCTCATTCATTCGTTGGAACGCCATTGCCATGGTTTTGCGTGCTGGTGAAAAAGACTTAGAGTTGGGTGGCCACATTGCCTCCTTCCAATCTGCTGCAACCCTATACGACGTCGGTTTTAACCACTTCTGGCACGCCAAGAGCGATGACCATGAAGGCGACTTGGTGTTTATTCAAGGCCACTCTTCTCCCGGCATCTACGCCCGCGCCTTCTTAGAAGGCCGTTTGGATGAGAAGCAGTTGGATAACTTCCGTCAAGAAGTCGATGGCGAAGGCATTCCTTCTTACCCACACCCATGGTTGATGCCTGATTTCTGGCAGTTCCCAACCGTGTCAATGGGCTTGGGCCCATTGATGGCGATTTATCAAGCCCGCTTCTTGAAATACCTAGAGTCTCGCGGCCTGGCCAAAACCAAAGGTCGTAAAGTATGGGTCTTCTGTGGCGACGGTGAAATGGACGAGCCTGAAAGTAAAGGCGCGATTTCTTTGGCCTCACGCGAAGGCTTAGACAACCTGATTTTTGTGGTGAACTGTAACCTACAACGTCTTGATGGCCCGGTGCGCGGCAACGGCAAAATCATTCAAGAGTTGGAAGGCAACTTCCGCGGTGCCGGTTGGAACGTGTTGAAAGTCATTTGGGGCAGCCGTTGGGATGCTTTGTTGGCACAAGACCACGACAACCTATTGAAGCAACGCATGGAAGAGTGCGTAGACGGTGATTATCAAACCTTTAAATCACGCGACGGTGCTTACGTTCGTGAAGAGTTCTTTGGTAAATACCCAGAATTAAAAGCCATGGTGGCGAATATGTCAGACGAAGAAGTGTGGCATTTAAACCGCGGTGGTCATGACCCCCATAAAGTGTATGCTGCCTACCACGAAGCCACGCATAATGCCAATGGCCGTCCGACCGTGATTTTGGCCAAAACCATTAAAGGTTACGGCATGGGCGCATCCGGTGAAGCACAAAACACCGCTCACCAAGCCAAAAAAATGGACATCGAATCGCTGCGTCGCTTCCGCGATCGCTTCAACATTCCGGTGACCGACGAGCAGTTAGAAACGCATCCTCCTTACTATCGTCCCGCTGAAGACAGCCCAGAGATGAAGTATTTGTGCGAACGCCGTGCGGCTTTGGGTGGCTACTTGCCCCGTCGTATTCCTAGCACGGAAGCCTTGGCGATTCCTGAACTGTCTGCCTTTGACGCCCAGTTGAAATCAAGCGGCGAGCGCGAGTTCTCGACCACGATGGCTTTTGTACGGATTTTGAACACCCTACTTAAAGACAAACAGGTAGGCAAACGCGTGGTGCCGATCGTACCAGACGAAAGCCGTACCTTTGGTATGGAAGGCATGTTCCGTCAGTACGGCATTTGGAACACCAAAGGCCAAAACTACGTGCCTCAAGACCACGATCAACTGATGTTCTACAAAGAATCTAAAGACGGTCAAGTGTTCCAAGAGGGCATTAACGAGCCAGGCGCCATGAGCTCATGGATTGCCGCGGCCACCAGTTATGCCAACAACAACACGCCGATGATTCCGTTCTACATTTACTACTCAATGTTTGGGTTCCAGCGCGTGGGCGACTTGGCTTGGGCGGCGGGCGACATGCGTGCGCGTGGCTTCTTGCTGGGCGGTACCGCTGGTCGTACCACCTTGAACGGTGAAGGCCTACAGCACGAAGACGGTCACAGCCTGGTGCAAGCCGCGTTGATTCCTAACTGCGTGAGCTACGACCCAACCTTTGCCTATGAGTTGGCCGTGATCATTCAAGACGGTTTGCGTCGCATGTATGTGGAACAAGAAGACGTGTTCTACTACTTGACCTTGATGAATGAAAACTACGCTCACCCAGCGATGCCTGAAAAAGAAGGCATTAAAGAAGAGATCATCAAAGGCATGTACTGCCTCAAAGAAGGCGCCAAAGGCAAGCTACAGGTTCAGCTAATGGGTTCTGGCGTGATCTTGAACGAAGCCATTGCGGCAGCAGATTTGCTGAAAGCCGACTTCGGTGTGGACGCAGACATTTGGAGCGTGACCTCATTTAACGAACTGCAACGTGAAGCCATGGCCATCGAGCGCCACAACCGCCTGCATCCGTTGGACGAAGAACAAGTGCCATTCGTGGTGCAGCAGCTTGAAGGCCATGAAGGCCCGATTGTGGCCACCACCGACTACATCCGTGCGCAAGCCGAAAGCATTCGTGCTTACTTGAAACACGACTATGTGGTGTTGGGCACCGACGGCTTTGGCCGCAGTGACTCTCGCGCCAACCTGCGTGAATTCTTTGAAGTGAACCGCTACCATGTGGTGATTGCTGCCTTACATGCTTTAGCAAAACAAGGCAAAGTTGATAAGAAAGTCGTGGCCGAGGCCATTGCCAAGTATGAAATCAACGCAGACAAAACTGCTAGCTGGTTGTGCTAAACCCTTAGCTTAAAAGGGTGTGCCTTGAGGCTGATGTTCAGGCTCAAGGCACCAAAGCATAGCGTTAAAGTATGGTCAACTGAGGCTGAAATAGCCTGTAAAAGGAAAGACAATGAGCCAAACAATTGAATTAGTGGTCCCAGACATTGGCGGTGCAGAAGAGGTAGACGTGATTGATGTGGCGGTGAGCGTGGGTGATGCCGTTGCCGTAGATGACACCTTAGTGACGTTGGAAACCGATAAAGCCACCATGGACGTGCCTGCCGAACAGGCGGGCGTGGTGAAAGAAGTCAAAATTGCGGTGGGTGGTAAGGTTAGCCAAGGCACCGTATTGGTGGTGATTGAGCCTGCCGATGCCGCCGCCACTGCAGCGCCTGCTGAGGCAGCCGCCCCAGCAGCAGAAAAAGCCCCGGCTGAACAAAAAGCAGCCCCTGTGGCCGAAGCAAAAGCGCCTGCTGCTGCGACTACGGGCGCCACCGAAGTGGTGACCGAAGTTGTGCCCGACATTGGCGGATCAGAAAACGTAGACGTGATTGACGTGGCGGTTAAGGTCGGCGACACCATCGCCATCGACGACACCCTGATGACGTTGGAAACCGATAAAGCCACCATGGACGTGCCGAGTACCAAAGCCGGCGTGGTGAAAAGCGTGAAGGTTAAAGTAGGCGACAAAGTGAGCCAAGGCAGCGTGATCCTGACCGTGCAAAGCGCTTCGGCTACGCCTGCAGCAGCGCCGGCTAAAGTAGTGGACACCAGTGCCGCCGAAAGCCGTGCCAAGTCTGATGAGCAAAGCGTGAAAGCCAAGCCAGCGGCCGCCATTGATGCGCCGCGCCCAATCGGCAGCTATGGTCATAGCCCGATTAATGAAGAAGCGTTTGCCAAAGCCCATGCGGGCCCATCGGTGCGTAAACTGGCGCGTGAACTGGGCGTGGACCTAGGCCGCGTGCAAGGCACTGGCCACAAAAACCGCGTGATGGCGGAAGACGTGAAAGGCTTTGTGAAAGGCGTGATGCAGGTTACCGAGTCTGGCACCAAATTGTCTAGCGCGGGTAGCCTAGGCGGTGGTTTAGACCTATTGCCATGGCCAAAAGTAGACTTCAGCAAGTTTGGTGAGGTTGAAGTGAAGCCGTTGACCAAAATTCAACGCATCTCTGGCCAAAACCTATCTCGTAACTGGGCCATGATTCCACATGTGACCTTTAACGAAGACGCGGACATGACCGAACTGGAAGTGTTCCGTAAGCAAATGAACAAAGAGTGGGAGCGTGAAGGCGTGAAAATGTCGCCTTTGGCCTTCATCATCAAAGCGTCGGTCGAAGCCTTGAAAGCCTTCCCAGAGTTTAATTCTTCTTTAGACGGCGACGACTTAATCTTGAAGAAATACTTCAACATTGGTTTTGCTGCGGACACGCCGAATGGCCTAGTGGTGCCCGTGATCAAAAACGTGGACAAGAAGGGTCTGAAAGAAATTTCGCAAGAGCTGACCGAGCTGTCGTTGAAAGCACGCGAAGGCAAGTTGGGCATCACCGACATGCAGGGTGCCGGCTTTACAATTTCTAGCCTAGGTGGCATTGGTGGAACCAGCTTCACACCGATTATTAATGCGCCAGAAGTGGCCATTTTAGGGGTGTGTAAATCACAAATGAAACCGGTTTGGAATGGTAAAGAATTTGAACCACGCCTGATGTGTCCGTTGTCGTTGTCGTTTGACCATCGCGTCATTGACGGCGCTGCTGCCGCACGCTTCACCGTGTACTTGGCGAAGCTATTGGCCGACATCCGTCGTTTGGTTCTGTAATGCCCCTTGACGACTCAGCGCCTTTTCGGTGTTGAGTCGTCTGCCTTTTGTGGTGAGTAAAGGAAAAGCCATGAGCGTAATTGAATTAAAAGTACCTGATATTGGCGGTAGTGCCGATGTGGACGTCATTGATGTCATGATTAAGGTGGGCGACACGGTTGCCGTGGAAGATGGCCTGATCACCTTAGAAACCGACAAAGCCACCATGGACGTGCCCGCAGAGCAGGCCGGTGTGGTGACCGAAGTCAAAATTAAAGTAGGCGATAAAGTGAGCGAAGGCGACGTGATCGCGTTGGTTGAAGCCGCTGCTGCGACCGACGCGGCACCTGCCGCGACAGAAGCCGCTCCTACGGCCGAAACCAAAGCCCCTGCGGGCGCTAAAGCGGCGCCAGTGGCGGCCGAATTTAGCGGCGCGGCCGACGTTGACTACGACCTAGTGGTGTTGGGCGCGGGCCCTGGTGGCTATTCTGCCGCTTTTAGAGCCGCCGACTTAGGCCTAAAAGTGGCCTTGGTTGAACGCTATGCGACCTTAGGTGGCGTGTGCTTGAACGTGGGCTGTATTCCGTCTAAAGCCTTGCTGCATAACGCAGCGGTGATAGACGAAGTGAAGCACTTAGCCAAAAACGGGATTAAATACCCCGAGCCTGAAATTGATTTAGATGCCTTGCGTGCTTATAAAAGCAGTGTGACTGGCAAATTGACCACCGGCCTAGCGGGCATGGCTAAGGCGCGTAAAGTAGACGTGATTCGTGGCCTGGCGCAGTTTGCCGATGCCCATCACCTTGAAGTGGCCCTAACCAGCGGTGAGGGCCAAGCGCAGACCGGTGAGAAGCAAGTGGTTGGCTTTAAACAAGCCGTCATTGCCGCCGGTAGCCGCGTGGTGAACCTGCCGTTTATTCCGGAAGATCCACGCATCGTGGATTCAACCGGCGCCCTTGAGTTGGCCAGCGTGCCAGAGAAAATGTTGATCATTGGTGGCGGCATCATTGGTCTAGAAATGGGCACCGTGTACTCAACCTTAGGCGCCCGTTTAGACGTGGTGGAAATGCAAGACGGCCTGATGCAGGGCGCGGATCGCGACCTGGTGAAAGTATGGCAAAAAATGAATGCGCCTCGCTTTGACAACATCATGCTCAAAACCAAAACCACGGCGGTAGAGGCCAAGGAAGACGGCATCTACGTGACCTTCGAAGGCGAAAAAGCGCCGGCAGAGCCACAGCGCTACGATTTGGTGTTGGTGGCCGCAGGGCGTGCGCCCAATGGCTTGTTGATCGGTGCCGACAAGGCCGGCGTGGCCGTGACCGATCGTGGCTTCATTGAAGTAGACAAACAAATGCGCACCAACGTGCCGCATATTTTTGCCATCGGCGACATTGTGGGCCAGCCTATGTTGGCGCACAAAGCGGTGCATGAAGGCCATGTGGCGGCCGAGAATGCTGCCGGCCATAAAGCCTACTTCGATGCGCGCGTGATCCCAGGCGTGGCTTATACCGACCCTGAAGTGGCGTGGGTGGGCATGACCGAAGACTTGGCCAAAGAAAAAGGCATTACCATCACCAAAGCAGTGTTCCCATGGGCGGCTTCTGGTCGCGCCATCGCCAACGGCCGTGACGAAGGCCTGACCAAATTGATTTTTGACGCCGACAGCGGCCTCATCATTGGTGGCAGTATCGTGGGCACCAATGCGGGCGACATGATTGGCGAGCTGTGCTTGGCGATTGAAATGGGTTGCGATGCCGAAGACATTGGCAAAACCATCCATCCGCACCCAACCTTGGGTGAAAGTATTGGCATGGCTGCCGAAGTGGCTTTGGGTGTGTGTACCGACCTACCGCCGATGCGCAAACGTTAGGCCTTATTTTAACGAAGCACGCTTAACCCCATCCTGTTTGACGACAGGGTGGGGTTTTTCTATGGGGGTAAGCGACAAGATGCGGTGGGGCTGAAAGGAGGCTGATTTGGTTATTGCTGGGTGGGTTTTGCAAAAGAATGTAAAGGTTTGAGGCTTTTGTCTTGATGTTGCATAGAATCTAAAACGGGCGCCGTTAGGGATTAAAGCGTTAATAATAACTTAAGCATTTGTTTTTGTTAAGGCCTGTTTTTGGCTTAAGCGCTGGATGACTGGAAGTTAAGGTGCCTGTAGCTTATTTAACAAATAACGAAAAGACCGAATAATGATTATTAAAAAAAAAGCGGCTCTACCCGCTCATGATGAGGCTCAAGGTTCGATCAAGGGGAATGAACAAGCGCCGGTGGCGGTGGTGAAGGCGCAGTTTGAACAGGCGGTGAGGTTAGGGCAACAAGGAAAAATGAAGGCGAAGCTGGTGCGGTTGCAGCAGTTGTTGCACCGGTTTCGACACAGTGACGAAGTGGCGGTGCAGTATTTTGTGGCCTACGCCATGCTGCATCAGGGCATGGCCCTAGGGGAGATGGGCGAAACCACGGCCGAGCTTGGCCTATATGATGATTTAGTCCAGCACCTCGCGCGCTTTGGTGAAGCGCCGGCGCTGCAGTCGTTAAGCATGCAGGCTTTAATGAACAAGGCGGCGACGCTGGCCGAACTGAACCAGACGGCTGCCGCATTAAGCCTGTATGGGCGCATCATTCATGGGTTCAATGCCGTTGCCACGCACGAAGGGGTGATTCAGCTGGCCCATGCGATGGTGAATAAAATCACCCTGCTGGGCGATTTAGGGCTGTGGACGGCCCAGCTACTGGCCTACGATCAAATGATTGATCGCTTTAAAGACACCGAGCATGAGTCGCTACAGCAGTACGTCGCCAAGCTGATGTTGAATAAAGGTTTGGCTTTGGCGGGGCTGGGGCGACACGCCGAAGAGTTGGCCACCTATGGTGCGCTCATTGAATGGCTGACGCCGCGCGCCAATGAGGCTTTGGTCCTGTATTGGGTCAAAGCCTTAATGAATCAAGGGGCCACCTATGGCCTGTTGAATCAGCCGCAGGCGCAGATTAAGGTGTATCAAAGCCTGATTGGCCGTTTTTATGAGGTCGAGGAAGACGAGGTTGAGGTCTGCCTGGCGCAAACGTGGCTAAGCTGGGCTCAGGTTTATGCGCGCCGCCAGCAGCACAAGCAGGAAGCTCGGATTTACGACCAAATGATTGAACGGTTTGAATACACGAGCCACAGTGAAATTCAGGGCTATTTGGCTCAGGCCATGCTCAATCGTTTGCTGTTGCGGCATGACGTGCATCAGGAAAAAATTGATGGGTTTTGTGAACTGATTGAGCGCTTTGCCGACGAGCACTGCGAACGGATTGCCGCCTGCGTGGCCTGCGCCATGCTCAATAAGGGCATTGTGCTGGGCCAGCTGGGTAAAATTGCCGATGCCTACGCCACCTACGATCAACTCATTGAAGAATACCAGCACCGTTCTGAACCAGACATTCTGAGCTGTATCACCCAAGCCATGATGTATAAAGAACATCAGTACGGTGGGGTCATGAGGCAGTAATGGCCTGACCCAGACAAGGCTTTAAATAAAAAACCGACTGAGTGGCTCAGTCGGTTTTTTGTGTTTATCGCGCGGCTTACTCGATGTTTTGCACCTGTTCGCGCATTTGTTCAATCAGCACTTTCAGCTCGACCGAGGCTTGGGTGCATTCGGTGGCGATGGCTTTACTGCCGAGGGTATTGGCTTCGCGGTTGAGTTCCTGCATGAGGAAGTCTAGGCGTTTGCCAACAGAGCCTTTGCCCGACACGGTGCGGCGAACTTCTTTAATGTGGCTTTTTAAGCGTGACAGTTCTTCGTCCACATCGGCTTTTTGCATGAAGATGGCAAACTCTTGTTTGAGGCGGTCGTCTTCAATATTGGCCACGGCTTCACGCAGGCGCTCTTCGGCTCTTTGGATGTGTTGGGCCACGAGGCTAGGGAACAGGCCTTCAATATTGGCCATCACGGCTTCCATTTGCTCAAGGCGGGTCAGCATGTGCTGTTTAAGGCCCTCTCCTTCGCGCGCACGGCTGGCTTCGAAGTCGGTTAAGGCCTGGGCTAGGAGGCTCACGACGGCCTCGTTAATCGCCTCCTGGTCGATGCTGCTCTCGCTGAGCACGCCAGGGAAGCGCAAAATGTCAGACACGCTGAGCGCTTGTAAATGAGGGTGTTCTGCCAGCAGGGTTTGATTGAGCTGGCTGAGGTTGCTGATCAGCGTTTGGTTGTAGCGTAATTCAGCCTGTTGGTCGTGCAGCACGTTGATGTGGATACGGCATTCGATTTTGCCACGGTAGGCGTGTTTCGTGATCGCTTCGCGTAGGGTGCCTTCTAAAGCGCGTACTTCTTCTGGCGCTTTAAACTGAATGTCGAGATAGCGATGGTTGACGGCGCGCAGTTCTAAGTGGATGCGGGTTTGGGCAAACTCACCGCTGGCGCTGGCAAAGCCTGTCATGCTATGAATCATAGGGAGACCTTTGTACAATTAAAAAGGCGTTTAAACGCGCAATGCTTTAAACGCAGGCCCCCAATATACAATAAAGGCAGACCGCTCGGCCAGCGTCATGCAACGCGTGAGGGCCGGTTTCGGCCGCTTACAGGCTAGGGTGGGGATTTACTTTTGAGCTTTGGCCCAATCAACGGTATCATTTTGTCTTCTTGGTGGCGTTTGGCCACCTTTAATGCTTATCTAAGGAATGTACATGCCCCTATATCAACGCACGAATCGCCAAGCCAATGAATTACGCCCTTTGACGCTGACGCCTCATTTTTTACCGCAGGCCGAAGGCTCGGTGCTGATTGAGTGTGGCCAAACCAAGGTGATTTGTACCGCATCGGTAGAGGAAAGCGTGCCGCCGTTTTTACGGGGTCAAGGCAAAGGCTGGGTGACGGCAGAATATGGCATGCTGCCACGCTCGACCAATAGCCGCATGCGTCGCGAAGCCGCGGCGGGGAAGCAAAGTGGCCGTACGCAAGAAATTCAGCGCCTGATTGGCCGCTCTTTGCGCGCGGTGATGGACATGGATAAGCTGGGCGAGCGTCAAATTTTGATCGATTGCGACGTGATTCAGGCCGATGGTGGCACCCGTACCGCCAGCATTACCGGCGCATTTGTGGCGTTACAGCTGGCGGTGAATCAGCTGCTGGCCAAAGGACTATTGGCCGAAAACCCGATTAAAGAAGCCGTGGCGGCCATTTCGGTGGGGGTATACCAAGGCCAAGCGCTGCTGGATTTAGACTATGTTGAAGATTCTGGCTGCGACACCGACATGAACATTGTGATGACTGCTTCTGGCCGCATGGTTGAGGTTCAGGGGACGGCCGAAGGCGAAGCGTTTAGCCGCGCCGAATTGAATCAGCTGTTGGATTTAGGCGAAGCCGGCATCCGCAGTTTGTTAAGCTTGCAGCAGCAGGCGATTGCCGCCGCTTAAAAAGAGACAGCAGCCAGCACGGCTGCTTTTTTATTGCGTTAGCCCATGCGTTGAGACCACTTTGCCGCTGAATGTTGCTTAATCATCGTAATTTTTTGGCGTTATCGTCATATATGCTGACAAAGCGTCGGTTCTGAAGGCTTGCTTCTTGTCAGTGCGCTTAAAAAGTGGTACTAATTCTAGCTCAACATTTTTGTTAACAAACATTCTGCAAAGAAGAAAAGAAAATGGCACTAATTGTCCAAAAGTATGGTGGTACTTCTGTAGGTTCTACTGATCGTATTAAAAATGTGGCCAAGCGGGTGGCAAAATTCAAAGCCGAAGGTCACGATGTGGTGGTGGTGTTGTCTGCCATGAGTGGTGAAACCAATCGTTTAATTGCGCTGGCGAATGAAATTCAGCCTTACCCAGACCCACGCGAATTAGACGTGGTGGTGGCCACGGGCGAGCAAGTGACCATTGGCTTATTGTGCATGGCCTTGCAAAGCATCGGCGTGGACGCCAAGAGCTACTGCGGCTGGCAGGTGGCGATGCACACCGATTCTGCCCACGGTAAATCCCGCATTGAAAGCATCGACGACGCGAAAATTCGTGCCGATCTCAATGCCGGTCGTGTGGTGGTGGTGGCTGGCTTCCAAGGCGTGGACAGCAACGGTGAGATCACAACGCTGGGCCGTGGCGGTTCAGACACCTCTGCGGTGGCCATTGCGGCGGCTTTAAAAGCAGATGAGTGCCAAATTTATACCGACGTGGATGGGGTGTACACCACCGACCCACGCGTGGTGCCCGAAGCGCGCCGCCTAAAAACCATTACGTTTGAAGAAATGTTGGAATTGGCCAGCTTGGGCTCTAAGGTTTTGCAAATTCGCGCGGTTGAGTTCGCGGGTAAATATAAAGTTAGATTGCGTGTGTTGAGCAGCCTTCAAGATGAAGGTGAAGGCACGTTGATCACATTTGAGGAAGATGGCGACATGGAAAAAGCAGTGGTAGCGGGGATCGCGTTTGACAAGAACGAGGCGAGAATTAACGTGAAGGGCGTGCCAGACAAACCAGGCATTGCGTTTCAAATTTTGGGCGCCGTATCCGACGCCAATATTGAAGTCGACATGATCATCCAAAACGTGGGTGAACACGGCACCACCGACTTTTCGTTCACCGTCCCTAAAGGTGAATACAACCGCACCATGCGCATTTTGAGCGAAGTGCAAAAAAACATCGGTGCCGCCAAAGTAGACGGTGACGACACCGTGGCCAAAATCTCCATCGTGGGCGTGGGCATGCGTTCACACTGTGGCGTGGCCTCGACCATGTTCCGCACCCTGGCAGAAGAAGGCATCAATATTCAAATGATCAGTACCTCTGAAATTAAAGTATCGGTATTGATTGATGAGAAATACTTAGAGTTGGCAACGCGCGTGTTGCACAAAGCCTTTGGCTTAGAAAACGCACCGTCTTAAGTCGACCATCCATAGACCAAAATCAATTGGCACACGGAACTGAGCACCCTTGATAAGGGTGCTTTTTTTTGGCCGTGTGACGGCGCTGGGGCCATCCTATTTTTAATATCCTATTTTTTATTTTAAATGAATTCATGGTTTTTCTGCCTGTATTTGTCTCTATTTTGTACTGTTTTAATCATACTGTATGAAAATGCTGGCGGCATTTTATGAAATAAGTATGATTCTCATTTATGGCCATGTTTTGGCAGACTGTATTGATACGTAAAGGGAATGGTATGGGGATAAAAAACACGCAACATCACCGCTTAGGCGTGCTGACGGTGGTGGCCGCCAGCTTATTGTCGGCGACGGTTTGGGCACAGGATACGGCGCAGTTAGGGGATGTTGTAGTGACCGCCACGGGCTTTGAGCAGCGCATCAGAAATGCCCCGGCAAGCATTACCGTGATCACGGAAGAAGAGCTGGCGCAAAAAAACTTCATTAGCCTGGCCGAAGTGCTGAAAGAGGTGCCGGGGGTCGACGTGCGCAACGGCACCGGTAAAACCGGCAACCTCAGCATTGAAATGCGGGGCATGCCTTCGCAATACACCTTGATTTTGATTGATGGACGTCGCCAAAACACCTCGGGCGACGTCATGCCCAATGGCTTTAGCGACGCCGGTTTTGGTTTTATACCGCCGCTGTCGGCGATACGACGCATTGAGGTGATTCGTGGGCCGATGTCGACCCTGTATGGCTCTGATGCCATGGGCGGGGTGATCAACATCATCACTAAACCGGTGTCGACGCGTGAGTGGGGCGGCAACGTGACCGTTCAAACAGAGCTACAGCAAGACAGCCGCGCGGCCAATTCGCAGTCGATCAATATTCAAACCAGTGGGCCGTTGATTCAAGATAAGTTAGGCATTGAGCTGCGCGGGCGCTTTTTGAATCGGGAGTCGTCGGCGCGGATGAATCCTAACGCCACTGGCCGCGACCCACGCGCCGGTCGCGGAGAGAACTACGACGTAGGGGCCAAGCTTTCATGGCAGCTAAACGACCGTAATACGCTTTGGGCCGATGTGAGTTCGGCCAAGCAGTGGTATGACAACCGCGATAATCGCCTCGGTAATCAGGACACCTACGATGACGAAGGTAATGTCATCAATATTAGTACCTATCGAGATCAGATGGAATTTTTACGCGATCAATTCGCTTTTGGGGTCACCACGGCGTTTGAGTTTGGCGAGTGGGAAAACTATGTGAGCCAGGTGCGCACCGAAACCAAGGGTCGCACCTTGCCACGGGCGAGTGTGCCGCTGTGGGACTATGATTATGCGGGCGGTGAAGCGCGACAGCTTAAAAATACCGACACCCTGTTTCAATCTCGCTTACGCAGCCAGTTGGGCAATCACAGCCTGACCGTGGGGGCCGAATACCAGAACATGAAAACCGAAGACGCGGTGACAGGGCGGGGCAACACCCTAAGACAAAATTCTTGGGCGCTGTTTGTGGAAGACAGCTGGCAGTTTATGCCGCGGCTTAACCTGACCGTCGGCGGGCGCTATGAAAATCACAAAACCTTTGGCGGCGAGTTTACCCCGCGCGCCTACCTGACTTGGAACACCTCCGATGAGTGGACTTTAAAAGGGGGCGTGAGCCAGGGTTATAAAGTGCCCACGCCGAATCAGCTACACGATGGTTTGAATGGTTTTGGCGGCCAAGGCCGCACGGTAAACTTGGGCAGCCCGCATTTAACGCCTGAAAAAACCACCAACTATGAGTTCAGCGCCAACTACGCCAAAGGCAGCTTCGACACCACGGCGACGGTGTTCTTGAATAAGTTTAAGGACAAAATCGCCACCGGCGACGCCTTGTTTAACTGTGACTTTGCCGCCAACCCCAATCGTCCAGGCTGCGTTAGTCTGGGTGGATTCCCCAACCAAAGCACGGTCAGTCAGCTGGTCAATATTGACAGCGCCGAAACCAAAGGCATAGAGCTGGCCAGCCGATTTAACCTGACCAGCGATTGGTCGGTTAAAGGGGCCTATACGTGGATGAAAACCGAAACCAAGTCGGGGCGCAACCAAGGCAGTTACTTGGTCAACGCACCACGGCACGCGCTCAATTTATCCACCCAGTATAACGTCAACGAACGCTTGAGCACGTGGCTAGAAGCCGAGTATAAATCGTCTAGGGTGCGGTATGCAGGCAGCACCGCAGGCGACGAAGCGATTATGAAGGAGCTGTCTAATAACCAGTTTAAAGGCTACACCATTGTTAACTTTGGCGCGAACTATCAGCTCAATAAGCAGCTGCGCTTAACCGCCGGCATCCATAACCTACTGGATAAAAAGTTTGATAAAAGCGAAACCTTTATTAACAGTTCGGGAGAAGAGCAGGTGGTTTACCTGTACTCAGCCTCTAGCAACGTGAATGCGGGCACTTACATTGACCGCCGCAAGCTGTGGGTGTCTTTGGGCTACGACTTCTAATGGGTTGAGCCGGTAGGGTCATCAAAAACTTTCTGAGTGGTTTTCAGAAAGTTTTTTTGCGTAGTGGGCTTAATGCGTCAAAAATGGCCATGAGCCGCACGCAAAGCGATTTTTTCATGGGTCTGTCGCCATAATGAGACGAAATTACGCTATTTATATAAAATGTATGGATTCTTTTTCAATAATAAGTATCATTCCCATTCTTATTCTTGTTACATTTGATTAATTAGACGATTACTATTAGGGGCATCATGGAGATGAAAAGCATACGCGTTGGCGCATTAACCGTTGTGGCGGCGAGCTTATTGCCAATGGCGGCGTGGGGGCAAACGGGCGGTGAAGCCCAAATTGCCGATGTGGTGGTGACCGCATCGGGTTTTGAGCAAAGAGTGAAGAATGCACCGGCGAGCATTACCGTGATTACGGAAGACGAGCTGGCACAAAAAAACTTCACCAGCCTGGCTGAGGTTTTAAAAGAAGTGCCGGGCGTGGACGTGCGCAATGGCACCGACAAAACCGGTAACTTAAGCGTGGAAATTCGAGGCATGCCGGCCGAATACACGCTGATTATGATTGATGGCCGTCGCCAAAATACGTCGGGTGACGTGACCCCTAATGGCTTTAGCGGCACCAGCTTTGGCTTTATGCCGCCGCTGTCGGCCATTAAGCGCATTGAGGTGATTCGTGGGCCGATGTCGACCCTGTACGGTTCTGATGCCATGGGCGGCGTGATCAACATCATCACCAAACCGGTGTCTACCCGTGAGTGGGGCGGTAATGTGACCGTTCAAACCGAATGGCAGCAGGACAGCGACGCCGCCAACACGCAGTCGATCAACATTCAAACCAGCGGCCCCTTGGTGCAAGACAAGCTAGGCTTAGAGCTGCGTGGCCGCTTCTTTAACCGCGAATCCTCGACGCGACTCAACCCCAATGCCACCGGCCGCGATCCGCGTCCTGGCCGAGGTGAGAACCATGACTTTGGGGCCAAGCTGACATGGAATGTCAACGACACCCATACCTTATGGGCCGACGTGGGGACGGCGAAGCAATGGTACGACAACCGCGACAGCCGCTTGGGCAGCTTAGACACTTATAAAGACGACGGCAGTCCAGACAATATTTCTGGCTATGCCGACAAGTTAGAGTTTCTACGCGAGCAGTACGCCATCGGGCACAAGGCCGAATTTGAGGTGGGTGATTGGGAAAGCTATGTGAGCCAAGTACGCACGGAAACCAAGGGCCGAACCTTGCCTGGCGGCAATAATCCACAGTTGGGTTATGTGTACAAAGGAGGTGAGGCGCGCCTGTTAAAAAACACCGACACGATTTTCCAAACCAAATTCCGTACCCAGTTAGGGGCGCATAACCTGACTGCCGGTCTGGAGTATCAGGACAACAAAACCGAAGATGCGGCGGCCGGTCGGGGGAATACCTTTAAGCAAGATTCTTGGGCAGTATTTGCTGAAGACAGCTGGCAGTTTTTGCCCAAGTTTAACCTGACCTTGGGTGGCCGTTACGAGGACCATAAGGCCTTTGGCGGTGAGTTTACACCTCGGGCTTATTTAACCTGGAATGCCAATGAGCAATGGACCTTTAAAGGGGGCGTCAGCACCGGTTATAAGGTGCCCACGCTGAATGAGCTACACGATGGCATTAATGGGTTTACGTCGCAAGGGAAAAAGGTCACCTTGGGTAGTCCTAACTTGAAGCCTGAGAAAACCACCAACTATGAGTTGAGTGCCAACTTTACCGAAGGCAGCTTTGACACCACGGCAACGGTGTTTTTGAATAAGTTTAAAGATAAAATTGCCACCGGCAACAGCGTGCCCAACTGCGGCTATGAAAAAAATCCCAACCTGCCTGGCTGTATCGACATTGGTGGGTTCCCTGGGCAAGAAGACGTGGGCACCTCGGTGAACATTGATGAAGCCGAGACCAAAGGTTTGGAGCTGGCCAGTAAGTTTAACATTACGCCAGAATGGTCGGTTAAGGGTACCTACACTTGGTTAAAAACCGAGACTAAATCAGGCGCCAATGAGGGCCATTATTTGGTGAGCAACCCTCGCCACGCCTTAAATTTGTCGACCAACTATCAGTTCAACGAGCGTTTCAATGGTTGGCTTGAGGCAGAGTACAAGTCGTCGCGTGAACGCTATCAGGGTGAGGCCAAAAATAATGACGCCATTATTAAAGACTTAACCAATAATAAGTTTAAGGGCTACACGATTGTGAATTTGGGCGTGAATTATCAAATGAACAAACAGCTTCGCCTCACCGCGGGCGTGCATAACCTCTTGGACAAGAAGTTTGATAAGCACCGTACCTTTACCAACAGCAATGGTGTGGAAGAGGTTCTGTATGAATACTCGATGTCTGGACGCAGCAACAGTGGCACCTATATTGACCGCCGCAAGCTGTGGGTGTCTTTGGGCTACGATTTCTAATCGGCTGGCTTAAGCCGCCAATCAAAACGCCATCCGGCTTGTTGCAGGATGGCGTTTTTGGGTGGATGGGCCGTGCGCTTAGGGTCTTTAGGGTTCGGTGAGCCCAAGGCGTTGGCTGAGGCTGGTGCCGCCTTGATCGCAGGCCCAGCCCAAAAAGGCGCCAGCAATCAATGAGGCGGCCAGCAACGGCCATTGGCCATCGATGGCAAAGTAGCTGTAGCAGCCAACGAAAATACCGGGCACAAACGACACAAAGTTCACCGCGCCGCACAAGACGATTAGGCCAACAATCACGCCCACGGCGATGCCTGTGGCCAGATTGGGGGACAGGAAAGACAGGATGTTGTCGCCGCTCCAGATCATGGCAAAAGCGGTAAAAGAGCCCAGTAGCGTGGTGTATAGCGTCATTTTAATGCCCGCCAGCTGGTGTTTGCCGCTGGCGAAATAGGCGGTACAGCCAGCAAAACCGGCCCAGATGGACAGGTTTAACAGCGGCGCCACGCCGGCCCAAAGCCCACATAAAAAACCGGTAACCAGTGCCGAAACCACCAGCGGCCAATTGATTTTCATAGTACATCCTTTTCAAAACAAGACAATAATAGGGTGTCGATTAAGCCATAGGCGAGGTCGGTTCCAGAGGTGGAACCGGTGTGTAACAGTTGGCCGAGCGCTGCGGCGGCGGCCTGTGGTTGCTGCTGCGCCAGGCTTTGCAGCAGGTCTAGGAGGCTAGACTTAAAATAGTATTGGCAGGCACAGCCTAAGGCCTGAACGCTGATGGCGTTGGTTTGTGCCGGGGCGTGGCGTTGAATACTGGCCGCTAAGGCCTGAGTGGCGTCGGCGTGCGGTTGGGTGTAGCGTAAGGCAGCCAAGGCCCCAACCAAATAGTCGTCGCCAGATGGGGTGAGGCCCACGCCCAGGCCCAGTAGGCCCAGAACCGCTGTGTCGAGGTTGGGCGCCGCCGCCGTTTGCTGGAGGGCTTGACCTAGCGCCTGCGCCTGCTGCCGTAGGCACTGGCCTAGGGCTTGTTCAAAGGGGGAGGCGTGGGCGGTCGGCACAAAGCTGCCTGGCCGTGCTTGCTGCGTTAACTGCTGTTGGAGAGCAGGGAGGGCCTGTTTTAGGCTGCTGCGCTGCGCCTCGTCTAAGGACGCGGCGGCAAAATAGTGTGATCGAGCCGGTGGATTGAGGTAAAAAACATAGGCGTCGCTCAAGCGTAAGCTGTGGGCATCATGCTGAATGGCGGTGCCTAGCCGCTGTTGGAGCGGGCTGAAGTCGATGCCTTGCGTCATGAGGCTTAAGGGTAAGGTATCCGTTTGTTGGTTGCTGAGGGTTAATAGCGGCAACGAGGGCGCACTGAGGTTGACCGTGTTGGCGAAGGCGCTGTGAATGCGCCAGCGTTCGCTTTGGCGTAAGGTCGATAGGAATCGATCATCCATGCTCAGTGGCTGAGTCAGAAGGGCATTGGCTTGAGGCAGCATGATCGATTCCTTGTCGGTTAAGCTTAGGCGATGTCGTTGGCGAGGGCGATTAAGGCCTGCTCAAAGACTTCGAACGGAGGGTTGGTTAAGCCGGTGCCAATCATGCCCACGCCGGCGTCTTTGTGGGCGATGGCGGTGTTGATGATGGGCAAAATGCCCGTGTCCAACACCTTACGGGCATCAATGCCAGAAGCAATGCCGCGGAAGTTCAACAGCGGAATGGTGATGTTGGGGTTGGTCGCGGTGGTGATCTCCATCATGGTTTTGGAGTAGTTGATGGCGTCGTCGACGGTGCCGCCGACCAGTGGCACAATCGCTGGTGCTGCGGCCATGGCAAACGCCCCAATGCCGTAGGTTTCGGTAATGGCGCTGTCGCCGATGTCTAGGCCTGCGTCTTCGGGCTTAAAGCCGGCCATCATCGGGCCAATTACTTTTTGAGCGGGGCCGATGAACCAGTTAAAGCCTTCGAAGTGGCTCAGGCGAATGCCAAATTCCACCCCGTTGCGGCACATGGTGGTCACGATGGTGCTGTATTTAACCCCGTGGGCGGCGTCCATGGCCGCCTTACACACGGCCATCCAGGTGGGGCCGGTAAAGTAATCGCTGCTTTCAATAAATTCAAACACGGCGATTTTGTCTTCGTTGCTGAAGTCGGTGCGTAAAATAAACGGGGTCAGCTTTTGCGCCAACAATAAGGTGCCGGCGTTATTGCGGTTGTGGTCTTCGTCCCCCATGTGGATGGCCTGAGCCAACAGCATGCGTAGGTCAATCTCACCCGCCAGCTTCATGGCTGCGCTGAGCATGGGCCCAAAGACGTCGCGCATCCACACCAGGCGGTCGATGACCGATTGGTCGTTGGCGCCCATGCGCAAAATTTTCGCCAATTGCTCAGATAGGTTGGTGTAGGCGACGTTGCCATGGGTTTTGTTTTTGACAATGTGGACGTACATCGAGGCCGAGGTCACGCCGGCCATTGAGCCAACAGAATCATGTTCATGACAGGGCGAGAAGATGATTTGGCCAGAGGCCGCCACTTGCTCGGCTTCGGCAATGTCTTTGGCCAAGCCTTCAAACACAATGGCGCCGGTGATGGCGCCCTTCATGGCGCCACACATGTCGGCCCAGGCAATCGGTGGGCCTGCATGAATGATGGTGTTTTTGGTCATGCCCGGCACCACGTCAATGGCGCGTTCGTAGCCCACCAGCACGGGGTGAGCGGTGATGATGCGTTCGACCGCTTCTTGGTTGGCGGCGTCAATTTTGGCGGCGATGTCTGGGCGCTGTAGTTTATCTAAGGCGGCCGCTAGCTCAGCACTGATGGAGCGCGGTGGCGTCCAGTTGACCTGAGTGGTGGCCACGCCCTGAGCGTTTAAGTCATCTAAAAATAATGTGGGGCCAACGTTGATGACGTTGAGCGATTGCTGAAATAGTCCTTGAGCCATGATGCATTACTCCTTAATTTTTTGGATTAATTGGGCAGCGGCCACGCCAAGGTTGACGGCGCTGTCGACTAAGAGCACGCCAGCGTCTTGCAGGCGCTGCTGTTGGCGCTGTTTGTTCTGTGGGTCGGCGTCGGTGCCCAATACGTAGGCAATGAGGTTGAGTGGGCGCTTGGCTTCGGCGGCTAGGCGCTGAGCCGTTTCAATGGCGGGCAGCATGGCGCCGATGGGGTCGGCGTTGGCGCCGTAGCCCAGCTCAAAGTCCAGTAAAATCGTGCCGACTTCGGGGTCTTTGGCTGTCTCAACCAGAGCCTGAGCACGGAAGGTGGCGTCGATCATGGGGTGGGGGCGGCCTTGGGTGTAGTCGTCATCACCAAAGTCGATCATGGCGTGGTGATGGGCCGGTTGGCCAAACCGAATGCGCTCGGTTTCAGGGCCGGCGACGTTAGAATACACCTCGTTACTGACCGCTTTTACGGTGTAAAACACTTCGTCGCAAATGGTGCCGCCAGCAAATAGGCCGCGGACCCAAGGCGCTGCGTTGGCGCTGGCTTGGCTCACGACGTTGGCAACGGTGGCGGCGCTGGTGTCGGCCGGCGCTTGACCCGCAGCCAGCTGTACCGCTAATCTGGCCGCTTCGTGGCTGTGGCGGGCGTAGGTGATGTTGCCTTCGGTGCCGCTGAGGTCGGCGCCAATAAAGCACAGCACCACCGGCTTGGTGGCGGCTTTGGCTTGGGCAATTATTTTTGCTTGCACGCTGGCTGCGGGCGGTTTAGACAGTAGAATGATGACTTTGGTGGCGTCGTCGGCCAACAGCATGTTAAAGCCGTCGGTCATCATCATGCCGCCCACGGCTTCGCTGAGGTCGCGCCCGCCCACGCCAATGAGTTGGCTAATGCCTTGGCCCATGGCGTCGACCTGCACGCTGAGCTCTTCGCTGCCGGTGCCAGAGGCGGCCACCACGCCAATAGGGCCGCGGCGTACTTGGTTGGCAAAGCACAGGCCGGCGCCATTGATGATGGCGGTGCCGCAGTCGGGGCCCATCACCAGCAAGCCACGTTCGTGGGCCAGCTGTTTGAGGGCGATTTCTTCGTCAACGCTGACGTTGTCGCTGAAAATCATCACGTGCTTGTCTTGGCCTAAGGCCTGTTTGGCTTCGGCCGCCACGTATTCGCCAGGGATGGAAAACACCACTAGGTTGGCCGCTGCCTGTTGCTGGAGGGCCTGTTTCAGGGTGTGAAAGCGATTGCTTTGCTCGGCACCGCCTTGCGCGCTTTGGGCTTGCAGGTCGGCGATTTGGGCAAAAACGGTTTCGGCATCGGCTTCGGTGGCGGCCTGCACCACAAGGATGAGGTCGGTTTTACCCGCGGCGCGAATGGCGTCGGTGGACAGGCCCACGTTGTCGATGACCTGCTTGTTCATGTCGGTGCCCATGCCAATCATGGCCTGCTGCACTAACGGTAATTGGTTGACCTTGGTGGACAAGGCCATGAGCGACATTGAGTCGACATAGGTGTTGGGTTTAATTTCTGCTTTAATATACATAGCCACTCCTTTTCAGAGTAAGGTGAAATGAACACAATCAATAAGGGTCAGACAAAATCAGGTTGGTGTGATGATGAGGCTCAGGCCTGCCGCTGGCATGCGGGCCGTGCTGAGGCCGACTAAGGGCGCTGAGGAACGAATCATTTATAAGGGTTAGTTTGTCTGGGTGGCGGCCATTTGCCTAGATGATTGACTATTACTTGAAGATCTTGGCAATCTGAGTGAAAAATATTCAAGGCACAGGATAAGGCCTTAAAAGTTAAGGAAAATCAATGAAATCTATTTTCTCAGAAGATATACTGAAGATTTTTGAACAAGTGGCCGTCACCGGCAGTTTTACCGCCGCCGCTCAGGCCTTGGGCTTAACCCCTTCGGCGGTGAGCCGCAGCATCAAGCGTATTGAAACCTACTTAGACGCGCCGCTGTTTAACCGGCAGGCGCGGACCGTCACGTTGACCCGTTCGGGCGAATACCTACTGAAAAAAACCACCATGCTGTTGGGCGAGTTTGAGTCGATTAAGCGCAGCATTGAAAGCATTGATGAAAGCATTGCTTTAAAAATTAAGCTCTGTATTAATAACCTTTTGCACACGCCCGAGCACACGGCCCAGCTGCTGAGCCATTTGAAACGCCGTTTTCCACTGTGCGAGTTCAGCGTCAGCACCGAGGTGTACAACGGCGTGTGGGATGCGCTGTTGCATCAGTCGGCCGACGTGGCCATTGGCGCGCCGGGCATCGTCATTGATGGGGGTGGCCTCAACTACACCGACATTGGCTACATCGATTGGCAGTTTGTGGTGGCGCCGGACCATCCCTTGGCCTCGGCGCCCGAGCCCATTGCCGAAAGCACCCTGAGGCCTTACCCCAATGTGTTCATTGCCGACACCGCCGAGAACATCAACAAGCGCGTGGGCTGGCTATTGTATGGGCAAGAAGTGATTAAGGTAACCGACTGGGAAACCAAGAAACGCTTGCAGATGTTGGGCACCGGTATTGGTTTTATGCCCACTAGCATGGTGCAGCAAGCGTTGGCCGATGGTCGTTTGGTGGCCAAACGCATTAAAAATCCACGCCAGCCGTCGAAGCAGCTGTTGGTGATCAAGCAAGAGCTCAAAGGCGAGTTTAGCTATTGGCTAGAGCAGGCATTTTTACCCGGCGGCCTGTTGGCCAACCTGTATCAGGATTTGCTTCGACCCGGCGTGGCGGGGGAGACCAGCGTCGAAGCCGTTTCAGACTAGATTGATACTTTATGCTTAAAGTGTTTTGTTGTACCCTTAATATTTTCCTCTTTGCCGTCGACATCGGGCCAGAAAGCGTTTATCTGTTATGAACACGTATACCTCAAAGCAAAAACAGGCCCTCATTGGCATTCGCTGTGGCTGGATTGGCGCTTTACTCAGCGTCTTGGCCACCATGACCATTGCGCTGTTGTACAGCCCTTTTTATTGGCTAGACGTGGTGATCATGGCCATTTTGGGCGTGGGCATCTTTAATAAAAGTCGGGTGGCGGCGTGGTTGCTGTTGGCCTATTTTATGGTGTCCAAAATCATGGTGTGGTCCGTTTTGGGCGCCGACCTGCTGCGCGACATCGAGGGCTGGTCAAACCTATTCACGGGGCTAATGTTTATCTGCCTGTATGCCGCTGCGGTGTGGGGCACGACCCAATGGCAGCGCGAAGCCAAGGCCGCTCAGGGCCGGATAATGCCGTCGTAAGCCAATGGATAGGGGCTTGTCTTTATGGCATTTGCCCCCATCTAACTTGGAACCTCGTTTCTTTATTTACCCCTTCCAGAATGGTTGTCGTTGCCTATGAATTTGATTCAATTTCCCAACAGTCCCTATCAGCTCAACCGTCCGTTTGAACCGGCGGGGGACCAGCCGACGGCGATTGCCGGATTGGTCGAAGGGTTAGAGGACGGCCTGTCGTTTCAGACCCTATTGGGGGTGACCGGTTCGGGTAAAACCTACACCATGGCCAACGTGATTGCGCAAAGCGGGCGTCCGGCCATTATTATGGCGCACAACAAAACGCTGGCGGCGCAGCTGTATGCGGAGATGCGAGAGTTCTTCCCGAACAACGCCATTGAATATTTTGTGTCTTACTATGATTACTATCAGCCGGAAGCCTATGTGCCCAGCCGTGACTTATTCATTGAAAAAGACTCCAGCATCAACGAACACATTGAGCAAATGCGACTGTCGGCCACCAAAAGCCTGATGGAGCGGCAAGACGTGATCATCGTGGCGACGGTGTCGGCGATTTACGGCATTGGTGACCCTTCTGAATACCACCAGATGATTCTGCATCTGAAAGAGCATGAAACCATGGATCAGCGGGCCATCATCAGCCGCTTGGTGGCGATGCAGTACGATCGTGGCGACATGGACTTTAAGCGCGGTTCGTTCCGCGTGCGCGGCGACGTGATCGACGTGTATCCGGCCGAGAGCGCAGAAACCGCGGTGCGCATTAGCCTCTTCGATGATGAGATTGAAAGCATCACCCTGTTTGACCCCTTAACCGGTGCGACCAAGCAGCGCGTGGGCCGCTTTACCGTGTTCCCTTCTAGCCATTACGTGACGCCGCGCGAAACGGTGCTGCGCGCTTGCGAAACCATTAAAACCGAACTGGCCGACCGCATTGAGTGGTTCACCAAGGAGGGGCGCTTGGTGGAAACCAAACGTATTGAACAGCGCACCCGCTTTGATTTGGAAATGCTGTACGAAATGGGCTTTTGTAAGGGCATTGAAAACTATTCCCACCACTTTAGCGGCCGTCCGCGTGGCGAACCGCCCCCAACGCTGTTGGATTACTTGCCCAAGAATGCCTTGATGTTCATTGACGAAAGCCACGTGACCGTGCCGCAAATTGGCGCCATGTATAAGGGCGACGCGGCGCGTAAGGCCAATCTGGTGGAC
The DNA here is from genome assembly GCA_017991555.1 of Neisseriaceae bacterium. Taxonomy (GTDB): domain Bacteria; phylum Pseudomonadota; class Gammaproteobacteria; order Burkholderiales; family Neisseriaceae; genus JAGNPU01. The sequence goes on from JAGOQM010000007.1 coordinate 55,758, forward strand.
TATGGCTTCCGCCTGCCCACGGCGATGGACAACCGCCCGCTTAAGTTTGATGAGTTTGAGAAAATCATTCCGCAAACCATTTTTGTGTCGGCCACGCCGTCTAAGTATGAGGCCGAACACGCCGGCCAGGTGGTGGAACAGGTGGTGCGGCCAACCGGCTTGCTCGACCCAACCATCATCATCCGACCGGTCGACACCCAGGTGGACGATTTACTCAGCGAAATCAACCTGCGCATCGACAAGGGCGAGCGCGTGCTGGTGACCACGTTGACCAAGCGTATGGCCGAACAGCTGACCGACTACTATACTGAGCTGGGCGTTAAGGTGCGCTACTTGCACAGCGACATTGACACGGTCGAGCGGGTGGAAATCATTCGCGACCTGCGCTTGGGCCTGTTTGACGTGCTGGTGGGGATTAACCTCTTGCGTGAAGGCTTAGACATTCCCGAAGTGTCGCTGGTGGCGATTTTAGACGCCGATAAAGAAGGCTTTTTGCGCAGCCACCGCAGCCTGATTCAAACCATTGGCCGCGCCGCGCGTAACGTCAATGGCCAAGCCTTGCTGTATGCGAACAGAATCACCGAGTCGATGCGCTTGGCGATCGAAGAAACCGAACGCCGGCGTGAGAAGCAAATCGCCTTTAACTTGGCCAACGGCATTACCCCTACCCAGATTAACAAGAAGGTTCGAGACTTGATTGATGGGGTGTACGGCAGCGACGACGGCAAAAGAGGCAGTAAAGGCAAGCTTAAGGGCACCGACATTCGCACCGAAGACGATGCCATTAAAGAAATCGCCAAGCTTGAAAAAGCCATGGCGCAGGCGGCACGCGACCTGGCGTTTGAAGAAGCGGCGTCGATACGTGACCGCATTCGCAGCATTAAAGAGCACCTGTTGTTTGGTGCAGAATAAGGGCGTTGCCCTTTTATCAGAATAGGAGAATGAGATGAGTGAATTTCGCTTAAGCAGCCCCTTGGTTAAAGATGGGGACACCTTGCCGATGAGCGCGGTGTTTGAAGGGGGCAATCAATCTTTGCCACTGAGCTGGACCGGCGCGCCGGAAGGCACCAAAAGCTATGCCATTTCTTGCTATGACCCTGATGCGCCGACCGGCTCTGGTTTTTGGCACTGGATGGTGATCAACATTCCCGCCAGCGTGACTGAACTGCCGGCCGATGCCGGGCGAGCCGACAACAGTCTGCTGCCGGCCGGTGCGCGTCAAATGCGCAGCGACTATGGCGACTATTGCTTTGGTGGGGCCAATCCGCCTAAGGGTGATCAACCGCACCGCTATATTTTTACGGTGATGGCGATTAGTGAAGAGGCTTTGGACCTGCCAGAAGGCATCACCACGGCGGCCACAGGCTTTAACCTACACTTTAAAACTTTGGCCAAGGCCAGCTTTACCGCCTATTTCGGGCAGTAAGCGTTTGCGTTTAACATGAAAAACACCCAGCCTTGGCTGGGTGTTTTTTGTGGGTGAATGAAGGGCTTAATACCAGGTTTTGAAGCGGCGGATGTAAAGGGTTTTCATCCCTTGTGCCACCACGCAGTAGCTTAAGAGGGTGATGACCAACCATGGGAAGTATGACCAAGGCAGTGGCTGTAAGCCCACAACGGTGCCCAGTGGCGAGAAGGGGATGTAAATGCCTAAGCCCATCACCAAGATGCTCATGAGCATGACGGGTAGGGTGGCGGTGCTTTGAATAAACGGAATCTTACGGGTACGCAACATGTGCACCACGAGGGTTTGCGACAGCAGCCCTTCAATAAACCAGCCGGACTGAAATAGCGATTGAAATTCTGGCGCGTTGGCGGCAAAAACATACCACATCAGCGCGAAGGTGGTCATGTCGAAAATAGAGGAGGTGGGCCCAATCCACAGCATGAAACGGCCAATGTTGGGCGCATCCCATTTGCGGGGTTTTTTGAGGTACTCTTCATCGACGGTATCCCAAGGCAGCGCCAGCTGTGAAATGTCGTACATGAGGTTTTGAATCAAAAGGTGAATCGCCAACATCGGTAGGAAAGGAATAAACGCGCTGGCCACCAGCACCGAGAACACGTTGCCAAAATTGGAGCTGGCGGTCATGTTCAAATATTTCATGATGTTGCCAAAGGTTTCACGGCCTTTTAACACGCCTTCTTCCAAGACCATCAGGCTTTTTTCGAGCAGGATGATGTCGGCAGATTCTTTGGCGATGTCGGTGCCGCTGTCGACCGAAATGCCCACGTCGGCATCGCGTAGCGCCGCCGCATCATTGATGCCGTCGCCCAAAAAGCCCACGGTGTGGCCATTGGCCTGAAGGGCTTTTAACACCCGTGATTTTTGCAACGGCGTGAGCTTGGCAAAAATAGTGCGCTCTTCTACGACCAAGCGTAAGGCATCATCGTCCATGGCCTCGATTTCAGAGCCTAAAATCGGCGTGCCAGGCATGAGGCCAACCTGACGGCACACTTTGGCGCTCACCACTTCATTGTCACCGGTGAGGACTTTAACCGTCACGCCGATGTCGTGTAGTGCAGTGAGGGCAGGGCCTGCGGTTTCTTTGGGGGGGTCAAGGAAGGTCAGCAGGCCTTCAATGATGAGGTCGCCTTCGTCTGCTGTCTGATAGTTTTGTTTGAGGCTGTCTTGGCCAAAACGCTTGGTGGCGATTAACAAGACCCTGAATCCATCTTCATTGTATTGCTGTGACAGGGCGTTAAGAATGGCGCTGTTGCCCGAACTCAGTGGTTCAACCTGACCATTGAGGCGAATGTGGGTACTGATTTGTAGCATTTCTTCTACCGCACCCTTACAAATGAGCAGGTGTTCGTCGGTTTGCTGTTGCACAATGATGGACAGACGGCGGCGCACAAAATCAAAGGGCAGCTCGTCCACCTTGAGATAGGCGTGCGGTTTGACCAGCGTTTTGTCTTCGTCGGCAAATTGGATCACCGCTTTGTCCATGAGGTTGCGCATGCCACTTTGGTGATGGCTATTGAGCCAGGCAAGGCTGAGGACGTGGGGGTCATTGTGGCCGCTGGTGTTGAGGTGGTGGGCCAAAATGATTTGGTCTTGGGTTAGGGTACCGGTTTTGTCGGTACACAACACATCCATCGCGCCGAGGTTTTGAATCGCGTTGAGGCGTTTGACCACGGCTTTGTTCTTGGCCATGGCCATGGCGCCCTTGGCCAAGTTGGTGCTGACGATCATGGGCAGCATCTCGGGGGTGAGGCCCACGGCCACCGCTAGGGCAAACAAGAATACCTCGGTCCAGTCGCCTTTGGTGAGGCCATTAATCAGCAAGACCACCGGCACCATCACCAGCATAAAGCGAATCAGGAGCCAGCTGACGCTGTTGACGCCTTTGTCAAAAGAGGTTTGGGGGCGATTGCCGGTAATGGATTTGGCCAACGACCCAAAGTAGGTTTGTCCGCCGGTGGCGACCACCAGTGCCGTGGCGGTGCCGCTGACGACGTTGGTGCCCATAAAGCAAATGTTGGGCTGATCGAGCGGGTCGGTGTGGCCGTTGCCATTGGCGGTGGCTGATTTCTCTGCCACGTCACCGAGGGTGTCGTATTTCTCGACCGGCAGAGATTCGCCAGTGAGGACGGCCTGGCTGATGTAGAGGTCGCGTGAATCGATGAGGCGGATGTCGGCAGGAATCATGTCGCCGGCAGAAAGGTGGACGATGTCGCCTTTGACCAGCTCATTCATGCCGACCTCCATCAGTTTAGAGGGCGAGCGGGAATCGCGTCGTCGCCGCACCGTGGCCGTGGTTTTGACCATCGATTTAAGCGCCTGAGCGGTTTTAGACGAGCGATACTCTTGCCAGAAGCGCAGCAGGCCGCTTAAGGCCACCATGGTAAAAATGATCAGGGCGCCGGTTAAGTCGGTTTCTTCACCTTCTTGTAGGGGCAGCCAGTAGTCGGTGACTACGCTGATGATGGCTAAAATCAGCAGCACAAAAATAAAGGGGTTTTTAAACGCCACCAGCAGCTGAACGAGGATGAAGGGCGGCTTGTCGTGGGCCACTTCGTTGGGCCCATTTTTTTGTAAGCGATCGGCCGCTTCGGCATGGGTGAGGCCGTTTGGGTTGCTGGCGAGGCGTTGAAAAGAGGCGTCGAGGCTGTGCTGGGTTTCTTGCAGGGCCAGCATCGACAGTTTGTCTTGTTTGTGGTTGGCCGCCTTTTTCGGTGGGCGGGCCTGAATGGGTTTTTTTTGAGTCATGACTCATGCTCCTTGTCGCGAACATCAACGCGCGACAAGGCCGGCCTATTCGCTAGGCTGGGGCGCAGGGCGGCTGATGTTCAGGCTGAACAAATTGATGATGGCACGGGTGCTGAATACGCTCGGCGCGACTCGCTGTGCCGGCAAGTGCGCGATGAGCGGTCTGGGATCGTCGTCCATAGGGCGTCCTTTTTATGTTTTTGTCATTGCGTTGATGGCCAATAGGGGCTAGACGCAGTGGCGTCTAGGCCAAACCTTATGCGGTTGAGTGAGGGTGTTTTTGAGGGTTTGCCGGCGGCTAAAGGCGCCAGCCAGCAGTCATCGCGCTTGCTGAGGCGAACGGCGTCAGCAACTAGGGGGTTCTAGCGGGGTTGTGTGCGTCACGCAGGCAAAGGCCGATGCGTGGCATCTGAATAGGGGTAAAGATGGGGTGAAGTCTATGGATTGATTCATATGACTGACTCGTGCCTAAATCAACGTCAGGCAATCAGTCATCGATGAATCGAGCAACGAATCGGCGCGACGTCCCGTTAGGGCTTGTGCGTTAAATTAAGTAGGGCGATCGGCGGGGCCGAGCAGCCAGTAGCGGGGTCGGGCATGTTGATTAATAAGCCTTTTAAAATGACGTGGGTCGGTATTCGGTGCTGCGTAGTGTTTTATACGCCCCTCAACTGGGCACGTCAATCTTATTGGGTTACGCGTGTGGGTTAAGTGTCACATTGAGGGGTTAAGGGGGCGAGTGGCTGCAGAACACTGTTGGGTTAGGTGCCTTGTACGTGAGGTGGGTTGAACCCACGTCGCTTTGGCATTGACATGACGTGCGGCATTAAGGCCGATGGCTAAGCTTGCGCTTTAGCCACCTTACGGTTGAGGGTTCTCGAGCCTTAGGTCATGTTTGACTGAGGCCAGAGCCCTGCGTGATTGCTGGATGGGGGGCTAAGGGTTATGCTGGAGGCAATCAACCGAGGAGTGCGCCCGTGACCCATCATTACAAAGCCTATGTGGCCACCTGTGTGCAAATACTGATCATTGGCCTGTCGTTTATGTTCGTTAAAATTAGCCTGCGCGATGCCTCGCCTATCGACGTGCTGGCTCATCGCTTCAGCATTGCTTTTGTGGCGGCCAATGGCCTCATGTGGCTGCTGAAAAAGCCGTTGCCTTATGCCTGGCCGACTTTAAAAAGCGTCTTGCCGTTGGCCTTATTAAACCCAGTGCTGTTTTTTTCGTTTCAGGTGTTTGGGCTGGCCCATGTGTCCTCGGCCGAAGCCGGCATTATTTTTGCCACGGTGCCGATCTTTGTGGTGCTGTTGGCGGCCCTACTGCTCAAAGAAGAAACCACGCGCCTGCAGCGTTTAAGCGTGCTGATGGCGATGCTGGGGGTGGTGGGGATGTCACTTTGGGGTGGGCTGAACCAGGCCCAAGATTTTAGCCTGCTGGGGGGTGGCTTGATTTTAATGTCGGCCACGGCCTTGGCCTTATTCACCGTGTTGGCGCGTAAGGCTCGGCACCAGCATGATTTTTATAGCCTAACCTATTTGATGATTGGGGCGGGCTTTGTGGTTTTTAACCTGATGGCCATTGCCGAGCACCTTCGCCACGGCCAGCTGGCTGATTTTTGGGCCCCGTGGCGAAGCCCAGCGTTTGCCTGGTCGATGCTGTATCTGGGGGTGCTGTCGTCGCTGCTGACGTCTTTGCTGTCGGTGTATGCCCTGTCGAAAATAGAGGCTTCTAAAATTGGGGTGTTTAACAACCTGACCGTGGTGATCACCCTGATTGCCGGGGCGGTGTTTTTAAATGAGCGCATTCAGGGGTATCACCTAGTCGGCATGGTCATTATTTTGGTGGGCGTGCTGGGCGGCCAGTATTTTGCGCCTAAATCTACTGTCAAACCCCGTGGGTCGACGTAATCGGGTCTCATTTTAATCAATATAATAGGGTAAAATAGCGTCGGGATGATCCTTGCGTTGACAAACGGGGGGATCCTCTGTAAATCATTTATATGAAAGATACGTTTATTATTTTTTCATTCACTCCAATAAAAAGAGGGCATATATGTTCAAGAAATGGTTATTAATGGCGGTCATGGTGTTTGGTTTAACCGGCTGTGGCTACAACACCATGCAGCAACAAGATGAGGCAGCCAATGGCGCTTGGTCGGAAGTTTTGAATCAATACCAACGTCGTGCTGACTTAATTCCTAACCTGGTGAACACGGTGAAGGGTTATGCCAAACATGAAGAAGGGGTATTTGTGGCGGTGACCGAGGCGCGTGCCAAAGTAGGGCAAATGCAAATCAATGCCGACCAGCCTTTGGATGAGGCACAGCTGGCTCAGTTCCAAGCCGCTCAGGGTGAGCTAAGCTCGGCTTTATCACGCCTGTTGGTGGTGTCAGAAAACTATCCTGCCCTAAAGGCCGACGCCAACTTCCGTGACCTGCAAGCCCAGCTTGAAGGCACAGAAAACCGCATCGCCTTGGCGCGTAACCGCTACATTGAAACCGTGCGCGTGTACAACACCACGGTGCGTTCGTTCCCGACCAACCTGGTGGCCAAAGTCACCGGCATGCAAATTCGACCACAGTTTAAAGTGGAAAACGAAGCGGCCATTTCTAAACCAGCCACCGTTAACTTTGACGATGTGGCGCCAGCACCCGCAGGGCAGTAAACATGACCGCATGGTTTAGGTATGCTGTCGCGGTGGCGCTTGGCCTCTGTTGGGGCTGGGCGCAGGCGGCTTTGGTGGCCGTGCCCACGCTGAATAACCCCGTGATGGACACGGCCCAAATGCTCAGTGCTTCGGAGCAGCAGGAACTGTCAACACAGCTGCGTGCGTTTGCCGACGCCAATGGCAGCCAGGTCGTGGTGCTGACCGTGCCCGCGATCGAGCCGGAAACGCCTTTTGATTACGCCACGCGGGTAATGGACACCTGGCAATTAGGGCGTCAGGGCGTGGACGATGGGGTGTTGCTGCTGTTGGTGCGTGATGAGCGCAAAACCCACATCGCCGTAGGCCGTGGCCTTGAAGGCGCGATTCCCGACATTTATACTAAGCGTATTCTGATGGATACCTTGGCGCCGTACCTGCGGGAAAACCGGGTGTATGAAGGCCTGGTGGTGTCGACGCACCAATTGCAAAAGCTGATCTTGAATGAGGACTTGCCGGAGATTCAGCAGGGCAAGGGACAGGACACAGGCTTTGGCCTGGAGTCTGCCATGGTGCTGGTGTTTTTCCTGTGGGCCTTTGCTGGGCGGATTATTAAGGCGATCTTTGGCAAAACCTTGGGCAGCATGATCAGCGGTGGCCTAGGGTTTGGCATTGCCGTCTTCATGGGCCTGTCTTTGGGCTTTAGCGTGCTGATTGGCCTGGCGGTGTTGGGCTTAAGCATCCTGGTGTCACCCGCGATCATTGGCTCTGGCGGCTTCGGCGGCGGTTCTGGTGGGGGCTTTGGCGGGGGTGGTTTCGGTGGCGGTGGCGGCGGCTTTTCTGGCGGCGGCGGTGGTTTTGGCGGCGGTGGCTCGTCAGGGAGTTGGTAATGAGTAAGATGACAAGATGGCTCAAACATTTGTTCACGCCCACCTGGCGCGTGCGTCAGTTGTTTTCAGCATCGCTGTTGCAGCAGGTAGAAGCCGGCATCAGCGCTTCGGAACGGCAGCACCAGGGTCAGCTGCGCTTTGTGATTGAATCTTCATTTAACGCGGCGGCTATTTTTGCCGGCATGAGCCCGCGCGAACGCGCCTTGGAATGGTTTGGCTCGTTACGGGTGTGGGACACCGAGCACAATAGTGGCGTGTTGGTGTACATCAGCATGGCCGACCATGCGATCGAGGTGATTGCCGATCGTGGCATTAACCAAGCGGTTGACCCTAAGGCCTGGGCAAATGTGTGTGCGTTAATGCAGGCCGAGTTTGCCAAAAAGCGGTATGCTGAAGGCCTAGAGTCTGGGTTGGCGGCCATCAATGAGTTGTTGCTGATGCACATGCCCAGAAGCACGCCGTTGGTCAACGAGTTGCCGGATGAAGTGATTTTAAAATAACCCTTATAGGGGCATGACGCCTGCTGTGAGTCAAAAGCTGCCGGCGTTTTAGGGCAGCTTTTGACTAAAAGGACCCACATGTCTTTCAATGCGAACAGGTATGACCTGTCTGATCCGGATGCGGCGGCGAAGGCGCAGCTGCGTCGGATGCGGTTTTTTGCCACAGGCCTATTGGTGTTGGTGGCGCTCATTTTTGTTCTGGCCCACGTTTATGGCGCGTACTGGCACGGATTTGCCTACGTTAAGGCCTTTACCGAGGCGGCGATGGTGGGTGCACTGGCGGATTGGTTTGCGGTGGTGGCGCTGTTTAAGCGGCCATTAGGCTTGCCCATTGCGCACACGGCGATACTGCCGCGCAAGCAGGCGAAGCTGGCGGCGCAAATAGGGGTGTTTATTGAGCGCAATTTTTTGCAGGGCAACGTGATTGCCAACCGCGTGTATCGCCTCCATCCCGCTCAAAAAGCGTTGGCCTGGCTGAGCCAAGAGGCCAACCAGCGGCAGGTGGCGCAAGGCTTGGCCGCACAGGTGCCGACGTTGTTGCAGCAGGTGCCGCCGGAGCTGGTGGCTGAGTTTACGGGCCAGATACTGAAAAAGCATTATTCAGGGAAAGCTTTGGCGGCGGCCTTGGCCAAGGGCTTGCTGTTCGTGCAGGCGCACGGCCAACACCGTCTGGCCACTGATGTGGCGCTCAAGCAGGCCCAGAAATGGTTGCGCTTAGAGGCCACCCAGGACATGTTGGAACACAATATTAATGAGTGGGTGCGGCGGGTTAAAACAGAAGCCCCCAGCACCTGGGACAAAATTGTGGCGGCGGTGAAGGGCAGCGCCGTGGACATGGTGGATGACTGGTTGGCCAAGAAAGTGTTGGCCTGGGCCGATGACTACCTGCAAGGCGTGTTGGATGACCCCGAACACGCGCTGCGCCATAGCCTAGACCAGCGCTTAAGCCTGGTGGTGACGCGCCTGTCGCGTTCTAAAAAATGGGCACGGTTACTGGGGGAGTGGAAAGATCAGCTCAGCGATGACGCTCAGTTTCAGGCCTTATTGGCCTCGCTGTGGGTGAGCATTCAAGATTGGTCGAAGGCGGATGTGGCCAGTGCATCAGGCCTGTTGGCCGATAAAACCCAGGTTCTGGTGGGCTATCTGTGCCGTCAGCTGGCGGCACAGCCGCGTTTGGTGGCGCGCTTAGACATGCGCTTGGCGCTGTGGGTGAAGCGCTTGGTGAATCAGTATAAGTCGGTGGTGAGCCAGTTTGTGTCGGACAAGATTGCGGCTTGGGATCAGCATACTTGGGTGCAAAAGCTGGAGCTGAGCGTGGGCAAAGAACTACAATATATTCGCATCAACGGCACCTTGGTGGGTGGCCTGGTGGGGCTGGTGATTTACTTTGTGAGCCATTACCTACCGAGGTTGTAAAGGCGTTAAAAAGCAGCCCGGAGGGGCTGCGCTGACCACACAAATGCTAAAGCTTTTTGGCTAACTGATCCATAATTTGTGGGTTTTCTAGGGTGGAAGTGTCTTGGGTGATGGCTTCACCTTTGGCGATGGCGCGCAGCAGGCGGCGCATGATTTTGCCGGAGCGGGTTTTGGGCAGGCCGTCGCCAAAACGAATGTCGTTCGGTTGGGCAATTTTACCAATTTGATGGGCCACCCAAACCTTTAGCTCTTGGGCGATTTGCTGAGCCGCTTCGCCTTCGGGCGTGTCGCCTTTAAGCACCACAAAGGCCACGATGGCTTCGCCTGTAATGGGGTCTGGCTTGCTCACCACCGCCGCTTCTGCCACCAGTGGATTGGCGACCAAGGCGGATTCGATTTCCATGGTGCCCAAACGGTGGCCTGACACGCTAAGCACGTCGTCCACGCGGCCCATAATCCAAAAATAACCATGCTCATCCTGATAGGCCGAATCGCCGGCAAGATAGGTTAATCCCCCGAGTTCGCTGGGGAAATAGGTTTTTTTAAACCGCTCAGGGTCGCGCCAAAGGGTGCGCAATAAAAACGGAAACGGTTTTTTGATCACCAATAGGCCACCGGTGCCTGCGGCCACTGAGCCACCGGTGCCTGCGGCCACTGAGCCACCGGCCTCATCCACAATGTCGGCGGCAATCCCTGGGAAGGGTAAGGTGCAGGAGCCGGGCTTGGTTTCGACCACGCCGGGCAAGGGCGTAATGGTGTTGGCACCGGTTTCGGTTTGCCACCAGGTATCGACAATGGGGCATCTGCCTTGGCCAACGACTTCGTGATACCACATCCAGGCTTCGGGGTTAATCGGCTCGCCCACCGTACCTAACAGCCGTAGCGAAGACAAGTCGTGCTGGGTGGGGAAGTCAGCGCCCATTTTAATTAGGGCTCGGATGGCGGTGGGCGCGGTATAGAACACGCTGACCTGATGCTTGGCGATGACCTGCCAAAAGCGATGGGCGTCTGGGAAGGTGGGCACGCCTTCGAAGATTACCTGGGTGGCCCCAACGGCCAAGGGCCCATAGGCCACGTAGGTATGCCCTGTAATCCAACCGACGTCGGCGGTACACCAGAACACGTCTTGTTCACGCTGATCAAACACCCACTTCATGGTCAAAATGGCCCCCAGTAGGTAGCCGCCCACGCTGTGGACCACGCCTTTAGGTTTCCCGGTGCTGCCAGAAGTGTACAAAATAAAAGACACGTCTTCGGCATTGAGCCACTCGGGCTCACAGGTTTTGGCCTGGTTGGCCACTAGTTCGTGCCACCAATGATCGCGTTGGCTTACCCAGTCTAGTTCAACGTCGGTATGGCGCAATACCACCACGGCCGTCACCGAAGGACAAACATTGTCATTAAGGGCGAGATCGACCATGCTTTTGAGGGGAATGCGCTTGCCCCCACGCAGGCTTTCGGTGGCGGTGATCACCACTTTGGCCTCGGCGTCTTGAATGCGCTCACGTAGTGACGCACCCGAAAAACCGGCGAACACCACCGAGTGGATGGCGCCGATGCGGGCGCAGGCCTGCATGGCCACCACGGCATCCGGCGTCATGGGCAGGTAAATGGCCACGCGATCGCCTTTTTGAACGCCGAGCTTTTTTAAGCCGTTGGCAAACTGGCAGACGCGCTCATATAAGGCTTGGTAAGTGATGCGTTCGCTGCGGCCATCGTCGTGTTCAAAAATTAAGGCGGTTTTTTGGGCTTTGCTGGGCAGGTGCCGATCCAAGCAGTTGTAGGATAGGTTGAGGGTGCCGTCGCTAAACCATTCATATTGGGGGGCATGGCGGCCTTCAAACACGTGGGTAAAAGGCGTTTGCCAGGTAATGTGCTCACGCGCCAGCTGTGCCCAATAGCCTTCGTAATCCGCATCTGCCAGCTCGCAGAGCATTTGATACTGAGCCATTCCTTTAATATTGGCCTGAGCCACAAAATCATCGCTGGGCGGGAAAATACGGCTTTCATGTAATACTGAGGTGATGCCTGACATGATGAAACTCCTTCTGTATGGGGCGAGCCGATCACGGCGCGCCCCCAGTAAACGATTAGTGTTTTTCGGCGCCAGAAGAGCCAATCCCGGTCATGGAACGCACGTACTGCTGTTCGTATCCCGCCTTGTCGATGGCCGCTCGGTCTGACTTATCGGTAACGGAGAACAGCCACGCCACGATAAACGTGATGGGGATGCTAAACAGCGCAGGATTGCCGTAAGGGAAGATGGCTTCGGCATTGCTTAAAACAGACACCCACACGGTGGGGCCGAGGATGATTAACACCACCGCGGCAATCAGCCCAGAAAAGCCGCCAACGGTGGCGCCACGAGTGGTTAAGCCCTTCCAGAACATCGACAGCACCAAAATTGGGAAGTTGGCCGAAGCGGCGATGGCAAATGCCAAGCCCACCATGAAGGCCACGTTTTGGTATTCAAAGGCCAAGCCCAGCACGATCGAAATAATGCCCAAAGCAAGGGTGGCCATACGCGACACCAGCAGCTCTTGCCGTTGCGACACCTGCCCTTTTTTGATGACTGAAGCATAAAGATCGTGACTGACTGCGGAAGCACCCGATAAGGTCAGGCCTGCGACCACCGCCAAGATGGTGGCAAAGGCCACGGCAGAAATAAAGCCCAAGAACAAGTTGCCGCCAACCGCACCGGCCAAATGTACCGCCGCCATATTGGCACCGCCAATGAGGCTGCCAGTGTCGCCAATGTATTCAGGGTTGTTGGACAAGAACATAATGGCGCCAAAGCCAATAATGAAGGTCAAAATGTAGAAATACCCAATAAACGCCGTGGCCACAAACACCGATTTACGTGCCTGCTTGGCGTCTTTAACGGTAAAGAAGCGCATCAAAATGTGCGGTAAGCCGGCGGTGCCGAACATTAGGGCGAGGCCTAACGACAGGGCGTCAATCGGGTTGGCGACCAAACCACCTGGCCCCATGATTTTTGCACCGTCGCTGTGGGCATCGATGGCGGTTGTAAAGAGGGTGTTGACGTTAAAATCGACCGCCATTAAAACCATGAGCGACATGAAGGTGGCGCCCGAGAGTAACAGCACAGCTTTGATGATTTGTACCCAAGTGGTGGCCAGCATGCCGCCAAATAGTACGTATAGAATCATCAGGATGCTGACAATGATGACCGCCCAATAGTATTGAATGCCAAATAATAGCTCGATCAATTTACCGGCGCCAACGACTTGGGCGATGAGGTAGACCATCACCACCGACAGGGTGCCCGAGGCCGACAGGATTCTGATGGGGGTGGCGCTGAGCCGATAGGCGGCCACGTCAGAAAACGTGAACCGACCTAGGTTACGCAAACGTTCGGCAATGATGAACAGCACGATGGGCCAGCCCACTAAAAAGCCGGTTGAGTAAATGAGGCCATCGTAGCCCACGGCGAACACCATGCCAGAGATGCCCAAGAAAGAGGCCGCTGACATGTAGTCGCCGGCAATGGCCAAGCCGTTTTGAAAGCCCGAAATGCCGCCGCCGGCGGTGTAAAAGTCGCTGGTGGATTTATTGCGCTGCGCGGCCCAATAGGTAATGCCGAGCGTGGCCAACACAAAGATAAAAAACATGATGATGGCGGGGATGTTGGTGCTGCGCGAATCGGCAGCGTGGGCCAAGGTTGGGGCTAAAAGCAGGCTGAGTAGGGCCAAGCGTGGCCATTTGGATTTAGTCATGATCCGCCTCCTGATGCACTTCATGCACCACCTTTTGGGTGATGGCTTCATACACGCCGTTGGCGCGATAAACGTAAATGCCGGTAATGGCAATGGCGAAGAAAATCACAAACAGCCCAGCATAAATGCCGACGGTCACGGCGCTGTCGCCGACCGTTTGGGCAAAGGTGGCCGGTGAGGCGCCAATATAAAGAATGTAGACGGTGTAGACGATGATCATGATCACGGTGAGCGACCATCCTAAGATGCTTTTTTCACGGGCCATGGCTTGAAACTCTGGGTGGGCCATGACGCGGTGGTCAATATTGTTTTTGTTCATCTATTGCTCCTTTTTCCTACGCAAGATTGCGCAAGAATGATTTAACGAGCGAATGGTTTATGCTGTCTAATTTTTATATTTGATAAAAGGCATCAGCGTGGATTATGACGTATGAGTTTAAAGGGGTGAAAGGGCATTGATGGGCTTGATGTTTTTTTCTGAGGGTGGCGGTAGGGCATAAAAAAAGCAGCCCTAGGCGGGCTGCTTCATCATGACGGGTAGGGGCTGCGTTACTTGGCTTCTTCCGACAGCTGCGCCATGATTTGTGGGTTTTCCAAGGTGGAAATGTCTTGGGTGATGGTTTCGCCTTTGGCTAAGGAGCGCAAGAGGCGGCGCATGATTTTGCCCGAGCGGGTTTTGGGTAGGTTCTCGCCAAAACGGATGTCGTCTGGTTGCGCAATCTTGCCAATTTCATGGGCCACCCAGCTTTTAAGCTCGGCCGCAATGCGCTTGGCGTCTTCGCCTTCAGGGCGATCTTCTTTTAACACCACAAAGGCCACCACGGCTTCGCCCTTGATGTCGTGCGGCTTGCCCACGACGGCGGCTTCGGCGACCAACGGGTTGGCCACTAGGGCCGATTCAATTTCCATCGTGCCCAAGCGGTGGCCAGACACGTTTAGCACGTCGTCCATGCGCCCCATGATCCAAATGTAGCCGTTTTCGTCGCGGTAGGCCGAGTCGCCCGCCACGTAGTATTGGCCGCCAAATTCATCGGGGAAGTAGGTGCTGGCAAAACGCTTGTCGTCGCGCCAAATGGTGCGCAGTAGCGATGGGAAGGGGCGTTTAATCACCAAGAAGCCACCGTTGCCGGTGTCTACCGCGGCACCCGATTCATCCACCACGTCGGCCATGATGCCCGGCAACGGCAGGGTGCATGAACCTGGCTTGATCGAAATGGCGCCAGGCAATGGGGCAATGCTGTTGGAGCCGGTTTCGGTTTGCCACCAAGTGTCCACGATCGGACAGCGGCTGCCGCCTACGGTTTCGTAGAACCACATCCAGGCTTCGGGGTTAATCGGCTCGCCCACCGAACCCAATAGGCGCAGTGACGACAGATCGTATTGCTTCGGCAAGTCGCCGCCCAGTTTAATGAGGGAGCGAATCGCAGTGGGGGCGGTGTAAAACACGGTCACCTTGTGGCGTTCCACCATTTGCCAGAAGCGGCCGGCGTCAGGGTAGGTGGGGATGCCTTCAAAAATCACCTGAGTGGTGCCCACCGATAGGGGGCCATAGCACACATAGGTGTGGCCGGTGATCCAACCCACGTCGGCGGTACACCAGAATACGTCGTTGTCGTGGTTGTCGAACACCCACTTCATGGTCAAAATGCCGCCCAACAGGTAGCCACCAATGCTGTGCTGAACGCCCTTAGGCTTGCCGGTGCTGCCTGAGGTGTACAAAATAAAGAGCGGGTCTTCTGCGTTCATCCATTCGGGCTCGCAGGTTTTGTCTTTGTTGGCGATCAACTCATGCCACCACACGTCGCGCTCGGCAAACCATTCGGTGTCAGAGTCGGTGCGTTGTAACACCACCACTTTTTCTACGGATGGGCATTTGCCATTGGCGACCGCCTCATCAACGGTGGATTTAAGTGGCGTTTTCTTGCCGCCGCGTAGGCCTTCATTAGCCGTAATGATGATTTTGGCTTCGGCATCGTTAACGCGGTCCAGTACGGCACCAGAAGAAAACCCACCAAAAACCACAGAGTGGATGGCACCAATACGGGCGCAGGCTTGCATCGCCACCACGGCATCGGCCACCATGGGCATGTAGATCACCACACGGTCGCCACGGGTCACGCCCAGGCTTTTTAAACCGTTGGCAAACTGACACACGCGCTCGTACAGCTGTTGGTAGGTCACGTGTTCGGTGGTGCCGTCGTCTTGCTCAAAAATGATGGCCACTTTGTTGGCTTTTTCAGGCAGGTGGCGGTCGATACAGTTGTATGAAATATTCAGTTCGCCGTCGGCAAACCACTTGAAATAGGGGGCGTTGCTGCCATCAAACGTTTGGGTAAAGGGCTTGTGCCAATCAATGTGTTCACGTGCCAAATTGGCCCAGAAACCTTCGTAGTCTTCATTGGCCTGGTCGCAAAGGGCATTGTAGCCGGCCATGCCTTTGATGTTGGCTTGGGCCACAAACTCGTCGGATGGATTGAAAATTCGGTTTTCTTTCAATACTGATTCAATTGCAGACATGACAACTCCTTTATTTTTGTTGTGCAAATGGCGCATCAGGCATCATGTCTACCCGATGCGCCTTTGATTTTGCTCCGTGCTCTGGTCGGTGACCTTAGTGGTCTTGGGCGTCTGAGGCGCCAATACCGGTCATCGAACGAACATATTGTTGCTCAAAACCTGCTTTGTCAATCGCTGCCCGTGCCGATTTATCGGTGACAGAGAAGAACCATGCCACGATGAAGGCCAATGGGATGGTAAACAGGGCTGGGTTAGAGTAAGGGAAAATGGCTTTTTCGTGGTGCATCACCGACACCCAAACGGTTGGGCCTAAGATGATCAAGACCACCGCCACGATTAGGCCAGATGCGCCGCCGATGACTGCACCACGAGTGGTTAAGCCTTTCCAGAACATCGACAAGAACAGGATGGGGAAGTTTGCCGAAGCGGCGATGGCAAATGCCAAGCCCACCATGAACGCCACGTTTTGGTTTTCAAATGCAATGCCCAACACAATGGCCACGACGCCTAGGGCCAAAGTGGTCATGCGCGACACCAACATTTCTTCTTTTTGCGAAGCCTTGCCTTTTTTAATCACCGAAGCGAATAAGTCATGGCTAATCGCAGAGGCACCTGACAGGGTTAAGCCCGCAACCACTGCCAAAATGGTGGCAAACGCAACGGCTGAAATAAAGCCTAAGAACAGGTTACCGCCCACGGCTGCCGACAAATGCACCGCCGCCATGTTCACACCGCCAATCAATACGTTGTCGCTGCCAGGCTCCATAAACTGTGGGTTGTTGTACACCAACATGATGGCGCCAAAGCCAATGATGAAGGTTAAAACGTAGAAGTAACCAATGAATCCTGTGGCCACGAACACTGATTTACGGGCCTCTTTGGCGTCTCTAACGGTAAAGAAGCGCATCAGAATGTGGGGTAGGCCAGCGGTACCAAACATGAGCGCTAGGCCAAGCGACAGGGCATCAATGGGGTTGGCGACGAGGCCACCGGGTTTCATGATGTCGATGCCTTTAGGGTGTACGTCAACGGCTTTACTAAACATGGCTTCTGGGCTAAAACCAACGGTTTTCAACACCATAAAGGCCATGAACGAGGCACCAGATAACAGCATCACGGCCTTGATGATTTGTACCCAAGTGGTGGCCAACATACCGCCAAACAGTACATACAGCACCATCAGTACGCCCACGATGATCACCGCCCAAATGTAGTTCATGCCGAACAGTAGCTGAATCAGCTTGCCCGCGCCCACGACTTGAGCAATTAAGTAAATCAACACCACCGACATGGTGCCACCGGCGGCAAATAAGCGCACGGGGGTGCCTTTTAAACGATAGGCGACCACGTCGGAAAACGTAAACTTACCTAAGTTACGCAAGCGTTCGGCGATCAAGAACAGCACGATGGGCCAGCCGACCAAAAAGCCGGTAGAGTAAATAAGGCCATCGTAACCGGTGGTGTACACCATGGCTGAAATGCCCAAGAAGGACGCTGCAGACATGTAGTCACCCGCAATGGCCAAACCATTTTGGAAGCCGGAAATGCCACCGCCCGCGGTGTAAAAATCTTTGGTGGATTTATTTTGTTTGGCGGCCCAGTAGGTAATGTATAGGGTCGCGGCGACAAAAATGAAGAACATCACAATGGCGGCAATGTTTAAAGGCTGCTTTTCTACGTCGCCGGTTAAGGCATCGGCCCAAGCGGGCACGCTGGTGGCCAATAGGGCCAAGGGGAGTAATTTTTTCATGGCTTCATAACCTCCTTAACGACTTTGCGAGTGGCGTCTTCGTATTTGCCGTTGGCTTGGCGGACATAAATGCCCGTAATGGCCACGGCGAACACAATGATGAATAGACCGGCGTAAATGCCAAGAGTGGTGGTGGCGCCGGCGGAAACAGGCTGTGCAAAGGTTTCAGGGCTAATGCCAATGTATAAAATAAAAATCACGTAAAACACAAACATGACAAGGGAAAAGGACCAGCCCAAGCGGCTTTTTTGCTTGGCCATGGCCTTAAAGTCAGGGTTATCTAACACTTTTCTAACGACATCTTGTTGTTCCATTATCGTTCTCCTAATTATTACGCTTTTTTGTAGACTTGGCGCACTGATTATTTTGTTTGCGCAGTGTCATTTAAAATAAATTAGTGCAGATTGCCTAATTTTATTTTTTGATAGGGGGCATCGGTTTGGCTGATGGTTGCTTATTAGTTGTTGATTAATAACTTGAAAATTAAAAAACAACGGTAAATTTAAAATTAAAAATAATTGTGCTGCAGTGCATGATGATGGCAAATACTATGATTTATTCATGAATCAAGTCGCATGCTCAGAAGGCTTTTGTGCCATAAAAAGTCGGTATTTTCTTGAAAGTAAGGCATATTTATGTGCATTTTGCCGCTGTGGTTTTGGCTGGGGTCGCCGTATTTAAACCCGTATAAATGAGGGTTTTGGCCCATTTTGCGTAGGGTGACTATGGGCGCGTTGGTGGGCACGCTTGGCTTTGCCCACGCTACAGTGGCCCACTCACTCTTCTGGACCTAGTGGATAAAGCGCAGGCCATGCTTCTGCTTTAATGCTGACGGTCATGAATTCTAGGCCAGCTGAAATACGTCAGTCACTGAAAAAACGTGACGATGCTGCGGCCAGTGGCGGCTTAAACCACAGATTTATTCGATAAAAAGCAAAGGCTTGGTCGAAATATTTACTTTTACTATTAACTGTGTTTAATTGATTATGTAGGTGTATGCCCTTAATAATCATTTGATTGATGGTGTGGTTGATTAATCGCTTCATTTTTGAAGGAGTCTATACGATGAGCAGCAAATTTGAGATTTTTCAGAGTGAAAAGAGTCAAGCGTTTTACTTTCGCCTCAAGGCTGAAAATGGCCAGATTATTTTACAAAGCGAAGGCTATACCACCAAGGCCAACTGTAAAAATGGGGTGGCCTCAGTGAAAAAAAATGCCCCCCATGACCATGCTTACGTCACAACAGACACCCACTTTAACCTTAAATCATTAGACAACGGTCAGGTGGTTGGCAGCAGCCAAAGCTATGCCTCTGCCAGTAGCCGCGATCAGGGCATTGCTTCGGTTAAGCGCAACGCCCCAGTGGCCGAAGTGGTCGACCTCACGATTAAGGCTTGAGCCTCTTTAAACCCAAAAAGCCTCGTGCATGCACGAGGCTTTTGGCGTTGATGGCCTAGGGTAATGGCTGTTCAGGAATGCGCTTGCCCACGATTTGTAAGGTGCGCAACACCAAAGCGATGCCTTTGAGGGTGTCTGGATGCTTCAACAAAGCGTAGGTTGAACGCAAGGTGTGTTTGTCTTGGTTAAACTGTAGCTCTGTATGCGCCATGCTCAACGCGCTACCGGCTTCCCAACTGGTGGTGACGACGCCTTCAAACACGCCCGATAGTTTTTCAACAATGGCGTTGTCAGAAATGTCCACCAAGTCAGACAGCAAGGACAACACGTCCACCAGATTGTGGAGGCGATTGCCCGCGATCAAGGGGTGTAGCTTCTCTAACAGCTCCGCCAAGCCTTGATCATTTTCTAAGGTTTTTAAAATCGACAATGGGTCGGTATGGGTGTTGTTTGGGGTTGGGGTCTCGTTCATAGTCTCCTCCTTAAACCAAACCGCGAATGGCGGCCCAGTATAGTCCACGGTTAAAGCCATTACGCAACATGCCACCAACCTTGGTGGGGGGCGTTGGGATGACGTCGTTCAGGTAGTCATATTGCAAAGGCATGCCTGCGTTGAGGCCCATTTGGGCAACGGCTTGTACTTTGCCATCGTATTGGCTAATGGGGTAGCCAATACGAAGCTCGGCGCAAATATTGTCCGCAATCACCCCAGCTTGGTTGTGGCAGGTACCGCCGGCTTTGCTGACCGGTAGGTCAACCGTGTCGCCAATTACGTACACGCCTGGTTGGCCATAGACCTGGAGGGTTTGGTGGTCGGTGGGCAGCCAGCCCTCACCATTTTCATAAGGGCTGATCCCCAGGTTGCGTACCGCTTCCACGGCGGTAATAGGTGGGGTGCTCATCAAAATGTCAAAAGGCTCTTCCGTGCCCTCTTTGGAGTAGGCGATCTTACGGTCAGGGTCGACTCGATCCAGGGTGAAACCACGGTTGCTGACGATGCCTTTGCTTTCAAAAATGCTGGGCATGGCTTCGCCAACGGGGCGTTGTAAAAACAGACAGTTGCGCAGTAGTTGCGAAACGGTGGGGTAGGTGTACACGATTTCAATGGCGTCGCGCACGCCGCGTTTGCGCAGGTAGTCGTCCAGCATCAGCGTGGTTTCGATGGGCGCAATGCCGCACTGGTGCGGCACGTTAGGCGTTTCAGGGAAGGTGACGGTAATGAAAATACGGCCTTTTTCAATGGTGGCCAGCTTGTCTGCGAGCTGGCGTGAGGCCGCATATTGATAAAAGTGGTCGCCCGCTTCGGACAGGCCTTCAATGCGGTCTGGGCGCGGCACGCAGCCGGTGGCGAAGACCAAAATGTCGTAACCATATTGTTTGCCAGCCTGGGTTTTTAAGGTGTGATTAGGTAAGTCGAAGGAGATGGCCTTATCCACAATGAAGTTAATTTCAGGACGTAAGAGGCTTTGCTGCGGGCGCTGTAGCTCTTCTTTAAAAAACATATTGAAGGCCACGTACATAAACGCCGGCTTGTAATAGTGCATGGGTGAATCTGAAAGCAGGGTCAAATCGACCTGTTTACTCAGGATTTCTTTTTGTAGTTTGCGTGCCAAAAGATTGGCCAGCATGGTACCGCCGGTGCCGCCACCGACGATTAAAATTCTTTTTTTCATAAAGACTCCATCGTGTTGGTCTTGCATTGAGAGGGATACGCTTACCGAAATACTCAACCCACTCGGTTTGGCTTGCTGCCTACCGGTGTGGGTTAAAACAATACGCTCTAAAACGCCTTTGGTTGGGCTAGGTCAGGGTAATAGGGTAATTATCCTATTACTATAGAGTATTGTTAATGGAACACAAATGTCATGGGAATGCAAACATTCATTGGTTTTAACTGAGGGTTTTTACTTGATTGTGGCGTGAATGATGTATTTCTTGTGGCACCCAATTTATGATGGGCCTGCTGTCTTTAGGCCCTCGTGGCGAAGGGGGTGCGGGGCAAAACCCGTGGGCGAGCCGATTGTGACGCATACAAACATTTGGCATAGATGCACCAGTAATTTTAGGGTAGAGTATAGGCATAAAAAGAATCATAAAAACCGTTTACGCCACAGAGTAAAGGGGGAGAAAGGAGCCTTATGGATTTAAACCAAATCAAAAGTTTCATTGCGGTTGCCAATCACGGTAACCTCACCCAAGCAGCCGAAACCTTGCATTTGTCACAGCCAGCCGTGACGGCACAAATTAAGGCCATGGAGAAAAAATTAGACGTGGCGCTTTTTTTAAGAACGGCTCAGGGCATGGTGCCCACCCCGGCAGGCGAAGCTTTTTTACCTAAGGCCGAGCAGCTGCTCAATCAGGTTTATCAAGTCGAACTGTTTGCCAAACGCTTGAGCGAAGACTATGTGAAGCAGGTCAAAATTGGCATGATTCACCCGACGCCCTCACTTAATATCGGGCAGTTGGTGCATTTTTTGCTACAGGCACTGCCCACCTTAGACGTGCAGCTCAGCATTGACATCAGCGGTGCGGTCTTGAATCAGGTGCGTAAAAAAGAGTTAGACGCAGGGTTTTACCTTGGTAAAAACCCGTATCGCAACGTTCACAGCATGGTGCTGTCCGAATTTCGCTACGTGCTGATTTGCCCGGTGGCTTGGCATGACACCCTGTTGGCCATGGGTGAGGCCGGCTTGGCACATTATCCATGGATTAAATTTTCTCAGTTTTTGTCATTGGGCAAGCTCATGATTGAGTTTTACCGCCTGCATAACTTTAGCCCCAAACACGTCACCACCTGCGATCACATTTCGGCGGCCATTGACCTGGTTGCTGCCGAGATTGGCTTGGCGTTGGTGCGGGCCGATGAAGCGTTAGAGGCGCAGGATAAAGGTTTGGTTAAGGTGTTGCCAGCGTATTTTATGACCGAGCAGCTGTCGTTTATTTATCCAGAAGGGCAGGAAGAAAACGAGATGCTCACCTTACTCAAGGACGGCGTGCGCAGCATTTGGCGCGATGCCGTGGCTGAGGATGCGGTGCTTTAAGCAAGATCAAGGTTTGGTCGAACGGTGCTGCCGAGTAAGGGCGATTGCGGTATAAAGGTGTCTTGTCGATACTATGATGATAGGAGTGTTTGATGTTTAAGCTTAATGGACAGGTGGCGTTGGTGACGGGCGGTGCTAATGGCATTGGATTGGGCATTGCCAGCGTTTTGGCGCGTGCGGGGGCAAAGGTGGTGATTGCCGACATCGATGCCACTAAAGGGCCTCAGGCCGCCGCAGCCGTTAATGGCGTGTTTAAAAAGCTAGACGTGACCCAGCAGCAGGCCTGTCAGCAACTGATTGAGGAAATTGTGGCAGAAGAAGGCCGTTTGGATGTCTTGTGTTCGAATACGGGCATTTTTCCTCAGGCCACTTTGGCTGAAATGACCGAAGCCGATTGGGACTTAATGCAGAATGTGAATCTCAAAGGCATGTTTTTTGTGACCCAGGCCGCGCTTAAGGTCATGGCCGCGCAAAAGTATGGCCGCGTGGTGATTACCTCGTCGATTACGGGCGCGGTAACGGGTTTTCCTGGCTGGAGCCATTATGGGGCGAGTAAAGCGGGGCAGTTGGGTTTTATGCGCAGCGCCGCTTTAGAGTACGCCAATGCCGGCGTGACCATTAATGCGGTGATGCCGGGCAACATCTTAACCGAAGGCTTGCAGGCTCAGGGTGAGGCCTATTTGAACCAAATGAAGGCCGCCGTGCCCACCCACACGCTGGGGACGCCAGAAGACATTGGCCACGCGGCCTGCTTCTTGGCTTCGAAAGAAGCGGCCTTTATCACAGGCCAAACCATCATTGTGGACGGTGGCCAGATCTTGCCAGAATCGCCGGAAGCGTTGTTGTAATCCAGACTTAGAATGACAATAAAGCCAGCTTATGCTGGCTTTATTTGTATTTGAAACTAATGTTACTTATAAGTCCGAGGTGCAGTGCGAACAGCGAGTGGCCTTCACCGGAATGTCGGTCGCCAGGCAGCGTGGGCACTCTTTGGTTTCTGGTGCGGGTGCTAATTCTGCTTCTTTTTTCTGGGCGTGGGTCAGTTTGTTAATGGCCTTAATCAACATGAAAATGGCAAAGGCCACGATGATGAAGCTGATTAAAGCATTAATAAAGAGGCCAATATTGATGGTGACGGCGCCCGCTGCTTTGGCGGCGGCGAGTGAGGCATAAGGCGCGGCCACTTCAGTACCTTCTTTGATGGTGACAAACAGGTTGGAAAAATCAACGCCACCCAATAGGTAACCAATCGGGGGCATGATGACGTCGTCTACCAGAGATTTAACAATGCCGCTAAAGGCACCACCAATGACCACACCAACTGCTAAATCAATGACGTTGCCACGCATGGCGAAGTCGCGAAATTCTTTCATAAAAGACATGATTGATTACCTTTAAAGTATTAGTTGGTTAAGACGATGCAATTCTAATCAATATTATAGAATAGAGCCAGACTTAAAGGTGACTTTTTGCATAATCCAAGATCACCGCAATGGCGGCTTTTGCTTGCGGGCTATTGCGCCAGCAGCTGGAGCCGGTGATTTGGGCCGCCATGGCGGTAATGTCGTCAACGTTGGCCTGGCGCAACGAAGCCAGGTCGTGAAAGCCCATTTCTTCAAGGCGCTTTAAGACGGTGGGCCCGACGCCCTTGAGGGCTAATAGGGCTGCTTTATCGGTATCGGAGAAGGGCATAGAGGTTCCTAACTGGGTGGTGATAAGGGGGGTGAGGACGTCGTATTGGGGGCGCAGCGCGGTGGCTGACGCGTGGCCCACCAGCACAGGATTGAGCCTAGGGTCACCATCAGCACGCCTTGCCAAAAAGGCCAGGACAAGGGCTGACGCAGAACCAGCGCCGCAAAAAAAGTGGACAAAACGGGGGTGAAGTAAGAGGCGCTGGCCAGCAGCGTCATGTTGCCGCGTAGGATGCCCACGTTCCACAGGCCATAGGCACTGCCCATGGCGCCGCCGGCAAACAGGACGGCCAGGCTGCTGGTGAGGCTAAAATGTAAAGGCGCTTCTTGGCTGAGGCCGTATTGGCCCCATAAAACCAAGGCCGTGAGGCCAAAAAACAGGGTGACGCCGTTGTGGCCCTGAGCCAGGCGCTGGGTGACATTGCAGTACACGGCCCAAATGAGGGCCCCGCTAAAGGCCAAACCGTAGCTAAGGGGATTGCTGATGATGTTGGCGGCCATTTGTTGGGGCGACCAGCCGCTGTCGCCGCTGAGGATCCACGTAATGCCTAATAGCGACAGGGCCAGGCCAGGATAGAGCCACCAGCGGGGTTTTTGCCGGTTAAGGACCAGCATCAACAGCAGTGTGAGGCAGGGCCATAGGTAGTTGATCATGCCGACCTCTATGGCCTGCATGCGGTTGTGTGCGTAGCCTAGAGAGAGCGAAAGGCACAGTTCGTAGGCCACAAAGAGGGCGCTGCCAATGAGCACATAGGCTTTTGGAAAAGACTGAATTCGTGGCCTGCCCAGCACCAGCAGTAGGCATAAGGTTCCCACGCTGTAGATCAGCGCTGCGCCGCCCAAAGGCCCAAAAAATTCGCTGACGCTGCGAATCATGCCCACAACGGTGCTCCATAATAGTATGGCAATCAAGCCGTAGAGGGTGGCTTTAGAGGCAGCGTGGCTCATGACATCCTTTACATCGCAGGGGTGGTTAAGTGGATAAGGCCTTGGCTCGACGGCACAAGGCACCATGATTGTGCCATTATTAAGGGGTTTTTCCCAGTAGGGCGAGACACAAAAAACGACGCCAATGAAGGGCGTCGTTGGTTACGGTCATTTCCGTTGGGCGTTATTGCTCTTCAGGCACGCTCAAAGCGTTGACGCTATAGCCACCGTCAACGTAGGTGATTTCACCGGTCACGCCAGAGGCTAGGTCAGACATCAAGAAGGCGGCAACGTTGCCGACTTCTTCAGTGGTCACGTTACGACCCAAAGGATTTTGTTCGGCGACGTGGCTGAGCAGTTTGCCAAAGTTGGCAATGCCAGAAGCGGCTAGGGTTTTGATTGGGCCAGCAGAAATACCGTTACAGCGGATGCCATCTTTGCCCACGGCTGCGGCGGTGAAGCGGATAGAGGCTTCTAGGCTGGCTTTGGCCAAGCCCATCACGTTGTAGTTGGGAATGGCACGTACGGCACCCAAGTAGGTCAGCGCCAACAGTGAAGATTGACGGCCTTTCATCATGGGGCGAGCGGCTTTGGCCAAGGCAGGGAAGCTGTAGCTAGACACGTCGTGTGAAATTTGGAACGCTTCACGGCTGAGGCTGTCTAGGAAGTCGCCGTTTAGTGCTTCACGTGGGGCGAAGGCAATGGCGTGAACCAAGCCGTCTAGACCATCCCAGTGTTTGCCTAGGTCGGTAAATAAGGTGGTGATTTCGTCGTCGTTTTGAACGTCGCAACGGAATACTAAATCAGAGCCAAACTCTGCGGCCATCTTGCGCACGCGTTCTTCTAATTTGTCGACCACGTAAGTAAAGGCCAATTCAGCCCCTTGCGCATGACACGCTTTGGCGATGCCATGCGCAATAGAGCGCTCTGAAATCATACCGGTGATTAAGATTTTTTTGCCTTGCAAAAAGCCCATGCTCTGCATCCTTGAGTATCAATAAAGATAAAGTTTGGATTATAGCCAAATACTGGCGTAAACACAAAACTCAGCTGATTTAATCTTTTACGAGCCTAAAATCAAAGTGGGTTTAGGTATTGTTGTACGCGTTGGCGATAATTTTGGGTTGATTGAGTCCAGTTCTCGCGATAAAGGCCACTATTGTATTCCCCAACGGCCGCATCGACGTTGCCTTGGTTACGCATTAGATTCTCTTTTAATAAGTAACCGGCGCCAAGTGCTGCATGATAGGAAGATTGATATGGATCAACTTTGTACAACTTAATGATGGCGGCGCGGGTTTTGGGCAAGATTTGGTACACGGTGCGAGCGCCGGATCGAGAAATTTGATTGGCGTTAGACCGTTCACCGGCCACTCGAATCGCGCCAATTAAGCGTGGGTCAATGTTGAGCTCTAGGCCGACCATGAGTTCCAGACGGTCATATTCTGGATCTAGGTAGGATTGAACGTGGTTTTTATGATTATAGCTGTAAGCGGTTGACACCTTGCCGACGCCAGGCTTGGAGGGTGACGAACAGCCCGCCACAATCAGCGTAGACCCAAGCAGCGCGTAATAGAAAAGACGTTTTATCATTGTTGATTTTATTCAAAAATAGTGGGTAAAAAGATTAAAGCATGATTGTCGCGCGTGGGCAATGGCTAAAAAGTATCGATGTCGGCCGGTGCGTGCGCGGATTTTAGTGGCTAAAGACGTTGGCCGCGTGCGCAACGACGCCAGTCAGTCGCTATAGGCGGGCGGTAGAGGTCAGTCTGATTAATCCTTTGTCATTTTGTGTCGGTTTCGTTATGGTTAGCCTATCGTCATTTTTTGTGGCGTGGTGACGGGGCCACCCGGTACCCGACAAAGGAGAACAATCATGACAAAGATGTGCTATGCCTTAACGCGTACGGAGGATGCAGTGGTGACGTTGACGCTCACCTCGGCGCGGGTCAATGTGTTGGGCGTCGCTGAAATGCAGGCATTGAAGCAGGTGGTGCAGACGCTGGCGCAAGACGCCGCTGTTCGTGTTTTGGTGTTCGCCGCCGAAGCCCGCCAGGCGGGCCAGCCGGTTTTTTTAGCCGGCGCCAACGTTAAGGAAATGGCCTACTGTGACGAGGTTCAGGCGCGCGAATTCATTACGGGGCTATACGCACTGTGTGAAGCCGTGCGCGTGTTCCCCGTGCCGGTGATCGCGCTGATCGATGGTTGGTGTGTGGGGGCAGGGGTAGAGTTGGCGGCCGCCTGCGATGTGCGCATCGCCTCGAGCGCAGCGCAATTTGCCATGCCGGAAGTGAAGTTGGGGATGCCTTCGGTGGTCCACGCGGCGCTGTTACCAAGCATGATTGGGACGGGGCGTTGCCGCTGGTGGTTGCTGACGGGCGCAGTGATTGATGCAGAAACGGCGCAAGAATGGGGCCTGGTGCAGCAGGTGGTGGCGCGTGAAGCGTTGGCCGCGGCGGGGGATGATCTTGTGGCCGCTCTTATGGCCTGCGGCGCCGAAGCGCTACGCGCGCAAAAAGCGTTGTTCAATGATTGGGCCGAGCGGCCCTTGCCTGAGGCCATCACCCACAGTATTGATGTCTTTGCCCAAGCTTTTGCCACGGGTGAGCCACAACGTTACATGGCAGGCTTTGTGAAAGAACGGCCGTGAAGAGGACCACGCCATTAAGGCCATGTTGCCCAGCAATAACGCCTCATGGCCGGATACCTTATATATAGTGTGTCTATATGGCGGGTTGGGCATGAGGCGTTTTGGGCGGATATTGCTTAACAGCGGCGTTCTAAACCCGTTTGTTGCAAGATGCTGGCGGCCAGCTCTTCTACTGATTTATGGGTGGTGCTGAGAAACTCAATGCCGTGTTGGCGGAACATAGATTCTGCTTCGTTGACTTCAGAACGACAGTTCTCGATGCTGGCGTATTTAGAGTTAGGGCGGCGCTCGGTGCGAATTTGGTGCAGGCGTGCGGGCTCAATGGTTAAGCCGAACAGCTTGTGGCGATACGGTTTAAGCATGTTAGGCAGTGCGCTGTTACCCAGCTCTAAGTCGTCGGGCGTCAGCGGGTAGTTGGCGGCGCGAATGCCGTATTGTAAGGCCAAGTACAGGCAGGTGGGGGTTTTGCCCGAGCGTGACACGCCGACCAAAATCACGTCGGCGAGCTGTAACTCTTTAGAGCTAATACCGTCATCGTGGTTGAGGGTAAAGTTCACCGCGTCCATGCGGGCGTCGTAGGCTTCGGTGTTGCTGATGCCGTGGGTGCGGCCAACGGCGCGTGTGGCCTTGGCCTGTAGCTCATTTTCCATATTGGTAATGAAGGCATCGTAGAAGTCGTAGTGGGTGGCCTTGCTGGACTTAATGAGGTCACGGGTGGCTTGGTCCACAATGCTGGAAAACACCAGCGGGTTTTTTTCACTTTGGGTGGCCACTTCATTGATTTTACGGACCACTTCACGGGCCTTTTCTTCTGAATCGACGAAGGGGAAGGTGGTTCTTTTAAATTGGAATTGTTCAAACTGATTTAAAAGCGCATCTCCTAAGCCTTCTGAAGTAATGCCGGTACGGTCGGAGACAAAAAAAGCGTGGCGGATAGGCTGCGTCATGATGTGGTTTCCTGGGTTATGCAGATGGGTCGTCTAAATAAAAGCATCGGTGGGTGAAATTAGCATAATGTTTTTTTTAACATTTATCCGCTCATTTGGGCCAATGTATTTCTTTGATTTTTGACATATTATATTAAATACAACGAATTGTATGTTTTGTGGGTAAGGCTGATTTTTACGACAAATAATGATTCTACTGTGTTTACAAGTGGATACAACCCCCTTTTAAACTTTATTGATGAAAATCAGTTGCCCAATAAAATTGACTGGGGGATTAAATTGACAAAAGGGCATGACATAACAGCCTGTAAGGGCTAGAATGTACCCCTGAATTTTCTTTAATTTCCCCAATCTTCCTTCTGGATGTTACAACATGGCTGAAAACTACGTTATTTGGTTTGAAAACTTGCGCATGACTGATGTCGAAAGCGTGGGCGGTAAAAATGCCTCTTTAGGCGAAATGATTAGTCAACTGGCTTCTAAAGGCGTTCGCGTCCCAGGTGGTTTTGCGACCACTGCCGAAGCATACCGTGTCTTTTTAGCGCACAATGGCTTAAACGACAAAATTAACCAAGCATTAGATGCATTAGATGTCGATGATGTGAACGAACTGGCTCGAGTGGGCAAAGAAATCCGCCAATGGATTATCGACACACCATTCCCAGAGCAGTTGGATGCCGACATTAAAGAGGCTTGGGACAAAATGGTTGCCGACGCCAATGGCGCAGAAATTTCTGTGGCCGTTCGTTCTTCAGCAACCGCAGAAGACTTGCCCGATGCGTCGTTTGCCGGTCAACAAGAGTCTTACCTAAACATTAATGGTTTGGACAACGTTAAAGAAGCCATGAAACACGTGTTTGCTTCTTTGTACAATGACCGTGCCATCTCTTACCGCGTTCACAAAGGCTTTGCCCACGCTGACGTGGCATTGTCTGCTGGTGTACAACGCATGGTTCGCTCTGACATGGGTGCTTCTGGCGTGATGTTTACCATCGACACAGAGTCTGGCTTTGAAGACGTGGTGTTCATTACCTCATCTTACGGCCTAGGCGAAACCGTGGTGCAAGGTGCGGTGAATCCGGACGAATTCTACGTACACAAGCCCACCCTAAAAGCCGGTCGCCCAGCGATTTTGCGCAAAACCATGGGTTCTAAATTAATCCGTATGGAATTCACCGATGCGGCTCAAGCCGGTCGTTCTGTACGCACCGTTGACGTTGATGAAGCAGACCGTAAACTGTTCTCGATCAGCAACGACGAAGTGAATGAGCTAGCCGAATACGCTTTGACCATTGAATCTCACTACGGTCGTCCTATGGACATCGAGTGGGGCCGCGATGGTTTGGACGGCAAAATCTACATTTTGCAAGCCCGTCCAGAGACCGTTAAGTCACAAGAAGGCCGCGTAGAAACCCTACGTCGCTACCGTATTAACGACAAATCTGCCATCCTGTGTGAAGGCCGTGCCATTGGTCAAAAAGTCGGTCAAGGCCGCGTTCGTTTGATCAAAGACGCTTCACAAATGGATCAGGTTAAGCCTGGTGACGTATTGGTGACCGACATGACTGACCCAGATTGGGAACCAGTGATGAAGCGTGCTGCCGCCATCGTGACCAACCGTGGTGGTCGTACCTGTCACGCGGCGATTATTGCCCGTGAACTAGGCATTCCAGCGGTAGTGGGTTGTGGCGACGCCACTCAAGTCTTGACCGAAGGTCAAGAAGTGACCGTGAGCTGTGCCGAAGGCGACAGCGGCTTGATTTATGAAGGTTTGTTGAATGTTGAAGTGATTGACTTGGCCTTGGGCAACATGCCTGAGTCGCCAGTGAAAATCATGATGAACGTGGGTAACCCTGAGTTGGCCTTTAGCTTTGCCAGCTTGCCAAGCGAAGGCATTGGCCTTGCACGCATGGAGTTCATCATCAACCGTCAAATCGGCATTCACCCTAAAGCTTTGATTGAGTTTGACAAGCAAGATTCTGGTTTGCAACAGGTCATCAGCGATCGCATCGCCGGTTACGCCACGCCAGTTGACTTCTTCGTGGACAAAATCACCGAGGGCGTGTCTACTTTGGCCGCTTCTGTGTACCCACGTAAAGTAATCGTGCGCATGTCTGATTTTAAATCAAACGAATACGCTAACTTGATCGGTGGCGCGGCTTACGAACCGCACGAAGAAAACCCAATGTTGGGCTTCCGTGGTGCTGCGCGTTACGTGTCTGAGGATTTCAAAGACTGTTTCGCCTTAGAGTGCCAAGCACTGAAACGCGTTCGTGACGAGATGGGTTTGACCAACGTCGAAATCATGATTCCGTTTGTGCGCACCCTAAAAGAAGCCGAGCTAGTGGTGGCTGCACTGAAAGAGAACGGCTTAGAGCGCGGTAAAAACGGCTTACGCTTGATCATGATGTGTGAGTTGCCAACCAACGCGATTTTGGCCGACCAGTTCTTGGCCTTCTTCGACGGCTTCTCTATCGGCTCTAACGACATGACCCAGCTAACCTTGGGCGTGGACCGTGACAGCGGTGGCCCCATTGCGGCGACCTTTGACGAACGCGACCCAGCGGTAAAAGCCATGTTGCATTTGGCGATTAGCGCCTGTCGTAAAGCCAACAAATACATCGGTATTTGTGGTCAAGGCCCATCAGACCATCAGGACTTCGCTAAGTGGTTGGTTGAAGAAGGGATTGAAACCATCTCTTTGAATCCAGACACCGTGGTTGAAACCCATATGTACTTGGCTAAAGAAATGAACCAAGCCAAGTAATCCAGTCAGCTTCTGACCAAGCCGCCTCTTTCGAGGCGGCTTTTTTTATGCCCATTTTTATTGTGATTCTAAATTGTATAAAAAAGATTGCGATTTCTAATAAACCACTATAAACTGCTGGCCACATATAAATAATAATAATCGTTCTCATTAGCATTAGTATTCGCAATCACACACATCGGGTAAATTAAAATCATGAATGTTTCACCATTTAAACCTAATAAAATCAGACTGGGCCTATTATTGCCGCTTTTTGGCGCAAATATGGCTTGGGCAGAAGACGTTAAATCCGAAGCAGACAGCGTTAAGTTGGATACTGTCGTGGTCATCGGTAAGAAAGTCACCGCCGCCGACAAACCCTTTAAAACCGTGGGCGGGGTCAGCCATCGTGGTGAAGATGTTTTTGGTGAGGGCGCGAACAGCATGCTCAGGGGCATCCCAGGCACGTTTACCCAGCATGACGTAGGTCAGCCTGGAGTGCGGGTTAATATTCGCGGGCTAGAGGGTTTTGGCCGTGTTAACAGCATGATTGACGGCGTACAGCAGTCAGGCTTCCAAAGCAATATGGCGCACGGTTCTAGCGGCAACACCACCTATGTGGATGAAAATCTTTTAGTGGGTGTCGACGTGATGCGTGGGGGGGTGAGTGGTGCTGATGGTGCAGGCTCGCTCGGCGGCGCAGTTAACTTTAGAACCATTGGGGTGGATGATTTGGTGAAGGATGGGCGTCGTTGGGGGGCTAAAGCTTTGTATCGTTTTGGCAGCAATGGTTATGGTTATAACAGTATGTTGGGCGCTGGCTTAAAAGAAACTGCGTTTGGCGGTCATGGTTCAGTGGGATTAGTGTTCGCCGGAACGCAACGCAAAACGGGGCAGTATGAAAATGCCGCCGGCGAAGAAAATATTTATCAAAGTAGTGATAAAAAGACGCACTCAGAATTGTTTAAAATACACATTCGCCCAGATGAGGAGCAAAGCCTAGAGTTAAGCCATGTAGTGAATCGAAGCGAGTTTGAAAATAACTTAACCCCCTTGAGAGTGGTTAATCGGACCAATTATTTAAAATATGAATACGATCCATTGTCTGATTGGGTCAAGCTGGCCTTTAACCTTAATTATAATAAGATGGAACAATATTATACGGATAAAGATCCAGACGCTCGATTACATGACAAGTACACCACCGCACCGGCCGTGGGCCTAACCTTTCAAAACACCAGTGAATGGCAATGGGGTGATGTGGACTTGAAATGGGTGAATGGGTTGAAGCTCCATCGTGTGCGTTACGGTAGTAATTTATCAAAAGAGTACAGCCGTGACTTAGGGCAGGGCGAGAGCAAGCAAAAAAGCCTGTTTAGTAGCCTTGACTGGCAATCAGGCGCTTGGTCTGGGGCTTTTGGGCTAACGCATAATCGTTACCAAATGAAGGTCAGTACACCAGATTGCGAAGAGTTTATTTTGCTGTGTTTGATGCAAACAGGCAACCTTGGGGGTGAGGATTCTAAAGTGAAATCCAATGATTGGAATCCCAGTGTTAGCCTGGCACATCAAAGTACTGATTGGTTACAGGTTTATGGTAAGTGGTCTAAAACGAGCCGTGCCCCAACCGCTCAAGAAGTGTTTTATCCAGACTTACATGGTCGACCCATCGGTATTAATACGGCCATGCGCCCAGAAAAAGCAGAAAATCGTGAATTAGGATTTAATATTTTTAAAGACGGTTTGTTTAAAGAGGATGATGCGGCTCGTTTGAAAGTCAATTATTTCCATAGCAAGGTAAAAGACTATATCTATAATGAGCAGAGCTATTATTGTAATACGGATATTGGCTTGGTGCTGCCGTGCCTTAGTGACGATGCCGATGGTGCTTATGGTTTCTATGCTAATAAGCCAGGTAATTCGACGATCAAAGGCTACGAGATTGAAGGTAGCTATGACATAGGGCGATTCTTTACGCGCTTTACTTGGACGCGCACGGAAACCGTGTTGCCGAGAGACGTTATGGCTGAGTTTGGCGTAGGCGGGATCAGTGATCTGCCAGAGACGTATTGGGATGTGACGTTAGGGAGCCGTTGGCTAAATGATGCTTTGGTGATTGGGACAAAAATTAGCCACACTGGAACAAGTTTGGCCCCAGGTGGTTTCGATATGGATACCGAAACAGTGGTTGATCAAAAGTTACGTAAAAACCCTAAACTAGTGGATGTGTTTGCTAGCTATGCGTTGGGTAAAGAATCTTCTTTGAGCATGATGGTGACCAACGTGGCCAATAAGCAGCATTCACATGCTTTAAGCCGTGCCACTTTGGGCTCGCCGATGGATGCCGGTACCGGCAGTGGCCGTACCTACAGCGTTGGCCTATCGATGAAATTTTAAGGAAATCAAATGTTAAAAAAAATAGCAGCAGTGTGCTTGGGTGCCTTGGTCTTAAGCGCCTGTGGCAGCATGGCGCCACCGCCGGTGGTGGATCAGGCCAGCCTAGAGGCAGTGGCGCAAAGTGGCCGCATTATTGACTTACGCACACAGGCCACGCTCACGCCGGCACAGCTGGCGGCTGAGCTGGCCCAGGCC
The DNA here is from genome assembly GCA_017991555.1 of Neisseriaceae bacterium. Classification (GTDB taxonomy): domain Bacteria; phylum Pseudomonadota; class Gammaproteobacteria; order Burkholderiales; family Neisseriaceae; genus JAGNPU01. The sequence continues at coordinate 89,416 of JAGOQM010000007.1, forward strand.
GACATTGTGATGGTGGGCGAGAAGCACGACCAGATCAAACACCATCAAATGGAGCAGTGGTTGGTGGCGACTTTACCACAGCAGCGCCCACAGGGCAGCTTTGTGTTGGAGATGCTGCAGCCCAAACAGCAGGATAAAGTCACCAAGACGCAGGTTTTTTTAAGCGGGGGTGGCCATTTACGGATGGATAAAGTGGTGCAGGCCACGGATTGGCAAAAGGGGTGGAACTGGGCCCAGTATCGCGATCTGGTTAATCAGCTATTGCGTCAGCCGGCGCCGGTGCTGGAGGCCAACCTGGACCGTGAACCGATGATGCAAATTTATAAAGACAAACCGATACTGTCTGGCGCCTTGCACCAGCGTTCAGAAGTCAAGGCCGAACTGGCTAAGGTGATTGATGCGATGCATGAAGGGGCGGACCTAGACGCCATGATTGCGGTGCAGCAGCATCGAGACCGAAAGATGGCCGAAGCCGTGATGGCCGCGCCAAAGCCGACCATGCTGGTGGCGGGTGCCTATCATGTGGTGAAAAACCTAGGCGCGCCATTACACCTACGGGATTTAGGCAATCAGGCTACCGTGAAGGTGTTGATTCTGGCCCAGCCAGACGCCAAGGTGTTGCCTGAGCATGCTGACTACGTGTGGTATGCGCCTCAGTAAGGGTAGAACACAGCCACAGCCGTTGGAAACAGCGGCTTTTTTTATTTTAAAGTATGCGATCAATGATGAATAAACGATTTTTTATGTTGCTGCTGACCATTATGGGCACCAGCATGACCACCACCGCCGTCGCGCGCACGCCGATCAGTGATGACTGGTTGAAAAATAAAGGCGAGACGTTAAGCGCCCCCGTTGCCGATTACTTAGCCCAAGAGAACCAGCTGACCCAGGCTTATTTTCAGCAGCATGAGGGGATGTATCAAACCATTTTAGGCGAAATGCAGGCCCAGGTTAGCCCACCTCAGGCGCAAGATTGTGACGTGTTTGACAGCGGAGCCTACCAGCTACAAAGCTGTCCAGTAGGGGGGCCACGCAGTGCGCAGAAGGCTTATAAAATCAAGCCGCTGAACGCTAAAAAAGCCTCATGGCAGCCGGTGTATGCGCCAGAGGTGACGAAAGGGACGTATTACGCCGCGGGCCAGGCGCGCTTGAATGCGCAAGGCGCGGTGTTGGCCATCGGTGAAGATCGAGTGGGCACGCGCGCTTACACCCTGAGTTTTTACGACGTTAAAACCCAAAAGCCCTTGGCTGATCAAATCCCCAACACCAACGGTCAAGCCTATTTTTCTCGTGACGGTGACTGGGTGTATTACGTGAAGAACGAAGCCGAAACCCTTCGGCCCTATCAGGTTTACCGCCATCGTTTGGGCACGCCCAGCAGCGACGACGCCTTGGTGTATGAAGCCATGAACGATCACCATAACATTGGGCTATACCTCACCACCTCAGACGCCTATCTGGTGATTAATGATTCCGGTGCGACCGCCTCACAAAGCTTGCTGATCGATCGAGCGCTGCCCAGTGAGCAGGCTTCGGCGCAGCTGTTTCAACCACGGCAGGATGGGGTGGAATATTATTTGGCCCATTTGGGTGCTGACTTTTACATTCACAGCAACCGCGACGGTCAGTTTGCCCTGTATGCGACTCAAAGCGTGAAGGGGCCTTGGCGCAACCTCAGTGTCGGCTTGGGCGAGGTTGAAGACTATGTGGTGCTTAAAAATTGGTGGGTGGTGTTGACGCGCGATCAAGGGCGGCCGATTTTGACCAAGATTCATCGTCACAGCGGCAAGGCGACTCGCCTGGCCTTTAACGACCCTAACTATTTGATTGAGTTAAAAACCAGCCATACTCAAAAGAACAATGAGCTGCGCTATCAGTACACCTCGTTAACCACGCCTAGCCGCATCGCGGCGTTAAATTTAGACAATGGCGAAACCAAGGTTATTTCGGATAAGGGGGTAAAAGGGTATGTCGCGGCAGATTACGTCAGCGATTATTTATGGCTAGACAGTGCTGATGGCGTTAAGGTGCCGGTGACGTTGGTGTATAAAAAAAGCCTGTTTCAAGCGGGTAAGAATCCGTTGATTGTGTATGCTTATGGCGCCTATGGCAGCAATATGGCGCCACGTTTTAGCGCCAACCGTTTAAGCTTTCTAGACCGTGGCTTTGTGTACGCAATCGTGCACGTGCGCGGCGGCGGCGAGTTGGGTAAGGGCTGGCATGAAGGGGGTAAGGGCTTGCATAAAAAACAAAGCTTTACCGATTTCGTTCAGGCGACCATTGGCCTACAGGCGGCTGGTTTGGGCGACCCTAAACGCACCTATGCGATGGGGGAAAGTGCTGGGGGCTTGGTGATGGGGGTGATCGCCAATGAAGCGCCAGAGCGCTATCGGGCCATCGTGGCGCAGCGCCCCTTTGTGGACGTCTTGAATACGCTGTTGGACGACACCTTGCCGCTGACCAAGCAAGAATATTCAGAATGGGGGAACCCTAATCAGCCAGAGTATGGCGCTTATATTCGCAGCTATGCGCCGTATGAGCAGGTAAAGAAACAGGCCTACCCAGCTCTGTTGGTGACTTCGGGGCGCTTTGACACGCAGGTACCGTATTGGGAGCAAGCGAAGTGGGTGGCCAAGCTGAAGCGCCATCAGCAGGGGCGTGCGCCCATTTTGTTGCACACCGACATGAACAGCGGCCACGCTTATGGTCAAAATCGTTTAACCGAATTGGCGATGGCTTATGGGTTTATCGTGTCTGAAGACCAGGCCTACCTTGATTCAACGGTGGCATCGCGACCTTAAGCAGCTTCAATAAGCGTGATTGAATGATGAAAAAACGGCCTTTAGGGTCGTTTTTTTTGTTTTTAGCGTGTACTTCAGCCCGATTGTTTTAAATAAATTGGGTTTGTTGATTGTATATTTTGTTTGATTTTTTAATCATGATAGTCATTAGCAATCGAAATTAAGGATTTTTATGCCCTTTTAAGGGCCGTTATGAGTTAATCGGATGGGCGGACGAATGGGCCGGAATAGGCCTTAAAGCAGCGGCCTGCTTAAGGTTTGCTGGTGGCGCTGTGGGCGCGGCTTTGGGGCGACGCCCTAAAAAGCCGCTAGGCTAGGCAGCATAGGGGCCGTTGCGCGATCGCTGCGGTTCTGGGCGCGGGCAGAATGAGTGCGTGAGCCGGCTCAGAACCACCTTGGATTGGGCACTTAATTATCGGACTTCAAAAAGCCTAAATAGCGCATTGATAGGGTTATTTTTTTGTCATATTTTGTAATCGTATAGGTAATTGAAAAGTATGGGGATTAACATGTATGGCGTGGTTTGGCAACATTGTTAATAAATTTTTTTTTCGGTAAGGTAAAGAGCGCTTTAGTGTTAAAAGGAGATCAATTTGAAAAAAAGAGTCGCTATTTTAGGTGCCGGCCCCAGCGGTTTGGCACAATTAAGGGCATTTGCCTCGATGCGAGACCAAGGACATGACATCCCTGACATTGTTTGTTTTGAAAAACAGGCCGATTGGGGTGGGTTATGGCGCTATAACTGGGAAACCGGTCTAGACCGTCATGGCGAACCCGTCCATGGCAGCATGTATCGCTATCTGTGGTCGAATGGCCCTAAAGAAGGCTTAGAGTTTGCTGACTATTCGTTTGACGATCATTTCCAACAGCCGATGCCGTCTTATTTGCCTCGGGCCGTACTGAAAGATTACATTGTTGGACGGGTCGAAAAAAATAACATTCGCCAATACATTCGCTTTAACACCGCCGTGCGCTGGGTCGACTACTCGGCCGAAACCGAGACCTTTACGGTGACGGTGATGGACCACACGAAGGATGAGCTGGTCACCGAAACGTTTGACTATGTGGTCGTGGCAACGGGCCACTTCTCAACCCCATACTATCCTGAAGTGGCAGGCTTGGGCCGTTTCCCTGGCCGCGTGATGCATGCACATGACTTTAGAGACGCGCAGGAATTTAAGGGCAAACGTCTGTTGCTGGTGGGCAGTAGCTACTCAGCAGAAGACATTGGTTCACAATGCTACAAGTATGGCGCCCAATCAATCGTGTACAGCTATCGCAGCAAGCCTTTGGGCTTTGATTGGCCTAAAGGGTTTGAAGAACGGCCACAATTGTCGCGGATGAATGGCAAAACCGCTCACTTTATTGATGGCAGCAGCACCGAAGTAGACGCCATCGTGTTTTGTACGGGCTATCAATTTTCGTTCCCATTCTTACCTGACCACTTACGCTTACAGACAGAAAACTGCCTCTATCCTAAAAAACTGTACAAGGGCATTTTCTTACAAAGTCAGCCTAAGTTGATGTATTTGGGCATGCAAGACCAATACTTTACCTTTAATATGTTTGATACCCAAGCCTGGTTTGCTCGCGATGTGATGTGTGGTCGCTTGCCGTTGCCTGATGCAGCAGCGCGCGAGGCGGATGAGCAGGCTTGGGTCGCTAAATATGAAGCCACCGCCACCGATGATGAACACATCGACTTTCAAGCGGCCTACATTAAGGATTTATGGCAACAAACCGATTACCCCGAGTTTCATGTTGAAGCCCAAGGCGAGCTGTTCAAGCAATGGCTACGCCATAAGCAAGAAGACATCATGGGGTTCCGCAACCGTTGCTATCGTTCGACCGTGACCGGCACCATGGCCTATGCCTTGCCTAAGCCTTGGTTGGAAATCATGGATGACTCGTTGACGTCCTTTATGGCCCATGACTTTGTGCCGCCGGCCAAAAAATCAGCCTAGACGTTAGTCTGATTTAATCATTAACCCCCCATTAAGCTTTGCTTAATGGGGTTTTTTTATGGCCGTTTCGGCAACGGTGAGGGGGGTACGTAAAGAGGCTAATGAAAGCAGGCTTCTAGCTGATCTAATAGATCCTCGTCTAAATCCCAAGACCAAATGCCGTTTTGGCTGTCGGGCAGCAGGCCGCGTAGGAATAAATAACGAATGTGGATCGTTGGCAGTGGCTGCTGGCGGCTACGGAAATAGCGGCGAGTGGCCACCGCATACAGCATGGCCTGTAAGTAATAATGGTGTTCGGCCATGGCCCCAACCAAAGCCTCCGGCGTGTAGTCGTCGCTGTGATAGCCTAAGTGATTCGACTTATAGTCGATGACGTACACCGCCCCCAGTTGGTCTTGGCAGATGAGGTCAATAAAGCCATTGATGTAGCCGTTGACTTCTTTAAAAGTTAGCGCGTCGATGGCCTGATGCATGGCCGTGGGGAGGCCAAACTGGCTTTGGCGCAGAGTGTGCTTGAGCTGGCTGAGGTTAAAGCCCGTGGCCGAGAATAAAAAGCTCAGTTCATCCAGCCGCTTGGCTGGATCGACTTGGCACAGCTGGCTGTGCTGCTGCACGTTCAGTTGAGCGTGACTGGTGGCGTCTAACATTGGCATTAATGGCTCATACCATTCTGAGGCAAAGCCGCTTTGCGCCAGAATGTCGCGCAGGGTGTCGATATTGGGTTGCTCGGCAGCGGCCAAGCGAAAGTCATAATGTTCTAGCAGGCTGTGCAAGCACACGCCAGCGTGGGCGCCTTTGGGAAAGGTAAACGAGGTGGGCGTGTCTAAGTCGATGTCTGCGGTGGCGGCCACGGCCAGGGTGCTGTGTTCGGCAGGGTCTAGCTGAGGCATGACTTCATCTTGGTTAGCGGCCACTTGAGTGTGGCGGCTGAGGCTGGAAAAGCTGGTGTGTAACACAAAGGGCCGCGCGCTGGCCGCGTAGTGACGGGCGGTGTAGTGTTGGCCGTCGGTGCCCTGAGGCACAAGGGTGGCCTCTGCCCGTGGCGTGGGCATGAGCTTAAAGTAATGGCCTTCTGTGTCGAAGTTTAAGGGCTGCTGCGACAGTAAGTATTGGAGGGCGCTGTGTTCGGCGGTTTCCTGGTTGCCTAGGTTGATCACCAGCAGCTCTTTGGCACGGGTGAGGGCCACATACAGCAGGCGTAGCTGTTCGGCCTGCTGCTCCATGAGTACCTGTTCGCGGTCAGCGTCGCTGACCTGTTCTTCGGTGAGCAGCAAGGTGCCTTTTTGCGCATGGTGCAGGCTGTAAAACGCCTGCTGCTGGCGGCTGGGCGATTTTGCATCCCACAGGTAGGGGCAGTACACCAAAGGGTATTGTAGGCCCTTGGACGCATGGATGGTGATGATCTTGACCAGGTGTTCATCGCTCTCTAGGCGCAGCTGCGCGGCCTCAGAGCGGGCTTTGCCTTCGTGGGCGGCGATGATTTGCTGCTGTAGCCATTCATGTAGGCCATGCACGCTAAAGTGCTTGGGCGCTTCTTCAGACAAAAGCTCCATCAGCTGGGTGAGGTTGGTCAGGCTGCGATCTTGCTTTTGGCTGAGCAAGCGCGCCGGTATTTGGTGGCGCGACACAAAGTGTTGATAGGCATAAAACACGCCTTTACGTTGCCATAGCTCGTGGGCGGCCTGTGCTTCTTCGATCAGCATCAGGGCTCGGGCTTCGTCCTGATTCAGGGCGTGAATGGCCTCGGCGGTGTAGCCAAAAAATAGGTTGGCCAGCACCAGTCGCATGGCGGTGTTTTTGGTGGGGTTAAGCCACCAGGCCAGCAGTTCGTAGATGGCCTTGGCTTCGTGGCTGGCAAACACCGATTCTTGGCTCAGCGACACCGAATCAACGTCTCTGGCGCGAAGCGCTTGGGCAATTTGCTTGCCTTGGTTGTGGGTGCTCACCAAAACGGCAATGTCACCGGCCTGTAGCGGCGTGGCGCCCAGTCGATAGTGGCCGATTGCGGCCGCTGCCAGCTTATCGGCAATGTCTTGCGCGCAAAAGTCGGCCGAACGGGCGCGGGCCACGTCTTTGGTCAGGTTGGGTTTTTCATCCGAGGCGAGGTTTAAGGCATAGGTTTGAATGGGCGTGTCGTAGGGGGACACGACCGGTTCGGCGCGATCGGCCTTCACTTCATTATAGGTAATGTACGGCAGCAAGAAAGGCTGGGGGTGGCGGGTAAACAGTTGGCCAATGCCGTCCACCAAAGCCGCATGGCTGCGAAAGTTGGTGGCCAAGGTGTAGCGATGGTCGGCCGACTTGGCCGCGTCCAAATAGGCAAAAATATCGGCGCCGCGGAATTTGTAAATGGCTTGCTTCGGGTCACCCACCAAGAACAGTGGCCGCTGGTTGGCCACAAAGGCCTGCTGGAAAATATCGTATTGAATGGGGTCGGTGTCTTGAAACTCATCAATCAGGGCCACCTGCCATTCTTTGGCCATGCTGGCGGCCAAGGCTTCGCCTTGGTTAGGGTGGTTGATGGCCTGACCCAGATCGAGCAAAAGGTCGTCAAAACGGCGCTGCTGATGGGTGCGGTTGTAAGCCTGCATGCCCTCGTTCAGAAACGTCAAAAAAGCCAGTTTGAGGCGGGTCAGTTCAGCAGCGATGGCGCTTTGGTACTGATCTAAGGCCTGCAGCAGTGGGCGCAAAGGGGCAAAGGCGGTCAGGTTTTGAAGCTGATCGGCCATGCCTTTTTTGGCACCGGCCAATAGGGTTTCTTCGTCCAGCTTGAGTAGCTGTGCCTGTTGCTCAAGGAGCAGTGTGACCTGATTGTCCTGTTTCGCGCGCAGTAGCCGTTGGAACACCGCTTCGAAAGTGGTTTTGCGGTATTTGTTGCCGTTAAGGCAGGCGTGAATGGCCCAAAATTGATCGGCCATGGCGTTGATGTCGGCCTCGCTGAGCGCCAGCCATTTTGCCTGTAAGGTGTCAATCGCCTCGGTGAGGGTGCTGTCGGGCGTTTCTGTCACCAAGTAGGGCTTGCTTAGGTGTGGTTTGACCGCCATTAATAACGCCTGCGGGTCGAGGCTGTGCTGATACACCAAGCGAGCCCAAAGGGCATCGTGGCTAACGTGGCCACGCCAAAAGTCTTCCGCTAGGCGGAGCAAGATGTCGTCTTGCTCTTGTACTAGGTTGACTTGAAAGGGACTGGCGCAGACAAAGGCGCTGTCTTTTAACACCCGCTGGCAAAAGCCGTGAATGGTGTAAATGGCGGCGTTGTCGAACTGGCTGATGGCGGCCTTGAGGCGTAAAATTTGCTGCGCCACGGGTTCTTCGAGCTGGCCTAAGAGGGTCACTAAAAAGTCATCCACCTGCTCGTCGCTGAGCCGCGCTTCTAAGTAATACAGCGCTTCATTGAGGCGGGCGCGCAGCCGGCTTTTGAGCTCGGCCGTGGCCGCTCGGGTGTAGGTCACGACCAAAATGCTGGCCACCGGCAGGCGTTGCTGTAGCACCAGGCGTAAATAAAGGGCCGCAATGCTCCAGGTTTTGCCGGTGCCGGCGCTGGCTTCAACCAGATTAACCCCTTCTATCGGCACCGTAAGGGGGTCGAAGGGTTGGTAGGGTGCGGGCGTGTTGAAGCTCATCAGTGTTGTCCTAACGTCAATACGGGCACCAGTAAGTCAGTGACTAGGCGCATAAATTCAGGGTGCTCAATGGGGTCTACGCCCGCAAACACCATGCCGATTTCTTGGTCTTGCTGCTGACCGGGGCTGTGGTGGTTGCCGATGAAGCGTAGGTAGGCGGTTTTGAGCGCCTGCTCTTGTGCTTGGGTTTCACTGTCGGTTTTTTGCAGTGCTTCCCAATAGGCTTCGGCCGTGGCCAAGGTGGTTCTGGCAAAAAACGGCAGTGGCCGGGTGAGGCCGGTTTGGTAATAGGCCAGCCATTGTTCTAAAAGGTTCAGCGCCTGTATTTGGGGGAAGGCCGCATAGGTTTGGGTCACGCTGTGGCCTTCTTTGTCCATGTAAAAAACGTGGGTTTCATAGCTGTCTGGCCCTTCTGGGCGCGCCGCATTAAACAAAACGTGCTGTAATAGCTGGTTGACCCGCATCGGCGCGTGCATGCTTTGTGCGGCTAAAAATACCTGGCCCGATTGATGCAGTTCACCCAGATAGCCGCTGATGAGGGTGTCTCTGACGCGAATCTGAATGGGCGTGTGCGGCAGCTTAGGGCTGAGGACCGCGTCGGGTAGGGTGAGCTTTTTGATGCTGGTTTGGGCGGCATCGTTGATTAAAGCGCCTAGCTCACCCACGGGCAGCGCGTCGATGGCCTGAAGGTAGGTGCTGGTGTCGGCGTAATCATGGTGGGCCAGCTTGGCTTGTAAAAAGGCTTGATGGATGCGCGCCTGCTGGCCAGCATCTAGGGCAAAGGGCTCGTGAGGCGTTTGCTCTTTGGCCCAGTAGGTTGGGTGTAGGCCCAAGGTTTGATTGAGCCAGGCCCGCACTGGGTTGCGCCAGAAGCTGAGCAGGTCGGCCAGCGCCAGTTGCGGCGCGGCCGTGGTTGGGAGGTCAAGGTCGCTTAAAAAGGGTTTCGGCTCGCTACTGGGTTGGTTTAGTGCTTGAGCCAAGCCTTCATCGTAGCTGAACAGGCGTGGGTTACTGGCGTTAAAGTAACTTTTTGAAAAAGGCTGTAGCGGATGGGCAATGACCCACGTGTCGTGCAGGATTTGCGGCAGCTGCCCGGTCATATTGGCGACGGTGTCGATGAGTTCGCTCACCAAGGTTGAAGGGGGCAGTGGGTCGTTGTTTTTAATGCTGCGGCCGACGTAGGATAAATACAAAACCTGTCTGGCGCTCATGAGCGCCTCTAAAAACAGGTATTGGTCATCGTTGCGGCGCGAACGGTCGCCTTTTTTGGGGTGAGCGGCAATCAGGTCGAAGCTGTCGGCCTTTTCGTCACGAGGAAACTCACCGTCGTTGAGGCCAATCAGGCACAGCACTTTAAACGGCAGGCTACGCATGGGCACCATACTACAAAAGGTAATGCCGCCGCGCAAAAAGCTGGCGTCATTTTTACTGTCTAGATAGCGCAAAATGTGTGCTTTGACAATGGGGAAGCCCACCGTCAGCTCGTGGCTTTGGGCTAGGTGCACGCTTTCAATCAAGGCCTGTAGGCTTTGTTGGAGGTGGCCGTCGGCGGTTTGGTCATCGTCGTTGAATAAGAATAAGGCTTGAATGCTGTCCTGAATGCGCTGCCACCAGTCGTCCATGCTGGCTGGCTGCTGCCAGGCTTGGTGAATGGCGCCCAGCGTGCGCAGCAGCGTACTGAACTGGGCCAAGACCGTCATGTGCTGATGGCTAAGGCCGCTGGGGGCTTTGTTGGCCCACAGCAGCGGTTCGCCGTTGCTGTGGCGATGTGGCAGCATAAAGCCCAAAATCAGCCGCTCCAAGCCTTGCGCCCACGTAAAAGCATCGTCTTGGCCACCGTATTGGCGGCGCATGGATTCATCTAAACCCCAGTGGATGTTCATTTGGGTAATGTGTTGGCGAATGATGTCGATGTCCCGCTCGCCCAGCTCAAAGCGTCGGCGCAGCGGTTCGGCATCAAGCAAGGCCAGTACCTGATCTAACTCGAAACGGCCATCTAAAAGGTCTAAGAGCGCCGCAAAGGCGAATAAAAAGGGATGGCTGCTGAGGATTTTGGTGTCGGTTAGGGTGAAGGGCAGGTAGGGTTGCCCATCGTGCTGACCAAATAGGGCCTCAATAAACGGCGCATAGGCATCAATGTTGGGCGTCAGTACCGCAATGTCTTGATAGCTGAGGCTTGGGTCTTCAGCCAGCAATGCCAGCAGCTGATTTTTGAGGATTTGCAACTCACGCAGCGGGCTGTGGGCGCTGTGAATTTGAATCGATCCATCGTGTAATCGTGCGTTGTGGCTGGCATCAGGCAGGCGTAAGTGCAAGAGGTCGCTTTGCAGCTGTTGTAGCAGGCTGCCGTGAGCCTCCTCTTCAAATACGTCGATGTCGTGGCCTACGGCCATGTCCACGGCGAGGGCATCAAAGAAATCGCGCCCCTGTTTGCCCAGAGAGGCCAACAGCGGGTGGCCGGTTTCAGACAGGGTTTGCTGTTCTGGTGCCAGTTGTAAAATCATGGCGGGCTCAATCACGTGGCCCCAGTGTTCTTCACTCGGGTTGAGCGCGAACAAATGAACGTCGATGTATTGGGCCAGCTGGTTGAATAACTCAATGTACATCGGCGCCAAAGTGGCGATGCCAAAAATATTGATGCGTTCCGGCAGCCGGCCTTCGGCCTTGGCCTGCGGTAGGGCCGCCAATAGTTGATCCCACATGCGCACCCGATGCGGTGCCGGATGCTCGCTTAGGTATTGCCACAGCTTGGCCTGCCACGGTTCGTGTTCGCCCAGGTCGTTGAGTTGGCCGGCTTCCCATGCTTGAATCCACTGCGGTCGATACACTAGGTATTGGTCAAAAATATCCGCCAGCTTGTTGGCCAGCTCAAATGCGGCCTCTTCACCCAAGGCTAAATAGTGGCGTAAGGGCTCAAAAACCGGCGCCACGCTGGTGGCATCAGGGTGTAGGTGGGTTTGAAAGTAGCCAAACAGTCGCCAGGCCATGGCTTCGGTGGCAAAAGGGCTATTGGGCTGGAGGCCGGGTAAAACCGACACCATCAGCTGCCAGCTAAAGCTGGCCGGTAGGGTCAGCCGAAGGTTGGCCGCGATGCCAGTCTCCTGAGCCAAAAAAACGTGCAAGTAACGACCCATGCCTCGGCTTTGCACCACGATTTGCTCTTTGGCAAACGGATTGCTTAAGGGTTGGTTTTTCTGAAACGCCGTAAACGTGTGGGCTAGGTTTTCAAGGCGATTAGATTGGTGTAAATAAAGCATGGGCGATCGACATATAGGGTTGGCAGCAATGGGTCATTATCACCTAGGGATCGCTTGCGTGCAATCAACCCGGTGCGGCATTAAAAAGCCCGAATCAACAGGATTCGGGCAGGGTGATGGGCCTCGTTTTAAAGCGCCGAGGGCGGCTGTGGGTGTAACACCCATTTACTGTCGGCGCCGACGAGGGTCAGGCTTTGGCTGACCCACTGGCTGCAGGTAGCCAGTTCGGTGGCTTCGGGTAGTGAAAATAAGCCTTGAGCGTGATGACCCAAAATTTTAGGTGCCTGAAACAGCACGATTTCATCGACTAGGTTGGCTTGTAAAAAGGCACCGTTGAGGCCGTTGCCGGCTTCGATCATGAGTTCGCCGATGCCCAGCGCCGCCAGCTTGGTGACAGCGTCCAGCAGGTCTAAATGATCGCCTTGTTGCGCCACCATGACCACTTGTACCCCGTGGTCTATGTAGGGCTGGTGTTGGGCAGGATCGGTGATGGCGGTCATGATTAAGGTCGGCGCCTGGGTGGTGTCCACAATGTGCGCCGTCAGCGGCGTGCGCAAGTGGGTGTCCAAAACCACCCGAGTGGGCTGGCGTAGGGTTTCCAGCGTCCGCACATTGAGGCGAGGGTCGTCGGCCAGGACGGTGCCTACGCCGGTGAGGACGGCACAGCTTTGGGCGCGTAGAAGCTGTACCTCTTGGCGCGCCTCGGGGCCGGTGATCCACTGGCTGGCGCCGTTGTTGAGTGCGGTTTTGCCATCCAAGCTGGCCGCACACTTTAAGAAAATAAATGGGCGTTGGCGCTCGATGCGCGATAAAAACCCGCGGTTGAGCGCGCGCGCGTCTTCTTCTAATAGGCCGACCTGAGTGTCTATGCCAGCCTGAGCCAGCATTTTTTGGCCATTGCCGGCCACCAAAGGATTTGGGTCGAGCTGAGCCATGACCACGCGACTGACCTTCGCGTCAATCAGCGCTTGGGCACAGGGCGGCGTACGGCCGTAATGGCTACAAGGCTCTAAGGTAACGTAGGCGGTGGCGCCTGCCGCGGCTTCGCCGGCCTGGGCGAGGGCATGGACTTCGGCGTGCGGCGTGCCTGCCTGAAGGTGAAAGCCTTCACCAATGATTTGCTCATCTTTACTGATGACACAGCCAACGCGTGGGTTGGGGCTGGTGCTGTTCCTGCCTTTTTCAGCCAGGTGTAGGGCGCGACACATCATTTGTTGGTCGAATAGGCTGAAGGGCGAGGCATCAGGTGGGGCAATAGAATCAGACAAGAGAGTACTTTCTAAAAAGTGATGATCCTATATTAGACGACAAGCGCACTGAAAAGTGCGCTTGTCGTGAGAATCGTCTGGGTTTATTTGCTTTCTTGACCAAGCGTGGCAATGGTGTGGGTGAACTCATCGACGTCGGCAAAACTACGGTAAACGGAGGCAAAACGAACGTAAGCCACCTTGTCGAGCTTGGCCAGCTCGGCCATGACCATTTCACCTAAAGCGCGTGAAGTCACTTCGCGTTCACCCAGCTGTAGCAGCTGTTGAATAATGCGCGCCACGGCTTCATCAACCAAATGAGTGGAAACGGGCCGCTTGTGCAGCGCGCGCTCAAAGCTGGTTTGCAGTTTTTGTGGGTCAAATTCAGTGCGTTGACCGGTGCTTTTGATGATATTGGGCAGGCGCACCTCAGCCGTTTCAAACGTGTTAAAGCGTTTGTCGCACACCGCGCAGCGTCGGCGACGACGCACGCTGTTGGTCTCTTCGATTAAACGAGAATCGACCACCTGTGTTTCAGTATGGGCACAAAATGGACATTTCATAGCGTATCAATATCAAATAGGATTAAATAATCAGAACCCCTATTCTAATAGAAAACCATGCATGATGGGAGTAGGCGCTGAAAAAATAGTCAGAAAATGGCGTCGTGGTTGTCTTGAAAATGGGCGCGAGTAGGGCTAGGGTGTTTTGCCGTTGTGGCTTGCGGCTTTAAAGTGGGTGTAATGAGTGGCTTGAAGGATGATTGATGAAATAATTTTTAATGAATAGTGGCTTGATTTACCATGGTTAAATGCCTTGCAGCGGCGTTGTGGTTAAAAATAATGCTAAAGGGGCTTGCTAAGACAGGCGTCTTTGCCTATAATTCGTTTCCTCAGTTAGGCGAATACGCTTAGTTGAAAAGCGAAAGTGGCGAAATTGGTAGACGCACTGGATTTAGGTTCCAGCGGGGCGACCCGTGAGAGTTCGAGTCTCTCCTTTCGCACCAATTCTAAAAAAGCCGAACACGAAAGTGTTCGGCTTTTTTACATTCACGTTTTCGATTCAGGTATCAGCGGGGCTGCCCGCAAGCGTTCTAGCCTTTCCTTTCGCACCAATTCTAAAAAATCCGGACACGAGGGTCTTCGGCTTTTTTACATTGACGTTTTCGATTCAGGTATCAGCGGGGCTGCCCGCAAGCGTTCTAGCCTTTCCTTTCGCACCAATTCTAAAAAATCCGGACACGAGGGTCTTCGGCTTTTTTACATTGACGGTTTCGATTCAGGTATGGTCGAGTGTGTGGGTTTTAAGGGTGTTGTGCTTTGTTTTGGCGAAAGAGGTTGAGCATAAAGCCAGTTAGGGCTGTTATTTGATGATTTGAGTGGGTTTAAGGTGTAAATGGGCTTGCTAAGAAGGGTTGTCTTATCTTATAATTCTTTTCCTCAGTTAGGCGGATGCGCTTAGTTGAAAAGCGAAAGTGGCGAAATTGGTAGACGCACTGGATTTAGGTTCCAGCGGGGCGACCCGTGAGAGTTCGAGTCTCTCCTTTCGCACCAATTCTAAAATCCCGAATACGTCTAAAGTGTTCGGGATTTTGCATTTGCTGTTTTGATTCGGGCATCAGTGCGTGTGCGTCGTTCTTTTTATGCTGGCTCTAAAAACTCGGATATGTAATTGCTTGGTATTGATTGAAGAGCAAGAAAAGTCGTATTTTTTGTGGGAAGGGTGGGTGTTTTTTACTGCTATTTGTGGTTTGGGGGCTTGCTAAACGGGGTCGGTTTCCTTATAATTCTTTCCCTTGGTGGGATTAATTGATCTTGCTGAGATGCGAAAGTGGCGGAATTGGTAGACGCACTGGATTCAGGTTTCAGCGGGGCGACCCGTGAGAGTTCGAGTCTCTCCTTTCGCACCAATTCTAAAAAAACCGGACACGTGAGTGTTCGGCTTTTTTGCATTTATCGTTTCGATTCAGTTATCAGCAAGGCTGCTCGTAAGCGTTCTAGTCTCTCCTTTCGCACCAATTCTAAAAAAACCGGACACGTGAGTGTTCGGCTTTTTTGCATTTATCGTTTCGATTCAGTTATCAGCGAGGCTGCTCGTAAGCGTTCTAGCCTCTCCTTTCGCAGCACAATAAAACCCCGAATATTGTTAAAGTGTTAGGGGTTTTACATTGTCTTTTCGATTCAGGTATTAGCAAGGATTGCCCGCAAGCGTTTGAATCTATTTATTTTCTGGTGTCCAAACAAGGCTGTGCATTTTGGCATGAAAGTCTTGCTGTTGGTAGAGCTTAAGTGCCGCTAGGTTGTTGGCCAATACGTTCAGCTCTAGGTAGGCGAGCTGTCGATCGGTGGTCCACGTCTTGCAGGCGTCTAGCAGCTGGGTGGCGATGCCTTGGCCACGGCTGTTTTGATCGACGATCAAGTCCAGTAAAAAAGCGTACTGATGATTGACGAACATGGGATAGGGTGGCGTGGCCTGTTGTTGTAGCATGGCAAAGCCAACCACCCGTTGCTGCTGCACGGCCACCAGGATGGTGGCGTTGTTGGCCTCTATCATGTTGTGGATAAATTCAGGGTCTTGGCAGGCGGCCTTAAAATAGGTGGGTTGCAGTGCAGCCATGGTGCTGGTGAGCTGTTGGTACAGGCGTAAGATGCTTGCCGTGTGGTTTTTTTGAGCGGGATGAATCAGCATGTTGACGTGCCCTTTTGGGTTTGGGGTGTGGCAGCGGATTAAAATGATCTCGGGGCGGTAAAAACCTGTTACGCTGTCTTTTTATTTTACACTGAATGAGTCTTGATGAAATTAGCTTATGCCATCGTGTATGTGCCAGACGTTGTGGCCAGCATTGAGTTTTTTGAACAGGCCTTGGGCCTAAAGCGTCGGTTTGTGCATGAGTCGTTAACCTATGCAGAATTAGAGACGGGTGCCACGGTTTTGGCTTTTGCCAACCTAGAGGCGGCCAATGAGCTGGTGGCCGGTGGCTGTGTGTTTGCACATGAGTCCGAAAAGCCTTTGGGTATGGAGCTGGCGTTTGTAACCGAGGACGTGACGGTGGCTTATGAGCGTGCCTTGGCCGCAGGAGCCGTAGCGGTGTTGGTGCCGGTGCTCAAGCCATGGGGGCAAACGGTTGCCTATGTGCGCACGCCAGAGGGTATTTTAATCGAGCTGTGTACCGCTGTGTCGGCTTAAGTTATTGATTTTTGTGGTGCAGGGGCAGCCGTAAGGCTGTTTTTTTATGCCTGTGCGACTGTGTGCTGGTATGCTAATGGCTTGATTTGCCATGTGGCATCAACTTAATGACCAGAGGAACAAAGCGTGATAAGACACCATGTAGGGATCGGCTTCATTTGTATGGGGTTGGCCGCTTGTGGCAGTACTTCTGGGCCGGGCTTGAACCAAGAGTATCAGGCAACGGATGACGCTAGGGTACGGTTATTTGGCCAAAATGGTAAGCCTTCGGTGATGACGGTGACGGTGGGCGAAGAGGGGCAGCTGCGCCGCATCAAGGTGAACGTGGGTGGGGGCGTGGGCGAAGCCTTTGGTTCGATGCTGGGCTTGGTTGATCACCACAGTATTGGCATGGCGCCGACGCTGAATACGCAGAGTGTGAGGCAAATGAGCGGTATTTTGTCGAAGGCATTTTATAAAGAGTTTATTGTGCCGGCTAATCGGGCCGTCACGGTTAATAACGCGTTTATAGGCTTGAGCAATAGCCATAATGACCGGGTGACGGGCGTAAGGACGGTGACTCGGCAGGCCAGCTGTCGAAGCCCTGAAGTGACGTTTACACCGCTGGCGGGCCGCGACTATGAGGTGGCGACCTATGCCGACGGCCAGCGTTGCGTGGTTGAGGTATTTGAATTGCAGGCCGTGGGCGACGATGGGCTGGCCAGTCTGGTGCCGGTGCTCACGCAGTAGGCGAGTGGGCGATGGTGGGCTGAGGCCTCCCGCGTTTTCGTAGGGTGGGTCGCGACCCACGTGGCCTTGGCTTTAGAAGGATGTGATGGCCTAGGGCTGTGGGTAGGCTGCGCTTTGTCCAGCTTGGGTGAGGCGTAGCTGGACAGGCGTGTTTTGTAAGGTTATTCGCCGCTGCTGATGCGCTGTGGAATTTGGCCGAGCAGAGTGCGGGCGGCCTGTTCGATTTTATTTTGGCTGTCGACCACTTCACGGCCTTGCCAAACGGGGCGGCCCTGTGGGTCTTTAATGCTGAGGTTGACGTAGTTTTGTTCGTAGGTACGGGTTTCGTAGCTGTCCCAAAAGGGGTCGTAGCCTATGCCGCCAAAACCGCCGTGACGGCCGCGGCGGCCATAGCCATAGCCCATGCTGATGTTGCTGCGGCGCGGCTCGGTAATGGTGAGCTTGCCGCGTTCAACGCTAAAGCATAGGTCGTATTGGGCGTCCTTTGGGGCCACAACGTCTAGGTTTACTAGGTAAAGGTCGGTCTTGAGGCTGTCTAAATCTAAGTTTTCGTAGCAGCTGATGGACACGTTGGCGGCCTGCACGGGCAGGCTTAGGCTGGCGAGGACCACGGCGGCAGCCAGTAATTTTTTGTTCATAGGGCAATCCTTAAGTGAGGGATGCATAGCCTAATATCGCGATGGGCGATGGGCTTAGATGTCTTGATTATAAAGCACTAAACCAAAAAAAAGCAGCCCGTAGGCTGCTTTATCGTCAAGCGTCGTGATTAATCCAATTTTTTGAAGTGTTTACGACGTTCGTGTTCTTGCAGGTAGCGTTTACGCAAACGAATGCTTTGTGGGGTTAATTCCACTAGTTCGTCGTCGGCAATAAACTCTACGGCGCTTTCCAAGGTCAGCTTGATCGGGGTAGTCAAACGAACCGCTTCGTCGGTGCCGCTGGCACGAACGTTGGTTAGTTTTTTACCTTTTAGCGGGTTCACGATCAGGTCGTTGTCGCGGCTGTGAATGCCGATGACCATGCCTTCGTATAGCTTGTCGCCTGGGCTAATGAACATACGGCCACGGTCTTCCAAGTTCCAGATCGCGTAGGCCACGGCTTCGCCGGCTTCTTGAGAGATCAATACGCCGTTGTGACGGCCAGGCATGTCGGCTTTAACCGGTGCGTAGTCATCAAACACGTGCGCCATTAGGCCAACACCGCGCGTTAAGGTCATGAATTCGCCTTGGAAGCCAATTAGGCCACGGGCAGGGATGTGGTACTCAAGACGAGTACGGCCCTTGCCGTCGCTTTCCATGTTAACCAATTCGCCACGACGACGGCCTAGTTCTTCCATGATCGCGCCTTGGTTGCTGTCTTCTACGTCAACGGTTAGGTTTTCGTAAGGCTCACATTTTTGACCGTCGATTTCACGGAACACTACGCGTGGTTTGGCGACGGCTAGCTCAAAGCCTTCACGACGCATGCTTTCCAATAGAATGGTCAAGTGCAACTCACCACGACCCGATACGCGGAAAATGTCTGCGTCTTCTGTGTCTTCAACTTTCAAAGCCACGTTGGTCAATAGTTCTTTGTGCAAGCGGTCACGAATTTGACGACTGGTCACAAACTTACCTTCAGTACCGGCCAATGGTGAAGTGTTCACCATAAAGTCCATGGTTAGGGTCGGTTCGTCAACGGTCAGCATGGGCACGCCCACTGGGTTTTCTTTGTCGCAAATGGTCACCCCGATGCCGATTTCGTCGATGCCAGACACGATGATGATGTCACCGGCTTGGGCTTCAGCTACTTCAACGCGCTCTAGGCCTTGAATGCCTAAAACTTGGTTGATGCGGCCAGTCGCAATTTGCTTGTCGTGTTCCATAATGGCCACGGCTTGGCCAGATTTAATGCGGCCATTCAATACGCGGCCAATGCCTAGGCGGCCAGTGTACGTAGAATAATCAAGCGCAGAAATTTGCAACTGCAAAGGCGCGTCGGCAGAACCGGTTGGCTCTGGCGTGTGGGCAATGATGGTTTCGAACAAGGGACGCATGTCGCTAGACTCGTCGTCTTCTTCCAATTTAGCAAAGCCGTTTAGGCCTGATGCGTAAATAATGGGGAAGTCTAGCTGCTCGTCAGAAGCACCCAGTTGGTCGAATAGTTCAAATGTTTGGTCAATAACCCAGCCTGGACGCGCGCCAGGGCGGTCAACTTTGTTGATCACCACGATTGGGCGAAGGCCTAGGGCCAAGGCTTTTTTGGTCACAAAACGGGTTTGTGGCATCGGGCCTTCTTGGGCGTCAACCAGCAAAACCACGCCGTCAACCATGCCCATCACGCGCTCAACTTCACCACCGAAGTCAGCGTGACCTGGAGTGTCAACGATGTTGATGTGGATGCCTTCGTAATCAACCGAAGTATTTTTTGCCAAAATGGTAATGCCACGTTCTTTTTCAATGTCACCGCTGTCCATTACGCGTTCAGTCACCTGTTGGTGATCGCGGAAGGTCCCTGCTTGACGGAGTAATTGATCGACTAGAGTCGTTTTGCCATGATCGACGTGGGCGATAATGGCGACGTTACGGATATTTTTGCTCATGTTATTTATTGCTTTGACTTTGAATAAATGGGGGGAAATAAGTTAAGTCGGCCATTCTAACACTAAAATGTATGATCTGTTTTATTTTTCTTGAATAATCATAAGTAGATGAATGATTTATTTTGTTTTTTGGGTTAGAAAAGCGAGCATTTTCAAGGTTTAAAAACCATGATCTAGGACAAAGTAAAGTGGACGAGTCTGAGGGGGCAGAATCGTTTTTTTTGTGGTATTTGTGGTCTTAAATGCTTGTGTACTCAAGGTTATGCTATATAGGTAATGATTGTTTTGGCTTGCTGAGGTAGCGTGCAGAGTAGGCCGCTGCCTGAAAGGGGCCATTATGGTTGTGGTGATCGCAAATTAAGGGGGTTATATGAGCATTAAATCTTGGCCAAAAGCAGAGCGTCCGCGTGAAAAGCTATTGGCAAAGGGCGTGGCTCATTTGAGTGACGCAGAATTGCTGGCCATTTTGCTGCGCGTGGGGGTGAAGGGCACCAGTGCGGTGGCCTTGGGGCGCGAGCTGATTCAAAAGCATCAAACCTTAGGCCAGCTGTTTGCGCTGCCGCTGGTTGAATTTACTTCTGAGCGGGGGTTGGGGGTGGCTAATTTTGCTCAGTTTACGGTGGTGAAAGAGGTGGCCAAACGCATTTTGCTGGAGGAGCTTAAAACCGTGGACGTGTGGCAGGGGCCAGAGCAGGTTAGGCAATATTTACGCTTGCACCTAGCCAATTTAAAAATTGAGCAGTTTGTGGCGCTGTTTCTCAACCAGCAAAATCAGATTGTGGCCATCGAGGTGCTGAGTGAGGGCACGGTGAATCAAAACATGGTCTACATCCGAGAAGTGGTGAAGCGCGCCTTAAACCATCATGCCACAGGCTTGATCGTGGCGCACAATCATCCTTCTGGCGGGCTTAAGCCTTCTACCGCAGACTTAACGCTCACGCGCCGCTTGGCCGAGGCCTTACTGTTGGTGGACGTGGTGCTGCTGGATCATTTTATTGTGTCGCCTAATGGCATCATGTCGTTTCAAGAAGAAGGCTATTGGCCAGACGGCAAACGAGCCTCAAAAAGAGGCTCGGTGCATGAAGGGCTTTAAGGCGTTACTTAAGCTTGGCGCCCAAGGCCGTTAAGAGCGTTTGATGAATGCCGCCAAAGCTGCCGTTGCTCATGACCAAAATGTGGTCACCTGGCTTGGCGTAGGTGACGATGTCTTGAATCATTTGATTTAGGTCTTGGGCGACGTGACATTTATCGCCCAGCGGTGCCAGCGCTTCGTCTACCGCCCAATCCACGCCGCCGGCGTAGCAGTACACTTGGTCTGCACCAGCCAGCGAGCCGGGTAGGGCCGCTTTCATGGCGCCCAGCTTCATGGTGTTGGAGCGAGGTTCTAACACGGCGATGATGCGCTCGGTGCCCACTTTGGCGCGTAGGCCGTCCATGGTGAGGGTAATCGCCGTCGGGTGGTGGGCAAAGTCGTCGTACACGGTGACGTGGTTGACGGTGCCTTTAACCTCCATACGACGCTTGACGTTTTGGAACTGGCTGAGCGCTTCGCAAGACACTTCGGGCGTGACCCCAATGTGGCGCGCGGCGGCAATACAGGCCAAGGCGTTTTGACGGTTGTGTTCGCCCATTAGGCCCCAGGTGATGCGGCCTTGCACCGCGTTTTGGTCGAGGACGTCAAAATGGCCGCTGACGTGGTCAATGTTGGCCGTGTGCCAGCCTGTTTCTGTGGCAAAGTGAGACACGGGCGTCCAGGCACCCATGGCGAGGGTATCGTCCAGCGCCGGTGCTTGTCCGTTGCTGACGATTAGGCCGTCGCCTGGAATGGTGCGGATTAAATGGTGGAACTGGGTTTGAATCGCGGCCAGATTCGGGAAAATATCGGCGTGGTCGTATTCTAAGTTGTTTAAAATCGCCGTGCGGGGGCGGTAGTGAACAAACTTTGAGCGTTTGTCAAAAAACGCGGTGTCGTATTCGTCGGCCTCAATCACAAAGAAAGGGCTGGTGCTGTTAGGGTCGAGCGTGGGCGCCTGCGGCAAGCGGGCAGACACACCGAAGTTTTCGGGCACGCCGCCAATCAAGAAGCCTGGCGCTAGGCCAGCGTATTCCAACACCCAAGCCAGCATGCTGGCGGTGGTGGTTTTGCCGTGGGTGCCGGCAACGGCCAGTACCCAGTGTTTTTGTAACACCTGTTCCGACAGCCACTGAGGGCCAGAAATGTAGGGTAGGTTTTGGTTCAGAATGGCTTCCATTAAAGGATTGCCACGCTTGACCACGTTGCCAATCACGTACACGTCAGGGTTAAGCTTGATTTGGTCGGGGTCGAAGCCTTCAATGACGTCGATGCCTAAAGCATCAAGTTGGGTGCTCATGGGCGGATAAACCTGGGCGTCGCAGCCGGTAACGCGAAAACCAGCTTCTTTGGCAATGGCGGCGATGCCGCCCATAAATGTGCCACAAATGCCCACAATATGGATGTGTTTCATGATTGACTCTAGCAGGATCAAAAAAGAATTCATCATAGCTTAATTTGCGCCTTTTGTGTGGTTTCTAGGCGGTGCTGAGCGGCGACGTTGGCACACAAAAGGGGGTGGGTTTGAAGGGCTGGGCGATGGGTTTTACTTTAGTAAAGGGGCTATCTGTGGTATGTTTAAGGCTTTGTAATGGGTTAGTGCAGCTGCACTGGCTTTAATTCATAACCAGTTGATCGGTGTCAGCATTGCCTTTAATGGACGTTCGCCCTTAAAGCATAGGCATTCAGTTGGTTTGTTCCAGTTGCCTTAAGGAGTTTTCTGTTGAGTTCATTTGCATCATTAGGTTTGTCATCTGAAATTGTGCGTGCATTAGAGGCGCAAGGTTATGAGTCGCCAACCCCCATCCAAGCCGCCGCCATTCCTAAAGCACTGTCAGGTAAAGACCTTTTGGCCGCAGCGCAAACGGGTACGGGTAAAACAGCCGCCTTTATGCTGCCTAGCCTTGAGCGCTTGAAAGGCTATGCCAACAGCAGTACCTCTCCGGCCATGCACCCTGTGCGCATGCTGGTGTTGACCCCGACGCGCGAGCTGGCCGACCAAATTTCGGTCAACACCAAGGCGTATACCGAACATTTGTCTTTGCGACACACGGTGATTTTTGGTGGCGTCAACATGAACGATCAAACCAAGGCTTTACGCGAAGGCTGCGAAATCGTGGTGGCGACGTTAGGTCGCTTGCTGGATCACGTGCAGCAAAAAACCATTCAGTTGAACAAGGTCGACATCTTGGTGTTAGACGAAGCCGACCGCATGTTGGACATGGGCTTTATTGACGACATTCGTAAAGTCATCAAGCTGTTGCCTAAAAATCGTCAAATTCTATTGTTCTCGGCCACCTTTGCGCCAGAGATTAAAAAGCTGGCCGCCGACTTTATGCAGTCGCCCGAAACCATTGAGGTGGCCCAGCAAAACTCAACTTCTGAACGGGTTGAGCAACACATCATTGCCGTTGACGGCCACAATAAGCGCAACCTATTAGAGCGCCTGATTGTGGATTTGAAAATGGAACAGGTCATCGTGTTTTGTAAAACCAAGCAAAGCGTGGATCAGGTGACCCGAGAGCTGAAGCGTCGCCGTATTTTGGCCGAGGCCATTCATGGGGATAAAAGCCAAAACAGTCGTTTAGAAACCTTGGCGGCCTTTAAAGAAGGTAACCTGCGCGTTTTGGTGGCCACCGACGTGGCCGCCCGTGGCCTTGACGTTACCGAACTGCCGTTTGTGGTGAACTATGAGTTGCCTACTGCGCCTGAAGACTACGTGCACCGCATTGGCCGTACTGGCCGTGCTGGCGCCGAAGGCGTGGCCATCTCGCTGATGGAAGAATCAGAACAGCGCATGTATGAGCTGATCAAAAAGCTGATCAAAAAGCCTTTGTTGGTTGAGAAAATCCAAGGCTTTGAGCCCAGCTGGATGGCGGCAGACGTGCCCACCTCAGATAAGCCCGTGTACGAAGGCCGTAAGCCAACGTCTGCGCGCGGTGGCCGTCAGTCTGAGGCTAACGCCGCTGGTCGTGGTGAGCGTGAAGCCGGTACGCGTGAGCGTCGTGAGCCGCGCGAAGCGCGAGGCGCCGCCAGCAATGGCCGCCAAAGCAGCCAACAGAACGCTAACCCTAATGTCAGAACCGCACCACACGCCAAGGCCGAGCCGGATGCGGGCGTGATGTGCAGCAAAATCCCAGGGCGTCAGCGCCGGGGCCGTAAGAACCTAGAACGTTCGGCTTTGCTGATGCCCAATTTTGGGGCAGCGAAGGCGGCGTCGGTGCCTAACGCATAAGGGCTAAGCATAAAAAAAAGCTGCTTGAATTCAAGCAGCTTTTTTGTGGCCCGGTTGGGCTGATTACTTCCAGTAACGCCACCAAGGGGCTTCGATGACTTTCCACGGCGTTTTTAAGTATTCGCTTTGTGGGTAGTTTAATTGCAACACTCGGTAAGCGTCGTCACGCAGCTGGGTTTGGTTCATTTGGCCATAAGCGGCGACCAAGATGGCTAAAGCCTCTTCCACGTAAGGGGTGTTGTTGAATTCTTGAATCAAGACTTGTGCCCGATTCGAAGCGGCAAGGTAGGCACCACGCTTCATGTAGTAGCGTGCCACGCCAATTTCATGGCCGCCTAGGGCGTCCAATAGTTTGGTCATGCGTTCTACTGCATCGGGGGTGTAGCGGCTATTAGGGTAGCGTTCGGTCAGCTCTTGAAACACTCTAAAAGCATCACGGTTGGCCTTAGGGTCGCGTTCTGACCAGTCTTGCGCGGCCAGTTTATTTAAGAAAGACTGATCTTCATTAAACAATACCAAGCCTTTCAAGTACAATACGTAGTCTAAGTTAGGGTGAGCCGGGTGGTTTCGTTCAAAACGATCCAGCGTGGCCAAGGCCAGTTCGGGTTCACCGTCGCGGTAGTGCGTGTAGGCCGTATCGAGTTCTGCCTGTTGGGCATAACGACCAAACGGAAAGCGCGAACCTAAAATATCGTATAATTTAATGGCTCGGGTATAATTACCACTATTCATTTCGTCACTGGCTTCAGAATAAAGCTTTTCTACGGTCCAGTCGCGAGTGATTTGAGCATCTTTATCTGCAGAACCACTGGCACAACCTGCCATTAATGCAGCCAAACTAATTACAAAAAGTGTTTTTTTCATGAAATCCACATCCTTAAATAATGCTGATGATTATAACGATGATTTTGAGTTTTCGGCAGACTTAAATGAACAAATTTGCAAATTTGTTGTGCCTAACGAACTTGGCGGCATGCGTTTAGACGCGGCTCTGGCCAAGTTAATGCCCGAATACTCTCGTTCTCGTTTGACTACTTGGATCAAAGAGGGCGCGGTTTTGGTGGATGGTAAAGCCGCCGCCCCCAAGCTTAAGCTCATTGGTCAAGAGTCACTTGAGGTGACGATTTTGCCCAGCGAGGAAAATTTAGCGTTTACGCCAGAAGACATCGAGATTCCTGTCGTATTTGAGGATGATACCGTTTTGGTGATCAATAAACCAGCTGGGCTGGTGGTTCATCCTGCCTCAGGCAATTGGACCGGCACTTTATTAAATGGTTTATTGTTTCATTATCCTGAGCTTAGCCAAATTCCACGCGCCGGCATTGTGCATCGCTTGGATAAGGACACCAGTGGCTTAATGGTGGTGGCCAAGAGCCTGCCCGCGCAAAATGATCTGGTGCAACAGCTGCAGGCGCGTACGGTGAAGCGCGTGTATCGCGCCATCGCCGATGGCCTGGTGCCGTTTGATGGCAAGATTGAGACCAAAATTGGTCGCGACCCGCACAATCGTTTAAAAATGGCGGTGGTGAAGTACGGCGGCAAGGAAGCCATTACCCACATTAAGGTCTTGGAACGCTATTTAAACCACAGCTATGTGGAATGTACGCTAGAAACGGGGCGAACCCACCAGATTCGCGTGCACATGCGCGAGGCGCGCCATCCGCTTAGTGGTGATCCGGTATACGGCACCCCGCGTCATAACTGTACCGATGCGGCTAAAGAAGCGGTTAAGGGGCTAGCCAGACAGGCTTTACATGCGTATAAATTAAGCTTTGTACACCCTAAAACCAAAGAGTTGGTTTCTTTTGAGGCCCCAATGGCACCAGACATGCACCACGTGCTGTCGGTGTTGCGTCTAGAAAGTGGTAAAGATTCGCCTTTAAGCAGTGAGCCTGAATGGGCTGAAGTCGCCATGGGCGATGACGATGACGATTGGGATGAAGACGACTACGACGTAGAGGTAAGGTATGTCCGAGATTAACCTGTCTTTAAGCAACATGGAACACATGTTTGGGTTTGCCAAGCCAGATCAGGCTCTGTTTACCGCCAATTGGCCGGCGCCCAAAAATGTTAAAACCCTCATCAGCACCCGCAATGGTGGCGTCAGTAAAGGCGAGTTTGCTAGCCTTAACGTCGGCACTCATGTGGGCGATGCACCGCAGTCGGTGGCCGAAAACCGTCGCCGCGTGCAGGCGCACGTGCCGGTGCCTTTGGTTTATTTAAACCAAATTCATTCGGCCACGGTGGTGGCGGCAGAGGCCCATCAAGACGCGCTGACTGATGCCGACGCCAGCGTGGCGCACGATGCCTCAGTGGCGTGTGCGGTCATGACGGCAGACTGCCTGCCGGTGCTGTTTTGTAATCGTCAGGGCACCGTAGTGGGCGCTGCCCATGCGGGATGGCGTGGCCTAGCGGGCGACGTATTGGCCGAAACCGTGGCCAAAATGGGCTGCGACCCGCTGGACGTGCTGGCTTATTTAGGGCCGGCCATTGGCCCCGAGGCTTTTGAAGTAGGACAAGACGTGTGGGATGCGTTTTGCGTGCCTCATCCCCACGCGGTGACGGCGTTTGAAGACATCGGCAACGATAAATATTTGGCCAATATGTATGATTTGGCCAAGGTGAAGTTGAAAGACATTGGCGTGACCCAGATTTATGGCGGCGATTATTGCACGGTTTTACAGCGCGATCTGTTTTTTTCTTATCGCCGTGATGGCCAAACCGGCCGCATGGTGAGCGCCATTTGGCTCCAGGATTAAGCGACCCTCACCGGCGCGTGCGGCGCGATCTGCGTGGGCCAACGGCAGCGGCACTCACTAACGATATTTATAATATTCATCAATAGAGTAGAAGCAAGGAATGAGTAAATGATGCAAAGAGACGTACTGAATAACGTACACATCAGTAACGAGCAGGTGTTGATTACGCCAGCAGAACTAAAGCAGAAGTTTCCCTTAAGCCCTGAGAGCCAGCAGCAAATTGCCACCGCTCGCGCCACGATTGCCGATATTTTACAAGGTCGCGATCATCGCCTGCTGGTTGTCTGTGGACCCTGTTCCATTCACGATACTGAAGCGGCCTTGGCCTATGCCGAAAAGCTGAAGGTGTTGGCAGACGAGTTTAAAGATCAGCTGTACATTGTGATGCGAGTGTATTTTGAAAAGCCGCGCACCACCGTGGGTTGGAAAGGCTTGATTAACGATCCCCACATGGATGGGTCGTTTGACGTTGAAACCGGCCTTCACATTGCCCGTGAGTTATTGCTACAGCTTACCGAGATGGGCCTGCCATTGGCCACCGAAGCCTTAGACCCAAATAGCCCCCAGTACCTGGGTGACTTGTTCAGCTGGTCGGCCATTGGGGCGCGCACCACCGAATCACAAACCCACCGTGAGATGGCTTCTGGCTTGTCGATGCCGGTTGGGTTTAAGAATGGCACCGACGGCAGTTTGGCGACGGCGATCAATGCGCTGCGCGCGGCGTCGATGCCGCATCGATTCATGGGGATTAACCAAGCCGGCCAGGTGTGCCTCTTGCAAACCCAAGGCAACCCGAATGGCCATGTGATCCTACGCGGTGGTAAAACGCCAAACTACGGTCAAGAAGACGTACAGGCATGCGAAACCCAAATGGCGGCCGCCGGTTTACGTCCTTCTTTGATGGTTGATTGCAGTCACGGTAATTCAAATAAGGACTATCGTCGGCAGGTGCCGGTAGCCCAGTCAGTGGTGAGCCAGATCTTGGCGGGCAATCAGTCCATCACCGGCATTATGTTGGAAAGCCATTTGTATGCGGGCAATCAGTCATCTGATCAGCCGCGGGCCGACATGAAGTATGGCGTGTCGATTACCGACGCCTGTATTGATTGGGAAACGACAGATACGCTATTGCGTGAAATGCATGCGGGCTTAAGTGGCGCGTTAAAACAACGATTGGCTGACGCTTAAGCTTATTCAGCGGTGCATGAAAAACCCCCAGGCTAGACGTTTTAGCCCGGGGGTTTTGTTGTATGGTACTTAGCCTTCCAGCTTGGCCACGCGGCCTAGGTGGCGGCCTTCTTGCGGCGTGGCGGCAAGCCAGGTGTCCACCAGCAGTAGCGCCAGGCCTTCGCCAATCACGCGCTGGCCTAGGCACAGGACGTTGCTGTGGTTGTGCTCGCGCGTGGCCTGAGCTGAGAAGGTGTCGCTCACTACCGCGGCACGAATGCCGGCGACTTTATTGGCGGCAATGGACATGCCAATGCCGGTGCCGCAGCACAAAATGCCTAGATCGGCTTCTTGGGCGATCAAGGCATCGGTGACCTTTTTGGCGTAGTCGGGATAGTCAACGCTGCTGGTGTCGTCAATGCCCAGATTGATGACCTCAATGCCTTGGCTGCTTAGGTGTTGCAAAATAGTGTGTTTTAACTGGGTGCCGCCGTGGTCGTTGGCAATCGCAATTTTCATATGATTCACTCGTGATGATAAAAGAACAAAAGTAAAAAAACCGCGGCAGTGATTGGCGCGGTTTTAGGCGACTGGCCGTGTGTGACGACCAGTCTTATCAGGTTAGTCAGGTTTGACCTGGCTGGTGGCCAAGGTTTTGGCCAAATACTTGCCGGTATAGCTTTTAGGATTTTTCGCCACTTCTTCTGGCGTACCGGTGGCGATGATCATGCCGCCGCCGTCGCCGCCTTCTGGGCCTAGGTCGATCACATAGTCGGCGGTTTTAATGACGTCGAGGTTGTGTTCGATGATGACAATGCTGTTGCCTTTGCCTTTTAGGCGCTGCAACACTTCTAGCAGCATGGCAATGTCGGCAAAGTGTAGGCCGGTCGTGGGCTCGTCCAGAATGTACAGGGTGCGGCCGGTGTCGCGCTTCGACAGTTCTAAGGCCAGCTTAACTCGCTGTGCTTCACCACCGGATAGGGTGGTGGCGCTTTGGCCCAGACGAATGTAGCCAAGGCCAACGTCCATGAGGGTTTGTAGCTTACGGTTTAAAGTAGGCACGGCTTCGAAGAAGGCGAGGGCGTCTTCCACGGTGAGGTCGAGCACTTCGCTGATGGTTTTGCCCTTGTACAGAATGTCTAGGGTCTCGCGGTTGTAGCGCTTGCTGTGGCAAACGTCACACGGCACGTACACGTCGGGCAAAAAGTGCATTTCTACCTTGATCATGCCGTCGCCCTGACAGGCCTCACAGCGCCCGCCTTTCACGTTAAAGCTAAAGCGGCCCACGCTGTAGCCACGTTCGCGCGACAGCGGCACCCCGGCATACAGCTCGCGAATGGGGGTGAAGAGGCCGGTGTAGGTGGCTGGGTTAGAGCGTGGGGTGCGGCCAATGGGGCTTTGGTCCACGTTGATCACTTTGTCTAAGTGCTCGAGGCCGTGAATGCTCTCGTATGGCGCCGATTCTTGGCTGGCGCGGTTGAGTTCTTGTGCCGCAATTTTAGACAGGGTGGCGTTGATCAGGGTGGATTTACCACTGCCAGAAACGCCGGTGATGCAGGTGATCAGCCCCAGTGGCAGGTCGAGGGTGACGTTTTTAAGATTGTGGCCATTGGCCCCTTTGAGTACAAGGCGTCGATCAGGATTGATCGGGGTGCGCTGCTTGGGCATGTAAATGGCTTTTTTACCGGATAAGTATTGGCCGGTAATGGATTCGGTGCTTTTAGCGACGTTTTCTGGGGTGTCGGCAATCAGCACGGCGCCGCCGTGTTCGCCCGCGCCTGGGCCCATGTCCACCACGTAGTCGGCGGCGCGGATGGCGTCTTCATCGTGTTCGACCACGATGACGCTGTTGCCCAAGTCGCGTAAGCGCATCAAGGTGCCCAGAAGGCGATCGTTGTCGCGCTGGTGTAGGCCAATTGACGGCTCGTCCAGCACGTACATCACGCCGGTTAGGCCAGAGCCAATTTGGCTGGCCAAGCGAATGCGTTGGGCTTCGCCGCCCGATAGGGTGTCGGCGCTGCGCGATAAATTGAGGTAATCTAGGCCCACGTTGATCAAGAAGCTGAGGCGGGCGCTGATCTCCAGCAGGATTTTTTCCGCAATGGCCTGCTTGTTGCCTTCTAAGGTGAGGTCTTTAAAAAATGCATGCGTGGTTTTTAAAGGCCAAGCGCTGATTTCTTGAATGCTTTTGTCGGCCACGAACACGTTGCGTGCTTCTGGGCGCAAGCGCGCACCTAGGCAAACAGGGCAAGCCTGATGGCTTTGGTATTTGTATAACTCTTCGCGTACGGTGGCGGAATCGGTTTCGCGATAGCGACGCTCAAGGTTGGGCAAGATGCCTTCAAAAGCATGGCTGCGATTAAAATGGGTGCCTTTTTCAGACAGGTAAGTAAAGTCGATGACTTCTTTTTTAGAGCCGTGCAGGATGACTTCTTGTACTTCTTCGGTTAAGTCTTCAAACGGGGTGTTTATGTCAAAACCGTAATGACCAGCCAATGACTGAATCATCTGGAAGTAAAAAGCGTTGCGTTTGTCCCAGCCCTTAATTGCCCCTGCGGCTAAAGACAGCTCAGGGTGAGCCACCACGCGGCTAGGGTCAAAAAAGTTAGTGGCGCCAAGGCCATCACATTTAGGGCAAGCGCCCATAGGATTGTTAAAGCTGAACAGGCGCGGTTCTAGTTCTAGTAGGCTGTATGAGCATTTAGGACAGGCAAACTTGGCCGAGAACCAATGTTCGGTGCCATCGTCCATTTCCATCGCCATGGCGCGGCCTTCGCCGTGGTGTAGCGCGGTTTCGAAGCTTTCCGCCAGGCGCTGCTTGGCGTCGGGGCGTACTTTTAAGCGGTCAATCACCACCTCGATGGTGTGCTTTTGGTTTTTATTGAGGCTCGGTAAGGCGTCGAGCTCATGCACGGTGCCATTGATGCGCACGCGCGCAAAACCCTGGGCGCGTAGGTCTTCGAATAGGTCGAGGTTTTCGCCCTTACGGTTCACCACGGCGGGGGCCAAAATCATGATTTTGGTTTCGTCAGGCAAGGCCAGGACGTGGTCGACCATTTGTGAAATGGTTTGGCTGGCCAGCGGCTCGTGGTGCTCAGGACAGTAAGGCGTGCCCGCGCGGGCAAATAATAGGCGCAGGTAGTCATGAATTTCGGTCACCGTGCCCACGGTTGAGCGCGGGTTGTGGCTGGTGGCCTTTTGCTCGATAGAGATCGCGGGCGACAGGCCCTCGATCAAATCGACGTCGGGTTTTTCCATCATTTGTAAGAATTGGCGAGCGTAAGCAGACAGGCTTTCGACGTAGCGTCGCTGGCCTTCAGCGTACAGCGTGTCAAACGCTAACGAGCTTTTGCCACTGCCGGATAGCCCTGTCACCACAATGAGTTTGTGGCGAGGTAGGTCTAAATCGACGTTTTTAAGATTGTGCGTGCGCGCACCGCGGATCCGAATGTATTCCATGTTTGCTTACACCAATTAAATGAACCTGTTATTATAACTTGTTTTTCGCTTCTCCGTTTGATTGGTCTTCATTTGCTTTTGGAATGGCATCGATCGGACGACTATATACTTAAATTACGAGAGAACAGGAATACTGTCATGACTGACGTCGTTACCTTAACGCGCAAGCCCAGTCATACGCCCCACCCATCGGTGGCGTATTGGCGTGTGTGTCAAATTGAAGATTTATATGCTCTGCCATTTTTAGATTTGGTGTTTCAGGCGGCCGAAGTACACCGCCAGCACTTTGATCCCCAAGCGGTGCAACTGTCTAGCCTGCTGTCGATTAAAACCGGTGGCTGTCCCGAAGACTGTGCTTATTGTCCACAGTCGGCCCACTTTAGCACTGGCGTTGAAAAACAGGCCCTGCTGACGGTGGATGAAGTATTGGCTAAGGCCAGGATTGCCCAGTCTCGTGGTGCCAGCCGTTTCTGTATGGGCGCTGCCTGGCGTGGCCCGCAGCCGCGTGACGTCACCAAGGTGGCTGAAATCATCAAGGCGGTGAAAGATTTGGGCATGGAAACCTGTGGCACGTTTGGCCTTTTGAAAGACGGCATGGCGGAAGCGCTGCGCGATGCCGGCTTGGATTATTACAACCACAACCTTGACACCGCCCCCGAACACTACGATGACATCATTCAAACGCGTGAGTTTGATGACCGCATCAACACCTTGGGCAAGGTGCGTACCGCTGGCCTAAAAGTATGCTGTGGCGGCATTGTGGGCATGAATGAAACCCGTAAGGACCGTGCTGGCTTGATTGCGAGCTTGGCCAACTTAGACCCGCAGCCAGAGTCGGTGCCGATTAATCAGTTGATTAAAGTAGAGGGCACGCCCTTGGCCGACGCCGAAGACTTGGACTGGACTGAGTTTGTACGCACCATCGCGGTGGCCCGCATCACCATGCCGAAGAGCTATGTACGGCTGTCGGCAGGGCGTCAAAACATGCCTGAGTCGGTACAGGCCTTGTGCTTCATGGCAGGGGCGAACTCTATTTTTTACGGTGAGAAACTGCTCACCACGGCCAACCCAGAGCAAGATGATGACCAAGCGTTGATGACCAAGTTGGACATGTATCCTTTGCAATTGAACCCAACCACTTAAAACACCCTAATCATGATAAAAAGCAGCCTTAAGGCTGCTTTTTTGCCATTTGCGCGTGAAGCAGTTGCCATAATGGGCGTAATCATTCTATAGTCGAATTAAACTATGATGTATAAGATAGATAAGGACAACCCAGATATGACCCCTAAGCACCGCCTATTATTGGCAACCTTTACCTGCGCCAGCCTTTTGTTGGCCCCAGTGGGTGCCAAAACCTTACCGCACACCGTGGACAATGCGCGCCAGCAAACGGCGTTTCCTGCGGTGACGATGAAAAAAGCCTTAACCGTGACGGTTAAAAACGAGCAGGGGCGCTGGGTGAAAACGCCGGTGGCTGAGTTAAGCTACCCTAAGTTTCAGGCGCGCTGGCTGAATCAGCTGGTCGAAAAACCGGCATTGGCCTGGTTTAAACAGGACGCGCAGGAAATGCACGAAAGCTTTGTGGACTTTCAAAAAGACGAACCCAATGCCTTCGCATGGAGTGCCAATCAGCACGTTTACGTGAGCGCACAAGGCCCACGTCTGCTGGTGGTGACGCGTGAGTACGATACCTATTCGGGTGGCGCCCACGGGTCGGCCTGGGTGCACTTTGACAACATTGACGTAAAAAATCAGCGTGTGGTCACCTTGCCAGACTTATTCAGTGCTGCTGAGCTGAAGGCGTTGACCCGCATTGCAGAGCCGTTCTTTCGGCTAGACAATGACGTCAAAGCAACGGAAACCTTAACTCAGGCTGGCTATTGGTTTGAAAAAGATCAGTTTAAGCTGCCAGAGCAGTTTGCCCTAACCGAAGATGGCCTGCTGTTTGTGTACGGGCAGTATGAAGTGGCGCCTTACTCAATGGGGATGCCCGATTTTGTCTTGCCTTACCGCGCCATTGCCAAGGCCCAGGATGGAAAAAGCCTGTTGTCTCAGTTGGTTGCCCATCTTAAAAATAAGTCATAAGGTCGAGGCTCATGTCAGATTTAACCGCACATGCATTACCCAGCCAGAATTTACCGCTTAAGGTTCAGCAGGTCATGGCGTTTATGGCGGCCAAGGGCGTAGACAGCACCTTGCGCATGAGTGCGGTGGCGGCTAAGACGGCGCTGTTGGCGGCTGAGTTTTTGAATGTGGCGGTGGGGCAGATTGCTAATTCTTTGATTTTTCAAGATGCACACACCGGTGAGCTGGTGTTGATCGTGGCCTCTGGCGCGCACCGCGTCGACCTGGCGCTCATTCAGGCACAAACGGGGCGAGTATTGAATAAGGCTGCTGGCAAAGACATTAAGCTACAGGTGGGCTACGCCATTGGTGGTGTGCCGCCGGTGGCGCACCTAAGGCCGTTGGTGACATTTTTGGATCAGGATTTATTACAGTATGAGACGGTGTGGGCGGCTGCGGGCGTGGCCGAGTCAATGTGTTCCATGCCGCCGCAGGCGTTGACCAAGTTGACGGATGGGCTTTGGCTTAAGGTTGCTTAGCCGTGCAGGAGCTGCTTGGGCAGAGCCTGCTGGATTGAAATGGACAAAATAAAACCCCGAGCAAATGGCTCGGGGTTTTTTAATGCGATTGAAGCAGTTGCTTAGCGCGCCGTGTGGTAGTTAGGCGCTTCTTTGGTGATGGTCACGTCGTGCACGTGTGACTCATTCATGCCTGCTGATGTAATTTCAACAAATTCAGCCTGTGCGTGCATGGTCACAATGTCAGGACAGCCTAAGTAGCCCATGCTAGAGCGTAAGCCGCCGACCAGTTGGTGAATGATTTGTGCAATCGGGCCTTTGTAGGCCACGCGGCCTTCAATGCCTTCAGGAACAAACTTATCGCTGTTGGATTCGTTGTCTTGGAAGTAGCGATCAGAAGAGCCTTGGCTCATCGCGCCCAAAGAGCCCATGCCGCGGTAAGATTTGTATGAACGACCTTGGTACAGCTCAATTTCACCCGGGGCTTCTTCAGTGCCGGCAAACATACCGCCCAACATCACGCAGCTGGCGCCAGCGGCCAAGGCTTTGGCAATGTCGCCAGAGAAACGGATGCCGCCGTCGGCAATCATCGGTACGCCAGTGCCTTTAAGGGCTTCTGATACATTGTGAATGGCCGTTAGCTGCGGTACGCCCACGCCTGCAATGATGCGGGTGGTGCAAATAGAACCAGGGCCAATGCCCACTTTAACGCCGTCGGCGCCGGCTTCAGCCAAGGCTTTAGCGGCAGCGGCGGTGGCAATGTTGCCACCGATGACGTCGATTTGTGGGAAGTGTTCTTTAACCCAGCGAACGCGGTCGATCACGCCTTGGCTGTGGCCGTGCGCGGTGTCTACAATCACCACGTCTACGCCGGCAGCGGCTAGGGCGGCCACGCGCTCTTCGGTTTCTTTGCCCACGCCTACGGCGGCGCCCACACGCAGGCTGCCGTTGTCGTCTTTATTGGCGTTAGGAAATTCGCTGGTTTTTAAAATGTCTTTAACGGTGATGAGGCCTTTTAGCTCCCAGTTGGCGTTAACGACTAACACGCGCTCTACTTTGTGTTCGTGCATGATTTCACGGGCTTCATCGATGCCTGTGCCTTCAGGAACGGTCACCAATTTAGAACGTGGCGTCATAATAGACGCCACGGTTTGATCTAATCGTTTTTCGAATCGTAAGTCGCGG
The DNA here is from genome assembly GCA_017991555.1 of Neisseriaceae bacterium. Classification (GTDB taxonomy): domain Bacteria; phylum Pseudomonadota; class Gammaproteobacteria; order Burkholderiales; family Neisseriaceae; genus JAGNPU01. The sequence continues at coordinate 124,266 of JAGOQM010000007.1, forward strand.
TTGGTGACAATGCCGACCACAGCGCCGTCTTCGATGACCGGTAGGCCAGAAATTTTATGGAGGCGAGACAGGTCGATCAGGTCGCGTACCAACATGTTGGGGCCGATGGTGATGGGCTCTTTAACGATGCCGCTCTCATGGCGTTTTACTTTGGCTACTTCGCGCGCTTGTTGCTCAATGCTCATGTTTTTATGGATGATGCCGATGCCACCTTCTTGCGCTAGGGCAATGGCCAAGCGGGCTTCGGTGACGGTGTCCATGGCGGCAGAGATAAGGGGAAGATTAAGCGAGATATTACGAGTGAGGGGGGTTTTTAAACTAACGTCACGAGGCAAGACTTGGGAGTGGGCTGGAACCAATAAGACGTCGTCGAATGTGTATGCTTTTTCTATTATTCGCATGGGAGGGTACTTTCTTGTCGGAAGATGCTGCGGGTTGAATAATAGCACCGCATTATATCAAAGAATAATGCTTTCGGGGAAGCAGAATTTTTTATGCGTTGGCGACAGTGGTCTTTATGGGGACTGATGGGCGCTGATTAATACGATGATCTGCTGCGTGTGAAAGGTTAAGCTTTGTGGCTAAAAAAACGCTACAATACGGCATTGGGATGATTGGTGAATGAGGGAAGCGTCTTGCAGGAAAATGAATCGTTTAACATTAAAGAGTTTTTGAATACGCTGCCAAACCTGCCCGGCGTCTATAGGATGTTGGACAAGGATGGGCAGGTATTGTACGTGGGTAAGGCCATTAGCCTTAAGCGCCGCGTCAGCAGCTATTTTCAAAAAACCGACCTGTCGCCACGCATCCAGCTGATGGTGAGGCAGGTTGATCACATCGACGTCACCGTCACCCGCTCCGAGGCCGAGGCGTTAATTTTAGAAAATAACCTGATTAAAGCCTTAGGCCCGAAATACAACATTTTGTTTCGGGACGACAAAAGTTACCCCTATTTGATTCTCAGCGACCATGCGTTTCCACAAATGGCGTATTACCGTGGTAGCTTAAAAAAGACCCATCAATACTTTGGGCCTTATCCTAATAGTTATGCGGTTCGTGACAGCATTCAGATTTTACAAAAGGTGTTTCAGTTAAGAACCTGTGAAGATTCGGTGTTTCAGCACCGCGATCGAGCCTGCCTGCTGTATCAGATTAAGCGCTGCTCTGGGCCGTGTGTTGGCCACATTTCAGAAGAAGAGTACGCCGACAGCGTGTCTGAGGCCGCTGCCTTTTTGAATGGCAAAACCGATGAGCTGTCTGAGCGTTTGAACCAGAAGATGCAAACCGCGTCTGATCACTTACAGTTTGAAGAAGCGGCCAAGTATCGAGACCAGCTACAGGCGCTGGGACGAGTGCAAGAAAAGCAGTTTGTGGAGTCGAATACTCAATACGGGGTCAAAAACTGCGACGTACTGGCCGTAGTGGCCGATGCCAGCCTAGTGTGCGTTCATTGGGTCAGTATCCGTGGCGGGCGCCACGTGGGCGATAAAAGCTTTTTCCCGAAAGTGTTACAAGAAGAATCGCCAGACCTGGCCGATTATCTGAATGCCTTTGTGGCACAGCACTATCTGGGTAAGCCCAAGCCAGACATGCTGCTCACTAATTTGCCATTGCCAGAAAGCCTGTGTGAGGCCTTAAGCTCGGATGCGCCTAAGAAAATACTGTTTGTGCACAAAACGGTGGGGGCAAGAAAAGTGTGGTTGAGTATGGCGGAACAAAATGCGCGCTTGGCGATTCATCAAAAGTCATCGCAAAGTAGCCATCAACAGGTACGCCTTGCCGCCTTGGCGCAGATTATGCAGATGGATGATTTACAGCGCATCGAGTGTTTTGACATTAGCCATACGCAAGGCGAGGCAACCATCGCCTCGTGCGTGGTTTATGATCAAGGCGCCATGCAACCCAGTGAATACAGACGTTTTAATATTGAGACCGCCAAAGCGGGTGATGATTATGCGGCCATGCGTGAGGTTTTAACCCGACGCTATGGTAGACTACAGGCAAAAGCCGAGGCGGCTGAGGCCGCGGGTACGGCGCTTGATGGCAAGTGGCCAGACCTAGTGGTCATCGATGGCGGCAAAGGCCAGATCAGCATGGCTTTGGGCGTGTGGGCCGAGTTGGGTTTACACATCCCTTTAGTGGGCGTGGCCAAAGGGCCAGAGCGTAAAGCGGGCCTAGAAGAGCTGATTTTGCCGGACACCAATAGGGTGATGCAGCTACCCCACCATCATCCGGCCTTGCACCTATTACAAACCGTTCGCGATGAATCGCATCGGTTTGCGATTACAGGCCATCGGGCGAAGCGAGCGAAGGCGAGGGTGACCTCGTCTTTAGAGAATATTCCCGGTGTGGGCACCAAGCGGCGCCAGCGCCTGCTGGCGCGTTTTGGTGGCCTCAGAGGGGTAGCAGCCGCCAGCGTGGATGATTTGGCCCAGGTTGATGGCATTAGCCACGCCTTGGCCGAAAAAATTTATGAAGCGTTACATTCTTAACATTGTGATAAAAATACGAACAGGTTGGACATCATGCCACTTAATTTTCCAATTTTATTGACGTGGGTTAGGGTGCTGTTAATCCCTGTTTTTGCCACTTTATTCTATTTGCCAGTGCACTGGATTAACCCTAGCCTGGCCAACTGGATCGGCGCCGGTATTTTTGCCATTGCCGCCATCACCGACTGGTTTGATGGTTATCTGGCGCGGCGCTGGAATCAGGCCACCTCATTTGGGGCCTTTCTTGACCCCGTTGCCGACAAGCTGATTGTGGCGGTGGCGCTGATCTTACTGGTCGACTTAGATCGCACCTACGCCGTGATGGCAATGATCATCATTGGCCGAGAGATCACCATATCTGCGTTAAGAGAGTGGATGGCGCAGATGGGCAAGCGCAATAATGTGGCGGTGGCGCAAATTGGTAAAATTAAAACCACGGCCCAAATGGTGGCGATTGTGCTGTTATTGATCGGGTCTGAATCTTTTTACGGGATTAATTTTCTTATTTTAGGCAATATTTTAATGTTGATTGCGTCAATTTTGACTTTGTGGTCAATGTTTTATTACCTCAACGCCGCATTTGCTGGGCATCAAGAGGAAAAAAATTAACTTAAAACGCTTGACAGATTTTTATTAAACTCTATAATGACGACTCTCTTAAGCGACAAGCCGAAAGGCAAGAAGCGGTAGAGACAAGATACGCAAAATGCGGGAATAGCTCAGTTGGTAGAGCGCAACCTTGCCAAGGTTGAGGTCGCGAGTTCGAGCCTCGTTTCCCGCTCCACATTTTTGCTTATTGCGGGAATAGCTCAGTTGGTAGAGCGCAACCTTGCCAAGGTTGAGGTCGCGAGTTCGAGCCTCGTTTCCCGCTCCAAATGTTTTACCCACCGCGGGAATAGCTCAGTTGGTAGAGCGCAACCTTGCCAAGGTTGAGGTCGCGAGTTCGAGCCTCGTTTCCCGCTCCAGTGCGTTGTATTTGGCTTGTTTTGAATTGCCCGTTGTTTTGGCGACAACATCCCCTGGCGGGGTGGCAGAGTGGTTATGCAGCGGCCTGCAAAGCCGTGGACGCCGGTTCGATTCCGACCCCCGCCTCCAGTTATGACTTATTGCTTCGGCGGTCAGTCGCCCGGGTGGTGAAATAGGTAGACACAACGGACTTAAAATCCGTCGGCCCTAACAGGCCGTGCCGGTTCGATTCCGGCCCCGGGCACCATAGAATACTAAAACCAGCTTACGAGCTGGTTTTTTTGCGTCTGTCGTATTGAATCGATTGACGCCCACTACGGCTTTATCGATTAAGGTTCATTTTGATTGGTTTACTGCTTATTGAATCATAGCCCGAGCAATGCTCGGGCTATGATTCGCCTTTAAAAAAAGGATGGGCCCCTGACTGTGGTCATTTCAGGTCGAGACATTAAGCTGCCGTAAACCTGAATGCCTTTTGCCTGCCTGCCAAACACTTTGTGTTTACGGACGCTTATGGTGGGTAGACAGAGCGATGTCACTAGGCGTATAGCCATACTTCTGTTTGAAAATGCGTGCAAAATACCCGACATCAGTGTAGCCCACCTTATAAGCAGCCTCTTTGGTAGACAGTTGGTGGTTAATGATTAACTCTAAGGCTTCCTGCATCCGTAAGTTTCTCATGTAACGACCGATGGAAATGCCCATTTTGTTTTTGAATTCTTGTTTTAAATAGCACTCGTTGGTGCCGACGTGCTTGGCTAAATCATTTAGCGTCCACTTCATCAAAGGATCTTGGTGCAGCATAAATAGAACCTCATCAACGAAGTGCTGGTTTTTTGAAATGCTGTACTGTTGAAAGATGCTTGAGCAAATGGATAACGCACAGCTTTTGAATGATAGCCGGTCTGAAAGCGTGTGGATGTCCATGCGTATCAACTGTTCCACCAGTAGCATGATTCTTTTGTGGTGTCTCCCTAAGCAGATGGATTGAAAAAAAGGCTCATCTGATTTTGTATAGTCTAACCATTCTGGTATTTGATAGTTTTGCTGCCATTTATCCAGCAACTCGACAGAAATAATGAAGGTTATTTGTTTTTCATGCGGCTGATGATTCTCCTCCATCACAGTGCGATTAGCCCCCGCCATTTGGTAAACCTTATTGGTTTCCATGTGGCCTATGTATTGATGTCTAGGGGTAAACAGCCGAATGTCCGCGTCGATGATGAAGTGAAAATAAATGTGCTGATCATCATAAATCCTTTGTTTGGTAAGGCCTGACCGGTTCGGTTGGGCCGTCGAAATGGATAAATCTCGTTCTATCCTAATGCCATTGGATACAATAATGTCATCATTGGTTGTCGCTGTTTCTTGTAGCAAGATTGGTTTTGTTTTTTTATCCTGTTGCTTTATCAATGAATTTTTCATCTTAGTGCTCCCCTGTATGCCAATGGCCTCATGTTTAAGTGATGGGCCTGATATTTTTTTTAATAATTTATTAAATCAAATTTAACTTAATATTATTCAAGCTACGTTATTGATAAGTAAAGTTATGTTATTGATAAGTAAATTAATGTAAAAATAATATTAAATTTCATCAATGTAAAGGTGAAAATAAGTAGTTTTGTGGAAATTAAGGAATAGTTAAGTTGTTATTTTAATTGCTTTTTTTCATGATATTTCCAGAATTTAAACAATCCTTTTATCATATCATGATGCTTTGTTAATCATAGGTTGATAAAGGTGAAACAATGAAAAAAATACAAAGACATCAAAAGATTGAGGCTTTTTTTGTGTGTTTTTTGGGGGGAAATCATGAATAAGATCTTTAAAATTATTTGGAGCCAGGCCTTAAAATCTTGGGTGGTGGCGTCAGAGCTTTCTAAAAGTAAAACCAAAAGTACATCAACGGTTAGCAATAAAACAGCGATTGTGGTGCTGTCGGCTTTGGCGAGCCTGACGGGTGCGGCCTATGCCCAACAGGGTGTCGGTGGTGGGCGGGCCTCGGGCGGGGCTAATGGCACGGCCATTTCTGCCTGTCAGGGCCCGAACGAAGCGCGTGCCGTTGGCGACAATGCCATTGCGCTGGGCTGTCAGGCTTTGGCCGACACCATTGGTGATCATGCTGGTGTCGCTACGATTGCCTTGGTGAATCGGCATAACCCCGGCAATCCGCAGGTAGGCAAACAATACGTACTGGAAAATGCGTCGAGTACCGCCATTGGTCATCGCGCCCAGGCGTCTAGGGTGTCTATTGCTTTGGGAGACAGCGCCAAAGCCATACATGCTGGCATCGCCATTGGCTTGGGTGCAGAGTCGTTAAAAAATTCTGCGATTGCCTTGGGTTCTGTGGCTCAGGCCAAAGGGAACACGTCGTTTGCGTTGGGACGTCAGTCGGTGGCGGAGGGTGATTTCTCTACCGCCATTGGCAATGTGGCCTATGCCAAAAGTGAAAGCAGTATTGCCATGGGACACTCGGCTTCGGCACAAGGCTATCGTGCCATTGCGATTGGTGCCGCAGACTCGAAAACGGCGGGCAATGATGGCGTGTCGAATGGTGCCAGTTATCAGGTCAATTCACAAACGTTGGCTCAAGGAGAGGACGCCATTGCTTTGGGTGGTGGGGCTAAAGCCACTAAAGCCGATGCTTTAGCAATAGGGGCATTTTCTGAGTCGACCGGGACTAAGGCTGTGGCCATTGGCACAGGCTCTCGTGCGGGGGCCACTGAGGCCGTTGCGATTGGTCAAGGCGCCACCGCTTTGACCGAAGGCGGTGTGGCGATCGGGCGCGGTGCAAAGGTGAATGAGGTGGGCAGTATCGCCTTAGGTCAAAACTCAGCCACGTCGGTATCGAATGAGGTTGGCTATTTAACCGGTACGGCGGCACCCAAATCCATTGTTTCTGTAGGCTCTGTGGGCAATGAGCGACGGATTCAGCATGTTTCTGCTGGGGCGAAAGATACCGATGCCGTGAATGTGAGCCAATTAAAATCAGTGCATGAGCTGGCATCTAAAGGCTGGAACGTGACCGCTCAGGGCGGCAACAGCAGCCAGGTGAAGCCAGGTGAAACCGTTGACTTTAGCAACGCTGACAGCAACATCGTGGTGAGCAAAAACGGCCACAACCTTAGCTTTGATTTAGCTAAAAACCTGACCGGTATTGAAACCATCGTGACCAATGAGGTCACCACCAACAACATCATCATTAAGAATGGTAAGCCTGGTGAGGATGGACAGCCCGGTCGTGATCTAAACGTGGGTGAAGCGTTAAACAAAGGCTTGGACTTTGCCGGTAACCAAGGTCAGTTCAATCGTCAGCTGGGCGAAGTGGCAACGATTCGGGGCGAAGCCACCACCGAGGGGACCTTTAGCGGTGGCAATCTTAGAACGGTGGCGCAAGCCGATGGCCGCATTAACCTGCAAATGGCGGACTCGCCTAAGTTTGGCGACATCGTCATCAACCACGATGGTCGCATCAGTGGGGTCAAAGATGGGGTAGACGGCAAAGATGCTGTGAACATGAGCCAGCTGGGTGAAGTGACCCAAGTGGCCAGTAAGGGGTGGCAGGTTCAGGCTAATGGCGACGAGGCATCTCAGGTGGCTCCAGGAGACACGGTACAGTTCATTGATGGCGATAACATTAAGATTAAACGTGATGGCGAAAACTTGACCTTCTCTACCGCGGATGACGTGGCCTTTAATAAGGTGGAGATTGCAAACGGCTTGAACATTATTGGGGGGGGCTGAGCATTGGTTTTGGTAGTCGAATTGATTTAGGCGGCAACGTTATCAATAACATTGCGAAGGGGGTACTGGGGACGGATGCGGTAAACGTTGATCAGCTGAACGAAGAAATTGGCAAAATTAAATGGTATGTGGATGGCAAAGCGCCTGATGGCGGAGAGGGTGAAATCGTTGTGACGCCCGGTAAAGGAGGCGCTGGTGGCAGTACCGGTGGTGGTTCAGGTGGCGGTAGCCAGCCAGGGAATTCTGGGGGTAATACGGTAACCATAGAGGGTAAAGACAACATCAGTGTGACCGTGGATGGCGAGACCAATACGGTGGTTGTGGGCACCGAAGGTAAGGGTAATATTGCGCTCAATAGCCAAGACGTGATCACAGGGGGCCAGCTTCATGATGTGGTTGTGGGGATGGCAGAAAACACCAAAAACATCATTGGGGGCAAAACCACGGTTAGGGAGGTTCGCAACGGTGAAGTGACGCATGACGTTGAGTTTAATATGGCTGGAGGCACACAGCACACGATTAATGGTGCCATGCAGGCCATTGACGAAAGCGCCGTCCATTACGATAAGCACTCGGATGGCAGTGTGGATAAGTCGAAGGTAACCCTGGGTGAAAAAGGCACTGCGGTGACGGTGGCTAATGTGGCGGCGGGTACTGCAGATACGGATGCCGTCAACGTGAGTCAGTTGAAAGGGGCAGTGACCCATATTGATAACCAGTTTATTGAGGTCAACAATCAAATTGGTGCCCTTCACGCTAATCTTGGTCGAATGGATCAAAAGATCAATAAGATCGATAAAGACAGCCGTGCCGGCGTGGCGGCAGCGATGGCCGCAGCTGGCTTGCCGCAGGCTTACTTACCGGGTAAGAGCATGATGGCGGTTGCGGGCAGTACTTGGCGTGGTGAAACAGGGTACGCCATTGGGGTCTCAACCATTTCTGATAATGGTCACTGGGTGGTCAAGGCCAATATGAATGGCAATGGCCGTAGCCAATACGGTGCCTCTGCGGGGGTTGGCTATCAGTGGTAAACCCCATTCACTCAGAAATGATTAAAGGACTAACTATGAAAAAGATGAATTTAACCTTGCAGGGCTTAACCACGCTTGCCGCGATGTTGCTTAGCGCATGTACCAGCGTCAGTCAGGTAAAAACGGATGGCACCACCGATAAGGTGGTGTGGCCAGACGCCGATAAAGTGAGCTTTAAAGCCGGTAGTTTTCCCGTGGTGAGCGCCTTAAAACTGGTTCGTCCAGGGATGACCAAAGATCAGTTGTCTTATTTGTTGGGGCGCCCACACTTTAATGAAGGTTTACTGGGCGTGGTGGAGTGGGATTATTTGTTCCACTTTACTTTACCCAATGGCGAGCGGAAAACCTGTCAGTATAAAGTGTTGTTTGATCAAAAGCGACTGGCACAAAGCTTTTTTTGGCGTGAGCCTACCTGTGCGGCGTTACTTGATGACAGGCCGCGAGTGCCTGCTCCTGCGGTGATTGAGCTATCGGCAGATGCCTTGTTTGTGTTTGATGGTGCTGGCGCCAGTGAGCTGTTGCCGCAAGGGCGAATGCGCTTAAACCAGTTGGCCCAGCAGTTAAAGCAGGATGGTCACGCCATCAGTCACATCACGCTTACTGGACACACTGATCGTTTGGGGCCGACTGCTTACAATGATCGCTTAGGCCTAGAGCGCGCACAAACGGTTCACCAGGTGTTACAGCAGCAGGGCGTTTCGGTGCCCATGAGCGTTCAGAGTGTGGGGAGTCGATCGCCTAAATCGATTGGGTGTGAGGGTGCTGTGATTAATCCGGCTTTAAAAGCGTGCTTGCAGGCAGATCGTCGTGTGACTGTTGAGGTTAAAGGGGTGCGAAGAGAATAATGTAGCATCCTGACTTAGTTTAAGTGTGGTTGTATCAAAGCCAGAAGGCGGTGGGTTTGCCTTCTGGTTTTATGGAGTTTATATGAAATTATCTTATTTTTTAAAGCTCAGTCGCTTGAATCTGGGGTTGTCGCAGCGAGATTTTGCTAAAAAAACAGGGATTGCAGCCACCTTGTTGTCTCGCTATGAAACGGGCAAGCTGAACCCTAGGGCCGATACCTTGAAAAAAATAGCGCTTGAATCCGGGGTGCCTTTAGAGCTTTTTTTTCGTGCGCAGGAAGTGACGGGGGCAAAGCCTGATCAGCGGCCAGTAGCCAGCAAGGCAGATAAGGCGCTTCAAATGCAAAGAAATGGCCTCTTGTCTATATTGGAAAATGAGCAGCAGCTATTGATTGCGGGTGATTATTGTCAGCTGGATCGGCAAAGGATGAAAAAGATCTATTTTCCTTTTGAGGATTTTGCACAAGGGTTTGATCATCAACAATTAGTGGGTTATTTTGTTGATGATTTATCGATGGAAAAACAGTTTAAATATGGCAGTTTGGTTTTGGTCGATACCAGTAAACGGGCCTTATTAAGCGGCCGCTTTGTGTGTATTGTATTGGCTGGTCGGATTGTCATTCGTTACGTCACCAGCCACACCAAGCAGGCCACGACGTTCTTGTCTACAGATAAAGACGATTTGATTCCCTCGGTGTCGCTTTCAGAAGCAGAGTTCGAAGTCGTGGGCACGGTGGTGTGGAAATCCGAACTGATGATTTAGCAGAACGAAGTCGGCGTTTTTGTCATCAGGGTATGGCCTTCAGAGGGCATCAAAGCAGCATCTGGGCCAATAATAATGTGGGTTAAAGTAAGGCTACGCGAACCCGTTTGAGTCAGGCCCAGATGGCCATTGGCGGATTAAAAACCAGCATTCGTGCTGGTTTTTTAGGTGGGTATGAAGTAAGGCGTGATCAATAGGGTGCTGGGGAGAAATCTTGGTGATGGGGTAACGGTGGCGGTTGGTGTCTGCCGATTGGCTTGATTAGTGGTTTTATTCTAACGGTTGGGCATGATGTTTTAATCTATTGTTTAAACAGTATTGATAATTATTCTCAATACTATTATCATTCCAGAGTTTCAGGCACTTCGTCATTACAGCTAAAATAATTAGGGAACCCCATGTTTGCAACTTCACACACAACGATTGCGTTGGCTTGCTGCTTGGCCTTGGCCAGCATTGGCAGCGTTCAGGCCCAAACGCAAAATCAACCGCCGGCCGCTGAAGGTACGGCGGTGCTAGACACGGTGACCGTTATCGGCACCAGCGCTAAAAAAGACAATCCCTTTACCCAATCTAATTCGAATACCTACCTTAACCAAGAGCAGCTAGATCGTTACACGCCCATTAGCGCGGCAGACATGCTCAAAGGTCAGGCAGGCGTAGCGGTAGGCGATGCACGTAACGGCGGTGGCCTAGATGTGAATATTCGCGGCGTACAGGGTCAAAGCCGGGTGGGGGTGACCATTGATGGCGGCGAACAAATGGTCAACGTGTACCGCGGTTATTCCGGTACCCAGCAGCGCAGCTATGTGGATCCTGATTTAATCGGCAGCGTCGAGATTGAAAAAGGCAGTGGCGCCGCCGACAGTCAAGGTGGTTATATTGGGGGCACGGTGCGGATGCACACTATTGAAGCCAAGGACATCATCCCTGCGGGTCAAAATTTTGGGATTAGAGTCAAAGGCAACTTGGGCAACAACAGCATTAAGCCTAATGGCATTAGTAGCCCAAATGAAGATTTTACTTATAACTGGGTCGAGCCTAGGGGCAACCGTAGCTCGGCCTGGGACAACTTGGCTAGGTCTGGGAGCGTTGCGGTGGGTTGGCGTAATGAAAACTGGGAACTGATGGGCGCCTACGCCAAACGCATTCAGGGCAACTATTTTGCGGGTAAAAAAGGCTACGATCGCTATAAAGAGGCATTTGACGACCGTTTTGCAGAAGAGGGTAATCCAGCCTTTACGTCTACTCACGGTATGTTTTATGAAAATGAAGAGGTCTTAAATACCAGTAGTGAGAGCGACTCTGTTTTATTGAAGGCCAAATACTTCATTGATGATGAACAGTCGATTAAGCTCGGTTATCGGAACTACACTGCCCAAATCGGCAACGTGATGCCATCGGCCTTGCAGCGTTACTGCGGAAAATATGGCAATTGTAATCCTGGTAAAAACACACCAGGTATGGCTCAGTGGGAGACAGGGAGCGTTCATTTAAATGCTTATAATATTGACTATCGTTACACCCCTGAAAATAACGACTGGGTTGATTTAAAAGTGGGCTTTTGGAGCACGCACACCAAAACCAATGAAATCAGCGGTGCCAATCCTTACCATCCTTGGGAAACCAAAGAACCTCATACCATTGGCTACGCCCGTATGCCACAAACCGCCCTTAATTGGGGCGTGAACGTACGCAATGAATCCAACCTTAGTGGCAGCTATGGTGACCTGCGCTGGGTGAATGGGGTGGAATACAAGCATGAGTACGTGAAGCCTCAGGATCACATTAAGCTGAGCGTGATGGAGCAGCTGGGTGAGCGGGTGATTCGCAATGCCAAACGGTGGGAGAGCAGCTTGTTCAGTCAGGCCTATTATGAACCTTCGAATAACCTAGAACTAAGGGCTGGCCTGCGCTATACGCGCTATGGCAGTGAAGATTTAAATCGCCAGCCTGAGAAGTCTTTGTTCTGTGCCAACACCAGTATGTGTATGACAACGGGCGAAGATATGGAGTTTATTTTCCAGCATCAGTTTGAGGAATATGCCAAAACGGCTAAGTTCTTAGACCCCATTAAAAATAAGGGTGGTAAATTAGCCCCAAACATTGGCATTACCTATTATTTCCAGCCAGAAACCTTCGTGTACGCCAACTATAGCCAAGCCTACCGCATGCCGTCTTTGTTTGAAACCAGTATGGGCACGGCCAACGTGAAAACGGTGGCTTCGTTAAAGCCTGAGCAGGCGAATAATTTTGAGCTGGGCTTCAGCACGACGCAGCGCGACTTGTTTAAAAATGAAGACGCTTTGTCTTTTAAAGTGTCTTACTTTAACAATAATTATAAAAACTATATTACGCGTTTCTTAGACCCGAATGAATACTTTACCAGCAGTCAGTTTATGTATTTCACTAATTTGGATAAGTTTAAAGTATCTGGTTTTGAACTCAACACCGCTTACGACAATGGTTTTGTGTTTGCAGACCTATCGGCCAACTACTTCCAAAAAGCGAAGGCATGCGATCGAAACATTGCCCAGAAGTTAAAAGAGGCGGGCATCGCAAACACCCCTAACTGCGTTGATGGGGGCTTTGGTAGCTCGTATGCGGCGGCTCAAAACCCACCTAAGTATTCGTATAGCTTGGGTTTAGGCGTGCGTCTGTTGGATCAAAAGCTGACTTTGGGTAGCCGTGTAACCTACAACCACAGCCCGATTGCGCGGATGGACCAGCCTTGGCATAAAATCGTGACCACCTATCAGAAATACTATGAAAAATCTAAGGTGATTGATGCCTATGCCAAATATGAGGTGACTAAAAATGCCTCGATTAATTTAAACGTGACCAACTTAACCAATGAGTATTATTTGGATGCGCTGACCCAAAGCTATATGCCGGCTCCGGGCCGTGCGGTTAATATTGGGTTTGAGGCCAAGTTCTAAGCCTTTTAATGTTTAGATATTATTGAGGTGAGTGATGAAAAAGCCAACGCGAAAGGGTGCGTTGGCTTTTTTTGTGGCTGCTGCAAATGATTAGGCGGGGCGTGGTTTTTTACGCCAGAGGGCTTGGATGAAGCGAAGCAGCAGCACGATGATGGCCAGAAGCAAAAACAAAAAGCCGAGCGGTAAAAAAATGGTTTCGTGCAGGACGCCATCGGCGGCAATATAAGTGTTTTGGGCATTAAACCAAAAGGCGCCGGCAGCGGCGAATAGTAAAATCAGCGTCAGTTTAATCAAGAGGCACCATCCTTATCATAGGCAATATGAGGTTAGGAGTGGGTGCGGTCAGCATAAGTTCAGCCGTGTGGCTGCTGAAACAGTAAAAACCCACTGGCCGCTTTTGGTGCGGCCAGTGGGTTAGGCAATACGGCGAGAGGCTTAAAACTTCTTGCTCACGCCGAACCTGAGCGTCCGCCCTGGAGCGGGGAAGTGGGAGCGGGTGAGTGGGTCGAGGTAATATTGGTTGGTTAAGTTGGTGCCGACCAATTCGACGGTTAAGTCTTTCTTAAAGTGATAGTTCACCCAAGCGTCAATGGTGGTGACTTTGCCCCAGTGGATGGGCACGCTCGACTCCCAGGCTTGGGTGGCGCCAAAGTTTTCCTTGTCGGTGTTTTTCGAGCCGGCGTGGTGCAAGATGCGGGTGCCCAGCTCTAGGCGTTGGTTCATGAGGCGGCCGCCCAGGGTTAGGTTAAACGCATACTTAGGCGGGGTCATATTGCGTAAATAGCTGTTGAGGAAGCCATCTTTGACGCAGTCGGCCACTGAGCCGCCATAGGGGTCGATGGTTAAGGCTTCAGAGCTGTCGCAAACCTTGTTCTTCAAGAAATAAGAGGCGCTAAAGTCGGCGAAGAAGCGGCCGTTGTCGTAGCGGCTCTGTAGTTCTAGGCCGCTGACAATTTGCTTGTCACGATTGCTGAGGTTGAAATAGGTGTCGCGGTCGATGACGTCTTTAATGGTGTTTTTAAACCAGGCAATCTTGACGTCGGCATGCCGCTCGGCCCGCAGTAATTCGCTTAAGTCGTGGACATAGCCAAGCTCAATATTGGTGCCTTTTTCTGGCTTCAGGTTTTTATGCACGATTTGGCCGGCAGAAAAGCCAATGGTGGATTCAAAAATGCTGGGCATGCGTTGGGTTTTGGCGTAGCGCGCATACACCCGCGCATTGTCGCTGACCCAGGCGGTGGCGGCAATCACGGGCTGCCAGCTGCCGCTGTTGCTTTGTTTGGGGACGTCTTTAAAGCGATCGGGGTTGCTGCTGTTGTCGCGTCGGTTCAGTTGCACGAGGCGATGGCGAGCGGGTTTGGCGCCGGCGGCGATCAGGGCTGGGTCGAGGAAGGGGTTGTCTGCTTTATGGAAGCGGCCATCGTCGCGCTCTTGCCATTTGACGTCGCCTTTGATGATCCACTCATCGTATTCACGGTTGACGTCGACGTTTAAGCCTTTGGCGCTCATTTCGGCTTTATAGTCTGCTTGGGCACCATAATAATCGGTCATCGCCGTCCACATTTCCGGGTCGTCGAAGGTATATTTGGCCATGGCTTCGTCATAGGTTTTCTGTGCGTCAATCAGGCTTTGCGGCGTGGCCAATTCGTATTCTAGTCCCATTTCACGGTTGCCTGGATCGGCGTAGCGTTCTAATTTGGCGCGGCGCTGGCGATTCAACTGCTCGTCATAGGATGAGTAGCCATTTTTTCTGGCGCCGGCGCTGATCTCTAGCCAGTCGGTGGGGCGCCAATCAAAGTTAAAGTTTAAATCCCATTCTTTGCGCCAGCCCTCGCGTGGAATCGAGCGATAGGGTGAGGCGCCAAAGGCTTCTTTCTCGATGCCGCTGCGATACCAGTCGTCGTTAGAACTGAGGGTTTCGTGCTGATAGCTGCCGCCTATGGTTAAGTCGAGGCTGGACGCCAACTGCATTTTATTGCTGCTGGTGAGGCCCCAGCGTTTGTCTTTCGAGTGGGTGAGCGAGGTGTTTCTGACCACGCCAGCCAGCTCTTTATTGCCCATGTAGGCAGGGTAATCCTCGCGCGGGTAGCCGCCGGCGGTGTGGGTGTCGAGCTTGGTTTGGGTGGTCCATAAATTGGACTCTAAGTTAATGTAAGGGTTGTCTGGATGCCATTTGTGATTCAGGTTCAGCGCCGTCATTTTGAGCTTGCTTAAGGGCCATTGTGGAAACTTGTTGGCCACATTCTGGCGGATGTAGTCTTTAAAGCTTTCTGGGTTTCTGGGGTCGCTTAAGACGGTTTCGACCCACTTATAGTCAGAGGCAATGCGTGAGGGCAGGATCTCACCGTATTCTGACCAGGTGTGGCGTACGCCTAGCTGTAAGGCCTGGTCGTCAGAGGGGCGCCAGGTGCCTTTGAACAGTAGGGATTGCATTTGGTTAGAGGTGTTGGGGACTTCATGGCCGGGCTTATAAATCTCGGCCAAATGCTTGGTGTAGTCATCCCAATAGGCGCGGTCGCCGGGGGCGTGTTCGCCGCCGCGGTAAAAGTCGGCGCCATTCTTACCGGCGATGTGGTTGCCCTTGTCGCGGTAAACGTAGGCGGCCAGGAGGTCGAAGTTGGCCCATTTTTTGGCGGCGGCCAGGCGTAAGGCTTGGTCTTGACCAAAGCTGTTGCCGCCATTTTTTTGTTTGGCGTTGACCATGACGGCCGAGTCGAAAAATTTATTGAAGTTGTAGTTGGGGTCGTACACGTTGCCATTGACCTTCACGCCTTGTTCTAGGCTGGGCAGTCGCGGCTTGACGGCGTTATTACTGGCTTCGATTTTGACGTCGATGCCCCAGTCTTGGTCGGCCTTAATGACGTCGTCAACGCTGAGGGTGGTGATGGCCACGGCGCCGCCGACCGAGCTGTTGATGCCGCGGGTGAGGGAGGGGCCTTTTTCTACGGTGATGCCGCCGATGAGCATGGGGTCGATGTAGTTACGGTTGTTGGCGCCGTTGTAGCCGCGCCAAACGGTAATGGATTGTTCGGTGCCATCAATCGTCAGTGGCACCCGCCCTTGGCCTTGAATGCCGCGGATGTTGGGGTCGAGTGCGCCGCTGTTGCGGGCGTCGCCGCTGTTGACGCCAACCATGCCTTTAAACACGTCGGCGGGGGCGGCGCCTTTAAAGCGTTCCACTTCTTCTTTGCTGCGGTAAACGGTGGACAGGTGGCTGTCGTAGACGCGGGCGTGGCCGGCGGCATCGCGGCGGTTCGCTCTGGAGCCGATCACCTGTACCGTGTCCAGCTCGGCACTGTCGGCGGCGCTGACTTTGGCTGGGGCTGGTGTGGGCGCGTTACGGGCCGTCGGTTTGCGGTGAATGCTGTACACCGAACCATTTTGGCGCATGTCTAGGGTGTGGCCACCGATCAGCTGGTGTAGGCCTGCGCTCACTGAGTAGGGCCCAGACAGGCCGCTGGTGCTTAAGCCTTTAGTCGCGGCAGGGTCAAACACGATGGTGGCGCCGCTTTCGCGGGCAAAGCGGTTTAAGGCTGCGCCCAGATCACCGGGGGCAATCTGATAGGTTTTGGCGCTGGGGTGGGCCGCATTGCCATCGGCAGCGTGGGCATAACCCATGGAAAACAGGCTGGCGAGCAAGAGCGCTGCTGCCTTTGGGGGCTTCTGTGTGTGGGCCATTAAACTTCCTCAATCATTATTAGTAGACGTATGGTTATAAAACGAATGGGGTGGCCCTACTCGCCCAGGTTTGGGTGAGTTATTTTTTAAGTGATTGATATTTAAGTGAACGTTTTTGTCTAGGGTGCTAGGGTGATGAGGGTCAAATAAGGCGTGTAGCGTTTGATTTGCAGTGGGTAAAGGGCCTGTAGGGCGGCGTAGGCTTCGTCTGGATTGTCCAGTGGGAACACGCCCGAAATACGGTAGGCGCTTAAGGCCCGTTGGTCAAAATGGGTGATGCCTGGCTGCTGTTTGCTGACCCGGCTTAAAACTTCGGCCAGGGTCATGTTGTTGGCCACGAGGCGATGGTCGCGCCAGGCGGCTTGGGCTTGGGCGTCGGTGTTGATCAGCGGGCTGAGCCCTTTTGGGGTGAGGGTGATCTTTTGATTACCCTGTAGGTTTTGGCAATCGTTGCTGTCTTCTGGGCTTGATCCAGAGGCACACACTTTGACCTTAGAAGACAAAACGGTGACGTCCACCAGGTGTTCAGACCAGGCCTTGACCGAAAATTCAGTGCCCAGCGCAGTGGCGCTGCCTTGGCTGCTGTTGACCACAAACGGTCGGTTTGGGTCTTTGGCGACGGTGGCGATTACTTCGCCTTTACGCAGCACGATGGTGCGCTGGCTTGGCGTATAGCGTACGTCGACGGCGGAAGCGCCGGCCAGTGTCAGCTGACTGCCATCGGGCAGGCTGATGGTTTTGACCTGGTGGCGGTTGCTGCGGTGATCGGCCATGGCCCACGCTGGCCATTGGTGTTGCTGTACATAAGCATAGCTGAGGCCGACAAACAGCATCGACAGCAGCACGCCTTTTTGGGCGCTGGCGTGTTCTTTTAAAAACTGCTTGGCGGTGACAAACACGTTTTGCTGCTGTAAGGCTGCGACTTCTTGAATGGCGGTTTGCGCCACCGGCCGTGCGGCCAGTTCGTGCAGCTCGTGGATGCGTTGCCACGCCAGCTGATGGCGCGGATCTTGTTGCAGCCAGGTGTCAAACTGGGCTTGTTGGGCGGGGGTAAGGGGGGCTTCCGTCGTGGTGAGCTGCCAGGCAATGGCGGCCTCGATGTGTTGCTCGGCGGGTTCGCCTGTGATGGGCCTCATGCTAGGACGTGACGCAGCTTATAGCATTGCATCAGGCAATGGCTAAGGTCGCGCTTGACCGTGGTGATGGATAAGTTGAGGCGCTGCGCAATCTCTTGCTGCTTCAAACCGTCAAAATAATACAGGCTAAAAATGGTGCGGGTGCGTTCGCCGCAGGCGTCTAGGGTTTGCGACAGCAGGCTTAAGGCTTCAATGGCCATGACGTGGGCCTCTAAACCGTGGGCGCTGAGCTCATCTTGCAACTGCCCGAGGTGGTTCCAGTAGTTTTGTTCAATCACGTCACGGCGAATTTTGTCGATGAAGAGCTGCTTGGCCATCAGCTTCAAGAGCGCACGTGGGTTCTCGCGCACGGCCGTGGTGGCCTTGGCGGTGACCAAAACCATGGCTTTGATGAAGGTGTCCTGCGTGATGTCCTGAGCCACATGGTGGTTACCGGTTTGGTGACGAATCAGGTTGAGCAACCAGACTGAATGCATGCGGTAAAACTGATCCCAATCTTGTCGAGACAGGTGTGAGGTGTTGATCGCCATAAGCTTACTTTATAAATAAATCAGTCTTTTGTTGAGAATGAGAATTATTATTATATGTTTATTTTTATTAAAGTAAAATGGATTTGTCTCATAAATCGTGATTTCGCCTCCTGTGTGTCTGTTTTAAGGGGCAAAACCCTGCTTGGGGGCAGGGGCGTATGGGTCAAAAGGGGCGCTGTGTTCACAAGCGCTTTTTAAACTGGCTCGGGGTCATTGTGGTCAGCTCTTTAAACTTACGGCTGAAGGCACTGTGGTCGGTATAGCCGCAGCGGCTGGCAATGTCGGTGATGGACAGGTCTTGCGCCAGTAACTCAATGGCGTACTCCAGGCGTTTTTTTTGGATCAGCTGCTGCGGCGTCATTTGGAAAATGCTTTTGAACTGCCGGTCTAGCTGCGAAATCGACAGCTCGGCTAGGTTGGCCAAGTCTTGCACTTTGATGGCGGTGTCAAACTTTTGGCTGATGTGTTTTTCGACCCGGCTCAGCTTGGCGTTGATGTTGGGCCGAATCAGCTTTTCGTCCTGTAAGTCCACCGAAATGCCCGCCACCCCAACCACGTTTTGGTGGGGGTCGATGATGGGCACCTTGGTGGTGAGGCACCAGCCCAGCACGCCAGACTGATAGGAATGTAGTTCTAATTGGTTAATAATGCGTTTTTTATGCGTCATGACGCCGTGGTCTTGCTCGGTATAACCCAGCCCCAAATCGTAGAGAAACACGTCTTCGGCGCGCTTGCCGATGATGTTTTTTAAATGGCCAACCTTACAGCGCTTGGCCAAATGCTCATTGGCCAGCTGATAGCGTGCCTCTGTATTTTTGACAAAAAACGTGACGTTGGGCAGGGCGTTGATCAGCGGCATAATCAACCCTAAATGGCTTAAAAAAGCGTTTAAACTGGCCACCTCAAACGCGTGCTCGCCTTGGCTAATGGCCACAAGCTGGTCTGGCTGGAACATGGTTTCTCCTTTATTTGTTTTGTGACTCTTTGTTTTTATTGTATTTAATTTTAGCGTTTTTGATTATTGTGCTGAATTGCGCATCAGTTCATTGAAAAGATATCAAGACCCACTGCTTTAAATCAAGCACTCTATAAAAAACAATTTCAATAAATAATGATAGAGGCGAGACCATGCAACCATCACGTTACCATAAAATCCGTGTCATTGATTCTCATACCGAAGGCGAGCCCACGCGCTTGGTGCTCGACGGTTTTCCTGATTTAGGCAATGGCACCATGGCCGAGCGTCTGACCCTGTTGCGCGAGCAGCACGATGATTGGCGCAAGGCCATCATCTTAGAGCCGCGTGGCAACGACATTCTGGTGGGCGCCTTGCTGTGCCCGCCGCAAAACCCCAAGGCCACGGCCGGGGTGATCTTTTTCAATAATGAAGACTATTTGGGCATGTGCGGCCACGGCACCATTGGCCTGATGGCGTCGCTGCACTATTTAGGCCTTGCCGACGTGGGCGAGCATTTGGTTGAAACGCCCGTGGGCGACGTGACCACCGTGATTCATGCCGATGGCAGCGTCAGCATCAACAACGTGGCGTCTTATCGCTACCGCGAGGCTGTGACGCTTGACGTGCCAGGCTTGGGCCCAGTCACCGGCGACATCGCCTGGGGCGGCAACTGGTTCTTCTTGGTCAGCCAAAAATTCACCGACATCGACTTACGCCATGTGAAAGCGCTCACAGAAATCAGCCTGTCCATTAAAGACGCTCTTGCGGCCCAAAACATCACCGGTAAAGACGGTGCCCTGATCGATCACATTGAGCTGTTCCAACCCCACGCCAGCGCCGACAGCCAAAGCTTTGTGCTGTGCCCTGGCGGCGCCTACGACCGTTCACCCTGCGGCACCGGCACCAGCGCCAAACTGGCCTGCTTGGCCGCCGATGGCAAGCTGGCCGAAGGCGACGTGTGGGTGCAAGCCAGCGTGATTGGCAGCCAGTTTCAGGCCAGCTATCAGCGCGTTGACGCCACCCACATCATCCCGACCATTCAAGGCCATGCCTACATTTGTGCCGACAATACTGTGTTAATCGATGCCAACGATCCATTTCAATGGGGCATCGTGGCGAAGTAAAGGGGACAGCATCATGACGGATAACCTGAACACACAGCCATTCATCGTGGTCGGCGGCGGCATCATCGGTTTGAGCGTGGCGCTGACGCTGCAAGCGCGTGGCGTCGACGTTTTGCTGGTGGATAAAGACCGCATTGGCATGGGCGCTTCTTTTGGCAACGCCGGGCACATCGCCACCGAGCAGGTGTTTCCGATTGCCGACCCCAGTATTTTAAAAACCTTACCGCGCATGCTGTTCGATCCTTTAGGGCCGTTGCGTTTGGATTGGCGTTATTTATTGCCGATCACGCCGTGGCTGTTGCGCTTGGTCGGCAATATGCGGGCCAAGCCGTTTCAACACATTCATGAGGCGCTGACCCTGATTAATGCGGCCGCCTTACCAGCCTGGCAGGCGTTTGCCCAACGGTGGCAGCTGAACGATTTAATCAAGATTAATGGCTCGCTGTTGGTGGCCGAGCAGGCCGCTACCGTGGCCAAGTTACAGCAGCATGGGGCGGCGCTGAATCAGATTGGGGTCAGCAATCAGTGGTTGACTGCGGCGCAGCTGCATGAGTACGAACCACAGTTGGCCGACAACCAGCTGGGCGCGCTGTTTTATCCAGAAACCGGCCACGTGCTTGACCTAGCAGCATTGTTGGCCAAGCTACAGGCGCAGTTTGAGGCCTTGGGCGGCCAGGTACGGGCACAGGTGGCGGTGCACGGCATTGAGCGGCGCGGCCCCAATGATGTGGTGCTGAACAGCAGCGCCGGGCCGTTGCGGGCGCAAAACGTGGTGATTGCCTGTGGCGCCCACGCCAAAGGGTTGGTGCAGCAGGTGAGCGGCGTCAGCGTGCCTTTGGAAACCGAGCGCGGCTACCACTTAATGCTGCCACAAGAGGCGGCGCGGCTGTCGATTCCGGTGTCCAGCGCCGACCGCCGCTTCATCATGACGCCGATGACGGGCGGGCTGCGCTTGGCCGGTACGGTGGAATATGCGGGCTTGGACCTGCCGCCGAACATGCAGCGGGCGCGTAATTTTGTGCCGCTGGCCAACCCCATGTGGCGCCAGCCTTTAAATACCGAGGGCTGCACCGAATGGATGGGGTTTCGGCCCACCATCGCCGACTCCTTGCCGGTGATCGACAAGCAAGACAACTGTTATTTTGCGTTTGGGCATCAGCATCTAGGCTTAACCCAAGCGGCCATTACCGCAGAGGCCATCGCGGCCATGCACTTTGGGCTAGCCACCCCGATCGACTGTACGGCTTTTTCACTGAATCGATTTGCATAAAAACTTAGGAGAGTAGACATGAATTTTCACGGTATTTTGGTCCCTTTAGTGACCCCTTTTAACGCCGACAAAAGCTTAGATTTAGACACTTTAAAAACGTTGACCGAGTCTTTCATTCAAAAAGGCGTGGCTGGCCTCGTGGCCTGTGGCACCACCGGTGAATACTACGCCCTGAATGAAGCCGAGCGCGAAGCGGTATTAACCACCATCGCTGGTGTGGCCAAAGGCCGCGTGACCTTGATTGCGGGGATTAACGACTTATCCACCGAAGGCGCCTGCGCCCGCGCACAACAGGCGAAAGACCTAGGCTATGAAGGTCTGATGTTGGCACCGCCACCCTATAGCCTGCCTGATCAAGCCGGCGTGATTGCCCATTACGAAACCGTGGCCAGCGCCACCGATTTGCCCATCATCATGTACAACTTCCCTGCGCGCATTGGCATTGAGCTGGAGTACGAGACCGTGGTGCACTTGGCCAAGAACCCAAACATTGTGGCGATTAAGGAAAGCAGCGGCGACTTTAGCCGTGCCTTACGCCTGCTGCAAACCGAATTTAAGGGTTTTGAAGTCATTTGTGGCTGCGACGACCAGCCAGTGGACTTTTTCTTCTGGGGCGCCAAAAGCTGGATTGCGGGCGCGGGCAACGTGTTCCCTGAAGAGCAAGTGGCGATGTTTAAGGCAGCTCAGGCCGGCGACTGGGCGCAAGCACAGCGCATCATGCGCGCCATTTACCCAGCCATTTACTCGATGGAATCGGGCAATTACAACCAAAAAGCCAAGCTGGGTTGCCTAAAAGGCACGCTCAACGTGGGCACGGTTCGCCTGCCGTTGTCTGATTTGTCTGCGGCCGAAAAAGCCGAATTCCAAGCTTTTTTTAAGTAAAGGAGGCAACGATGCCATTAAGTAAAGAACAGGTATTTGCCCAAGCGCAAGCGGGTGAATTATGGGCCGGCAACCTAATCGCTGGCCATGTGGGCACAGCGGCCAAGCTGGCCAACCACACCCCCATCGACAACAGCCTGATTGGCTACATTGGCGACGGCGATGCCGCCGACGTTGAGGCTGCGGTAGCGGTGGCGCGCACCACTTTTGAAGCCGGTACTTGGAGCCACTTGGCCCCAAGCGAGCGCAAAAAAATCATGCTGCGCTGGTCGCAGCTGCTCGAAGCCCACAGCGAAGAGTTGGCCGCCTTAGACTGCGTTGATGCTGGCAAGCCAATTACCGAGTGTTTGAACACCGACATGCCGGCGACCATCGACACGTTTTACTGGTATGCCGAAGCCATCGACAAGCTGTTTGGCAAAGTGGCGCCGACGGGCCGCGATGCTCTGGGCTTAATCGTGACCGAGCCGATTGGCGTGGTGGGCGCGGTTTTGCCTTGGAACTTCCCCGCACAGATGTTTGCCTGGAAGGTGGCGCCGGCGCTCACCGCGGGTAACTCGGTGATTGTGAAACCAGCCGAATTGACGTCTTTAAGCGCTTACCGCATGGTGCAGCTGGCTTATGAAGCAGGCGTGCCGGAAGGGGCCTTAAGCATGGTGTGTGGCTTGGGCGAAAAAGTGGGCGAACCTTTGGGCCGCCACATGGACGTCGACATTGTGTCCTTTACCGGCTCGACCGAAGTGGGGCGTTATTTCTTGAAGTATTCAGCTGAGAGTAACTTAAAAGAAGTGGTGCTGGAATGCGGTGGTAAAAGCCCGCAGGTGGTGTTTGAAGACGCCGACCTAGAGGCGGCCGTGCCCCATATTTTGGCGTCGGCATTCTGGAACATGAGTGAAAACTGTAGCTGTGGCTCACGCCTCATCGTGCATGAGTCGGTTAAAGACAGCCTTTTGGCCAAATTGATTGATGGTCTGAAGGATTGGACCGTTGGCAACCCAATGGACGAATCGGTGTCGATTGGGCCAATGGTGGAAGAAGCCCACTTTAATAAAGTGAAGTCGTTCTTGGAAGTAACACCTAAAGAAGGGGGGCGTTTGGTGGCCGGCGGCAAGATTCACGGCGACTTAGGCAGCGGTTGGTATATTGAGCCGACTATTTTTGACAACGTGACGGCCGACATGACGCTGTTCCAAAATGAAGTGTTTGGCCCGATATTGGCCGTGAGCACGTTCAGCACCGAAGCCGAAGCCATTGCTTTGGCCAACGACACCCATTATGGCCTGGCCGCTTCTTTTTACAGCCAGAACGTCAAGCGCACCATGCGCGTGGCGCGCGCCATTAAGGCGGGCACGGTGTCGGTGAACGGGTTTAGTGAAGGCGATATTTCCACGCCGTTTGGTGGGTTTAAGCAGTCTGGTTTTGGGGGTAAAGACAATGGCCTAGAGGCCTTTGAGCAATACGTTCAAACCAAAGTGATTTGGTACGTTAATTAATAAAAACAACACGGCCTGACTTTAGGGACATAAAGCGGGCCGTTTTTAAAAATCTACAAATTGAGAAACAACGAAGGAGTACTTTATGGAAGCCATCGTTAACACCATAGTTGGGTATATTTGGGGCAACGCCTTAGTGGGCTTAGCCCTTGGCGTCGGCCTGTATTTCACCATTGCCACGCGGGGCGTGCAGTTCCGCTATCTGGGCGAAATGGTGCGGTTACTTCGTGAGAATAAATCTTCTAAAGAGGGGATTTCTTCTTTTCAGGCCTTTTGTTTGGCCTTATCTGGACGGGTCGGTGTGGGCAACATTGCCGGTGTGGCCACCGCCATTGCGGCCGGTGGCCCGGGCGCCATCTTCTGGATGGTGGTGATGGGCGTGCTGGGCGGCGCCAGTGCCTTTATTGAGTCGACCTTAGCGCAGGTGTACAAGCAGCGCGCCGATGGCCAATACCGCGGTGGTTCGCCTTACTATATTGAAAAAGGCCTGAAGCTAAAATCGTTTGCCATCGTGGTGGCGGCGGTGATCTGCCTGTCTTATGGCGTATTGGTGCCCGGCATTCAGGCCAACACCATTGCCGATTCGTTTCAAACTGCCTTTAACATTCCGCCCATCGTGACCGGCATCATCGTCACCGTCTTGATGGCGTACTTGATTTTTGGTGGTGTGAAGCGCATTGCCAGCGTGGCCGATAAAGTGGTGCCGCTGATGGCTTTGGCCTACATCGTGATGATGTTCATCATTTTGGGCAGCCATTACGAACAAGTGCCGGCCATGTTTGGTTTGATCTTCCGCAGCGCCTTGGGCATGGACGCCGTGTTTGGGGGCATTGTCGGTACGGCCGTGTCTTGGGGCGTGCGTCGCGCGGTGTTCTCTAACGTGGCCGGTGCCGGTGAGGCCACCTTTAGCTCGGCCGCAGCCGAAGTGAGCCACCCCGCCAAGCAAGGCCTGATTCAAGCGTTTTCGATTTACATCGACACGGTGGTGGTGTGTACCGCTTCTGGCTTGATGATGTTGGTGACCAATATGTACAACGTGATCCCCGATGGCAGCAGCGTGGCCTTGGTCGAGCACGTGCCGGGCGTGGCCGCGGGCACGGCTTGGACGCAAATGGCGGTGTCGACCGTGTTCACCGGTTCGGGCGCGGCGTTTGTGTCGATTGCGGTGTTCCTGTTCGCCTTCACCACCTTGATGGCTTACTACTACATTGCCGAAACCACGATTGTGTATCTGGATCGCAAGCTGTCTTATCCAATCTTAAAGCTGTTGCTTAAGTTTGTGTTCTTAATCGTGCTGTTCTTTGGCAGCATCCAGTCGGTGAGTTTGATGTGGAGCTTGGGTGACATTGGCTTTGGCAGCATGAGCTATTTGAACTTCATTGCCATTGTGCTGTTGTCTAAGCCGGCTTTTAGAACCTTGCGCGACTACGAGCGCCAGCGCAAACAAGGCTTAGACCCCATCTTCGACCCACGCGTGGCGGGCGTAGAAAATGCGGAGCTGTGGGAAGACCTCAGCGATGAATACAAGAAAAAAGCCAAGTAATCATTAGGCACTTTCTCTTTGATGCCCATAACCTTGATCGGTTATGGGTTTTTTTGTGGCGTGGTGGCCTCGCCGAACAGCGTAGGGCGGGTCGAGACCCCGTGGCTTAAGCGTTGCTGCACGGTGAGGTTGGTGGGTAGGCTACGCTTTACCACCCTACACCAGTAAGGCGGGATCGGCAGCCTAAACAGGCCTTAAGCCTCTGGCGTCGCGTCGGCCAAACCAAACACCGGCGCCAGCGCTCGGCGATACAGGGCGGTTTTTTTCTCCAGCTTGAGCGGGTAGGCGCGCGACGAAGACGGCATGCGGTACAGCGTCAGCGGCTGGCCGTTGTGTTCGACCACCACGCATTCGCCCGGCTTGGGCATTTTACGCACGCCAAACTGGCCGCAGGCAATGCTCATGGCTTTTTCGCCGGTGGTCAGCACGGTGTGGCAGTCGGGCAGCTGGTCCAGCAGCTGGCGAATGTCGCGTTCTTCTACGATGTCCAAGAACTGATCGGCGGCATTGCCTTTTAAACGGTGGGCTTTATAAACCGTGTCGGATAAGGCAAAGCCTATGTCATTTAAAAATGCGGCGATGTCATCGGCCTTAATGCTTTTGTTGGCCACATCTAAAAAATAATCTTTATTGTCAAAAAAAATCAGCCCCATGATGCGCCACATGTCGTTGGTAAAGTTGGGGTAATAAAACGACTCGCTCCAGCGTTGTGCTGGCGGCGGAAAGGTGCCCATCATCAGCACTTTGGCGTGCTTGGGCAAGAACGGCGGCAGCGGGTGGGTTTCGATGATTTTTTCAGGGTCGTGCTCAGACATCGGTGGGCTCCTTAGTGATGAGCTGACTTTAAGCCGTTTTGGCCCAAATGGGAAGCCTAGGGCGTATGGGCGCTGCTGGAGAAGGGCTCAAGCTTATCGTCTTAACCTATGATGTCATTGTTATTTCATCTAAAACACCGGCCTGATCTTGTTTACAATGAAGGTTCATTGAATGCGTTTTAAGACACACAATAAGGAGAAATAATGAACAAGGTTGCCATTCCCGATTACCAAACGGACGCCTTTTTTGGCCTGCAAGACCAATGGGTGCAAACCGCTGAAGGCGAACTGACCCACTACCATGAAATGGGCGAAGGCACGCCGATTCTATTTTTACACGGTTCCGGCACCGGCGTTTCGGCGGCGGCCAACTGGTGGTTAAACCTACCAGAAATTGCCAGCCACGGCCGCTGTATTGCGATTGACTCGATTGGCTATGGCCAAACCATTAACCCCGAAGACACGCCCTATGGCATTCGTGAATGGGTACAGCATGCGGTGCGCGTGTTGGACGCTTTAGGGATTGAAAAAACCTGGATTGTGGGCAACTCCTTGGGCGGCTGGTTGGCGTTTCAGTTTGCCATCGACTACCCCGAGCGCCTGTTGGGGATTATTTCTATGGGCACCGGCGGCGCCAAGAAAACCGCGGCCTTAGCGGGCCACGCCAAACCGACGCTGACCGAAGACGGCATTCGTGAAACCTTAAAGCAGTTCGTGGTAGACGACGACTTGATCACCGACGAACTGGTGGCGGTGCGCTACCAGGCTGCGTTAAACGATTCTGCTTCTGATCGTTTGGTAAAGGTGATTACGGCGCGTGACCGTGACCGCGATGCCTTGCCTTTGGATTTTGGCGTATTGGCTAAGCTACAGCTGCCGGTGTTGTTGATTCACGGCACCCAAGACGTGGTGATTCCGGTGTCGCGTACTTGGGATTTGCTCAACACGATCCCTAATGCCGATGCCCACATCTTTAGCCAGTGTGGCCACTGGTCGCAGGTAGAGCGCGCGCAAGAGTTTAACCTGGTGGTGAAGCAGTATTTGGCTTTGCACGCTTAAGCTTAAACGTTAACCGACCAAAAAGGCCGCCCGATGATTCGGGCGGCCTTTTGTCGTGTAGGGCTGATAACGCTTAGGGTTAACGGGCCTTAGACATGGTCAATGCCAAGTCTTCAATCATGTCTTCTTGACCACCAACGGTGCCGCGGCGACCCAGCTCGAGCAGGATGTCGCGCGCCGACACGCCGTATTGGGCTTCGGCGCGTTTGGCAAACAGTAAGAACGATGAGTACACGCCAGCATAGCCTAAGGTGAGGGCGTCGCGGTCGAGGCGAATCGGGTGATCCATGATCGGCACCACCAGGTCTTCGGCCACGTCTTGAACTTTAAATAGGTCCACACCGGTGGCAATGGCCATGCGGTTACACACCGCCACTAAGGCTTCTAGCGGCGTGTTGCCCGCACCCGCGCCAAGGCCAGCGGCCGCGGCGTCAATGCGCGTAGCGCCGGCTTCAATGGCGGCGATGGAGTTGGCCACGCCCATGGCGAGGTTGTGGTGGCCGTGGAAGCCGACCTCAATGTCGTCGCCAAAGGTTTGCTTGATGAGGCCCACGCGGGCCTTGACGTCTTCGGGCAGCATGTAGCCGGCGGAGTCGGTGACGTACACGCAGTTGGCGCCGTAAGACACCATCAGCTGGGCCTGTTCCAGAATCTTTTCTGGGCTGGCCATGTGGGCCATCATCAAAAAGCCCACCACGTCCATGTCCAATTTACGGGCGGCGCTGATGTGCTGTTCTGACACGTCGGCTTCGGTGCTGTGGGTGGCCACGCGAATGCAGTGCACGCCCAGTTCGTGGGCCATGTGTAAATGGGCGGTCGTCCCGATGCCTGGCAGCAATAGGGCCGATACTTTGGCCTGTTTTAACAAAGGAATCACGGTAGATAAGTATTCTTCGTCGCTGTGGGCGGGAAAGCCGTAGTTGACCGAGCTGCCGCCGAGGCCGTCGCCGTGGGTGATTTCAATCAGCGGCACGCCGGCCTCATCTAGGCCCGTGGCGATGCTTTTCATGTCCTCTAAGGTCATTTGATGGCGTTTGGGGTGCATGCCATCGCGTAAGGTCATGTCGTGTAGACGAATGGTGGGTTGGCTCATTTTGATGCCCCTTTCAACAGGTTCTTGGCAAAGATTTCGGCGGTTTTGGCGGCGGCAGCGGTCATGATGTCGAGGTTGCCGGCGTAAGTGGGCAAGAAGTCGCCCAGGCCAGCCACTTCTAAGAAGATGGACACGCGGTTGCCGTCAAACACCGGGCCGTTAACCAGCTTATAGCCCGGCACGTATTCCTGCACCTTTTTGACCATGGCTTGGACAGAGGCGGTGATGGCGGCCTGGTCTGGCTCGCCGGCCACCAGGCAATGCACGGTGTCGCGCATCATCAACGGCGGTTCGGCTGGGTTAATGATGATGATGGCTTTGCCTTCTTTGGCGCCGCCCACTTGCTCGATGGCGCCCGCGGTGGTGAGGGTGAATTCGTCGATGTTTTTACGGGTGCCCGGGCCAACCGAACGGCTGGACACGGTGGCGACGATTTCGGCATAGTCGACAGCCTGTACTTGAGACACGGCGGCCACCATCGGAATCGTGGCTTGGCCACCGCAGGTCACCATGTTGACGTTCATGAGGTCGAGGCTGAGGCCAGATTCTAAGTTAACCGGTGGCACGCAAAAAGGGCCAATCGCGGCAGGGGTGAGGTCGATCATCACCACGCCTAATTCGTTTAGCTTGCGGCTGTTTTCGGCATGGACGTAAGCCGAGGTGGCGTCAAAAGCGATTTGGACGCCGTCGGCCAGCACGTGTGGCAATAGGCCATCGACGCCGTCGGCGGTGGTTTTCAAGCCCATGCTGGCGGCGCGCGCCAGGCCTTCTGATTCAGGGTCGATGCCGACCATCCACACGGGTTCTAATACAGGGCTGCGTTGCAGCTTATACAGCAAATCGGTGCCGATGTTGCCGGGGCCAATTAAGGCGCATTTGATTTTGTTCATGTTCCTCTTTCTATTCTTATGGATGCAGTACAGGGGGCGGTTTAGGCCACAAACTCAGTGTCGACATGGCCTAGGTTGGCAATGTTGACGGTAAAGCGATTGGCGGCGGTGACGGCGACCATCGGGCCAAGGGCGCCGGTGAGCACAATGTCGCCAGCCAGCAGCGGGCGGCCGCATTGAACCATCATGTCGGCCAGCCAAATGGCGGCGTTGAGGGGGTTGTACAAACACTGGCGGCCTTCGCCGGTGGCGACGACGGTGCCGTTTTGGTCGGTCATCTGCATGGCGCAGTCGGTTAGGTCAACGTCGCGCAATAGAATAGGGCGGCTGCCCAATACAAAGCGGGCGCTGGAGGCGTTGTCGGCGACGGTGTCAAATAGGGCAATGCGCCAGTCGGCAATGCGGCTGTCCACGATTTCAATGGCGGGTAAGGCATATTCGGTGGCGTTGATGATGTCGGCGTAGGTGTGGCGCTCGTGGGTGAGGTCTTGCCCAATCACCAAGGCAATTTCGGCTTCAACCTTGGGCAGGATTAACGATTGGAGCGACACCGGCATGCCTTGGCCCACGGCCATGTCGGCAAACAACATGCCAAAGTCGGGCTCACCCACGCCCAGCTGTTGCTGGACTTTGGGCGAGGTCAGGCCAATTTTACGGCCCACCAAGCGGCCACCCGCGGCAATGGCCGCCTGGGTATTGGCTTCTTGGATGGCGTAAGCGGTGTCGATGCCTTGCTGTTCGGGGGCAAAGCGGGCTTTGATGGGGTCTATGGGTTGTTGCTGCTGTTGGGCCTGGCGTAAGGCGGCGGCAGCGGCTTCGATGTTCAGGGGCAGAGGCATAATCATCCTTTGTGTGTGCGCAATGAAAACACTAAGAATCGGAAATTATGCTGATTTGCGCCAATACTTATTTTCTTTTAGTTCATAAGCTAGACGTATGAATGGCGTAGACGTGACTAAACCCTGCTGGGGTTTGGCTTAAGTCAGCAGGGGTAGGCGTGGATCGCGTTTAGGCAAACTGTTGGTTAACCAAGGCCTTAAAGGCCTTAAGCTCCGGCATGTTGTGGTCTTTGCGGGTCACCATCAGCAGGTCTATGGGCGGTGGTGGCGGATTTAACGGCCGAACGCAGATGCGGTCGCTGATGATGGCGGTGGTGTAAGCCGGTAATAAAGTACAGCCCAGGCCCATGCCGACCAGGTTTAAGTTTAATAAAATATTACTGGCATTTTGCACCGTGTTGACCCGAATGTTGTGGTCTTGAAAATACTGATTGATCAAGGGATACAACAGGCCAGAGTAGGCCGGGTCGGAATGCACAAAGTCGACGTGGTTTAGGTCTTGAACGTCAATATTGGCCTTGGCCGCCAGCGGGTGCTGGTGCGGCAATAGTAAAGCCAATGGCTCTTTTAACACCACCGTGTGTTCATAGTCATCATTTTGAATGATTTGGCGCATGAAGGCGATGTCGATTTCGCCATTCAGCAAGGCCTGTTCCTGTTGGCCCGTGGGCAAACTGTGGAGGGTGACGTCCAAGTTCGGGAAGGCCGCGCGCAGCTTCGGAAAAATAAACGGGAACACGCTGACTTCTGCTGCCGGCACAAAGCCAACCGACAGCAGTCGGCTGCGGTTTTGGTGGGCCTGTCGGGTTAATTGAATCGCGCGTTCAGCCTGCTCTAGGGTGAGCCGCGCTTCGCGTAGGAACACTTCGCCTTCGGGCGTGAGGTCCACGCGCCGTTTGGTGCGTTCGAACAGCTGCACCCCAATTTCATCTTCTAGGTCTTTGATTTGTTGACTCAGCGAGGGCTGAGAAGTGAACAGGCGCAGTGCGGCCTTACTAAAGTTCAGTTCCTCTGCCACCGCCACGAAATAGCGTAGGTGTCGTAACTCCATCTGGTTCGCCTTTGTTTTTTTAATTATAGAAAAAAAGTATCAAGCGACATAAACAAAATATTTCACAGTTTATGTATAAAGCTCGATGATCGAAACAGTCTTGTAGACACTTAATAAATGAGCGCTAGTTGGCAAACTGGAAGCGCAATCACGACCAAAAAAAGAGGAGAAGTGCTTATTATGAGTACAACAATCGATTTCAATGCCTTAGTCGATGCTAAGAACGGACGGGTTACGCCGTTGATTTACACCGACCCAGCCATTTATGAGCTGGAGCTGGAACGCGTTTTCGGACGGTGTTGGTTGTTCTTGTGTCACGAAAGCCAAATTCCCAAAGCAGGCGACTTTTTTAATACGTTTATGGGCGAAGATCCCGTGGTGATTGTACGACAAAAAGACGGCACAATCAAAGCCTTCCTGAATCAGTGCCGCCACCGTTCGATGCGCGTGAGCTATGCCGATTCGGGCAACACCCGTGCCTTTACCTGTCCTTACCACGGTTGGTCTTACGGCACCGACGGTGCTTTGATCGAGGTGCCGCTTGAAACCCGCGCCTACCCACATGGCCTGTGTAAAGAGAAGTGGGGCCTGCAAGAAGTGACCCGTGTAACATCTTATAAAGGCCTTATTTTTGGCAACTGGGATGAGCAGGCGCCAGACTTAGAAACCTATATGGGCGACATGGCCTGGTATCTGGACGGCGTATTAGACCGTCGCGAAGGCGGCACCGAAATCATCGGTGGCGTCCAAAAATGGGAAATTGAGTGTAACTGGAAGTTTGCCGCCGAGCAGTTTGCCAGTGACCAATACCATGCGCTGTTCTCTCACGCCTCTGCGGTACAGGTGTTGGGCGCCAAGCCTGACGACGAAGCCGACAAAAAACTGGGCGCCGGCCAAACCGCTCGTCCGGTGTGGGAAACCGCCAAAGACGCGATTCAATACGGCGAAGACGGCCACGGCTCTGGCTTCTTCTTTACCGAGCAGCCCGACGCCAACGTGTGGGTAGACGGTGAAGTGTCGCAATACTTCCGCGATACCTACCAAGAAGCGGAAGACCGCCTGGGCGAAGTTCGTGCCCTACGCTTGGCGGGTCACAATACTTTATTCCCCACCATGTCTTGGTTAAACGGCACTGCGACCTTACGCGTTTGGCACCCTAAAGGCGCCAATAAGGTTGAAGTATGGGCCTTCTGTATCGCCGATAAAGACGCGCCGCAAGACGTGAAAGACGCCTTTGAGCGCAGCGCCACCCGTGCGTTTGGGCCAGCAGGCTTCTTAGAGCAAGACGACTCCGAAAACTGGGTAGAAATTCAAAAAATTCTGCGTGGTCACCGCGCCCGCAACACGCCTTTGTGCATGGAAATGGGCATTGGCAATGAGAAACGTCGTGACGATGGCATTCCCGGCATCACCAACTACATTTTCTCAGAAACCGCCGCACGCGGCCTGTATCGCCGTTGGGCCGACCTATTAATGTCGGACAACTGGCAGGAAGTGCTGGACCGTACGGAAGCCTTTAAAGCGGAGGTGTTGAAACCATGAAAACCGTTTCTTTAGCGCTTTATCACGAGATCAGCCAGTTTTTATACCATGAGATGACGCTGCTAGACGATTGGCTGTTTCGTGATTGGCTAGACGTGATGTCGACCGACATCCTCTACACCATGCGCACCTGCGTGAACGCCCAAACGCGTGACCGCCGCCGTTCGGTACAGCCGCCCACCACCTGGATTTTCCATGAGGACAAGGCACAGCTAGAACGCCGCATTGCGCGCCTAGAAACCGGCATGGCCTGGGCGGAAGAGCCGCCTTCGCGCACTCGCCACATGGTCACCAACATTCAGGTGACGCCGGTGGAAGGCTCAGACGATGAGTTCGACATTCGCCTGAACTACCTGCTGTACCGTTCGCAAAAAGACCGCGACGAAACCTATTACGCAGGCATGCGCAACGACCGCATTCGCCGTGCTGACAACACCGCGGGCTGGCAGGTGTGCCGCCGCGACATCGTGTTGGATCAGGTTGTTTTAACTTCACACAATATAAGCGTTTTATTTTAATGAGTACTCGATTATTGGTCTGCGCCGTTGCAGATTTAGACGAGGGCGAAGCCCTCAAAGTGGACTGTCAGCCAGAAGCCATTGCGGTGTTTCATTCTGGCGGCACGTTTTACGCCATGAACGACCGCTGTAGTCATGGCAATGCCTCGATGTCGGATGGCTATGTCGAAGACGACGGCACCGTTGAGTGCCCGCTGCATGCGGCCCGTTTTTGTCTGAGTTCTGGCCAAGCCTTGTGCTTGCCGGCCACCGACCCGATTAAAACCTATCCTGTAGTGGTGGAAAACGATCAGGTCTACGTTGAACTAGGAGAAGGCTAATGGCTTGGTTAAGCGAACAGTCGGTGTTGATCACCGGCGGTGGTTCCGGTTTAGGCCTGGCCTTAGTGGCCCGCTTTTTAGAAGAGGGCGCCCACGTCACGGTATTGGAAAAGTCTGCCCAAAAGGTCGCCGATTTACGCCAGCAGTTTGGCGATCAAGTGGTGGCGGTTGAAGGCGACGTGAGTCGCTATGCCGACAACGAACGCGCCGTGGCTGCGGCCGTGGCTCAGTTTGGGCGCTTGGACTGTTTTATTGGCAACGCCGCCATTTGGGACCACGGTGCCAGCTTGGTGTCGCTGTCGGGCGAGGCTTTAGACAGCGGCTTTGACGAGCTGTTTGCGGTCAACTTAAAAGGCTATTTATTGGGCGCCAAAGCGGCTTCCGAAGCCTTAATCGCTTCAGAAGGCAGCATGATTTTTAGCCTCTCTAATTCCGCCTTTTACCCTGGTGGTGGTGGCCCGTTGTACACGGCCAGCAAGCACGCAGCTGTCGGTTTGATTAGAGAATTAGCCTATGAGCTGGCGCCTAAAGTACGCGTCAACGGCGTTGGGCCTTGCGGCATGGCCAGTGATTTACGTGGGCCAGCGGCCTTGGGCCAGTCCAACACCAAAATCATGGATTCACGCACGCCAGAAGCCATTGCCAGTATTTTACCGCTACAGTTTTTCCCCAGCCCCGCCGACTTTACCGGCCCGTTTGTGCTGTTGGCTTCAAGAGAAAACAACCGCACCCTGACCGGCGTGATGATTCAGGCCGATGCTGGCTTAGGCATCCGCGGCATTCGCCATACGGCTGGTGGTTTTGACCTATAGTTGACCACACCATAATAAAAACACCGCAAGGGAGAAGACAATGACCGTTAAGTTAATGTGCGTGTCGCACACACCGATGATGGAATTCTGCCATCCACCCGCAGAAATTGAACTGGCGGCCCGCGCCGCCTTTACCCGCCTGGCCGAAGAAGTAAAGGCCTACGACCCCGAGCTGATCGTGGTGTTTGGCCCCGACCATTTTAATGGGTTTTTTTACGATTTAATGCCGGCCGCCTGTATTGGCGTACGCGCTCAGGCCGCTGGTGACTGGGACATTGGTGAAGGCCCGATTTCGGTGCCGCAAGATTTAGCCTTAAACCTAGTCGAACACGTTTTGGACAGTGACCTTGATGTGGCTTATTCCTATAAGATGCAGGCCGACCACGGCATCACCCAGCCGCTGACTTTACTGTGCGGCGACATTGATCGCTACCCAACCATCCCCGTGTTTTTGAATGCGGCCGCAAGCCCCTTAGCCCCCTGTCGTCGCTCTGTGGCGCTGGGCCGTTCGGTGGGCAAGTGGTTGGCACAACGGCAAGAGCGCATTTTGATTTTGGGTTCGGGCGGCCTGTCGCACGACCCGCCCACGCCACAAATGGGCAGCGTACCGCCAGAAGTGGAACAGTTTTTGATTTCGGGGCGCAACCCCAGCGCCGAAGCACGCGCCACTCGTCAGAGCAAGGTTGTGGCGGTGGGCCAAGCCCTATCGCGTGGTGAAGGGCCAGCCATTCCGCTTAACCCCGAGTGGGATAAAGCCTTAATGCAGACGTTTAAGAATGGCAATTTTGCCCGACTAGAAGCCTTAAGCAACGAAGAAATTCTGCGAGAAGGCGGCAAGGGCGGTCAAGAAATTCGCGCTTGGATTGCGGCCTTTGCTGCATTGTCTGAGTTTGGCGACTACGATGCCACTATTGAATATTACGAACCCATACAGGAATGGATTGCCGGCATGGGCATGATGACCGCCACCCCAGTGGGGTCAAAATGAACACGACCGAAACCATTGTGATTGTGGGCGCTGGGCAAGCCGGCAGCATGGTGTGTGCCAACCTGCGCCAGCTCGGCCATGAAGGCCCCATCGTGTTGATTGGTGCCGAAGGCCATCACCCTTACGAACGTCCGCCCTTGTCTAAAGACGCCTTGTTAAACCCTGATGCCGTGCCCACGCCGATTTTGCCACCGAGCTACTTTGACGAGCACAACATTGATTACCGCGTAGGGGCCACCGTCACCGCGATTGACCGTGGTGCCAAAACCGTGACCCTAGCCTCGGGCGAAACCTTGCCCTATGCTCATCTGGTTTTGTGTACCGGTGCCAGCATTCGACAGCTGCCCTTATTGGATGCTTTAGGCACCGAACGAGTGCATACTTTGCGTACCTTAGAAGACGCCCATAAGCTGCGCAACGTTCTGACGCCAAATCGACGCGTGGCCTTAGTCGGCGGCGGTGTCATTGGTCTAGAACTTGCCGCCAGCGCCAAAGCTTTAGGCTGCGGTGAGGTGACCGTGATTGAAAAGGGTGAAGGCTTAATGCAACGCATCGCGCCAGCCCCTATTAGTGATTACTTGCTGGCCTATCATCAGGCTCAAGGCGTGCGCTTTCATTTTAATGCGGACCTTAATAGCGCGGCATTAACGCCGGATGGCGCTGTCTATTTGACTTTGGCAGATGGCCAAACGATTGAGGTAGATGATGTCATTTATGGCATCGGCGTGGTGCCCAACGTGGCGCTGGCCGAAGCCGCAGGCTTGGCCATTCATCACGGTATTGTGATCGACCATTTACAGGCGCAAACCTCCGACCCATTCGTGTATGCCGCCGGTGACGTGGCCACCTGTTTTAACGCCGCCGAAGGCAGCCACAGCCGTCGTGAAACGTGGGAAAACGCCAACCTACAAGCGGCCAAGATTGCGCGCGCCATCATGGGCCTAGCGCAAACCGACGACCAAGCCGCCTGGTTTTGGACCGACCAATACGACTTAAACATTCAGTTTGTCGGTGACATGGCCGCAGCAAAGTGGGTCACGCGGGGCAAGGTAGACGAACACAAGTTTATGCTGTTCGGTCTTGACGACGCGGGCGTGCTAGTGGGCGCGGTGGCGGTGAATATGGGCCGAGAAATTCGCTTCTGTCGCCAGCTGATTGCGGCCAAGGCCGTGGTTGACACGCAACAGCTTATGGACGAAACCGTGAAGCTAAAAGCCTTGTGTGCTTAGGTTTAAGTTCAGAAACCACCGCTGACAGCCGATAAAAAACCAGCCCTAGGGCTGGTTTTGTCATGCTCAATGGGCCTAGTGAAGTAGGCCTAGTTAAATGATCTTAGTCTTTAGGCCCAACTTGAATCACCATCTTGCCAAAGTTACGACCGTTCAGTACGTCGATTAAGGCCTGTGGCGCTTGTTCAAAGCCGTCCACCAGCTGTTCACGGTATTTGATTTGGCCAGAGGCCAGCCAGGCACTCATTTGCTGCATGAACTCTGGGAGTTCGGGGCCGTAGTCGTCAAACACAATGAAGCCGCGCACGCTGAGGCGTTTGGTTAAAATTGTGCCCATCAATAAAGACAGACGATCTGGGCCTGAAGGCAACTCGGTGCTGTTGTATTGCGAAATCAGGCCACACACCGGGATGCGCGCACGGCTGTTCAGCAGGGGCAACACCGCATCAAACACCTTACCACCCACGTTTTCATAATACACGTCAATGCCTTCAGCGCAGGCTTGCTTTAGCTGTTCGGCAAAGTCAGGTGCACGGTGGTCAATACAGGCGTCAAAGCCCAATACCTCGACCGCATGGCGACATTTTTCAGGGCCGCCGGCAATGCCGATGGCTTTAGCGCCTTTGATTTTGGCAATTTGGCCCACGGTCGCGCCGACAGGGCCTGTGGCGGCGGCCACCACCACGGTTTCGCCCGCCTGTGGTTTACCAATGTCCAATAGGCCCATGTAAGCCGTAAAGCCGGGCATGCCTAAAATACCTAAAGCGTAGGAAGGGTGGGCCAGGTCAGACGGCAGCTTTAACATTAAATCGTTGCCGTCAGTGCAAAAATAATCTTGCCAGCCGCCATAGGCCACGACCCAGTCACCGACTTGGTAGTCGGGATGTTGCGATTCGGCCACGCGACAAACGGTACCGCCCACCATGAGGCCATCAATCGCCACCGGTTCGGCATAGGATGCGGCGTCGCTCATGCGCCCACGCATGTAGGGGTCAATGGATAAATACACCGTGCGCAATAACACCTCGCCGGCTTTAGGGGTGGGGATGGGGGCTAGATTTAAGCGGAAGTTGTCTGGCTGTGGCTGACCGTGTGGTCGTGATGCCAATAAAAACTGACGGTTGTGTTGGGTATTTTGTGACATGAGAACACTCCTGTATCGGTAGAGTAAAAACGGACAGAACGTAAGGCACAGGCTAAGGCCTGTGTGGCTCAGGTAAGAGGCTTAAGGTTTTGTGCATGGCCAGTTGTAATGGCTGATCATCCTGAGTTAATTTATTGCTCAGGCTGGCGCCCAGCCATAGGGCGTATAAGGTGGGTATTTCTACTTCTGGATCAAGCTGGGGCGAAATTGACCCGTCGGCTTGGCCGTCTTGCATACAGCGAATCAACCGCTGCATCACGCTGTCGCTGCCTTCTAATAGAGCCAGACGCATCGGGTCAGACAGGTCAGACACCTCAGCGCTGAGCTTCACCACCAGGCAGGGCTGCTCAGGGTTGTGGCACTGCTGGCTTTGTTGCCAGTGCTGCCAATAATTGAGTAGCTGCATGCGGCCATTGGCCGCTGGCGTCTGCCACAGCGCGTCGACCCTGAGGTGGTAGCAGGCAAAATAATGCTGAATCAGCTCGGTGCCAAATGCGTCTTTCGAGGCAAAATAGTGGTAGAAAGACCCTTTTGGTACTTGGGCCTGTTTAAGAATTTCTGACAGACCAACGGCGCTATAGCCTTTATGGGCAATCAGCTGATAGCCGATGTCGAGCAGGTGCAGGCGGGTGTTTTGTGACGTTGGGTTCATGTTGACATTCACCTAAGGCTTTAGATAGGGGGTCAGTGTAGCAAGAAAAATAGAATTAGACCAGTCGTCTAGTAGGGGTGGGTAAAAAAGTAGGGCGCAAATATGTCCTTTGTGTGGCAAGGCGCCGTCTAGTGATTGGGTGTAAGTGCCATGCTGCTTAAAGCAAAGGCTGAATAAGGAGCGATTGAGATTGAAAGCCGATCTTCAGCCTGTGGTTAAATCAGCACAGGGGTTTACGCGGTTTTAATTAAGCGTATGATGACAGATTAATGCGGTGCGCCAGGCGTATGGCGGGCTGTCGTAGCGCTGCGACTGTGCATTAGCCGGCGGTTAAACTCCGTCCACCGCAACCATTAAAAACCCACGACCTTGGTCGTGGGTTTTACTTTGGGCCTTGGGTGGGCACTTAGTCCCTATGGGCAAAGCCATAAATCATCAGCTGGAGCACGTCGTTGGGCAGCTGCAGTATTTTGTCGGCGTATTCGGCCTGAACGGCAGGGCTGTGCATCATTTGGTCAATGAGCTTGAGGTAGGCGTCGATGAGCGGCACCGGAAAGCGGTCGTTGACTAATTTTTTTTGCTGCAGGCCATGGAAAAACTGCGCCATGAACTGATATTTGTCGGCCTCTAAGGTTTTGAAAAAGTCTGTCAGCTCAGCATCTTTATGCGTGGCCATGTCGTGCAGCATGGGCGCCGAGTAGAGGCCTTGTAAAGCCTGTTTCTGGAGGGCGTAAATGCCCGAAATAATGGCTTCGAGACTGCTTTCTTGTTCGGCCAGGCGGGCAAAGCCCGCGCGGATGCTGTCTTTATGGTCGATCAGGATTTCTTTAAGTAATTCTTTTTTATTTCTAAAATATTTATAAAAAGTTACCCGGCTGGTTTGGGCTTGGTGACAGATGTCTTCAATGGATACCCGCGTCCAGCCGTGTTGCGTAAACAATACGGTGGCCGCCTGGTAGAGGTCTTGCTGTGTCCGGTTGGTTTTTTGCATGGGCATCTCTGTCTAAGATTTTGTTATTTTTGATGATTGTTGGCCGCATTATATAACGCCCTGTTCGTGGGCGATACCGTCGCGGGGCGAGGCCTGCGTTTTTGATGGCAATCTAAATAAGAATGATTTGCAATATTAACATTAATTAAGTATATTTACAAAATTAGTAAATTGCTAAGTATTTTGTAAAGTAAATGTTGCTTCATTTTATCAATCTGTCTTTTTAGGCTAGGCGGCGCGTGGCTTGAAAGACCCTTATATGGTTTGTCTCATGAACATGAAAAAACTCAGTTTGGCCCTAGCGACGGGTGTGTACGCGTTCGCTCAGCCTCATGCCTATGCCGAAACGGCTGCACCCGAGGCGCAGTTGGCCGACGTGGTGGTGATGGGCGAGAAAAACAAGCGCACCAAGTTTGACACCAGCACCAGCGTCGACGTTTTTGACCGCAAGCGTCTGAAAAACAGCAGCAATCCCACCACGGCATCAGACGTGTTGAAGATGACGGTGAACACCGTAGACCTTGGCTCGGGTAACGACTTGCCGACGGTGCGGGGCATTGATGGCTCTGGCCCAGCCCAGGGCGCCGTGGCGTTTTTTGCCGGCACCCGCCCACGCCTCAACCTATCCATTGATGGCCGTTCGGCCACTTACAATGAGTTTGCCTTTGGCAGTCAGTCTCTGTGGGACATCAAGCAGGTTGAGGTCTTGCGGGGGCCGCAAAGCCTGGCGCAGGGTAAGAACGCCATTGCCGGCGCCATCGTGCTCAGTTCAAACGACCCCAGCGACGTGTGGGAAGGGGCGGTTAAATTAGGCATTGGCAATCAAAACAGCACCCAGAGCGCGGCCATGGTGTCGGGCCCGTTGATTGAAGACGAGCTGTCGTTTCGCCTGAGCGTGGACAGACAAAAGCGCGAAAGCTTTGTGAAGCTCAAATACTATCCCGAGGCCGGTGATCCGCGCAAAATTGAAACCACCACCACCCGCGCCAAGCTGATGTTTACGCCGTCGGCCTTCCCTGATTTTTACAGCCGCCTCACCATTAACCATGTGAAATCGCGCGCACCGCAAAACGAAGCCTTAGACAATCCCGGCAGCCTGCGCTACTCACCGGAGCGGCCGGTGTTTGAAACCTCGGCCACCAGCGGCATTTGGGACGTGCATTGGCGCGTCAACCCACAGTTGGTGTTTGAAAACAAATTCATTTACACCAAGTTTGATAATGACCGCCTGGCCCTGCCCATGCCTAAGGGCACGCCGGCCAAGCTGGACGGCCATGAAGTGCAGATTGAACCGATGTTGCGCTTTAACAGCGCCGACAAGCGCCTAACGGGCTTGGTGGGCCTGCACTATTTCGAAGGCAAGCAGGATGAAACCGTCGATTTAATGCCCAACCGCAACTATTTTGATGACAAAACCCGCACACAGGCGATTTTTGGTGAGCTCACCTTTGCCGCCACGCCCACCTTAGACGTGACCTTGGCCAGCCGCATCGAGCGTGAGTCTCACCAACGCCACGGCGGCAGCAGCAATGTACGGGTGGATTTAGACAAAACCGATACCGTGTTCCTACCCCGCGTCGACGTGGCCTGGAAGCCATCGCCACAGACGGTGGTCGGCCTGCAGGTGTCTCGCGGCTACAACCCCGGTGGGGCCGGGATT
The DNA here is from genome assembly GCA_017991555.1 of Neisseriaceae bacterium. Taxonomy (GTDB): domain Bacteria; phylum Pseudomonadota; class Gammaproteobacteria; order Burkholderiales; family Neisseriaceae; genus JAGNPU01. The sequence goes on from JAGOQM010000007.1 coordinate 165,263, forward strand.
ACCTTTGATCAGCCCATTGTCAGCTACGCTTTTGATCCGGAATACGTGTGGAATTACGAGCTTTATCATCGCTATCGCAACGATGAGCATCAGTTTGAGCTCAGCAGCAATGTGTTCTTCAACGACTATAAAGACATGCAGTTGCCGTATTACCTCGGCGTGAGCTCGGTGGCGATTCGCAACGCCGAAAAAGTCCACACCTATGGCGCTGAGTTTGCCGGCAGCTGGCAGGCCACGCGTCAGCTCAAGCTCTTGGGTTCGGTGGGCGTGCTCAAAACCAACATCAAACGCTATGCCGACAGCGGCCTGCAAGGCAATGAGCTGACCCGCGCGCCGAAGCTGACCCTAACCACCGGCGCCGATTATCAATTTAGCAACGGCTGGGACATGGGGGGCGATCTGCGCTTTGTGGGTGATTACTATTCTAATTATCAAAACGACAGCTTGGGCAAAATCAGCGCCTACACGCAGGTAAACCTCTACGCTGGCTACAACTTTAAGTCTGGCCGCATTGGTCTTTATGCCAACAACGTGTTTGATTCCGGGCACGACATCTTTATTCCTGCCAAAGACCGCCATGATGCGCTGGTACAGCGCCCTCGTGCCGTTGGCGTGACCGCAGAATACACGTTTTAAAAGGTAAGCAAATGAAACATGAAACAATTTACGCCCCGGTTGCGGGGCAGCTGCGGCGCTCGATGCTGCTGACTTCGCTGGCTCAGGTGATGAAAATCGCCATCTGGTTGCTGATGGTGGCGGTGATTTATGTCTTGGGCAATGAGGTTGAAGGCAACCATTATTGGTTGGTGGGGGCTTTATTGGTGCTGACGGTGGTGTATTACACCTTAAAAATCCGCGCCCACGATCAATCGCACTATGCCGCCTTTAGACTGGAAGAAATTTTGCGCCAGCGTTTGGCCAAGAAGATCAGCCAGCTGCCCATTGGCTACGTGCGCCAGGTTGGCACCGGCGCCTTGGCCAAGGTGATGCTGGATGACATTCACGCCCTGCATTCTTACATTGCCGATGCGCCACCGCTGAAGGCTGAGGCCTATGTGACGCCGGTGTTGGTGTTTATGGTGCTGTTTTATCTGGACTGGCGCATGGCCTTGGCCGTGTTTGGCTTTTCGGTGTTGGTGTTCGTGACCCTCAAGCTGTTGATGCGTAAAGGCCGCGCCTATCGCCGCCTTTACAGCCAGGCCTTGGCCCAGGTCAACGGCGCCATCATTGAGTATGTGCAGGGCATGGCCACGGTACGCACGTTTGATGCCGGCGAAAGCTCGTACAGCCGTTATCAAGATGCCTTGGAAAACTACGACAGCGTGATGCAGCGGTGGCTGAGCAAGATCGGCATCACCATGCGTCTGGCGCGCACGCTGTTTACGCCGATGCCAATGCAAATATTTTTACTGGCCGTGGGCACCTATTTGTCGTTTCATTACCAGCTGTCGTTTACCACCTTCTTTACCTTCTTATTGTTGGCGGCCGGCATTGTTGAGACCATGCACCCCTATATGGGCCTGCATCAGCTGTTGGAAAAATCACGCGCGTCGATAGAGCGCATTTTCGAGCTGGAAGCGCAAGCCGCGCTAGACGAGCCCGCCCAGCCTAAAGTGCCGGCCAATCATCAAATCAGCTATGAAAACGTGTCGTTTCGCTATCACGCAGACGGCCCCGATGTGTTGCGTGAGGTGAACTTAACCATTCCTGAACACAGCTTTACCGCCATCGTGGGCAGTTCTGGTTCAGGCAAAACCACGCTCATGAATTTATTGCCCCGCTTTTGGGACGTCAGCGCTGGGTGCATCAGCATCGGCGGGGTCGACGTGCGTGAGATGACGCAAGACGACCTGATGGCGCGCTGCTCCTTTGTGTTCCAAGACAATTTCTTATTTTCCTGCACCATTGCCGACAACATTCGCTATGGCCTCGATGCCGATGACGCCGCCGTCGTGGCCGCCGCCAAACGGGCCGAAATTCACGACTTCATCATGACCTTGCCCGAACAGTATCACACCAAGGTGGGCGAGCGCGGTCAGCTGTTGTCGGGTGGCCAAAAACAGCGCCTCACCATTGCGCGCGCCTTTTTGCAAGATCGGCCGATTTTGGTTTTGGATGAGCCGACGGCATTTTCAGACGCACAAAATGAAGCCTTATTGATGAAGGCGTTTAATCAGCTGATGCAGGACAAAACCGTGATCATGATTGCCCATCGGCTGTCGACCATCGTTCATGCCGATCAAATCGTGTATTTGCAGGACGGTCAGGTGATTGCCCAAGGCACGCATGCCGGCTTGTTGGCGGATTCCCCCGCTTATCAAAAGCTGTGGTCTGACTATCAGCAATCGCAGTCTTGGTCACTCACCGTTTAAGGCAGGGCAGAAAGAACCTTATGAAAAGAAATTACACCAATCAAAAAACCAGAAGCGTGCAAAGCGTCTGGAATACCTATGGCCAGCTGATTCACTCCGCGGGCGATCAAAAAGGCAAGCTGCTGCGTTGTCTTGGCTTGGCCACGCTCACGGCGGTGCTGTTCGGCGTGTCTTTGGGGCTGTTGTATCCCTTTTTTGAAGCCTTGGTGGCGCACGATTGGCCACGCCTAAAGCCAATTTTGGCCCTGTTGGTGGGCCTGCTGTTCATCAGCAGCCTCTTGCGCATGAAGTCTGAGGATTACGACACCAAGGGCTATGCCAATAAGGCGATTCACCAGCTGCGCCACGACTTGGGCAAGAAGCTGCGCGAGATTCCCTTATTGCATTTGAGCAGCCAGCGTTCGGGTGAAATCAACGCCATCCTGGTGCAAAGCGTGAACGAGGCCGCCGGCTATGCCTTCACCCTGATCACCAGCATCATTTATGGCATCACCATTCCGATTGCGGCGGCGGTGACGCTGAGCGTTTACGACTGGCGCTTTGCCACCATCATGCTGGTGGTGTTTCCCTTATCCATTCCCCTATACCTATGGCGCCGCCGTGCGTTTCGGCGTGGCTTCAGCATCTTGGCCGAGGCCAACGGCCAGCTAAAGGGTGAGGCCATTGAATACATTCAAGGCCTAGACGTTTTAAAGTCCACCGGACAGGTTCAAAGCAAGCAAAGCCAGTTTGGCCAAGTGGCCAAAGACGTGGCCGCGATTCAAAAATATGGCACCAAAAAAGGCGAAGTGCCGAACCTAATCATCACCTCTACCGTACAGATCGGCCTGATTTTAATCGTGCTGTTGGGTATGGTGTGGGTGGGCGGCGGCTCGGCGTCTTATTTGCTGTTGGCCACGGCGTTGGTCATCGTGGCGCGTGCTTCTGACATGCTGAATTTTTTCGTGCAAATGTCGTCGCTGCTGGAAATTTTTGTGATTGGCAGTGAAAAATTACAGGACTTGATGGCCCAGCCCAGCCTGCCGGAGCGGCACTGCGAAGCGATGCCGACGCGCTACGACATTCAGTTTGAGCAGGTGCATTTTCGCTATGGTGCCGAAGCCAAAGCTTCGCTCAGCAATGTCAACCTGACCATTCCAGAAAAATCCTTTACCGCCTTGGTGGGCAGCAGCGGCTCGGGCAAGACCACGCTGACGCGGATGATTTTACGTTACGCCGACCCCGATGCTGGCTCGGTCAAAATCGGCGGCGTGGACGTGCGCGACATGAGCCAAAGCCAGTTGATGAGCCTGATCGCAGTGGTGTTCCAAGACGTGTATCTGTTCCAAGACAGCATTTTGAACAACATCCGCATGGCCAAGCCCGATGCGGGCGATGAAGAAGTGATCGCCGCGGCCCAGCAGGCCCAGTGTCATGAATTCATCAGCCGCTTGCCACAAGGGTATGCCACGCCTTTGGCCGACATTGGCAGCAGCCTGTCCGGCGGTGAAAAACAGCGCATCGCCATTGCCCGGGCGATTTTGAAAGACGCCCCGATTCTGATTTTGGACGAGCCTACCGCGGCCTTAGACACCAAGAACGAGTTGGCGGTGCAAAAAGCCCTCGATGCCTTAGTGAAGAACAAAACCATTTTGGTGATCGCGCATCGCTTGTCCACCGTGGTGGGCGCCCAGCAAATTTTTGTTTTGGACGGCGGGGCCGTGGTGGAGCAGGGCCAGCATCAGACACTGTTGGCGCAGCAAGGGCAGTACGCTGGTTTTTGGCAGGTACAACATCAAGGCATGCTTTGGGGTGACCAAGCGCAGCAGGCCTAGAAATGGAAGGCACTATGGAACAACGCACAATGCGGCGGCGCGATTGGCTGATGCTGTTAAGCCTAGGCAATTTTAAATTCACCATCGTTGGCTTTTACATGGTGGGCCTCATCACCATGCTCAAGCACAGCGGCTTTAGCCTCAATCAGCTCAGCTGGGTGTATTTACTGGCGGCGGTGGAGTTGGGCAAGGTATTTTTTTCCTTATTCATCGAACGCTTTCGCTGGGGCCAGCACGGCCATTTTCGGTTTTGGCTACTGCTGTCCAACAGCGTCATGTTCTTGGCCTTGGCGCTGCTCTGGCTGATTGACCCGCAGCAGCAATATGCTTTGCTGCTGTTGGCCTGCTTTACCCTCAGCGTCATGAGCGTGGTCTTTGGCTGCGCCACCTTGGGCCTGAACTGCGCCTTGCTGTCGTTTAAAGAGCGGGGGTTTGGCGGGGTGATCCAGGTTTTGGCCGCGCGCTTGGGCAAAATGGTCGGTGGGGGCTTGGTGCTGCTGGTGTATCAACGCTGGGGCTGGCATGCCGCCATCGGTTTGGTGATGGCGATCAGCGTGCTGATCAGCGTGCAGCTTTATCTGTATCGTGAGCCCGCGACCCCAGTGGCGCAGGCCGGCTATGGTTGGCGCCAGCTGTGTGGACGCATCGTGGCCTATTGGCAACAGCCCAGCACCGGCCATAAGTGGTTTTTGTTGCTGCTGTTTTCCTGCGTGCCCTATGGTCTGGTGGCGACCACCTTCATTCCCAAGCTGAGTGACCTTGGCTGGCAGGCCGGCGACATCGGCACCGTCTTGGCGATTTACGTGCCCATCGCCTGCGTGGCGGCGGCACCCTTGGCCGGCGTATTGATGCGGCACTATACGCGCCACCAGCTGGTGTTGTGTATTTTGCTGTCGCAGTGCGTGATTTTGGCGGCTTTTGTGTTTGTGGATCAGCTGGCGACGGTGTATGCGTACGCGATCATCGTGTTGGTGATGGCCTTAAGCATTGGCTATACCTTGCTGCTGCCGATTGTGATGGCTTTGTTTATGGATAAGGCCAGCCAAGAATGGGCCACCCTAGACAGTTCGCTACAGTTTACGGTGATGATCGGCGGGGCCTATGTGGCCGGCTTTTTGGCCTTACGCATCGCCAATGCCAGCAGCTATCAGGTGGTGTATGGGCTGGCCACCGTGGTTGGCCTCTTGGTGTGTGCCTTGACGCTGTGGCAGGGCAAAAAGCTTTTGGCACCAGAATAAATGGTTTGACGCTGGTGCCAACAGACGTCAGCCCACAGGCATCTAGGCTGATGTCTTTCTCCCCCTGCCGTAAGATGGCAGGGGTTTTTTTATGCTGCCGGGTTTGCTGTATAATGATTTTTTGTGACAGGTGTTCTAAGGTAAGCTCGTTACGAGGGGCGTGAGCCACTCGGGCGGATGCGGGGCCTTTGGGTTCATATTTAAGGCGTTGCGGACATGCCGAGATGCGGTAAGATGTTTTGACCTATTGCCGTTGCCGACCCACATCGTGGACAGTGGGCGGACAGCGTGGTTTTAATGCTTGTTTGATAAAGATATGAATGATGAACGAATCGGAAAATCAATTTTTGGGTTTCAGGATCAGAACGCTCCGTAAAGGCCGTAATGTAACCCTAGCGCAGCTGGCGAGCCAATGTGGTTTGTCCATTGGCTATATTAGCCAGCTGGAGCGTGGTCTGGCCTATCCTTCTATTCCAGCCTTAATAAAAATTTCCCAAGCCCTTAAGGTCACGGTACAGTGGTTTTTTGCGGCCAGACAAGAACCGGTCCACCCCGATGACCTTGGCTACATTACGCGTAAAAACAGTCGAACCCAGGTGGTGTACGACGATGGTGTGGTGGATGAGTTCATGAGTTTCTCTGAAGACCGGCAGTTGGAAATGTTGATCTCAAGGTTTCCTGCAGGCGAATATTCAGAAGAGTCTTATGTGCACGAGGGCGAGGAAGCTGGCTATGTGATTGAGGGCACGTTTGAGCTATGGGTGGGGGCACGCCATTTCGTACTCGAGGCGGGAGATGCTTTTGGTTTCAGCAGCACCGAGCCACATCGTTATGGCAACCCAGGGCCGACCGAAACCAAAATTATATGGGTGATTACGCCCCCTACTTATTGATCTGCCTAGGGTTTAGGGCAGGTCAACGGCACACTTAAACCCTTCATAAATGGCTTCTTCAGCCGTTCTTGGGGTCAAACAGTCCCCGATTCGATACAGTTTCTCAACCACTGCTTCTAAAGCATCCCCAAAATCATCTACGGCCTCATGACCGTCACAGCCAATGATGGTGTCGATGTTGTTCACCATCATGGCTTCACCGCTGGTGTTGTGCTGGAGGTAAACAGTGCCGTCTTGCACGCCATACAGACACGCATTGTGGATGAGGTTTATGCCCAGCTTATGCGCGACGGCACTTAAATCATCCCTGACGTATAGGGGCAGCTGCTCACCCAGACATAGACCGTTAATGACGATGTGGACTTGGTGGCCTTGCTGAATTAATTGTTCGGCAATGCCCGGGGCAATCCAGTCACAGCGCCAGTCCGTCACCAGCACAGAAGCACCTTGGGCAGGTGTGCCCTGTAGATATTGCCAGGCATCTAGCCGGAGGATGCTGTCATCCTGCTCGATTTGTGGTGCGAAGGGGCGTGCGCCGGTGGCCAGAATCACCACGTCTGGCCGTAAGGCCTCAACCATGGCTAAGTCGACGGGGTGCTGGGTGTGAATGGCCACCGGCTGCTTGGCTAGGGCGTGCTTTAGGTTGGTGATCAGGCCACCAAATTCGGTGCGGCGGGCTAGGTTCTGGGCCAGCAGTGCCTGTCCTCCTAAGGTTGCCGATGCTTCATAGAGGCTGACCGTATGACCACGTTGGGCGGCGACGAGGGCAGCCTGCATGCCGGCGGGCCCCCCGCCAATCACCATGATTTTTTTGGGGTTCGTGGTGGGGATGAGGCGAGGGTGGTGTAATTCTCTGCCCGACTGTGGGTATTGAATGCAGGAAATGGGCTGGCCTTTGTGAAAATGGCCAATACAGGCTTGATTACAGCCGATGCAGGCACGAATGTCGTCTAGTCGCTGCTGAAAGGCTTTGTTGGGCAGCTCAGGGTCACAAATCAAGGCCCGGGTCATACCGCACAGGTCGGCTAGGCCTTTTTGCAAAATAACCTCAGCGTCTTGTGCCTGGTTGATGCGGCCCGCCACTAAAATAGGCAAATCAAGGTGTGGCTTAAACGTTTGGATGTCTGCTTGAACATAGCCGCTGGCGTAGGCCATGGGTGGGGCAATGTGAATGGCGCCGCCCAGCGAGGCCGATGTACCTAAAGTGAGGTTGAGATAGTCCAGCTGCGGTGCCAGAGCGGTGGTGATGGCCAAAACATGGCTGGGGCCTAGGCCTAGATCGTCTTTTTCATCGGCCGAGATGCGCATGCCAATGACAAAATCGGGGTTGGTGGCGGCGCGGATGCGGGTGAGGATGTCACGGCTAAAGCGCAGGCGGTTGTCTAGGCTGCCGCCATATGGGTCTGTCCGCTGATTAATGTGTTCATTCATGAATTGCGCCGGCAGATAGCCATGGCTGGCGACAAACTCCACCCCATCAATGCCGGCTTGCTGCATGCGTAAGGCTGCGGCCACATAGCCATCGGTAATGTCGTCAATCATTTTTTGCGATAGGGCTTTGGGCATGACGTGAAAGCGGTTACTGGGCTGAGCTGAAGCCGAATAAGCCACGGCCAATAGGCCTTCGCCGGCTTCCATGATTTCGCGGCCAGGGTGAAACAGTTGGGCAAAAATTTTACAGTCTTGCGCATGGCAGCGTTCCGCCAGCTGGCGATAGCCTTCAATGCTGTCATCATGGGTGGCCATGAGCAATTGGTTGGTGTAGCGCGCGCTTTCATGCACGCCTGAGACTTGTAGAATAATGAGGCCCACGCCGCCGTCAATGCGGGCCTGGTGGTAAGCAATGAGTCGAGGATTGACCAAGCCATCAGTAGGCATGCTGGTGTCGTGGCCGGTAGACACTATGCGGTTTTTGAGGCGTAGGCCTCTGATGTTTAGCGGGCTAGATAAGAGGGGAAAGGGCGTGCTCATAAGGGCTCCTAACGTTGGCTTTAGTTCATGCCACCAAGGGTATAGGCGAGGTGGGCCAAAAAAGGGGTGGTGGATTGTTGGCTGTGGCGCTCCCGTTTGTCGGCATAGGCCAGCATTTTGTACAGCGCGTGAATACCTAGCCAGCGAAAAGGCTCAATGGGCCACTTCGGGGTCACAAAATCATTCCACGGTAGGCTGGTTCGGGCTGAGTTCTGATCCAAGATGCGATCAACCATGGTGCGGGCGGCCAAGTGGGTGGCGGCCACGCCGTGGCCGGCAAAACCATATATCAGGCCCACGCCTCGATGAGGGTCATATTGTACGGTGGGGCACCAATTGCGGGTGACGCCGAGGGAGCCACACCAGGCGTGCTCGACGTGAAAATCCTGCCAGGGAAATAAGGCCTGCAGGCGCTGTGACAGCATCTGCACGGTGTGTGGGTGCAAATGGCCATGGCCAGCGTGTTGCGCATTGTAGCGATAGGGCGAACCTCGCCCACCCAGAATGATCCGGTTGTCAGCGGTTCGCTGGGCGTACATAAAGACGTGGGCTAAATCGCCTAGAAGTTCTCGTTGTTGCCAGCCGGCTTCGGCCCAGAAGGCATCGGGTAAAACCTGGGTGGCGATGATGGCGGAGTTAATGGGCATGACGTGGCGGGTGTGCAGGAGGCGATCACTATAGGCTTCCGTACAGCAAATGACGCGGTCGACCGACAACGTTTGCTGTGGCAGGGTCACACTTCGGGCATCAAAGGCGGTCACCGGCATGTGTTCGAATACAGATACGCCTAGGCCCATAATGGTGGCCTTGAGGCCGAAAGCCAGTTTTGCTGGCTGAATTCTGGCACCTTGGTGATGGTATAGCGCTGCCGTGACGGTGGGGCTATTGAGGCGCTGCCGTGCTTCAGTAGCCGACAGTAAGCTTAAGGTTTCTGGTGTAAAACCACAGGCTAATTGGTGGGCATAAAGTTGCTGTAGGCGCGCTTTCTGGGCGGGGTTGGTGGCGATGGTAAGCATGCCGCCTTGATGCAGGTCACAGTCTATGCCTTCTTGTTGGCAGGCCTGAGCCACCTCGGACAAAGTGGTGCCGATGTGGTGTTGTAGGCGAATAATGTCCTCAGCGTTAATGTGGGGCTGCTTTAGCAATTGCGCGGTCACGCCGGGCAGGTTAGTGGACAACCAGCCACCGTTACGGCCAGAGGCTCCGTAGGCAATTTGTTTGGCTTCGAACAGGGCAATGCTCAGCTGCGGCTGGGCTTTTTTTAAATAATAGGCCAGCCACAGGCCAGTGAAGCCGCCGCCGATGATGGCCACATCAAAATGAGGGCGTGTCTCTAACAGGCTGTGGGGGGTGCTGGCGGTTAAATAAGGCTGAGCCGCCTGAACCCAATAAGCAATATTGTCCTGATGTAACATGGCGTATCTCCAAGGCTAGAGTCGTTTGGCCGTCTTGTAGCCCAAGAAACCTGCCACCACCATGGGCACGCCAAAAAGTAGGGCGATGAGCCAGCCGCCGATTTGGGCGCTGGTATTGTCGGGGTATAGCTGCGGCAAGTGGCGGGCGTAGTTAAAGACTAGATAGCAGGAGACAAAGACCCCGATGGCCATGATGGCGATGGCAATTTTGGCCGTGGTTTTTTGCTCTTGCTGGGCCGCAGCTGGGGTGTCGGTTTGGGGCTGGGGCTCATGCAGGGCGGCCTGAAAGGCTAATGCTTGCTTAGAGGGTTGACTCAATGGCGAAATCACGATCAAAGCCAAGGTCGACAACACCACCCCAATAATGAAGGGGTCGAGGAACACGGGCAGTTGGATTAACCCCATTTTCGCCGCGATGGCCACGGCCAAGTTGCCAAAAAAGCCGATGCAGATAGACCAGTAGGCGGCTGGGGCGGTGACGTTCTTTGACCACACGCTAACAAAGGCAATGGGGCCCCAAGAGGAAGCGAATAGGGTGGCCGCAAAATACACCATGGCCATGACTGCTGTGGGCTGTAGCAACGCCAATACCAGTGCGACTAGGCCAGACACCAGCATAGACAGACGGCTGTAGTTGAGTGAGCGTTTATTTTGGGCGGTGATGCCAATGATGTCGTGCGACAGGCTAAAGCCGACTAAGGACAAAAAGGTTGAGCAAGAGGACAGGCCAGCGGCAAAAATGCCTGTAATCGTCAACACCCCTAAGACCATAGGGAAAACGTTAACTGAAGTCCAAATCATGACTTGCTCAGAGGGATTAATGCTGGGGTTTAATAAATTGATGGCGGCGCCCGTTGGCATCATTAAAATAGAGAAAAAGGCCATGATGACGGTGGCGATCATGCCGGAGCGAATCACTACGTGTTGGTTTTTAGCCATGAGATAGCGACCGCTTTGCCAAGGGCTCACGGCCACCACGCTGGCCCAAACCACGCCCAAGGTCACCATCCAAATAAAGGCCTGTAAGGCTGTTTCAAAAAAAGCCCCAGGCTGGTTCACGCCGTGCCAAGCGATGATGTCTTGCTTGTGGGCGAGGGCGTTGAGTTTGGTCAACACCACTTCCCAGCCGCCTAAAGCGTTGAGAATGTACAGCGAGCCTGCCAGCCCGGCAACGGTGAACACCAAAAACATCAGGGTGTCGGTGATCAACACGCCACGAGAGCCAGAGTAAAACGTGAAGCTTGTGAAAATAAACCAAATGGCGCATAAAGACAGCCAATAAGGAACGCCTAGCAGTTCAGAGAAAATCAAGGACATGCCCTGCATGACGCCGACCATATATAAGGTGACCCCGAATACAGTGGTGATCCCGGCCATACGCCGTACATGCTTGCTGTGAAAGCGCTGTCCAAAAAAATCGGGCACGGTCAGGGCTTCACTCTTTCTTAAAAAGCGTCCAAAGTAAATAGCGCCCAAGGTACAACCATTGATCATGATGACCACCACCCCCCACAACACAAAGGGGTAGCCATCATAAGCAAAGCCGGTTTCGCCTAGAAACATCCCCGTGCTGGCATAGCTGGCCACCAACGTGCCCACGATTAAGAGTGTGGGCGCTTTACGGCCGGCCACAAAATAATCATCAATGTTTTTGACGCGGCGGCCAACGTAGCTGCCGATGAAGAAGTAAATGAGTAAACTGATGACGACGGCAATCACAAAGTAATCCATGACGAGTTCTCCTTAAATCTTTGTAGACGGGAAAAAACATTGTTTTTATTGGTATATTTACTTTATTTTTTATTCAGCATAAAATGATAATAGTAAAAAATCAACTAATTTTTTTACTATGGGTAAAGATTTTAATAAGGGGGAGTAGACGATGATTCAAAAGCGAATGAGTTGTGGCGAGTATTTGGTCAAGGCTTTAGAAGCCTACGGCGTTGAGTTGATTTTGGGCATTCCCGGCGTACACACGATTGAGTTGTATCGTGGCCTAAAGCAAAGTCGCATGCGGCACGTGACGCCACGCCACGAGCAAGGTGCCGGCTTTATGGCTGATGGCTATGCCCGCTCTAGTGGTCGGGTAGCGGCCTGCTTCATCATTACCGGCCCAGGCATGACCAATATTTTGACCGCCATGGCTCAGGCTTATTCGGACTCTATTCCCATGCTGGTAATTTCCAGCGTGAATGCACGGCCGACTTTAGGGATGAGGCAGGGACGGCTGCATGAGCTGCCAAACCAGCAGGCGCTAGTGGCCGGGGTCAGCGCGTTTAGTCATACCTTACTGTCGCCAGATGAGCTTCCGCAAGTGTTGGCGCGGGCGTTTGCTGTGTTTGATAGCGAGCGGCCTCGGCCCGTCCACATTGAATTGCCGTTGGATGTGATCAAGCTGTCGGCCGCCCATTTGCCAGAACCCAGACGCATGCTGGCCATGAAGCCGCGAGCGGCCGAAGCGGCGCTGGTGGCGGCTTACGAACTATTGGGGCAGGCTCAACGGCCTTTGTTGTTGTTAGGTGGTGGTTGTGTGGGGGTCGCGCAGGCGAATTTGGTGGCGCTGGCCGAGGCGTTCGACATGGCCACGGCGTATACGATTAATGCCAAAGGCTGCTTTCCGGCGGCCCATCCCTTGTCGTTAGGGTCTAATCAGTCGTTGAGCCCGGTGCGAACGCTTATGGCCAAAGCCGATGTAGTCTTGGCCATTGGCACCGAGTTGGGGGAAACCGATTACGATACGGTTTTTGACGGTGGCTTTGTGCTGCCGGGTCGAATCATTCGGGTGGATCTAGACGCCCAGCAGCTCAACGGTAATTTTTGTGCCCACTTGGGGGTTGTGGGCGACAGCGCTGATTTTTGTCAGAGACTGGTCGAACATGCCGAACGGCAAAGCCATGTTTCGGCCCATCATCCGCAGGACAGTGCAGGAGTCAAAGCGGTACGGCAGGTACGCAGCCAAATTGGCCAGAATTTTTGGCCTGCGCCTTATCTGTATCAACATCAGGTTTTAGCCACGATTCAAGCCGCCTTTCCCGATGCTGTATGGGTGGGTGACTCAACTCAAATAGTGTATTCTGGCAATCATTTATTCGAAGCAAAGAGCCCACGACAATGGTTTAATGCCGCCACCGGCTATGGCACTTTAGGCTACGGCTTGCCGGCTGCCATTGGTGCCCAGCTGGTTGATCGGACACGGCCAGTGGTGGCCTTGGTGGGGGATGGTGGCCTACAGTTTTCGCTACCAGAATTGGCCACGGCGGTGGAGGAGGGCTTACCCTTAGTGGTGTTGTTATGGAATAACCAAGGCTATCAAGAAATCAAGCGTTATATGTTGAAGCATGAGATTGAGCCGGTGGGCGTTGATATTTACACGCCAGATTTCTTAGCCATTGCCACCGGCTATGGCTGTGCCGCGACGGAGTTGGGTGAGCTGGCTGAGCTGCCGAATATCATGGCGGCGGCGTTGGCGCGATCGCAACCAACGGTGGTGCTTATTGACGAAGCCAAATTGTATCGGCAGCTGGCTGAGGCAGGTTGTCGCAAGGGTCTTGAGTCGCATCCCCTGCCGTAAGACGGTAGGGGTTTTTTTATGTTGGCGAGCGTTTAGCCGCCGCTGTAGTTGATGAGGGCCATGAATAAGGGCGCGTGTAAAGGGCCAAGGCTTAGGGAAGGTACAAGGGCATAAAAACCAATCATTGCCATGAGGGGCTCCTAACGTGGGTTAAATATAGTTGATTGTAAGCATTATTTTGATTTAATGCATCTGGTAAATAACACCACCGCGGCTTGAGTGCGCTGTCAGTCGGTGAGCAGGCTGCGCTTTGTCTGTGCTAAGTAAGGCAAGCCAGAATCTAAAAACGGCAGGCCGCAAAGGCCTGCCGTTTTTTGGGGTCGTACTGCAGCGTTAAGCCATTTGACGGCGCTTTAAGCCTGCTTTTTGGATGAGTAAGACGGCGATGATGGCGACAGAGGGAATCGCCACAAACACAAACAGCGACGACATGCCTAAGTTCATGGCCACCAGCTGGCCGCCCAATACCGGCCCAATGACGGAGCCGATGCGGCCAATGCCCAAGCTCCAGCCCACGCCGGTGGTGCGTAGCTCAGTAGGGTAAAAGTTAGCGGCCAAGGCGTTAATGGCGGGTTGGCTGCCAATGACGGTAAAGCCAGCCACGAACACGGTGGCGAATAGGGCGGCGGTAGAACCGACCAGCATGCCAATCAGGCCGACCGAACAGGTGGCGAGCACAAATGAGGGCACCAAAATTTTGTAAAACCCATTTTTGTCGATCCAGCGGCCCAATAAAACGGTGCCAGAAAGGCCACCAAGCTGCAGCATGGCGCCCAGCAGGAGCGCTTGTTCAAGGTCGAAGCCAGAGGTTTTGGCCAAGGTTGGCAACCAGTTGGACAGAAAATACAGGCCAATCATGTTCAATAGGCTGATCAACCAAATGGTGAGGGTGAAGAAGGTCCGGTTGTGTTGAAATAGGGCCACAAAAGGCACTTTCGATTCGGTGCTGACGCTGGCTTCGATTTGGGTGCGTTCGTCCATGGCCAATTGTGGAAAAAACGAGCGCAGGGTTTTTTTGATCTTGGGGGTGTTTTCCGGCTTGGTTTTCAAAAACTGTAGCGATTCTGGCAGGGTGAAGACCATGACGATGCCCAATAGTAAAGGCAAAATGCCGCCTAGAAAGAACACCGATTCCCAGCCCCAACGGGGAATGATGGCAGCCGCCACCAGCCCACCCAAAAGGGCACCGGCGGTAAAGCCGCCAGAGATCAGCATCATCACCGAAATGCGCTGGTGTTTCGGGGTAATTTCACCCGATAGTGCCATGGTGTTGGGCATGATGGCGCCTAGGCCCAAGCCTGTAATAAAGCGAATCCACGCCAGCTGTTCCACCGTACTGGCTAAGGGGGTGATCAACATGCACAGGGCAAAAAAGAAGGTGGTGCCAATCAGCACAGGGCGTCGGCCCAGCTTGTCGGAGGCAACGCTGAAAATTAACGAGCCCAGCAACAGGCCAAACAGGCCAGCGCCAAAAATCGGCCCCAAGACGGCTTTGTCTAGGTTCCATTCTTGCATGATGGCGGGGGCCACGTAGCCGATGGCCTGAATGTCAAAGCCATCTAAGATCATCAGTAAGCCGCACATCAATAAAATCATGATTTGGCGGCGGCCAAGTTTTTGCTCATCTATGACCGTAGTCACATTGAGGGTGGTGTGATTCATGGTTCATTCCTCCTAAAGGGTCTCTCTTTGTCGATGATTCGTGCCCCGTTTTGACTATGATTATGAGGTGGCACGTGGGTACTGCTTTTTTATGATTATGGGAACTACGCTGGCGCGCCTTCGCCAAAATGGTGGATCAAGTCAGTGCACGCTTGGGCAAGGTTAAGCGCTAAAGCGTGCGGGTGACTCTATTGATTATTTAATGGCCGCCATCTAGTTCGGCGGCGTGTAAAAAGTGTGTGTGTTTGGGTGCGCGTTTGGTTTTTGACCATTCTTCCAGCATTTCCAGTTTTAGTTCTTCGGTAATGCGGGCGACTTTTTCTGGTGCGGCGGCGTCATCATAGGTGAGTTCCAAGCGATGGCCGTTCGGGTCAAAGAAATAAATAGAGTGGAAAATGCCGTGGTTGGTTACGCCCAATACCTTCACGCCGTTGGCTTCTAAATGTTCTTTGGCTTTAATCAGCTCATCGCGATCAGCCACCAATAGGGCCAAGTGCTGAACCCAGTTGGGGGTGTTTTCATCGCGGCCCATGTCTGGCTGGGTGGGCAGTTCGAAAAAGGCCAAGACGTTGCCCATGCCCGCATCTAGAAAAACGTGCATGTAGGGGTCAAAGGCTTTGGTTGACGGCACATGGTCTTCGGCAAACGCCAAGATAAAATCCATGTTTAACATTTTTTTATACCATTCCACGGTTTCCTTCGCGTCTTTGCAACGATAGGCGACGTGGTGAATTTTTTGAATTTTAAAGCTCATGATGGTTCTCCTTTGGTTTAGACCGCATCTGGTTGATTTTCTGGTGCAGCCTGTTGGAATGCGTCTAGGGTGTGGCAATGTTGATCAATGCGCATCAGGTTCGGATAGGCGCTTAGGTCAAGGTTAAAACGTTTGGCGTTGTACAGCTGTGGCATCAGGCAGCAATCGGCGAGGCTGGGGCTGTCGCCAAAGCAAAATAGGCCGCTGTGGTTTGCCAGCTGTGCTTCTAGTGCGCTGAGCCCTAGATCAACCCAATGGGCGTACCAGGCCGATCTTTGTTCTGGATTCACGCCTAGCTGTTGGTTTAGGTAGCCCAATACCCGCAGGTTGTTTAAAGGGTGAATGTCGCAGGCAATGCTGGCGGCAAATGCCCTTACCTTGGCGCGTTCGGCGGGCAGCTGGGGTAATAAGGCCACGGTGTGTGGATAGGCCTCTTCTAAATACTCGAGGATGGCCAGTGACTGGCCTAAGGCCAAATCCCCATCAACCAATGTCGGCACCAAGGCGCTAGGGTTCAGCGCCCGGTAGGCGTCGCTGCGCTGCTCGCCGCCGTTGTTTAGCAAGTGCACGCCCACGTGTTCGTAAGCAAGGCCCTTTAGGTTCAGGGCAATGCGCACGCGATAGGCGGCCGAGCTGCGAAAATAACCGTACAGTTTCATCGCGCTTTAGGCCTGTGACGAGAAACTTAGGGCGGGCAAAATCGTGCCTGTCACTTCACCAAAACCGATTCTTAAGCCTTCTTTTTCACAATGGCCGCGCATGATCAAGGTGTCGCCGTCGGCAATAAAAGAC
This sequence comes from Neisseriaceae bacterium, assembly GCA_017991555.1. Lineage (GTDB taxonomy): Bacteria > Pseudomonadota > Gammaproteobacteria > Burkholderiales > Neisseriaceae > JAGNPU01. The sequence continues at coordinate 181,745 of JAGOQM010000007.1, forward strand.
CGCTCTTCGCCATTGTGTAGGGTTAAAGGTTCGGTGCCGTTCCAGGTCAGTTCGAGCAGGCTGCCGCGCGATGTTTTGGTGGGGCCGGAGATGGTGCCCGAGCCCATGAGGTCGCCCACGCGCACGTTACAGCCGCTGATGGTGTGGTGGGTGAGCTGCTGCGCCATGCTCCAGTACATGTATTTGTAATTGGTGTTGGCGATGACGGTTTCGCCTCCGTCAACGGCAATGGCCACCTGAAGGTTGATGTCGTAATTGGCTTCGCCTTCAGCCTGTAGGTAGGCCAAGGGTTTTGGCTCTTGCTCGGGGCCAGCGCAGCGGAAAGGCGCCAAAGCGTCCATGGTGACAATCCAAGGCGAAATAGAGGTGCCAAAGGTTTTGGCATTGAACGGGCCCAAAGGCACGTATTCCCACTGCTGTAGGTCACGGGCAGACCAGTCGTTTAACAGCACCATCCCAAAAATATGGGCTTCAGCCTCATCAATGCTGATCGGCTCGCCCAGCTGGGTGGTTTTGCCGACGATGAAGCCGGTTTCTAATTCAATGTCTAATTTGCGGCAGGCGCTGAAGACCGGGCGTTCTTGATCCGGCAGCTTAATTTGACCGCTGGGACGAACGAGTTGGGTGCCGCTGACCACCACCGAGCTGGCGCGGCCGTTATAGCCAACGGGCAGTTCGCTCCAGTTGGCCAGTAGGGCATTTTTAGGATCGCGGAACATACAGCCGACGTTGTAGGCGTGCTCTTTGGAAGAGTAAAAGTCGGTGTAGCCAGGCACGTCAACCGGCAGGTGCATGGTGACGTCCACCTGAGGGATCAGCGCCAAGGCACGTAAAGCGTCGTCGTCGCGTAGGGTGGCAGTGTCGGCGGCCAGTAAGGTTTGCAGTTCGGTGCGAATGCGTTGCCAAGCGTCGCGGCCTAGGTCAATAAAGGCGTTCAGGGTGGATTGGTTAAACACGGGCGTTGAGCCCGTTGATAAAAGGCCATGGGCCTCTAGAACAGCTAGGTCTAATACCTGATCGCCAATGGCGACACCGGCTCTGGGTGCTTCATCGGTACGGCTGAATACGCCGTAGGGTAGGTTTTGGATGGGGAAGTCGCTGTTGGGCGCAACGGTCACAAAAGAAGCGTTTGGGGACATGGTGGGGTTCTCCTCAAAGTAATAAAACGGGTTTTGTTTTTTGTTTTTGTTGGGTAAATCGTCTAGTCAAACCGCTAGGTCAAACAATCTATATTGATCTGGCCATTATATTCACACTATTTTAAATTACGCAAATAGTAATTAGATTACGAATAGCGTAATTATGCTATAGTGCCTGACCCCTAAGCCTTCATCATGGATTGGTCAGGCCGCACAGTGGCCGTTTTGGTTTGTGGTGGGTGGGGATAAGTTGGTACAATTCTGAATAGAAAATAGGGAAGGGCGTATGCAAAAAGAAACCAAAATGCCAACGGGCGTGCAGTCGTTAGAAGTGGGGCTATCGGTCTTTGACGTGTTGGCCGCAGAAAGTCGGCCCATGATGTTGAAAGAGGTTGCGGCCCAGATCGACATGCACCCTGCTAAGGTGCATCGTTATTTGGTGAGCCTGGTGCGCAGCGGCTATGCCCAACAGTTTGCCAACGGCCGTTATGGCGTGGGTGATAAGGCTTTGGTCTTGGGCTTGGCGACGGTGCGGCGCACCGAGCATTTGCAACAGGCGCAAAAAGATTTACAGGCGCTACAGCTACAGATTAATGAGTGTGTGCAAGTGGCGAAATGGACGTCGTTAGGGCCGCTGGTGGTGCAGTTTTTAGAGCCCAACCATCCGGTCATGATCACCGCCAGGGTCGGTTCGCTGATGCCAGTGCTGCGTTCGGCCACGGGCAATGTGTTTGCCAGCTATTTGCCAGAACACATTGTGCGGCCATTGATGGACAAAGAATGGGCGGAGAGCGCCGCGGGTGGGGTGTCGATTCGACCGCAAGACTGGGCCGAGTTTCTGACCCTAAAAGAGACAATTTTAAATCATGGCTTAGGCGTGATTGAAGGCAACCTAATCAGCGGTGTCAATGCCCTGAGCGCGCCGATTTTCGATGCCAATGGCGAAGTGGTGTTTGCGATCACCTGCATGGGCAATGCCGAACACATTCAGCTGGCGCCCAATAGCGCGCATGCGCAAGCGATCAAGGCCACTGCGGCCAAAATATCGCGTCAACTTGGCCACAAGGCCTAAATCAACCGCCTGGCTGTTTCTTGCAATAAGGGCAGCAGGGCTTCTACCTCGATGGCGCTCATGGTCACCAAACCAATGGCCATGTGGCGGTGTGCCAGCGGGACAAACAGGCCGATGGCGCCTTGCTGCAAAACATTTTGTGAGTAGGCGTAGCCCAGGCGTCTGGCTTCGACAACTTCTGCCGGGTCGTCTGCCTGTGGCGCAAACGTACTCATGACGGCCACGCCCGCTGCGGCGAGGCCCATCGGATGGCGCGTGCCTAAACGATAGCTGACTTGCAGCACCGTACTGTTGAGGGCAGCGGTTTTGACCACCACGCATTCTTGCCGATCGGCCATTACCATCGCGGTGCTGGCATTGGTTTGGATCGACAGTTGGTCAAGCAGGGTTTGGCTGTTGTGGGGCAGCTTTTGTTCAAACTGTTCGTATAGATGCAAAATTTTGGCGCCCACGTACAGCCCATCACTGCTGTCGTGCTCCACATAACCCTGCGCTTGCAGGGTTTTAACGATGCGATAGGTAATGGTGCGGTTAAGGTCTAAGGCCAAGGCCAATTTCGCCACCGTCAGTTTGCCTTGCTGGCTGGCAATCACCTCCAATGCCTGTAGGCCCCGTTCTAATGTCTGTAATGTCTTCATCGCTTACCTTTACATAATACCGCTGCCATCTGGCCGGCTTTGATTTAATCAGCATCATTGCATTGTTGATCGCCGATGTTACCTCTTTTGGGTTCAGATAAACAGATGGCTAAGCCGCTTATCGCCCCGTTGTGCCTCATTTTGCCGCAGTTGTTCTGGTTGTGGTGCTGATTTTAGGCCTTGACAAAGCCTTTGATATGGTTAATATTTCCCACTGTTGAACTAATATAGAAATTTATGTTCGATAATAGAACAATAATAACAGTCATTCCGACCACCTCATCAAGGAGAAAACCATGAACCACTTAAATGCTGGGGCCAGCGGTTGCCCATTTCATGCGGCAGCCACGCCCACAACGGCACAGGCCCGCGACTTTGATATGTTTGATGCCCCCTATCAGGCCAATCCGGCCGAGTCACTGCGTTTTGCTCGCGAAGACGAACCCATTTTCTATGCGGAAAAAATGGGTTATTGGATCGTCAGTCGTTATGAAGACGTCAAGGCCATTTTTCGCGACCCGATTACCTTTTCCCCCTGTAACGTCTTAGAGAAGCTTGCGCCGGCCACGCCCGAAGCCAGTGAAGTCTTGAAGTCTTACAACTACGCCATGAATCGTACCTTGGTAAACGAGGATGAGCCGGTGCACATGGCCAGAAGGCGTGCGCTCATGGCGGCGTTTGAACCGGCTAAGCTAGAGGTCAAGCGCGACATGGTGCGCCAAATGGTGGCCAAGCTGGTGGATGGATTTGTGCATAAAGGCCGTGCCAACCTGATGCACGAAATGCTGTGGGAGGTGCCCCTAGTGGTGGCGCTCCAATTCTTGGGCGTGCCGGACGATGACGTGGAAGAGTTGAAAAAATTCTCGGTGGCGCACACGGTCAATACCTGGGGCCGCCCGAGCGTGGCCGAGCAGGTGCATGTGGCCACCGGCGTGGGCCAGTTTTGGGATTATTCTGGCAAGGTGTTGCAAAAAATGCGTGATAACCCCAACGGTGAGGGTTGGATGTACGACATGATTGCGCAAAACCGCACCATGCCCGACATCGTCACCGACAACTATTTGCATTCCATGATGATGGCCATCATGGTGGCCGCACACGAAACCACGTCGCTGGCGTCGGCCAATGCCATTAAAGAACTGCTGTCGCGCCCCAACTTATGGCGGCGCCTGAGCGAGCAGCCCGAGCTGATTCCTGCAGCAGTGGAAGAGTGTTTGCGCCATTCCGGCTCGGTGGTTGCCTGGCGCCGTCAGGCAACGGTCGACACCGAGGTGGGTGGCGTGGCCATTCCCGCCGGCGCCAAAATTTTCATCGTGTCGTCTTCTGCCAATCATGATGATCGCCAGTTTGAAAATCCAGACGAATTAGACATCTATCGCGACAATGCGGTAGAACACCTGACCTTTGGCTATGGCGCCCATCAATGCATGGGTAAAAACATTGGCCGCATGGAAATGTGCGTGTTTATCGAAGAGCTGAGCCGACGCTTGCCACAGCTGCGCTTGGCCGAACAAACCTTTACCTATTTACCCAACACCTCGTTTCGTGGCCCACAGGCGCTGTGGGTGGAGTGGGATGTGGCTGAAACCGTCGCCGATGCCCAGCCCACGGTGTTCCCCGTGGGCGCGCCCGACACCAAAAACCTAACGCGTTCGGTGCTGGTGAGCGACACCTTTACCATGGCCGATAACGTGTTGGGCGTTCGCTTACGCGCCTTGGCGCCAGAAGGCTTGCCCAAATGGACCCCTGGCGCCCACGTAGAGCTGATGCTGCCAGACGGTGAAAGCCGTAAGTATTCTCTGTGCGGTTTGCCGCAAGAGGATGAGTATCTGTTGGCGATTCAGCGTGAGGCAGATGGGCGCGGTGGCTCTATTTGGCTGCACCAAAACCTACGGCCCGGCATGACGCTGGCGATTAAAGGCCCGAAAAACTTCTTTAAGCTGGATGAGGCCGCACCGCATCATCTATTGGTCGCAGGGGGCATTGGCATTACGCCGATCATCACCATGGCCAATCAGCTGCGCGCCCAAAATAAGCCTTATCAGCTGGTGTATTGTGGCAGTGAACGGGCCCGTATGGCCTTTTATCAAGAAGCAGTGGCGCACGGACACAGCGCCCAGATTTACATTGCCGAAGAAGGCTGTCGTGCTGATTTGGCCACGCTATTGGCGGCGCTGCCAGACCGTAGCCAAGTATGTGCCTGTGGTCCCGAACGCTTATTGGATGGGCTCAGTGAGCTATTGGCAGGGCAGACGCGTTTAAAACTCACGATCGAGCATTTTACCCCCGTCAATAATCTGCTCGACCCAGAGCGTGAAGAAGCCTTCACGGTCGAACTATTGGACAGCGGCCTAACCCTGACCGTCCCCAAAGACCAAACCCTATTGGCGGTGTTGCAGGCCAAGGGCGTGGACGTCGCCAGCGACTGTGGCGAAGGTTTATGTGGCAGCTGCGAAGTGAGCGTGGCCTCTGGCCAAGTAGACCATCGTGATCGCGTGCTTTCTGCGGCAGAAAGAAAGGAAGGGCGCTTAATGATGAGCTGTTGTTCTCGTGCCAAGGGCAGGATTACGCTGAACTTGTAATGACCGTTACGGTTAGTGCGAGCCCGCAGTCGTTTCTTTCACGGCTGCGGGTTATTTTTTAGGTAAAGTGGGCCATATTGTGATCGCTACTCATTTTTTTATGGTTTGGTTTTTTAGATTTTTTAATGGCTTTTAATGGTGTTTAGGCCTATTTTTTCTATTTATAAAGTGTTTTATTGTGTTTAATGGGATTGGTATAAAAAGCATCAATTAATTCACTTATGGCTATTTTAAGCTTTAATAAAAGCGTGAGGCTGCCGAGACAGAAGAAGGTGTGTTAGATTGTCAAAAGAAGGGTTTTATGCTTTTGGTATTTAGTGGGTTAATACAACAGACATTTAGGAGTGGACAGAATGGGCATTTTTACAGAACAACCTCATTTATTCATTAACGGCCAAGCCACTGCCCCTGCAGATGGTTTTTTTGACGTGATTAATCCGGCGACCGGGGCCGTGTTTGCCCAAGCGCCGCAGGCCTCCTTAGGGCAGCTGGATGAAGCCGTGGCGGGCGCGCAAAAAGCGCTGCCGGCATGGGGCGCATTAAGCTACGCCGAGCGCGGGGCGGTATTACTGGACATTGCGGCCGCGATTGAGGCCAGAAGTGCCGAATTGGCCAAGCTCATTACCTTAGAGCAAGGCAAGCCCTTGGCCGTGGCCGAAGGCGAGGTGCAGGGCACGTTGGCATGGATTCGCTATACTGCAGCGCAGGATTTACCGGTTGAAGTATTGGAGGATTCACCCCATAAACGCATCGAACTACACCGTAAACCGATTGGCGTGGTCGGCTCGATCACGCCCTGGAACTGGCCGGTCATGATTGCGACCTGGCATATATTTCCTGCCTTACAGTGTGGCAATGCGGTGATTAATAAACCTTCAGAGCTGACGCCGTTAAGTACCTTGTTATTGGCACAAATCATCAGTGACCATGTGCCCGCTGGGGTGTTTTCAGTGGTGTGTGGCGCAGGCGCATTAGGCGGTGCCATGTCGGGCCACAAGGGCATCGATAAAATCGTATTCACGGGGTCGACCGCCACCGGTCAGAAAATTATGGTCAGCGCCGCCGAAACGCTTAAAAAACTGACCTTAGAACTGGGTGGTAATGATGCAGCGATCGTGCTGCCAGATGCGAACGTCGCAGAAATCGCCCCCAAGATTTTTGCGACGGCGTTCATTAATGGTGGCCAAACCTGCGCCGCGATCAAGCGTTTGTACGTGCACCAAGACCTAGTGGCGCCGTTAAGCCAAGCCTTGGCCGACATTGCCAAACAGCAAATCGTGGGCCCAGGCCTAGACCCCAGCACGACCTTTGGCCCGGTTCAAAATAAAGCTCAGTACGATAAGGTTAAAGGCCTCATTGACGCTGCGGTGGCGGCTGGTGGCGAGATTCTTTCTGGCGCGCAAACCTTTACCGAGCCAGGTTATTACATTCAGCCGACGGTGGTGGTCAACGTTGATGATCACCATCCTGTGGTGACCGAAGAGCAGTTTGGGCCAGTGCTGCCGGTGCTGGCTTATACCAACATTGACGACGCCATTCAGCGCGCCAATGCGCTGTCGGTTGGGCTGGGGGCTTCGGTGTGGGGCAGTGACATGGCCATCATGCATCAAGTGGCGGATCAGCTGGAGGCAGGCACGGTGTGGTTGAATAATCATGCGGAGTTGGCCCCGCATGCACCATTTGGCGGCTGGAAGCTGTCTGGGATTGGGGTCGAGTTTGGTTTGGATGGCCTGAAAGCCAATACCATCGTGCAAACCAAACAGATTAGTCGCTAACTAGGCGTAAGCAGCGCTTTAAAATCACCCTTATGGGTGATTTTTTTATTGTGGGTTTCCCTTATATTGGTTGAACACAAAACCAAAAAGAGGGAGACAATAGAGATGAAACCAATCACTACCGCCGTTCAGAAGGCGTTCAAAAAATCACTGTCCCGCATGGCGTTGGCCAGCCTGTTGGGCACCAGTGCTCTGGCCTGGGGCCATGGCCAGCCGGTCAATATGGTGCCTTTGGTTGAGCAAATGAAGCAAATTGGTGCCGACGTCAAAGAAGACACCTATGGCAATTTGTACACCATCACCAAAGGGTCGACGTACGTCCGGGTGAAGCTAGACGCCGACACCGTGATGGTCAACGGCAAGGCATTGAAAATCAGTGCGCCGGTGGTGCTTAAAAACGGCCAAGTGTTGGCTGCCGACACCTTAGCCAACGAGATTTTCCAATCAGGCTTAGACCAAACCTTTAAGGTCGAAACCACACCGCATCCGCTAAACAGCCTGAGCGCGGATGAAATCAGCGCGGCGACGCGCGCCATTAAACAATCCAAGCACGCTTTAGAAGACTACCGCTTTTCGGACATTCGGTTGCTGACGCCGGATAAGGACAAAGTATGGCAAGCCGTCATGCAAAAGAAAGCCTATGCGCCGGTACGTAAGGCCAGCTTTACCTTATTGCAGCGCGGCAGCGTCATTGAAGGCGTGGTGAACCTTAAAACGCAGGCAATTGAGCGTTGGACGGTATTGGAAAAACGCCACGGCATGGTGTTACTTGATGACTTTGAAAACGTGCAAATCGCCATTCACAATAGCCCAGAGTACGCAGCAGCGCTGAAGCGCCGTGGCATCACCGACGTGACCAAGGCCGTGGCCACGCCGTTGACGGTGGGCTATTTTGGCAAAGAAGACGAAATGAGCCAGGACATGAACATCTTGAAGGTGGTGTCGTACCTTGATGTGGGCGATGGCAACTACTGGGCGCATCCGATTGAAAACGTGGTGGCCGTGGTCGACCTGCATCAGAAAAAAGTCATTAAGGTCGATGATGGTGAAGTCGTGGCGGTTCCGCGTGCGGCACGGCCTTATGACGGTCGTGATCGGGTCAAAATTAAGGATAAGCCTTTAGACATTATTGAGCCCGAAGGCAAGAACTACACCATCACCGGCCGTAACGTAGCGTGGGGCAATTGGCGTTTTCACATCAGTCTGGATTCGCGCGTGGGCTTACAGCTAGGCACCGTGACCTATAGCGACAAAGGCAAGCCGCGTAAGGTGATGTATCAGGGTTCCTTAGGCGGCATGGTGGTGCCTTATGGTGATCCAGACATGGGCTGGTACTTTAAATCCTATTTGGACTCGGGTGAGTATGGCATGGGCACCCTAACGTCGCCGATGGTGAAGGGCAAGGATGCGCCCGCCAACGCAGTGTTCCTCGATGCAGTGATTCCAGACCATGAGGGCAAACCCGTGACCGTACCGAACGCCATGGCGATTTTTGAGCGCTATGCGGGCCCCGAGTTTAAGCATCAGGAAATGGGGGCGCACAACGTCAGCACCGAACGGCGCGAGCTAGTGGTGCGCTGGGTGAGCACCATTGGTAACTATGATTACATTTTTGACTGGGTGTTTGCGCACAATGGCATCATCGGCATTAACGCTGGCGCCACTGGCATTGAGGCCGTTAAAGGGGTGAAGGCACGAACCATGGCCGATGCCAGCGCCAAGGAAGACACGCGCTTTGGCACCCTGATTGACCACAACATTGTGGGCACCACCCATCAGCACATTTACAACTTCCGCTTGGACATGGACGTTGATGAAGGCGGCAACACCTTAACCGAAGTGAACCCGATTGTGGCACCGAATACCCGCGGTGGCCCGCGGACGACGGCGATGGAGTTAACCGAAGCCAAGGTGACACAAGAAGCCGAGGCCAGCCAACGCTTTGATCCGTCAACAATTCGCCTGATTTCCAACTACAACAAGGCCAACAAAGTGGGCAACCCAGTGTCTTATCAGTTGATTCCCTTTGCTGGCGGCACGCATCCGATTGCCAAAGGCGCCAACTTTGGCCAAGACGAGTGGTTGTTTAAGCGCCTGAACTTTATGGACAAGCAAATTTGGGTGACCCGTTACCATCCGGATGAGCTGTATCCAGAAGGCACCTACCCGAACCGTTCGGGTGAGGACACAGGCTTGGCGGCCTTTATTAAGGACAATCAAAACATCGACAATAAAGACTTAGTGGTGTGGTTGACCACGGGCACCACCCACGTGGCGCGTGCCGAAGAATGGCCGATCATGCCGACAGAATGGGTGAACGTTTTGTTGAAGCCTTGGAACTTCTTTAACGAAACCCCTACCTTAGACCGTGAGTAAGGACGTTTTAAGTCTAGATTAAGCACCAATGTTGGATGAAATGGCCCTTAAGGGGGCCATTTTTTATGGGCGGCGATTGGGGGCGGTGCCGCAGTTAGATTAATTACTTGAAATACCGATAAATGACTGTAAGATAAGGAAAACAAATAATGATAAGTCAGCCTTCATTATAAAGAAGGCGACGCAGAGAGAGGAACACCATATGAACGCATCAGAGGAAAAGTGGGGTTTATATTACGACGAGCTGTGCGCCACGCTCACGCGTTTGTTGCCGATTGATGGCGTCCTGTCCTGTTTTGTCGACCCTCAGGCTCAGGCCCGTGATTATCGGTTTCAGGGCATCAACAGTAAGACTCTGGATGATTACTGGGGCTATGCACATCAGCATGACCCCGTGCACTATCGCCACGCTTATGATACGCCAGAGGTGGGCTTGGTCGCATTAAGCCAGAAACAGGCCGACCCAGTGTATGTCGACTTTTTGGCCCAGCATCAGGTCAGAGACACGGTTGAGCTGTTCTTTCGAGAGCAAGGGCGGCTGTTCTTTTGCATCAGCCTCATTCGGCTACAGCATCGCCCGGCTTTTTGGGCGCAAGAGTGGGCGGTGTTACAGTCGTTCCAGCAGGCAACCGAGCTGTCGTTGCGCCACTTTGACCCCTTGCCGCATCGCTTAACTTTAGGTGGCAGCGTAACAGCCTGTCATTACGGCCTCACTAAGAAAGAGCAGGCCATTTTACAGCTGGTGTGTCAGGGGCTTAGCCATAAAGCGATTGCGGCGCAGTCGTTTTGTAGTATAGAAACGGTTAAAACCCACATTCGGCATTTGCTGCGCAAAACCCAAACCCGCAGCAAGCATGAGCTAATGCATTTGTTTTTGCACGGCGCGGCACCCTTAGTGAGTACGACGGCGACGGCTGAGGCGGCAGGGGCGATTAAACTTTAACCGCTGGAGCGGGTCTGATCACACACAAGCCACGCTGCCATGCAGATGATGATTTATTGAGGGAACGACCATGACACAAGACCATCAGCCTTATCAACAGCATTATGACGACGATCGATTCTGGCGTAAGGTGCAGAAATATGCGGCCCAAACCGGTGAAAAAGTGCTCGATCCTGCGCTGCGACTGTATTATGCCGCCCAGGATAAAGACACGCCAAAATGGGCCAGAGCCGCCATTTTTGGCGCTTTAGGCTATTTTATCTTCCCCTTAGACGCGATTCCCGATGTGGTGCCTGCGCTGGGCTACAGTGATGATTTAGGCGTTCTGCTGGCCGCCTTAGCCACAACGGCGGTGTACATCAAGGATGAGCATGTGCAAAAATCGCAGCAAAAATTACACGCATGGTTTCATAAGCAGGATGCCGATGGCCCCAAATAAAGGTTGGGTGACGGCGTTCGAACGGTAAAGTTGGGTAAGAAAGCGCCCACTTTACCCATAAAAACCAGTATGATTACGTGCTGGTTTTTTTTATGCCATTTATACATAAGATAGGTTTAGACAACGGATGGATGCTGTGCCCTCTAAAAAATTAAGGCGGTTATACCGTGGCCTGGTGGTGCTGTCGTGCCTGTTGATCGTGGGGTGGTGTGCGTTTGCCGCCGTGCGCTATTTTCACCTTGATTACCACCTTAAGTGTGCGTTTAATCGTTGTGAAACAGGACAGGTTAGCCAACCTAAGCACGGGCCAAGGCTGGATGATCGCCTTGGCCTCACGCTGAATCATTTGTATTTTGAAACCTATGCCAAGCCGCTGGTCGGCGTGAATCAAAACCTATCGGGTTTAACCTATATGCCAGAGTACGATCAGCTGGTGGCGGTGGTGAACCGCCCCGGGACGCTGCTGGTGTTGCAAACCGATGGCGAAGTGCTGCGGCGCCATCCCTTAACCGGGGTGTCGGACACCGAAGGCGTGGCTTATTTGGGTGACGGCCGCGTGGTGGTGTTACAAGAGAAAAAACGCACGATTGCGGTCTTGACGCTGCCCGAACGCGATGGCGAAGGCATTATTGCGGATAAGGCGCAGATGTACCCTTTACCGATGGCCAAGCAAAGAAACAGTGGGCCAGAAGGCATAGGCTATGACGCCCAAACCGACACGCTGTACGTGGTCAAAGAAAAAGCCCCAACTGGGCTATACAGCATTCAAGGCATTGGTCGCGGCACGCCTATTGTGCATAGGGACTTAAGCCATCTGCTGGCCGCCACAGGGTTTGCCACTGACCTGTCTAGCGTTGAGTTCGACCCTGTTGGGCGGCGTTTGCTGTTGTTGAGCGATGAAGCGCAGGCTTTGTTCACCCTGTCGCTAGAAGGTGAACTGTTACAAAGTCGAAGCCTATGGCCCAGCGTGGGCGGTGGCTTTGCACTGCCCATGCCGCAGCCAGAGGGCGTTGCCATCGGCGCCAATAACCACGTTTATGTGGTGAGCGAGCCCAATTTATTTTCAGTGCTGGCGCCTGAAGCACGCTGAACGCGAAGGGCGCGCTTCGTGCCCGCGTCAACGGTAAAAAGATGAGCCGGATGACGATGAATGAAGGTTGCCGCCCCTTGGGGCGGTTTTTTTGTGGCGCCGGTTCCGCTTGGGCCATAAAAGGGATGGCCTCGCGCTCATGCTTATGCCATGATGACGGCGAGAGGGGTAAACGATTCGTTTTGCCTAAGCGTTTAATGACTTTAATAATGAGCCTATTCTATGACAATCTTATTGCTGTTGGCCTTGGTTTTAGCGGTCGTCTACACCGCCTATAAAACCCAAAAAATTAACGTCACCACGGTGGCTTTGAAAATGGTGTGTAGTACGGCGTTTTTACTGATCCCTATTTGGGGTGGGGCTTTAAGCGGCGACTGGGGCTACCCTCATTATGTGTTTGTCGGCTTGGCGCTGGCGTTTTGGGGCGACCTGTTTTTAGAATTAAAACTGCTGTGGGCCAAGACCGATGCGGCGTATAGCTATTTAGGCTTTAGCGCATTCATCTTAACCCACCTATGCTATTTAATGGCCTTAACCGTGGCCTTTAAACCTGAGGGCGCGCAGTGGGGATGGGCCTTGCTGATTGCCCTTGCGATTGTGGCCTTTGTTAAAGTGACCGAACGGCCAATGGGCCTCGATTATGGGCGCTTTCGTCCGATTACCTTCATTTATACCGGCGTGTTGGGCACGGGTTTTGCGCTGTCGTTGCTGCTGCTGTGGCAAAGCCCTGGCCTGGCCGCTGGGCAAAGCCTGTTTTTTGTCGGCATCGTGCTGTTTTTGGTTTCCGACCTGGCTTTAAGCCAGCTGTATTTTGGTCGCCAACGCTGGGTTAAAAGCCACATTGCGGTCAACTGCCTGACGTACTATGTGGGCCAGTTTGCCATTGCCTATTCGACGGTGCAGTGGGTGTCGGCTTGATACATGTGGTTTTTGGTTTAGATGATCTGAGGCAATAAGGCTGGTGGGTAGGCGCCGCTTTACCGACCTTGCTGCTGAGGATTCTTTAGCCATTAAGGGCTAAAGAAAACCATGGTTTGCTGTTTGCAGAAGACGTACTTCAGTTACACCTATCTTCTCACCGCCTGTCCCCTAGGTGAAGTACCGTCCCGTAGAGCCGCCGAAGTAGGTTCTATTGAGCCAGATGAAGCAGGCAAAAAGCTTGTGGCGATCGACCACGCTTTAATAGGAGATCGAGCACTCTTGCCTGCGCTGGCTCAATAGGTTCTGCTGAGGGCAGTCACGCAGTGACCGGGGATCAGGGTGGCGTTTTCTTTGCTTCGTTTCTTTTTGACATCAAAAAGAAATGATGCAAAGAAAAACCACCCCACTTTATCCGCCCGCTACGCGGGTGCCCTCGTTGGCCCGCACGTGGCCGGCGGCAAAAACTCATATTTGGGCCTTCGGCCAAATACTCAAACAACTTTGCCTTAAAGCCCCGGCCCCGCACGAACCGCCTCGGCGGCTAAAAGGGGAACGGTACTTCACCTAAGAGCAAGCGTGGTGAGTTTAAAGTGTTTTAATTCCAAGCTAGGTTTTATTCAAACAGCAAACCATGGTTTGATGATGGTTAGGTTATTTAAACTCACCACCTAAGGGATACACTTTTAGCAAGCCCCAACAGACGTGATTGATCAAACCCAGTTCAATCAGACCAAGAAAACGCCCAGTAAATACTGGGCGTTTGGCGTTGCGCGATGGGTTAGGCCACAGCCGCCAACTCTGGGCGCAGGCCTAAGGTGTGGCAAATGGCGTAGGTTAATTCGGAGCGGTTCAGGGTGTAAAAGTGGAAGTCTTTTACCCCCTCTTTACTCAAAACCCGCACCATGTCGATGGCAATGCTCGCGCCCACTAGGCTCCTGGTTTGCGGGTCGTTGTCTAAGCCCTGATAGCGTTGGTGGAGCCAGCTCGGAATTTTAATCCCTTGTGGCTGCGCAAACTTAAGCAAGGTGTTGTAGTTAGACACCGGCAAAATCCCCGGAATGATTTCCGCATCAATGCCCACGGTGGCGCAGCGATCACGAAAGCGTAAATAGGCATCCACGTCAAAGAAAAACTGGGTGATGGCCTGATTGGCACCGGCATCGACCTTGCGCTTAAGGTTGATTAAATCCGCCTGCGCGCTTTTGGCCCCAGGATGCACCTCCGGGTAGGCGGCGACGGCGATGTCGAAGTCTGCCACCCCTTTTAAGAGGCTGACTAAATCATTCGCGTACACGTTCGGTTCGGTAACGCCGGCCGGTACGTCGCCGCGCAGGGCCAAAATGTTGCGAATGCCGTTGTCCCAATAGTCTTGTGCAATGCCCTTAAGCGTGTCTGGGTCTGCATCAATACAGGTGAGGTGTGGCGCCGCCACCAGGCCTGTACGGTCCTGAATGTCTTTGATCACCTTGTGGGTACGGTCCCTAGTGCTGGCGTTGGCCCCATATGTCACCGAGACAAACTTGGGCGCCAATACCTTGAGCCGATCAATTGAATGCCATAGTGTCTGTTCCATCTCTTCGCCGTTGGGGGGGAAGAATTCAAAAGACACCTGAATGTCACCCGTGACCTCTGCCAATGATTGGTTTAATGCTTCTACTTGAAGCGCGCTGCTAAAGCCCATGTCTGTCTCCTTTTTTAATGCGGTTTAACTAGGCTTCAGCATGAGCGTCGCGCAAGGCTTTTGCAGCGGACACAACATGACGTAAAGCTTCTCGTGTTTCAGGCCATTTACGGGTTTTTAAACCGCAGTCTGGGTTCACCCAAATACGCTCTTTGGGCAAGCGTTCCAAAGCTTTTTCTAACAGCTTGGTGACCTCGGTCGTGGTCGGTACGCGCGGCGAGTGGATGTCGTAGACGCCAGGGCCAATGTCGTTGGGGTAGGCGAAGTCGCGGAAGACATCCAACAGCTCCATGTCTGAGCGCGAGGTTTCAATGGTGATCACGTCTGCGTCTAAGCGTGCAATCGACTCAATGATTTCGTTAAACTCCGAATAGCACATGTGGGTGTGAATCTGGGTGCCGTCGGCCACGCCGGAAGCGCTCAAGCGGAAGGCTTTTTCTGCCCAGTTCAAATAGGCTGGCTGTAAGGCTTTGCGTAAAGGCATGAGCTCACGGAACGCCGGTTCGTCGATTTGGATGATGCCTACGCCAGCGGCCTCTAAGTCCACTACTTCATCGCGTAGCGCCAAAGCAATTTGGAAGGCGGTGTTGATGTCGCTTTCGTCTTCCCGCGGGAAGGACCAAGACAAAATGGTCACCGGGCCAGTCAACATGCCTTTTACTGGGCGGTTGGTCAGCGATTGGGCGTATTTAATCCAGTCGACGGTCATCGCATTGGGGCGAGACACATCCCCATAAATCACCGGTGGTTTCACGCAGCGTGAACCATAGCTTTGTACCCAGCCAAACTTGGTAAAGGCAAAGCCATCCAATAGTTCACCAAAGTATTCCACCATGTCGTTACGCTCGGCTTCGCCGTGGACCAAAACGTCTAAATCTAGGGCTTCTTGCTCTTCAATGGCCTGCTTGATGTGGGCCTGAATGCCAGCTTGGTAGGCCGTTTCGGTAATCTCGCCGGCCTTAAAGTCACGACGAATGGTGCGGATTTCCGGCGTTTGTGGGAAAGAACCAATGGTGGTGGTCGGGAACAGCGGCAGGCCGAGCTTTTGGGCCTGGGTTTGGCTGCGGCTGGCAAAGGCAGAATCGCGTTGGTCGTCGCCAGATTTAATGGCGGCCACGCGTTGGGTCACCGCATCATTGTGAATGCGCTTAGACGCTTTACGGGCGGCTTGAACCTCATCAGAATGGGCCAGTTCTGCTGCAATGGCCGCTTCACCTTGGTTAATCCCGCGGGTGAGGGTGGTGACTTCGGTTATTTTTTGGGTGGCAAAAGCCAGCCATGAAGTGAGTTCTGCGTCGAGGCTGGTTTCTGAAGCCAAATCAACCGGCACGTGCAGCAGCGAACACGAAGGGGCAATCCACAAGTTGTCGCCATAGCGTTCGGCCAACGGTTTTAACGCATTCAGCGAGGCGCGTAAGTCGTTGACCCAAATGTTGCGGCCATTGACGATGCCCACAGACAACACTTTGTCCTGAGGCCAAGCTTGGGCAATGGTGTCTAGGTCGTCGCCTAAGACCGCATCAACGTGTAGGCCTGCAACCGGCAAGGCTTTGACGGTGGCCAAATTATCGCCAATGGGGCCAAAATAAGTGGTTAAGAGCAGTTTCACTTTGGCGCTGGCCAAGGTTTGGTAGGCTTGGGTAATCGCTTGTTGCCATTCTGGCGCCAGGTCTAACACCAATACCGGCTCATCAATTTGTACCCACTGCACGCCCAGTTCGGTCAGCTGCGCCAAAATGGCTTGGTAGGTGGTTAATAAGGCAGGCAAGAGGCTTAGACGATCAAACGCCGTGCCTTTTACTTTAGCCAAGTACAGCCAGGTGACCGGGCCCAGTAGCACGGGCTTGACCTTGCTGCTGTTGGCTTGGGCTTCTTTAACTAAGTCAAATAAGCGTTGGCTGGCGATGCGGAAAGTTTGGTCGTGGGTGATTTCTGGCACCAGGTAGTGATAGTTGGTGTCAAACCATTTGGTCATTTCGCTGGCGAAGGTGTCGGCGCCGCTAGGGGCTTGGCCACGGGCCACGCGGAAGTAAGTGTCTAAGCTGACGTCGGCGTTGGGGTCTTGTTCAAAGCGTTCTGGAATCACCCCTAACAGCGCGCTGGTGTCGAGCACGTGGTCGTACAGTGAGAAGTCGCCAGCGGTGTGGATGTCTAGTGCTGCTTGACGTTGATGGTTGGCGGTGCGGGTTGCGGTGGCAACGGCTTGCAGTTCAGCGGCGTTGGCCTGTTTGCTCCAATACGCTTCTTGCGCAAATTTTAATTGGCGGCGATCGCCGACGCGTGGAAAGCCGAGGTTGTGTGATAAAGCCATGGTACGTTCTCCCAGTATCTAAAATGATGTCGTTCGTTTGAGCGGTTAAACCTTGTCAAAAGCGCGGGCATGGGAGCCGTCACTTATCTTCCTCGGTCGTTGACTGAGAAGGAAGTAGCACCTTGATGGCGAGCATCAGGTTGCTGGGTTTCATAGGGCCTTGTCCCTCCACCACTCTTGATAAGATGTATTTGGCCGTCTAGATGTCTAGCGGTATGTGTCTAATATAGCCATCTTTATGTCTGAGTGCAAGCCATAAAAAAGCCATCGGTCATGTTTTTTGTGGGCCAATGCCAATAAGTTAATTTTAATTGTTTTGTATCAATGGGTTGTGTTTTTTGGTTGTTGTGGTTATTTTGGTTGATGGCCCTGCGCGGCCGCAAAAAAAGCACACAGGCCGACACAAAGAGGGCGTTTGTGGCACAATTAAGGCCGCTAGTCAGCACCATTAATAAGAGAAAGAATTTAAAACCATGAGCGCCAAATTAAACCAACCGCAACAGGCCGCGATTGCCTATTTAGATGGGCCGCTATTGGTGCTGGCGGGGGCAGGCAGTGGTAAAACCCGAGTGATTACCCATAAGGTGGCGCATTTAATCAATGACATGGGCTATCAGGCGCATCACATTGCCGCCATCACCTTTACCAATAAGGCCGCCAAAGAAATGGGCGAGCGCCTCAGTGCGATTTTGCCTAAGGCCAGCCTTAAAGGGTTAACCGTGTGTACCTTTCATGCCTTAGGCATGAAGATCCTGCGCGAAGAGGCCGCTCATGTGGATTACAAGGCCAAGTTTTCGGTGCTAGACGGCACCGATGCGCAAAAAATTCTGGTCGAGCTCATCAACACCACCGGTAAAGAAGTGTTGTTTAACGCTCAAGGCCAGATCTCTAAGTGGAAAAATGAGTTAATCAATCCCGAACAGGCCCTCGTGCTGGCTGAAAACGAATGGGAACGGCAAATGGCGCAGGCCTATGCCAGCTATCAGGCCACGCTGCGTGCCTATCAGGCCTTCGATTTTGATGACTTAATTAAAATCCCCACCGAGCTGCTGCGCGACAACGCCATCATCCGCGGTAAGTGGCAAAGCCGCTTGCGCTATATGCTCATCGACGAATACCAAGACACCAATACCTGTCAGTATGAGCTGGTTAAGCTCTTGGCCGGTGAAAAAGGCCTGTTTACCGCCGTGGGTGATGACGACCAAAGCATCTATGCCTGGCGAGGGGCCAACGTCGAAAACCTACGCCTGTTGCAAACCGATTTTCCCAACCTCAAAGTGATTAAGCTCGAACAAAACTACCGCTCGACGGCGCGGATTTTGAAGGCCGCCAACACCGTGATTAAAAACAATCCCGACAAGCTGTTCGAAAAAAAATTATGGAGCGAGTTTGGGATGGGTGAAATGATTGACGTCATTGCCTGCACCAGCGAAGACCACGAGGCAGAGGTGGTGGTGAGCCGCTTACTGCGGCATAAAACCATCCACAATAAGCTGTTTCAAGACTACGCCATCCTGTACCGTGGCAATCATCAAGCGCGCATCTTTGAGCAGGCGCTGCGCAACCAGCGCGTGCCGTATCAGCTGTCTGGCGGTCAAAGCTACTTTGATAAAGCAGAAATTAAAGACGTGTTGGCCTATGTGCGCCTATTGCAAAATCCCGATGACGACCCCGCCTTTATTCGCGCGCTCACCACGCCCAAGCGCGGCGTGGGCAACACCAGTTTGGAAAAGCTGAATCATTACGCCAAAGCGCATAATTTAAGCCTGTATGAAGCCACCCAGCTGCCGGAAGCCATAGATGCCTTAGGTAAGGCCCCAGCCGAATCGGTGTTGGCGTTTATGGACTTATTAAAAGCCACCACCCGCGAGGCCGAGCGCGGTAATGCCGGTGAGGTGTTGCAAAAACTATTGCTCAATATTGATTATGAAAACCATTTATACCGTACCGAAGAGCTCAAGCCGGCAGAAATCAAATGGCGCAACGTGCAAGACCTTTGTGGTTGGCTAGGGCGTAAAAGCGACGAGGACGACAAGAGCCTGATTGACCTGGCCCAAACCATGGCCTTGATGAGCCTGTTAGAAGGGCAAGGGGATGAAGAGCAGGACGCCATTCGCTTATCGACCCTGCATGCATCTAAAGGGTTGGAGTATCCACACGTGTACTTAATAGGCTGCGAAGAAGGTATTTTGCCGCATGCCGAATCGCAAGAGCCGGGCAAGATTGAAGAAGAGCGTCGCCTGATGTATGTGGGCATTACCCGCGCCAAAAGCACGCTCACCGTCAGCTACTGCATCAAGCGCCGTCGTGCCGGCACCTGGCACTTTGCGCAGCCGTCTCGCTTTATTGCCGAAATGCCGCAAGAAGACCTGATGATTTATGGCCGTAAAGGCAGTGCCCCAATCGTCAGTAAAGAAGAAGGCAAAGAGCGCTTAAGTGGCCTACGGGCGATGCTGTCGAAGAAGTAGGCGCTTTAATTAAGCGTCTAATGGCCCTCATTCACCGAGAATGAGGGCTTTTTATTGAGCGCTTAAGTTTTGGCCTATGGTGAAGAAGCGTTAAGAAAGCCAACGTAAGGGCACGTTTTATCAGGGTTTTGGTTTTATGTAATGTTAATAAATGTAAGCTATTGTAAAACAACGAAAACCAGGTTTTTATTGGACTGTTATTAAAATACTATGATCTTAAATTTTATAACGCCTTTAAGGAAAACTTGATGAAAAAACAGACGACAAACGGCCCTAGCGGCCTGACAACCTTAGCCACCCTAGTGAGTGCGATTTTCCTCGGAACTTTACCCATCTACGTTCAGGGCGCCACGCCCAGTAAAGAGATTATTGGCGAGATCGCCACGAAGGATGTGAGTGCCGAGGCTCAGGCAATATTAGATAAAGGCCAGTATTTAAGACTTTCTGGCGAAGTCGCTTATGACTTAGTGGTTGGCAACAATGGTTTGGGTGCGGTCGCCACGGAAATGAAATCATCAGGCGAAGCCTATCGTGGTCAGCTACATCGTGCCCAAATTTTAGAAGGCGGTAGCCTGAACATCGTTGGCGGTGACGTTTATGATACTAAGGTGGTGGGTGGCGAGCTTTCAGTGGGCGCCGGTCAAGGCATAGGCGGTAATGGTGAAGTGTTGTGGCACACCCACGGCACCGCAACCGATACCACCGTATCAGGTACGGCGCAGTCTATGGGCCGGTTTGAAGTGGATGATGGCGCCTACGCCAATAACAGCACCATTAATGATCGCGGCTGGATGCTGGTGTCGTTTTATCAGGGCTGGGATCAGGCCCAAGGTGAAAGTTTAGACTATCGTCAGGTACAGGCCGACAACACCACGGTTAATCAGGGCGGCATTCTGTCCGTCTATAGGGGTGGTTTGGTTAAAGACACCGTGGTCAACGACGGCGGTTTGGCAGTGCTGAATGAAGGCGCCACCGCAGAGGGTGGGTTTGACGTAAACGGCAGCGGTGTGGTGCGTTTGAGCAGCGGTAAGCAGTATGACAACATCAACACAACGTTTGCTGCCGCCACCGCCGAGCGCATTAGCCTGCATGATGGTGCCAGTGAATTAGAACTGCTACGACTTGAAGGGGCACCCGAAGCGGGTCGCAGCCTCATTCAAGTAGGCGAATTGATGAATAACGGGGCCGTGCGTTTTGCGACCGAGGCGGCAGGCAAAGGCTACATCAAAGCCGAGGTTGATCGCCTCTCCGGCAGTGGCCTGTTTGACATGCGCGTTGGCGGCATGGATGGCGACTTCTTAAACGTCACCGAATCAGTAGATGGACAGTTTCAGGTGAACGTTCGCGACAGCGGCGATGAACTGGATACCGGTAGCGAAGGCTATCACCTGATTCACGCCAACGGCAGCGCCCAAGACAGTTTTTCCTTAGTGAGCGGCGCAGTAGACTTAGGGGCGTACAAATACTATTTAAACCAAGACCAGACCAACGGCGATGATTGGCATTTGAGTACCACCAATCAAGAAGTCACGCCCAATCCAGATCCAGAACCGAATCCAGACCCAAACCCGGAGCCAAACCCAGATCCGGAGCCAGGTCCAGGTCCTACGCCACCCAAAGATCCTTCTAATGCGACTTCCGGCGTGATCGCCTTGGCCAATGCAGTGCCCAGCGTGTGGGATGCTGAATTGACCACCTTGCGTACCCGTATGGGCGACATGCACGCCAAAGACAGCCATGAAAGCGGCGTGTGGGGTAAAGTGATCAGCAGCCGTCATAAAGTGAATAACTTTGTGGCCTACAAGCAAGACACCAATGGCTTTGTGTTGGGTGCCGATAAAAGCTTTGCGCGTGATGGCGCCGACCTCTTAGTGGGTGGCATGATGTCGTACAGCAACGCCGACATTGATTACAATCGCGGCGGCGACGGTAAGGTCGACAGCTACTCGGTGGGTTTGTATGGCACTTACTTATGGGACAATGGTTACTATGTGGATGGGGTGTTAAAAGCCAACCGCTTTAGCCTAACCAATAATGTGAAAACCCAGCAGGGTCAAACGCTTAAAGGCAAAGACAGCCTGTATGGTTTTGGTGCGTCGCTAGAAGCCGGTCGCCACATTGTGTTGGATCAGTATTTTGTTGAGCCTTATGCACAGCTATCAGCCTTTAAAGGCCAAAGCTCTGATTACACCTTGAGTAATAACCTGAAGGCCGACGTTGATGGTGCCAAATCATTTAAAGCCGAATTAGGGGCCACCTTAGGCGCCAGCTTTGAAACCCAAAGCAAGATCGCGTTTAAGCCTTATATGCGCTTAGCAGTCAGCCATGAGTTTGCCGATAAGAACAACGTCACCATTAACCGCACTGAGAAATTCCAAAACGACAACTCAGGTACGGTGGTGAAGTATGGTCTAGGGGTGAACGCCGACTTTAAAAACCAATGGTCTGCCTTTGCCGAGCTTAACTACGCCAAAGGGTATGATGGCCACGTGGAAATGCCGTACAGCGGCCAAGTGGGCGTACGTTACCGTTTCTAATGCATCGGACTTGGGCTTAATGCCCGACCAACGGCCCACAGTTTGTGGGCCGTTTTTGATGGGTGCCTGCATTAGGCGTCAGGCATTGGCCGGGTGGCCCTATATTAAGGGGCATCCACCAATCTAGGTCAAAATGCGTTAGGATGGAACTTTTAGGGCTAAATGGATGAAACAAATGAAAATCATCGGCATGATCGGCGGAATGAGCTGGACCTCTAGTCAGGTGTATTATGAACAGGCCAATCGGCTGGTGGCAGCGCGCTTGGGCGGCTTACACAGCGCTAAAATCATACTTTACAGCGTTGATTTTGCCCACATCGCCGCGTTACAACAACAGGGCGAATGGCAGCAGGCTGGCGCGGTTTTGGCCGAGGCGGCTCAAGCCTTAGAGCGTGCCGGTGCCGAACTCATTGTGTTGTGTACCAACACCATGCATAAGGTGGCCGCGCACATCACGGCGGTCCTGTCGGTACCCTTCATACACATCGCCGACGCCACCGGGCAGGCGATTCAAGCCGCTGGTTTAAGCACGGTGGCCTTATTAGGCACCGATTTCACCATGACCCAAGCGTTTTATCGGCAGCGGCTGACGGATCGGTTTGGGTTAACGGTGCTCACGCCAGCGGCGGATGGCCGCGCAGAAGTGCATCGGATTATTTATGAAGAGCTGTGTTTGGGCCAGATCAAGCCTGACTCTAAGGCGTTTTATTTGGCGCAAATAGAGGCCCTGCGTCAGCAAGGCGCACAGGGTGTGATTTTGGGGTGTACCGAAATTGGCCTATTGATCCAGCAGTCCGACCTGGCTTTGCCCGTGTTTGACACCACCGAATGGCACATTGCCGCCGCGGTGACGCAGGCTTTGGCACCTTAACCGTCAGGGCGTGGTCATCCCTTTGAAATAAAACCACTGCGATTCAGCCATAATCTGCTACACTGGTGGCTGTTTATATCGGATCATCCGCTGCGTCTTAACCCGCATTCAGACAGCGATGCCGATAGCCATTTGGTTTTACACGTTTTTCAACCACAGATTCTACTCGCTCCGCGTCACATCAGACCTGCGTGGTAATCAATACAGCGGGTTCGGAGTATTCAACTTTATGTCTTTTAGTACCCTCGGCCTACACGCCGATATTTTACGCGCCATTGCCGAACAAGGTTATGACGCCCCTACGCCCATTCAACAACAGGCGATTCCTTTGGTTTTAGAAGGTCGCGACCTATTGGCCAGCGCCCAAACCGGTACGGGTAAAACCGCCGGCTTTACTTTGCCAACCTTGCAACACCTCATCAGCAAACCGTTTGAAGGCAAAGGCCGTCGCCCAGTTCGTGCCTTAATTTTGACGCCGACGCGTGAATTGGCCGCCCAAATTGGCGAAAACGTGAAGGAATACAGCCGTTACCTATCGATTCGTTCGTTAGTTGTGTTTGGCGGCGTGAGCATTAACCCACAGATGATGAAGCTGCGCGGCGGCGTCGACATTTTGGTGGCCACCCCTGGGCGCCTATTGGATTTAGAACAGCAAAATGCGGTAGACCTGTCGCAGGTTGAAATTTTGGTGCTGGACGAAGCCGACCGCATGTTGGACATGGGCTTTATTCACGACATTCGTCGCGTGCTGGCGAAATTGCCCAAAAAACGCCAAAACCTCTTGTTCTCGGCTACCTTCTCGAACGAGATCAAAACCCTGTCTGACACCTTGCTGAATAACCCCGCTTTGGTAGAAGTGGCGCGCCGTAACTCTGCGTCTGAGCTAATTGATCAGAAGGTTCACTTAGTGGACAAAAAACGCAAGCGTGAGCTACTGTCGTTGATGATTGGTCAAGGCAACTGGCGTCAGGTATTGGTGTTTACCCGTACCAAGCACGGTGCCAACCGCTTAGCCGAACAGCTGAATGAAGATGGCATCACCGCCGCCGCCATTCACGGCAACAAAAGTCAGGGTGCGCGTACCCGTGCGTTGGCCGATTTTAAATCTGGCGACATTCAGGTGCTGGTGGCGACGGACATTGCTGCCCGTGGCATCGACATTGAAGGTTTGCCGCACGTGGTGAACTACGAGCTGCCTCATGTGGCGGAAGATTACGTTCACCGCATTGGCCGTAGTGGTCGTGCCGAAACGCCCGGTGAGGCATTGTCCTTGGTGTGCGTGGATGAACACAAGCTATTGCGTGACATTGAACAGTTGCTCAAGCGTGACATCCCGCGCATTGCTTTAGACGGTTTTGATCCAGACCCAAGCATTCCGGCCGAGCCGATCGTCAACGGTCGCAGCGGCGGTGGTCGTGGCCAAAATAACGGTGGTCGCGCGCCTGGTCGTGGTGGCAAGCCACAAGGCAATCGTCGCCCGCAGGGCAATGGCCAATCACAGCCACGTCAAAAAGACGGACAGGCGCCTAAGCCACGGGCTAAGCCGCGCACGAATAAGCCTGCGGGCAGCGGTGGGCGTTCACGCTCACAGTAAACCATGATTAATGGCTTACAAACCGGCTTCATCCTCAGGGGTGGCGCCGGTTTTTTATGGCGTGGAGAAATAGGGCTGGCATCATTGATGGGCCTATTCAGTTTGTGGATAACAAATCATGGTTTGGTGTTTGATGAAGGACTGGTACTTGTTTTGCGACGATCGCCTCGCCGCGCATCCCTTAGGTGAAGTACCGTCCCGTAGAGCCGCCGAAGTAGGTTCTATTGAGCCAGATGAAGCAGGCAAAAAGCTTGTGGCGATCGACCACGCTTTTATAGGAGATCGAGCACTCTTGCCTGCGCTGGCTCAATAGGTTCTGCTGAGGGCAGTCACGAAGTGACCGGGGATCAGGGTGGCCTTTTCTTTGCTTCGTTTCTTTTGGCTGTGCCGTCCTGATTATAGTTGACACAT
>JAGOQM010000008.1 GCA_017991555.1 Neisseriaceae bacterium
GAGTGCTCCCCCTCCTATAAAAGCGTGGTCGGGCGCCACAAGCTTTTTGCCTGCTTCATCTGGCTCAATAGAACCTACTTCGGCGGCTCTACGGGACGGTACTTCACCTAAAGGAGACGCCGTCAGATAATCGGCACCAGTGAAATACGTTTTACAAAACACACAAAACCATGGCTTTGTGTGTGATGAAGGTGAGTCTCAATTTTTCCGATCTTCTGACCATGTATCCCTTAGGTGAAGTACCGCCCCCTTTTAGCCGCCGAGGCGGTTCGTGCGGGGACGGGGCTTTAAGGCAAAGTTGTTTGAGTATTTGGCCGCAGGCTCAAATATGAGTTTTTGCCGCCGGCCACGTGCGGGCCAACTCGGCGGCTTTAGCAGGAAATCGGTACTTCACCTAGGGGAAAGGGGGTGAGCTTAAATAATCTGATATTCAAAAAGCCATGGCTTTGTGATGACCAACACGCCGTAGCGTGGGTAAAGCGCAGCCTACCCACGGCCTCACCTCATCAGCCCATTACCAATCAAACAAAAAGCAAACCAGAGTTTAAAACGCCCCCTTACCTCATTCAGGTCAGGGGGTTTTATTTGTCTACATGCCTCGCTTTGCCCCCCAATCTTGTCAATCTGCTTACGCCCAATATAGCCATCTTTACGGCCATAATAACCAAAAGTACGCCGCTTATAACTTAAAGGCATGTAGATAAGCCTAAACAATCTTTTACAAACCAAGCGCTTATCCCTTAGAGTCAACCTCACCCATCTTTCTTCACACACCATAAAAATAAGGAAGCCCCATGCGCCCCCAACCCCACACGCCTTGCTGTTGCCACTAAACCCAATCAACGCCTATTTTTTGATCATCGTTTAGTGATAAAGGAACCATCATGAGTTTGACCACCCTCCCCCTATTGGATTTTAGTCAGTTTCGCGCCGGCGGCGAGGCCCGCCAACGGTTTTTAACTGAGCTACGTCGTGCCGCCCACGAAGTGGGTTTTTTCTACCTCAGCGGCCACGGCATCGCCGCCTCACTGGCACAGCAGGTGCACGACGTCACCCAAGCCTTTTTCGACCTACCGCTGGCCGAACGCTTGGCCGTACGCATGGTGCATTCGCCTCATTTTCGCGGCTACACCAACCTCGAAGGCGAGCTCACCCGAGGCAAACCAGACAGTCGCGAGCAGTTCGACTTTATGTCGGAAGACACCGCCATCACCGCCGTGTCGAGCGAAACCCCATGGCTACAGCTGCAAGGCCCAAACCAATGGCCTAGCCCGTTGCCCAGCATGAAACCCATCTTACTGGACTGGCAGCAGCAGCAAACCGAGCTGTCACTTGAGCTATTAAAAGCCTTTGCGCTGGCCCTAGCCCAGCCTGAGGACGTCTTCCAAGACACGGTACAGCCCCAACCTTTTGTGCATTCGAAAATCATTCATTACCCGGGCATGGCCCATAGCCAACAGGGCGTTGGCGCACACAAAGATTCTGGCTATTTGACCTTTGTGCAACAATACGAACAGGCCGGCCTGGAAGTCTTAATCGAAGACCAGTGGGTTTTGGCCGAACCCATACCCAACACCTTTGTGGTCAACATCGGCGAATTGCTGGAGCTGGCCTCGAACGGTTATTTAAAAGCCACTATGCACCGCGTGGTGAGCCCTAAGCCGGGGCAAAACCGCTTTTCTTCGGCCTACTTCATGAGCGCACGCCTAGACGCCACCGTGCCCTTACTGTCTTTGCCCCAGCATTTGGCCGAGGCCGCCACTGGCCCCAGCAGCGACCCGCTCAACCCCCTCTTCTACCAGGTGGGCCAAAACACCCTCAAGGGCCGCCTGCGTTCGCACCCAGACGTCGCCCAAAAGCATTATGCACACGCGCTGTCTCTGTGATAGATTCATATCAGACATAAAACCAATCACCTAGATATAAAACCATAAGAAAGCGGTCCCAATGAAATTCAAAACCATGGTCATCCACGCTGGGCGCGTGGTTGATGAAGTCAACACGCCCCTCAACACCCCTTTGTATTTGAGCAGCACCTTTAGCTACCCTAGCACCGAAGCCGGCAAAGCGCGTTTTTCGGGCCAAGCACCCGGCTACTTTTACAGCCGCATGGGCAACCCGACCGTCACCGACCTAGAGGTCAAGCTGGCGACGCTAGAAGGCGCAGACAGCGCCATGGCCGTTTCCAGCGGCATGGCCGCCACCAGCAGCACCCTTTATGCCTTAACAAATCAGGGCGATGAAGTGGCCTTTGTGGCCCCCCTGTATGGCGGCACCGACGCTTTTTTACAGCAAACCTTAACCCGCGCGGGCATTACCCTCACCAGCTACGACAGCGATGACGACCTATTGGCCAACATTAAGCCCAACACCAAGGTGATCCTGTTTGAACCGCTCACCAACCCCACCCTCAAAGTGGTCGACACCCGAAAAATCGTGGCGGCGGCGAAAAAGGTCGGCGCCATCACCGTCTGTGACAACACCTTTTACACTCCCTAC
The DNA here is from genome assembly GCA_017991555.1 of Neisseriaceae bacterium. Classification (GTDB taxonomy): domain Bacteria; phylum Pseudomonadota; class Gammaproteobacteria; order Burkholderiales; family Neisseriaceae; genus JAGNPU01. The sequence continues at coordinate 2,500 of JAGOQM010000008.1, forward strand.
CTGTTCCGCCCCTTATCTTTAGGCGTAGACGTCGTGGTCCACAGCGCGACTAAATACCTGTGCGGCCATGGCGACGTGATCGCCGGCGTGATTGCGGGTAACAACAGCCTCATGCAAAAAATCCGCACCGTGGCCGCTAAGCACATTGGCTCCACCATTAGCCCCAGCGATGCTTATTTATTGCTGCGCGGCCTCAAAACGCTCCCGCTACGAATGGACGCCCACCTAGCCGGCGCGGCCAAAGTGGCCGCCTTCCTCAACCAGCTGCCCGACATTAAAAAAGTCTATTTCCCGGGCTTAAGCACCCACCCTGGCCATCAAGTCGTCACCGACACCGTTGGCCACTACGGCGCCATGATTAGCTTTGAAGTAGAAGGCGGCTTTAATGCCGTGGCAAAGCGCCTCGACCGACTCAAATTATTTACCCAAGCGGTCAGCTTAGGTGACTTAGAGAGCCTGGTTTGCCATCCCGCCAGCACCACCCACGCCATCATGAGCGAGGCCGATCGACTGGCCTCTGGGGTCAGCGACGGTTTGATTCGAATCAGCATCGGTGTAGAAGACCCTGATGATTTAATCGACGACTTAAAGCAGGCCTTTGCTTAAAATCCTGCGCCCAGACAATACAACCGCTAGGCAACCTAGCGGTTGTATTGTCTACTGACCCCCCAAAGATTAGTCAAATTGATTAATTAGGGTTATGATTCATCTTTTAATCAATGAAAATCCATCGTATGAGTTCCTGGTTAGTCTATGCCCTTTTGTCCGCCTTCACCGCCTCATTGGTGGCCATTTTTGGTAAGGTTGGCCTACAAAACCTCGACGCCAATACCGCCACGGCCGTGCGCTCGGTGATCATGGCGCTGTTTTTGGTGGGCGTGGTCATCGCCCAAGGCAAGTTCAACATGGTTTCAGAAGTCTTGGCCGACAAAAAGGCGCTGGCGTTTATCGTCATGAGCGGCATTGCGGGCGCGCTGTCGTGGCTGTTTTATTTTATGGCGCTCAAGAACGGCCAAGTCGCCCAGGTGGCCCCCATCGACAAGCTCAGCGTGGTTTTTTCCGTCATCCTCGCCTTCATTCTGTTTGGTGAAACCCTCAGCCTGGTTGCCGGCGTGGGCGTGGGCATGATTGCCATCGGCGCACTGTTGGTGGCCTTAGGCTAAAACCAGCGCCACCCATAAAAAACGACGCCTAAGCGTCGTTTTTTTGATGCCTACCAGAAGGCCAGCAACAGCAAGGTCACCCCAATGATCGTTCCTGACACCAACAGCCAAACCATGCAATAGCCCATGATGTCGCGCGCCGACAGCCCCGCTACACCCAGTAGCGGCAGGGCCCAAAACGGCTGTATTTGATTGGTCCAGCCATCGCCCCAAGCGAAAGCCATAATCGTGTGGCTGACGTCTGCCCCCAACGCCAAAGCGGCCTCCATCATGATCGGGCCCTGCACCACCCACTGCCCCCCTCCGGAGGGCACAAACATATTCACCAATCCTGCGGCCAAAAACGTCAATATCGGAAAAGTTTCTGGCGTAGCGATGGCAATGAACCCCTGCGCCACCGCCTGCACCATGCCAGAATCCCCCATCATGCCCGCCACCCCCGCATACAGCGGAAACTGTAACAGAATCCCACGCGTGGCCACCACCGCATCTTTAACCGCCGCCAATAAAGCCGCCGAATGCGGGTGTAACAGCAAGGCCAAAGCAAGGAAGATAATAATGACCACATTAAGGTTCAGCCCCAAGCCAGAGCTGGCAAAGTAATGGCCTAAATACAAGATCGGCATCACCGCCAGCAACAGGCTGACCCAACGCGCATGCTCTAACCGTTCCGCCACCGTCATCTGCGCCCGTGTTCTGACTGGCTCTGGCTGGCGCTCGACCGGGGCCACAAAACCCACGGCCCCCGATGGCGGTGGCGCCAGCGAACCAAACAGCAACACCAGCGCCACTAAGATCAACAACGTCAGGCCGATATTCCATGAGGCATAGAGGGTTTGCGAAACCGGCACGATGCCAATGAGCGACTCCATAAAATGCCCCGGCGTGGCCACCACCAACGGAATCGACGTAGAAGGCCCGCGCACCACTTCGGCGGCGTAGGCCGCCGCCACCACCAAAGGAAAATGTAGGCCGGCCACCTTACGGCCCATTTCCTTGGCCAGAATGGCCCCCACCACTAAGCCAAAGCCCCAGTTTAAATAACATGCCACGAAGGAAATAAAGGCGGTTAACATCAAGGCTTGGCGTGGGGTTTTCGGCACATCCGTGACCCGATCTAACAGCCTTTGTACCAGGGGCGTCAACGCCAACACATAACCTGTAATCAACACCAGCGCCATCTGCATGCCAAAGTTAAACAAAGACGAAAAGCCTTTGCCCCAGGCAGCCGCCATGGCCAATGGCGTTTGGCCCGCCCAAGTGATGCCCAACACCATAATGAGGGCTGTCAAAAAAATCGCCAACACAAAGGCATCGGGCAAATAGCGCTGCATCAGCCGAACCATCAAATGGGTTAAAGCATTCATCTCGCGTTTCCTCGCAATACGGCTTTTGTTCTAGAAGCCCCACACTCAAGCAGGTTCTGCTCGCAAGCCGGCATAAGGTGCCGCCATCTGAGCATGTAAATAGGCATAAAAATGAGCCATACCGGCCTCTAGCGGCGGCTGATAAAGCCCACCGCTGTTCATGACGGCGATACAAGGCCGCTCGACCAGCCTGCATCCGCGCACCAATCAAGTCGTCTTCGGCGGCGGTTACTCAGTACGCCGCCATGCTCTGTGCGCGCCACTGCTCGCCGTCTGGATGATCTTGCAACGCTTTTAGTAAGCCTGCCCATTCAAAACGCGGATAGTGGCGTAAATCCAACCGTGGCTGGAGTGTGAATCTAGGGGCCAACAGCAGCAGCCCGTCTTGATGATAGGTCTAGCAGTGCAGCGGGCAGGTAAAGGTACGGGCATGACCGCGCCCTTCTAAAATTGTCGCCTGCCGATGGCGACACACATTAGACAACAGCCGCAGACCCGTCTGGGTGTGCACCAACACCAAACCATCACCATGCTGCGCCAACACCTGATAGTCATACAGCTGGGGCACCATTTGGGCATGACCAGCAGACTGTGGCGCTTGATTAAACAAGCGCAGCTGTTCCTGCGCTAAAATCGTGGCGTCAAAATAAGCCTCGATCGGCACCCGCTTCAGCGCCGCAACCGGCTTGGGTCGTTTCAGTGATGGCATCCGCATGCCCCTTTCACCCCAGCCTTAAAATTAAAAAAAGGGCATGCCAAACTATCCCATTAACATAATGACAAAGCAATCATTATTCCGTCATCAGGCTGATTGACATCATTTCATCGGCACCCACACCACACCTTAGCCACGCTCAACGCCCACAAAAAAGCGAGCCACATTGGGCTCGCTTAGGCACGTACTTGGTCGTTGCTAACCGAGGTCGCTACCGCCAATAGTCAGGCCGGCGTCAATGCGCATGGTTGGCTGACCCACGCCCACAGGCACGCTTTGGCCTTCTTTACCACACACGCCCACGCCGCTGTCGAGCGCCATGTCGTTGCCAATCATGCTCACATGGTTCATCACTTCAGGGCCGTTGCCCACGATGGTGGCGCCCTTAACCGGATGGGTTAAACGCCCATTTTCAATACGCCAAGCCTCTGAGGCACTGAACACAAACTTGCCGCTGGTGATGTCCACCTGGCCGCCACCGAAGTTCACTGCATACAGCCCATTTTGCACCGACGCGATGATTTCGTCTGGCTCATACCCACCCGACTGCATGTAGGTGTTGGTCATGCGCGGCATCGGAATCGACGCGTAGCTTTCGCGCCGACCGTTACCGGTTACGGCCGTGCCCATTAGACGCGCATTCATTTCATCCTGCATGTAACCCACCAGCACGCCATCTTCGATCAGCGTGGTGGCCTGAGTCAGGTTGCCTTCGTCATCCATATTCAAAGAACCACGGCGCTCGGCCAGGGTGCCATCATCCACGATGGTCACGCCCTTGGCGGCCACCCGCTGGCCCATCTTGTCGCTGAACGCGCTGGTGCCCTTACGGTTAAAGTCACCCTCTAGGCCATGGCCAACCGCCTCATGCAGCAACACCCCCGGCCAACCGCTGCCCAGCACCACCGTCATTTCACCGGCGGGCGCGGGCTTGGCGTCTAAATTGGTCACGGCCTGGGTCACGGCATTGTGCACGTATTCGGCCAGCTTCTCGTCATTAAAATAAGCCAGATCAAAACGCCCACCACCACCGCTGCTGGCCTGTTCTTTACGGCCATTCTGCGTCACGATGACCATCACCGACACCCTTACCAAAGGCCGTATGTCGGCATTTTGCTTGCCGTCTAAGCGCGCCAACAGGACGGTGTCGTACTCGCACGAAAGGCTGGCCATGACCTGCGTCACGCGCGGATCGGCCGCACGCGCCATTTGGTCAATGCGGGTCAGCAACGCCACTTTTTCGGCCGCAGCCAATGACAAAATGGGGTTCTTCGGCGCATACAGTCGTCGACTGTCTTGCCGAACCGGCACCGCCACCGTTTGGGTTTGCCCGGCTTGCGCAATGGCGCGCACGGCCAAAGCGGCTTGTTGCAGGCTGTCTTCATTAATCGCGTCGGCGTAAGCAAACGCGGTTTTATCGCCACTGACGGCACGCACGCCCACGCCTTGATCAATATTAAAGCTACCGGCCTTAACGATGCCTTCTTCCAACTGCCAGCTTTCATTAATCGTGTGTTGAAAATAAAGGTCGGCATAATCGACCTGATGCGCGCCAATCAGTGCCAGCGCCGCATCCAGATGGGCCGATGAAAGTTGATTGTGAGCCAATAGTTGCGTCGATGCCAAATCAAATGAAGACGACATGAAAAGCCTTTTAAATATTAAAAACGTAAGCCCTAATCATAAAGCCCCACACTGATAAAAGCCACTCCTTTGCACTATTTCAACGAGGCCAAAGAAAGGGTTTGATGTTTCAACGCCGGCAAGCGTGTGCGAATCGACTGCAGTTGCTTCATGCTCATCGTGCCCATCACCAAGCCCTCGCCTTCGGGTAACACATCCACCACTTCACCCCACGGGTCAATCAAGAGCGAATGGCCAAAGGTTCGCCGGCCATTTTGATGGGTGCCGCCCTGGGCGCTGGCCAACACATAGCATTGGTTTTCAATCGCTCGCGCACGCAGTAGTATTTCCCAATGTGCCTTGCCGGTGGTGTAGGTAAACGCCGCCGGTAACACCAACAGGTCAAACGGTACCTGCACCCGAAAAAACTCGGGGAAACGCAGGTCATAACAAATGCCTTGAGCCACTTTTAACTGGCCCTCAAACAGGCTCAGCTCAGGGGTTTTGGTGCCGGGCAAAATGGTGTCTGCCTCTTCGTAACGTTCACCCAAACCGCTGAAGCCGAACAAGTGCACTTTGTCGTAACGCCCCACCAAAGCCCCGCTGGCGTCGTAGGTTAGCAAGGTATTCAATACGTGGGCCGAACTTTTACTCTGTAGCGGGATGCTGCCCGCCATCAGCACAATGCCCAGGCGCTGTGCCAGTTGGCTTAAGGCCGACTGAATCGGCCCAGAGCCAAACGGTTCGGCCAAGGCCAGCTTGTCTTGATCGGTGCGGCCAAAGATGGGCCAATACTCTGGCAGTACCACCAGCTCCGCCCCCCTACTTGCCGCCTCTTCCACCAAGGCCTGCATGCGCGCCCAGTTGCTGGGGTAATCATAGCCCGAGACCATTTGCACCGCCGCCAGTTTGATTTTATCCATTGCTCAATTTCCTTTTTTGTTTAATGATGTTGGTGTTACCAGCCGTGCCTTAGGGCCAATCGCCTAAGGCCATGTGTCTGAGCGCTTGTTTTCATTTTATTTTGTTTTCAAAAATAGGCAACCTTATGTCTTTAACCATTCCTCAAGCCCTGGCCCAAGCCGCCGATTTTTCTCACTTTCTGACCCGCCTCATGAGCAGTGGCCGCTTGGACGTTGAGGCCCTGCAGCAGCATTTGTCCGAACCCTTAAACCGCCACTTTTTTGAAGCCTACGCCCCTTGGGCCGAACTGTGCACGCTCGAAAACGAAACCGAATTAAAAAAACAGCTGCGGCGGCTGCGTCAACACGTTTTGGCCCACCTAATGGTCAGAGACCTCGCCCACTGGGCGCCGCTAGATGAGGTGACCCACACCATTACGGCGCTGGCGGAGTTCGCCCTCAACGTGGGGCTTAAATTTGCCCATCAACAACAGGTATTGGCCTATGGCAACCCCATCGGCCAATACACCCAAACGCCACAGCAGCTGAGCGTGATCGCCATGGGTAAAATGGGCGGCTACGAGCTCAATGTGTCTTCCGACATCGACTTAATCTTTACCTATCCAGAGGCTGGTGACACCACCGGACCTCGGGTTAAGAGCAATCAAGAATTTTTCACCAAGGTGGGCCAAAAGCTCATCACCCTCCTACACGACATCACCGAAGAGGGCCAGGTATTCCGAGTCGACATGCGCCTACGCCCCAACGGTGACTCTGGCCCCCTCGTGCTCAGCGAAACCGCTTTAGAAAAATACCTGATCACCCAGGGCCGTGAGTGGGAGCGCTACGCTTGGATTAAGGCCCGCGTTGTCACCCCTGGTCCAAACAGCATCAAAAGCCTAGTACGGCCTTTTGTGTACCGTAAATACCTCGATTTTGACACCTACGAAGCCATGCGCTCGCTGCATCAGCAAATTCGCACCGAAGTCGCCCGCAAAGACAAGCTCGACAACATTAAACTGGGCGCCGGCGGCATTCGCGAAGTGGAATTTATTGTCCAAATTTTTCAAATGATCCGCGGCGGCAAAATTCGCTCCCTTCAAATCAGGGGCACTCAGGCGGCCCTCACCGCACTCACCGAGCACCAAATGATTGACGAGCCAACCCAACAAGGCCTAATGAGCGCCTATCGCTTCTTGCGCCACTTGGAGCATCGCTTACAGTATGTGGATGACCAACAGGTACAAAACCTGCCGGAAGGGGCCGAAGCACAGGCCAACATTGCCCGCAGCATGGGGTTTGCTGACTATGATGCCCTGCTCACCGTGCTGAACCAGCACCGCCAGTTCGTGAGCCTGATCTTTAACGACCTATTAGACACCCCAGAACAGGGTCAAAAAACCCAACACCCTTTGGCCCTTCTGTGGCAGCCTAAAGCCGAAGAAGAAGCCCAGATCGCCTTACTGACTGCCCAAGGCTTTGACGCAGATGTCATGTCAAAACGGCTGTCGGCCTTACGCCAAAGCCATAAATACCAACACTTAAGCGCCCGCGCCCAACCCAGGTTCGACGCCCTGATTCCGCTGCTGCTAGACGCCGCCAGCCACACCCAACAGCCAACCGTGTGCGCTATTCGGCTCTTTGATTTTTTAGAAAGCATCAGCCGCCGCTCTTCTTACCTAGCATTTTTACACGAGCACCCAGAAACTTTGGCGCCCTTAGCCAGAGTGATGTCACACAGCCTGTGGATGGCGCAATACATGATGCAGCACCCTATCTTGCTGGACGAATTACTCAATGCAAACATCATAAAAGAGAAATACGATTGGGGCAAGCTCAAAGAAACCCTATTTCAATCCTTAGACGCTTGCGGCAGCGACGTCGAAGCCAAGATGGACACCCTGCGTCATTTCAAACACGCCCAGGTATTCCGCCTCGCGGTTCAAGACTTAGCCGACGTTTGGGCCATTGAGAGCCTCTCTGACGAGCTGACCCTACTGGCCGACATCATCTTAGAGGCCACGGTCCAGCACGTTTGGCAAACCCTGATTAAAAAACACCTGCCGCAACCACGCTTTGCCATCATTGGCTATGGCAAACTCGGCGGCAAAGAGCTGAGCTACACTTCTGACTTAGACTTGGTGTTTGTGTATCAAGATGATCATCCTGATGCGCTGGAGATTTATTCGCGGGCGGTGCAGCGCATCACCAACTGGCTCTCCAGCACCACTGGAGCCGGCACGCTGTATCAAGTGGACTTACGCCTGCGTCCCAACGGCGACGCCGGTCTGCCCTGCGTGTCGGTAGACGCCTTTATTCGCTACCAAGAGCAGGATGCGTGGACGTGGGAGCATCAGGCGCTGACGCGGGCACGGTTTGTGTGTGGTGACCCTGAGGCAGGGCAGGCGGTGGAGCAGCTCCGTCATGACATTTTAACCCGGCCACGCGACATCACGGCGCTGCGCCGAGAAATCATCGACATGCGTGAAAAAATGTTTGCCACCCACCCACCACTGTTGGAGAACGTAAAATATGCCCGCGGCGGTGTGGTCGACGTGGAATTTCTGGTGCAGTATTTGATTTTAGAACACGCCCACCGACACCCCCACCTCACCCGTAACTATGGCAACATTGCCCTCCTTGCCATGGCGGCCGATGCCGGGCTCATTGACCCGCAGCTGGCCACCGCCGCTCGGCTGGCCTATCGCTACTACCGCAGCGTGCAACACGACAGTCATTTGCGTGACCGACCACTGGCTCAGGTGGATGACACGTTACTGGGCCATTATGAGGCGGTTAAGCGTCTATGGCAGGCGGTATTCGGTCAAAGCCTGGCCTAGACGTTAATGGTTCATGCCTTCCATACCGTCCATACCCATGGTCATGCCAGCCCCACCAACGGTGAAGCTGGGGATGGGGAAGGCACTTTGCGGCGCCTGATCTTGCCACACCTGCACCGCAGATGCGCATTCTTGCCGCACCACCATAGACACCGCCCCAGGCGTCATCGGCGCCACGATGTCAAAAACAAACGCGCCGCTTTCTGCGCTCGGCAACTGGTTGCCAAACCAGCGAATCTCGCTGACCTGACCATCGCGTTCCAGGCTGCTCACCAACCAACCCAACTTGTCCTGTGGAACCGCCACCACCGAACTGGGGACGAACAAAGTGATGCTTTCAGTGGCTTCCTCACCACAACCGTGGCCAATCTGAACCTGCATCGGCCCAGCATAGCCAGGCGAAACGTCTTTAGGGCTTAATTGTGCATGTGACCAAGCGGGCGTCACCGCCAGCAGGCTCAAGACACCAAACAGCGCCGGTACAATCGTTTTCATGATGTTATCCTAATCGTTAAGTAAAGGGTGCATGAAGCAAACAGTTTGCTGCTGGACCAGGCCTTAAACCAAGGTCAATAAAACCCAGCGTAATGCCAATGGGCAACACAATCTCCTGAAGCAGCCTCCTATCCAGCAACAAACCTCTAATAACATACCATATTTTACCCATAAAGCATAAAAAAGCCTACAAAAAACCGCTGCCTTTCTGGGCAACGGTGTCGGTTAAGGGCCTCATGGCCAATCGCCACAGGTCAGATTTAATGCTCATGGTGATGGTGATGGTCATGATCATGGCTGTGGTCGTGGTCGTGGGCCTCGCCCACATCGGCCAAAGCATCTTGGCCAATGGTAAAACTGGGCACGGGGAATGCCGCATTCGGCGTGGCCTCATGCCAGAACAGCTCACCTTGCGTACAGGTTTGCCGAACCGCCATAGCCATCACGCCGGCGGTTTTAGGCGCCGTTAGCTGAAACACAAACGCCCCCTGCTCTTGACTGAGCAAGCGATTGCCCGACCAGCTAATTTGGCTCACACGCCCTTGTTCTTTCACCTCAGCCACCTGCCAACCAGGCTTGGGTACGGCCGTGGCCGCGACTTCTGGGGGCACATATAGGGTCACTCGCTCGGTGGCTTGGCCGTCACAACCATGACCAATCTGAATCGCCATCGGCCCAACATAGCCAGGCGTGATCTGATTCGGAGAAAAATGGGCGTGGGCCCAGGCGGCACTGCTGGGCAGTAGAGTAAGGCTAAGGCTGAGTATGGTGACGATCTGCTTCATCATGGGGCTTTCTTTCGGTTAGGAAAACATCAAAACAATGTTACACTATAACATAACCTATTTTTACCTGTACACAAAAAACCAGCGCCCTCGCCCTTAAAGCTTGATCTTAAAAAACAAAAAAAGCAGCCCTTAAGGCTGCTTTTGTTCAAATCTTATGCGTTTAGCGCTTCATCGAATCAAAGAAATCGGCGTTGTTTTTAGACGATTTCAATTTATCGTGTAAGAATTCCATCGCTTCAATGTCATCCATTGGGTGCAAGAATTTACGCAATAGCCACATTTTTTGTAGCTGATCGTTCGGCACCAACAGTTCTTCGCGACGCGTGCTAGAACGGTTAATATTGATGGCTGGGAACATGCGTTTTTCGGCCATGCGGCGGTCTAGGTGCAGCTCCATATTGCCCGTGCCTTTAAATTCTTCGTAAATCACGTCGTCCATACGGCTACCAGTTTCAACCAGGGCCGTGGCGATGATGGTCAAAGAACCACCCTCTTCAACGTTACGGGCCGCGCCAAAAAAGCGCTTCGGACGGTGTAAGGCATTGGCGTCCACACCACCGGTCAAGATTTTGCCCGAGGCGGGCACCACGGTATTGTAAGCACGTGCCAAGCGGGTAATCGAATCCAACAAAATCACCACGTCACGGCCATGCTCTACCAGGCGCTTGGCTTTTTCCAACACCATTTCGGCCACCTGTACGTGACGCTGTGCTGGTTCATCAAACGTAGAGGACACCACTTCACCGCGTACCGAACGGGTCATTTCGGTCACTTCTTCCGGGCGCTCATCAATCAATAAGACGATTAACTCTACCTCGGGATAGTTGGCGGTAATGGCATGGGCAATGTTTTGCAACATCACGGTTTTACCGGTTTTAGGCGGCGCCACCACAAGGGCACGCTGACCACGGCCGATCGGGGCAATCAGGTCAATGGCGCGACTGGTGATGTTTTCTTCGGCACGAATGTCACGCTCTAAGCTAAATTGCTTGGTCGGAAATAACGGCGTTAGGTTTTCAAACAGAATCTTGTGTTTACAGACATCTGGGTTATCGCCATTAATCTTGTCTAGCTTCACCAAGGCAAAATAACGCTCGCCGTCTTTAGGGGTGCGTACGCCACCTTCAATGGTGTCACCGGTATGCAAGTTAAACCGTCTGATTTGGCTGGGGCTAACGTAAATGTCATCAGGGCCAGCTAAATAAGAAGTGTCAGGACTACGCAAAAAACCAAAGCCATCAGGCAAGATTTCTAAAGTGCCATTACCGGTAAAACTTTCGCCCTGTTTGGCTAAATGTTTCACAATGGCAAAGACCAAGTCTTGTTTGCGTAAGCGATTGGCGTTTTCGATACCGTACTCGGCCGCCATTTCTAATAGTTTAGAAACATGTTTGTGTTGGAGTTCTGATACGTGCATAGAGGTATGATGTAGATACAATATAATGAGTCTGCCTGCCGAAGCACGCAAACGCGATAAAAAATGTCGGGATGATTTCTGACTCTGAGTGTGAACTGAATTTGGGTTCTAGATTAAGATTTGAATCTTTTTTGGTGAACCGAAATATAACTTAGTTTATGCCATGAATTTTTAACTGTCAAGACAATACACAAAGCGCGAGCTTCTGGTGTCGAAACTCGCGCTTTTAAAGCTTATGCCCTATACAGGCAATTATAATGCACCGTCGATAAAGGCGATTAACTGGCCTTTAGCCAAAGCGCCAACTTTAGTCGCGCTGTTTTGGCCATCTTTAAAGATCATCAAGGTTGGAATGCCACGCACGCCAAATTGAGCAGGCGTTTGTTCGTTTTCATCAATGTTGATTTTAACAATTTTCAACTTGCCTTCATACTCTTTTGCCACGTCGTCCAAGATTGGCGCAATCATTTTACAAGGACCACACCAAGGTGCCCAAAAGTCTACCAATACTGGGCCTTCAGCCTTAAGTACGTCGGTTTCAAATGCACTGTCACTGGTGTGAATGATTAAGTCGCTCATGGTTTTGTCCTTTAAATATCCATAATGGGGAAAGCAATATTAAGTTAATACGATACGGGGTAATAGCAAAAAGTTCAAGCCATAATCAACCCCAATAGCTTTTTGGTATGGCTATATTAGCCGTTACCAAAGCGACTGGCGATGATTGTTTATGGCTTCGGACTCATCTCATTATTTTGTCAATATAAAAAATTCCACGATGACGTTTTTTAAAATAAAGCCCAGCACCCCTAAACCCAAAACCAAAAACAGCATGAACATGCCCAAACGACCCGCCTTCGATTTCTTCCCTAGGTCCCAAATAATAAAGCCCAAAAAAATAACCAACCCAGTTAGGCAAACAGGCAAAGCAATCGCGGCAAATTGCGCTTCCGTCATGATACATCCTCAAAATATGCTAGTGTGTGGGCCCATTTTACGCCAAAAACCCATCGACACCAACCACCGTCAGCCAAGCGTGATTAATCCAGCAACACCGTCGCAAAGCGTGACCACAACGCCCAGTTTTGGCGCCCTTATCCGCCCACCCGTGACGATTATTTGCTTGCTAATTAGGCAAGCATAAGCTAACTTAAACACTGATGCCGTAGCTTAATCTAGATTGAGTTGCGGTTGTTTCGTTTTTTTGGAGCGTAAGCCATGTCTGACCTACCACAAATCACCGTTTCAAGCCTTGACCATGACCGTTTAACCACCTTGCTGGACCAAACCGATTTTGACCAATTTCCAGCCGCCGAGCTGCTACAGCAAGAGCTCGATCGCGCCGACGTATTGGAACCCGAACAGATGCCGGCCAACGTGCTGACCATGAACAGCACCGCCACCGTCCAAACCGACGGCGGGCAAGAACGGTTACTGACCCTGGTCTACCCCAAGGACGCCGACTTTGGCAACGGCAAGATCAGCATTTTGGCCGGCGTGGGCGCGGCCATGCTGGGGCTGTCCATTGGTCAGTCAATCGGATGGACTCAGGATGGCAAAACCACCCACCTGACCCTGGTGGCCTTAAGCTACCAGCCTGAAGCCGCCGGCGAGCTGTTTCGTTAAAGCCTAAAAAAATGCACCCCTCGTCTGGGTGCATTTTTTTAGGCTTTATTTTGGCTTTTCGTACGCCAAAGGCTTTATCTGTCGCCGCGGCCCTCTTGGCTCCACTCTGGCTCGCCGGTGCTGTCCTTAAGCAAGCGCCGTTCGTAAACGGCCTGGGCCAAAGTACCGGCATCAATGTAATCCAGCTCACCCCCCAAAGGCATACCGCGAGCCAAACGGCTCACTTTATACGGCAGGGTTTTAAACAGCTCACTCAAGACATAGGCGGTGGCATCGCCTTCGGCAGTAAAATTAGTCGCAATGATGATCTCATTAATGTCACTATTTTTAAGACGCTCGGTCAATTTTTTAATGTCGATGCTGTCCAAATCTAGCTGTTGGGTCGGGCTCACCTGCCCCATCAGCACAAAATAAAGCCCATCATGACACTTTGCCGCCTCAAGGCTGGCCACATCGGCCGGCATGTGCACCACCATCAGGCTTTTGTGATGCCGGCTTTCGTCGGCGCACAGGCCACAAACGTCTGTTTCCGTAAAGGTATTGCATAGACGACAATGCTGAATGTGATTTAAGGCATGATTTAACGCCGCCACCAGCTGCTCTGCCCCTTTGCGATCCTGCTGCAACAGATGATAGGCCATCCGCTGTGCCGACTTAGGCCCAATCGAGGGCAAGACCCGTAGCGCCTGGGTTAAACGCTCTAAAGCCAATGGATTCTTCATCATTTCTCCTTAACCACAAACAAACACCACCCGCTAATGGCTTAACAGGTGGTGCGATCATCATGCCCTGCGGCATCTGCTTACTTAAAGAAATCACCCATGCCTGCTGGCAGGTTCATTCCTTGGGTAAATTGCCCCATGCGCTCTTGCGTGGTGGTTTCAACCTTGCGCACAGCGTCGTTTACCGCTGCCGCAATCAGGTCTTCCAACATTTCTTTGTCGTCAGCATCGGCAGACATTAAGCTAGGATCGATGATCACGCGGTTCACGCCATGGTGACAGGTCATCACCACTTTCACCAAGCCTGCTCCGGCTTCACCTTCAACCTCAACGCTGCCCAACTGTGCCTGAGCTTCTTTCATTTTGTCTTGCATTTTTTGGGCTTGCTTCATCAAGCCTGAGATACCTGCTTTACCGAACATAGGGAGTACTCCTTCTTTAAATAGGTTTAATCGAGCCATCAATCCAAGTGGCGTCAAATAACTGGTGCAAGGCCTGAGCCTTATCATCTTGGGCCAGATCGACTTCGGCTTGGGCCATCCGTTCGTCCTGTTCCCGCTGTTTTTGCATGGTCGGGGTTTCCTGACCATCGGTTAAGTGTTCCGTGGTGACCGCATAAGGCTGTCCATAGGCCTCAGACAACACCTGCGCCAAGCGGCTCAGCATGTCGTCGCTCAAGATTTTACGCGCCTGATCGGTTAAGCCCAACACCACCTGATCCGCCACAATCCGCAACAGAACGGCATTATTGGCAATCATCTGTGAGGCACCCAGCTGATGCGACAACAGGCCTAAAATCTCTCGCCAGTGCGTGGGCTTCAACGCCGGCAACAAGGCATTCAACGTCGGGGCAGATGGCTCAGTTTCAAGCACTGCTTCAACATTATTCGCCTCGACCACGACCGCTTCTGGCGTGGTCTCGGCAACCGCAGCCTGAGGCACACTAGGCGCTGGTGCCGCTAGGGGTTGAGCCGCCTGGTCCACCGCCGGCGCCGTTTTAGGTGCAGGTTCCGGCTCTGACTCTAGCGCGGGCGCAGCCTCGGCCGTCTCCCATGGTAGGTCAACCTTGGCGGGTGTAGGCGCCTCGGCTTCGACAACCACCGTCTCAGGCTCTGGCGCTGCTGGCGCAGGGGCGGCCTGTACGGCCGCCAGAGCGGCTACGGGTGCGACCACCGCTTCGGCCATGGGCACGGTAGCGGTAGGGTCTGGGTTACGCAGCGCCGTGCCTTGAATCTGCAGGTTTAACGGCGTGGCCTTAGCGCTTAAGGGTTGGAATGCCAACATCCGCAGCAGGGTCATGTTAAACCCAGCGGCTTCATCTGGCGCTAAAGGCAAATCTTTTTTACCATGAATGGCGCACTGATAGTACAGCTGTAGCTGCTCAGCGCTCAACGCTTCGGCCAAGGCCAACAGGGTCTGACGCTCAGGGTCATCATTACTCAACAGGCTAGGCACCGCTTGAATCAGCGCCAGCTGTTGGCACAGTGCCGCCAACTCGGCCAAGGCGCTGTCAAAACCCACGGCGCGCGCACTCATGTCCTGAGCCTGCTGCATTAATGCGGGCCCATCTTTATTGACCAGGTGTTGCAACAACGCAAACAGATACTGGCGATCAACCGCCCCCAGCATGTGACGCACATCGGCCTCACTCACCTGCCCAGAGCCTAAGGCGATGGCCTGATCCAACAGGCTCAAGGCATCCCGCATGGAGCCCATAGCCGCACGCCCAAGCAGGCTTAAGGCCGCTTCGTCCGCAGCCACGCCCTCAACCGACAAAACGTGGGCTAGGCGCTCGGTGACCTGCTGTGGCGTCAGGTTACGCAACACAAACTGCAGGCAACGGCTCAACACCGTAATCGGCACTTTTTGTGGGTCGGTGGTGGCCAAAATAAATTTAACGTGGCTAGGCGGCTCTTCCAGCGTTTTCAACATCGCGTTAAAAGCGCTCTTGGACAGCATGTGCACCTCATCAATGATGTACACTTTGTATTTGCCAGCGGTCGGGGCATACTGCGCGTTTTCCAACACCTCACGGATGTTGTCAATGCCGGTGTTCGATGCCGCGTCGATTTCCAACAGGTCAACGTAACGACCCGCATCAATTTGCGTACAGCTGGGACACACGCCGCACGGCTCGCCGTCACTGCTTTGGGTGCAGTTCAGGCTTTTGGCCAAAATACGGGCGATGGTGGTTTTGCCCACGCCGCGCGTCCCGGTCAACAAATAAGCGTGATGCAACCGGCCCTTCGCCAAGGCATTTTGTAAGGCCTTGACCACGTGCTCTTGCCCCACCAAATCATCGAAACGCTTGGGACGCCACTTCCGGGCCAATACTTGATATGCCGCCATATTTATCCTACTGAACTTTGCGCCAAATAACCGGCTTTGATTAAGTCTGCTAATTCTTGCACAGCCTTCACGTACAGGCGACTGTGGTTGTAATTCCAGACCGTATAGAAGTTATTGAGGCCGATGTAGTATTCAAACACGCCAGGGGCCACTTCTAGATTAAACAACATTGCCTTAACCGAGTCTTTAACCGGGTAGTCGGGCACGATGCCTATTTTTTTCATTTCGGCCACGGTGTGATTCAGCGCGGTTTTTTCTTCCGCCATCGCCGCCACGGCCGCAATGTCAGGGTTTTCGCTTAGGTGCACCGGCACCACCATCACTTGACTTTCTGCCCAGCCGTGCTGTTTCAAATAGTTGGCTACGGACGCAATGGTGTCGCCTGGGTTTTGCCAAATGTCGCGGTGCTTGTCGCCATCATGATCAACGGCCCACTTGCGGTAGCTTGAAGGCATAAACTGGGGCATGCCCATCGCACCGGCGTAGCTGCCTTTAAACGAGAAGGGGTCTTCCGCCTCTTCCTTGGCCAAGGTTAAGAACTGTGACAGCTCTTGCTGAAAAAACTCGCCGCGGCGCGGATAGTTAAACGCCAACGTGGTCAAGGAATCGGCCAGGCGGAACGAACCCATCACCGTGCCGTAATTGGTCTCAATCCCTAAAATGGCCACGATGGTTTCTGGCGCCACATGGTACTTTTTGGCAATCTCAGTCAGCAAGGCTGAATTGCGCTGCCAAAAGCGCACGCCCTCTTGAATTTTTTTCGGGCCTAAATTATTTTTCTTGAATTCATACCAAGGCCTAGAAGTGCCTGGTCTGTCCATAGCGGTAATAATGCTGGGCTTATGGACCGCTTGGGTAAAGAAGTTTTCTAATTCTTCTCGGGTGTATTCTTTGCTGCTTACTTTTTGATCAATAAAGCGCTGTACTTCTGGCTTTTCCAACAGTGTGGCATCAGCCCACGCCGACGTGCTTAAAACCGCGGCCATGGCCAATGTCAATAATGAATTTAATTTCATAGAATCCCCCGGATGAATGTCTGACAGTTTAACAAAGAAACGCAGCATCACAAAATGCCTTTTGCCACTGATGCCCATGGCTGTGACATTTACCCGCTGATTTGGTGCCGTACCAGAAAAAACAAAACCCGTTTACACAAGGTAAACGGGTTTTGTCATACAGATAAATCTGTGGTGTGACTTACTCAGCAGCAGGCACAACGATGACTTTAACGTTGGCTACAGCGTCGTGGTGCAAAGCAACTTCTAGTTCGTATTCACCAACGGCTTTTAAAGGACCGTTAGGCAAGCGAACGTCAGAACGTTTGGCTTCAACACCAAAAGCAATGATGGCTTCAGCAATGTCAGCATTGGTTACAGAACCGAACAAGCGGCCATCCACACCGGCTTTTTGAGCCACGGTGATTTCAGCGCCTTCTAGTTTGCCTTGACGCACTTGAGCGTCAGCCAAAATAGCAGCCTGTTTGGCTTCTAACTCAGCGCGACGAGCTTCGAACTCAGCCAAGTTAGCTTCGGTAGCACGACGTGCTTTACCTTGAGGGATCAAGAAGTTACGTGCAAAACCATTTTTCACGTTAACCACATCGCCTAAGTCACCTAAGTTAGCAACTCTTTCAAGCAGAATAATTTGCATTTTTTAGCTCCTAGGTTACTTGTGTTGATCGGTGTATGGCAACAAAGCCAAGAAACGAGCACGTTTAACCGCGGTAGACAACTGACGTTGGTAGCCAGCTTTAGTACCGGTAATGCGTGCAGGAATGATTTTACCGTTTTCAGCGATGAAATCTTTTAGTAGGTCTACAGCTTTGTAGTCTACTACTTTAATGCCTTCGGCCGAAAAACGGCAGAATTTTTTACGTTTAAATGAATGACGAGCCATTGTCGTTAACCTTTGTGTAATTCGATTGTTTGTATGTGCAGCACCAGCCTTGGGTTGCGTAAACTTTTATGGGTTAAAAAACCCGTTACGCTGACCATGCTGTCTTGGGCGTATTGCCAATCTTTCGCTGCATCTCCAAATAACTTTGCTTGGACTTCACAGCTGACCGCTCGGTCTTGCCCTGCTTCTGCCTGATAGGATTGATGTTTTAACAACATCTCCAATACGGGCAATCCTGCCGGGGTATAACGTAGCGTTTCAAGCTGCGAGATTTGCGCGCAAAGCGTAAGTTGATTGATCAAGCTTACGCTTCAACCTTTGCTTCTTCAGCAACAGGCGCTGCGGTGTCTAGCAAGTTTTTCGCTTTTTCTTCTTTCATCATAGGAGAAGCTTCAGTGATCGCGTGTTTCATTTTCACGGTCAAGTAGCGCAAAACGGCATCGTTAAATTTAAATGCGGTTTCGATTTCTTCCACAACGGCAGAATCACACTCAATGTTCATCAACACATAGTGTGCTTTATGAATTTTGTCGATTGGGTAAGCCAATTGACGACGGCCCCAATCTTCTAAACGATGAATAACGCCATTGGCGTCAGTCACCATAGCTTTGTAACGTTCTACCATTGCTAACACTTGTTCGCTTTGGTCCGGGTGAACGATAAATACGATCTCATAATGACGCATGTTGTCTCCTTGTGGCTAATAAATCCTTTTGCCATGCGCTTTTGCAAAAGGCAAGGGTTTAGAAAGGTGCAAATTATACGCACATTTAACGGTTCTAGCAATACGGAACCCTGGCTTATTTGGTTTTAACACTATAAAAGGGAATTATTTTAACTTTTCACTGTCATAGTATTGATTCGCTTGTATGGCTTTAAAGTTGGCATAAGCCCGCCTTTACCCTTAGCCAAACTGCTGAATCTGCAAACATAATACTTGAAAACCAAGCATTTGGCACCCAGTTAACCCAAATCAGCTGGGCCAGCACAACCATTTTGGTCTCTTTTTTTGACAAGCGCCTCTTTTGCGCCCATGCTTGGCCTTTTAAATAACCGCGTTTTGAGCCTGTTATCTGTATGAGTAAACCCAGTAAGCAACCCATCTCCGTGCTCGTGGTGATCCACAATGAACACGCCGAGGTCCTCCTCCTTGAACGCAAAGACAAACCTGGTTTTTGGCAGTCGGTTACCGGCAGCAAAGAGGGACAAGAAGCACTGTTAGATACTGCGAAGCGTGAGGTTATGGAAGAAACGGGCATCAACACCTGCCAGTACGTCCCCCACGATTGGCAGCAGCAAAACGTGTACGAAATTTACGAACATTGGCGCCACCGCTATCCGGCTGGCGTGACGGAAAACACCGAGCATGTGTTTTCGCTGTGCGTGCCCAAGGACATCACCATTACCCTGGCACCCCAAGAACATTTACGGCATCAATGGTTGACCATCGAGGCTGCCGCCGAGCTGGTCTTCTCGCCATCAAATCGCGAGGCCATTCTCATGTTAAAACATAAGGGACAACATGACACAACAACCCATTACGATTGCAACGTATAACATTCATAAAGGGATGTCGGCCTTTAATCGACAGATGCAAGTGCAGCAAATTGCCAGCGCCTTAGACACCCTCTCGCCAGACCTATTGTTTTTGCAAGAGGTGCAAGGGGCGAACCTCAAGCGCGCGCAGAAATTTAATTATTTCCCCGAGCTGTCGCAATACGACTACTTTGCCCGCGAAATGGGCTTAAATGCGTCTTATGGCCTCAACGCCCACTACCATACCCACAAACACCATGGTAACGCCTTGCTCAGCCGCTACAAGATTAAAGAAAAAACCAACCTCAACATTACCTTGCACAAACACGAACAACGCGGCGTGCTGCACTGCGAAGTGTTGCCACAAGGCTGGGACCGACCCATTGTGGCCCTGTGCGCCCACTTTAACCTGCGCCAAAAAGACCGCGCGGTACAGTACGCCGTTTTGAGCGACTACATCAAACACAAGGTCGACCCACAGCTGCCGCTGATTTTGGCCGGCGACTTTAACGACTGGCGTCACCAAGCCAGCGACCAACTCATGCCCTTATTGGACTTAGAAGAGGCCTTTATGACCAAGCACGGCGCCTATCCGAAAAGCTTCCCCGCGCGTGCGCCCATGCTGAGCCTAGACCGCATTTACATTCGCAACCTCCAAATCATCGACGCGCAAGTGCATAAAGGCCTGCCTTGGCAAAGACTGTCTGACCACCTGCCGCTGAGCGCCACGCTCTTGCCGGCCTAACGGCACGATCTGAATCCAGCGCCCCCGCTTCTTACCGGTGGCGCTTTTTTTGGGGTCAACGCTGGCGCGCCGCTAGGCGTTAAAGCCATCAATCAAAACGGGGCACGGCGCCGTTTTCAATACCTGAATGCACACAGAAGGATCGAACAGGCGGCTCAAAGGCGACAGCTGCCTGTGCCCCATCACAATCAAAGAGGCCTCGATTTGCCGCGCCTGCGCCACAATCAATTCGGCGGGATCGCCCCCCACCACATGGCCTTTGGCGTCTAAGCCCATGGTCCGCGCCGCCGCCAAAACCTCATTCAATAAGCGCACCGTCGCTCCTTGCTCGGCGCTGGCGGCGCCGGCCTCCATGCCCTGGCCGGTCAAGGTATAGGCCGCATCGCTGACATACAGTATGTGCATCTGCGCTTGCGGCTGCGCCACCGCCTGCGCCAAAGTCAATAAAGCATGGGTTTCCGGAGTGCCGTCCACGGCAATTAAAATAGTGGCCAACATGAATACGTCCTTTCAAAGGTATAATGCCCTATCATGACCCACAAAGTGGGTCGCATAAATGTCGCCAGACACATTAATATATTGCTTAAAATACAGCCCTCAATGACACCGATATGAAACACCCAGACCTCAACCTCATGATTGCCCTCGACATTCTGCTGGAAGAAGGCAGCGTCAACAAGGCCGCCGAACGCATGCACTTAAGCGCGCCGGCCATGAGCCGCACCCTGACCCGCATCCGAGCCGCCTTTAACGACCCCATTTTGGTGCGCGCCGGGCGCAACCTTGTGCCCACGCCGCGCGCCCTCACCATTCAGGCCCAGCTGCGCACCCTGGTACAGCAATCAATCGACCTTTTCGACGCCAACCAACCCTTAGACTTACAGCGCCTCAACAAAACCTTTACCCTCAGGGCCAATGAAAGTTTTTTAGGCGCTTTTGAAACCGCCATCCTGAACCAGATCGCCACCGTAGCGCCCTTGGTACAGCTGCGCTTCGTGGCCGAAAGCGACGTTGACGATGCCGCCCTTCGAGAAGGGCGCATCGAATTATTCATCGGCGCCAGACAGGCGTTTGACCCTGAGATCAAGGTACAACGACTGTTTGACTCCCACCAAATGGGCCTCGCCCGCAGCGACCACCCCATCTTCCAACAGCCGCTCACGCCTGAGCGCTACGCCGCCTATGACCACATCAGCATTTCCCGCCGCGGCCGCGCCCATGGCCCCATCGACATTGCCCTAGACGAGCTTGGCCTGAGCCGACACATCCCCTTAATCAAACCCAACTTCTTGTCCGCGGCCTTCACCCTCTGCCACAGCGACTTTCTGATGACCTGTCCTGAAGAGCTGCTGCCGCTGCTGCTGACCGAACTGCCGCTGCGCAGCTTTGCGATCCCCCTGCCCTTAAAGCCGGTGCAGGTCACCCAGGCCTGGCACCCGCGCTTTGACAACGTGCCGGCACACCAGTGGTTCCGCCAGCTGATCAAAAAGCTGTGCGTTGCGTTTGAGCAGCGACCACCCACATGCTAGCGGCGAATGCGTCTGACGCATTCGTCAATTACCCATAAGTCAATTTTTCTATTTGCCACGACCGCCTACACTTCGGTTTGATTTAAATCAACCAAAGAGGTCGTATGAGCACTTTATCCGTCTCTCCCGCACCGCCACTAAAACCTGCTGCCACAGCCAACCCGTTTAGCGGGCGCCTCATCTGTGGCCTGGTAGGGGTTTTATTGGCGGTGTTGATGGCGAGTATTAATGAAAGCGTCACCAAGGTGGCCATGCCGGACATTCAAGGGGCGCTGTTTATTAGCCCCGACGAAGCCAGCTGGCTCACCACGCTGTACACCGCCCTGTCCGTTTCGGCCATGGCTTTCACGCCGTGGTTCGCCAACACCTTCTCGATTAGGCTATTTGCTTCTTGGGCCATCGGCCTATTCATGCTGTTTGGCCTACTCTCTCCCTTTGCCCCTAACTTTGAAACCCTGCTGGCCCTACGCATGCTGCAAGGCTTGGCCGGCGGCAGCCTGCCGCCTTTACTCATGACCTGCGCCCTACGGTTTTTACCGCCCAATATCAAACTGTATGGCCTGGGTTGCTATGCCCTAACCGCCACCTTTGGGCCCACCATTGCCACGCCTTTGGCGGCTTTTTGGCTGGAATCCTTCGGTTGGACGTGGGCGTTTTGGCAGGCGATTCCGTTTAGCTTTTTGGCCCTGGTCGGCGTGGCTTACGGCCTGCCACAAGACCCGTTACGCCTTGAGCGGTTTCAACAGTTTAACTGGCTGGGCATGCTGCTGGGGCTACCGGCCATCAGCATGCTGTGTACCGGCCTGTTACAAGGGGAGCGTTTGGACTGGTTTCATTCACCCTTAATCAGCTTCTTGCTCTTGGGCAGTGCGGTGCTGATGCTGCTGTTCTTAATCAATGAGTGGTTCCACCCCCTGCCGTTCTTCAAAATCCAGCTGCTCAAAAACCGCAACCTCACCTTTGCCTTAATCAGCCTCGGCGGCGTGTTGTTTGTGCTGTTGGCCGCCAGCAGTATTCCGGCCAGCTATTTAGGCCACATTCAAGGCTATCGCGCCTTGCAAACGGCCCCCATGATGCTGGTGGTGTCCTTGCCGCAACTCATCGCCCTACCTCTGGTGGCGGCCTTGTGCAACATTCCTCGCGTTGACTGTCGCTGGGTCTTGGCCCTGGGCTTAGCCATGCTGGCGTACAGCTGCTATCTGGGCAGCCAACTCACGTCGGAATGGATTAACCGTGATTTTTATTGGCTGCAAGCGGTGCAAATTTTTGCGCAACCCATGGCGGTGATTCCCTTATTGATGCTGTCCACCGGCAAGCTTCAGCCCGTAGACGGCCCGTTTGCCTCGGCCTGGTTTAACACCGTCAAAGGATTTGCCACGGTTTTGGCCACGGCGGTACTGGGGGTATTGGCCCGCATGCGCCTGCACCACCACTCTACCGGCCTTGTCGACCAGGTCGGTCAAGCCCCGCATGTGTCAGACAGTGCCCTATTGGCACAAAAAATCCACGTTCAAGCCAGCGTCTTAAGCTCGGCCGACCTGTATTGGCTGGTCGCCTTGGTGGCGCTGTCCTTTATTTTATTAATTTTAATCATGCCTACCCGCATTTATCCTCCTAGAGCGGTTCCACAGCCCTAGGTTACAAGAGGTTCTTATGTCAGAAACTGTATACAAACGTAGTCGTATCGCCATTCTTGCCGCCCTAGCCTGTGCCGTCGTTGGCTATGGCCTATACGCCTTAATCTTTGCCACCGGCACGCGTCAAAGCACCAACAATGCCTATGTGAAAGCCGACTTCACCCACATTGCGCCGAAGGTGGCGGGCTTCATGAGTCACGTCTTGGTCGAAGACAACCAGGTGGTTAAGGCCGGCGAATTGATTGCCCAAATCGACGACCATGATTTTCAGGTCGCCCTACAGGCCGCCACCGCCAACCTCACCGTGGCGCAAGCACAAGAGGCCCAAAGCACGGCCCAGCTGACCGAGCAAAAAGCCATCATCCAACAGGCCAACGCCGCCGTCCAAGTCGCCCAAGCCGAGCAAACCTTTGCCAAGCAGGAACGCCAACGCTATCAGCAGCTGGCTTCTGAAGGCGCAGGCTCAATGCAGGACGCCCAGCAGGCACAGGCGCGCATTCAGGTAAGTCAGGCCAACCTGCTCAAAGCCCAAGCCGTATTGGCCGCGGCTCAAAATCAGGTGGCGGTGCTCAACGCCAAAGTGGAAGCGGCACAGGGCGCGCGCCAACAGGCTGAAGCCCAGCTGGCACGCGCCAAGCTAGACCTGTCTTACACCCAAATCATCAGCCCGATCGACGGCGTCATCGGCCATCGCACCGCCCGCATTGGCAACTACGTCAGCGCCGGCACCCAACTGATGGCGATTGTGCCCACCGATGGCCTATACGTGGTGGCCAACTTCCAGGAAACCCAGCTGGCCAAGGTACAAGCCAAGCAGCGCGTCACCATTAAAGTCGACACCTTCCAGCAAGACCTGTACGGCGAGGTCGACAGCATTGCCCCGGCCACCGGCGTGACCTTTGCCGCCATCGCCCCTGAAAACGCCACCGGCAACTTCACCAAAATCACCCAGCGCATTCCCGTCAAAATACGCCTGAACCCAGACCAACCCTTACTCAGTCAGCTGCGCGCCGGCATGTCGGTGGAAGCCCAGATTGACACCAGCACCCGTAAGGAGGCCAAATAATGACGCCCATCCGCACTCTGTGTGGCCTGCTGTGCTTGGCCACCACGGCCTGCACCGTTGGCCCCGATTTCGTTAAGCCGCTCGACCTCAGCGCCAGCGAGTGGCATGCCCAGCCTCGCGACGTCGCCAGTCGCAGCACGCCCGCGCCGCTGGCGCATGACTGGTGGTCATTGTTTAACGACCCACAGCTAAGCCAGCTAATTCAAGAGGCCATCAACCACAATTTAGACCTCAAAATCGCCGTGAGCCGCCTGACGCAAAGCCGTATCGCCGGCCAGGTCGTCGGCAGCAGCGGTTTACCGCAGATCGGTTTTGACGGCGATTACGACCGCAAGCGCAACAGCCAAAAAGGCCTCAACGACCCTTCCGGCAAGCAGGGTAAAAACGCTTATGACCTGTGGCAATCAGGCCTCAGCGCCGCATGGGAATTGGATTTATGGGGCAAGATTCGCCGTCAGGTAGAGGTGGCTGACGCCCACATTGAGATGGCCGAACATGATCGTCAAGCGGTGCAGCTGGCCATTGTCACCACCACGGCCGAGCAGTATTTACGCCTGCGTGGCGTGCAGGCCAGCCTGACCATGACCGAGCAAAACTTGGCCATTGCGCGCGAAGCCCTGCGCCTGACCAACGTGCGCCTAGCGGCCGGCGTCGCCACCCGTTTGGCCGTGGCCCAAGCGGCCACCCAGCTGGCCAGCACCGAAGCCCAGCTGCCCGCCTTGGTGGCAGAGCAAACCGAATTAATCAACCACCTTAGCCTGCTGTTGGCCAAGCCACCATATGAGCTGGCCGAGCAGCTAGGCCTGCCGGCGGCCCTGCCCACGCCACCGGCTCAGGTGCCCACCGGCTTGCCCTCTGAACTGGCCGAGCGCCGCCCCGACGTACAGCGCGCCAGCGCGGCGCTTCACGCCGCCACCGCCAGCATCGGCGTAGCCAAGGCCAACTTCTACCCCAGCATCAACCTGTCTGGCAACATCGGCTTACAAAGCCTCAGCTTTAATCAGCTAGGCAGCTGGGACGCACGCCACTTTGCCATCGGCCCCAGCCTGTACCTGCCCATCTTTCAGGGCGGGGCCCTAACCGGCACCTTAAAACTGCGTAAGGCGCAGCATCAAGAAGCCGCCATAGACTACCAGCGCACGGTATTACAAGCCTGGCATGAGGTGGAAAACAGCCTGGTGCAGTTCCACGCCAGCCAAAAGCAGCAGGCGGCTCTGGATCTTGCGGTCACGCACAGCAAGCAAGCCCTTGGCTATGCCGCCCAGCAGTACAAGCAAGGCACGGTCGATTATTTAAACGTGTTGACCGCACAGCAAACCTTATTGCGTAGCCAACAGCAGCAGGTGGCCAGCACCACGGCCACGTCTTTGGCCATGGTTTCCTTATATAAGACCCTAGGCGGCGGCTGGCAGGTGGCGGCGACCGAATCGGGTGCGGCAGGCTTATTCAATTAACCGCACCCGCCAGGCGTAAAAAAAGCTGACCCATGTGCACCATGCGTCAGCTTTTTTCCTGGGGACGGGCTATTGGCCCGCCGCCGCCCGTTCCTGCATGAGCCGCTTAATCGTGGCCCGTGGGAAAGTAAAGAACACCGCCATTAGGGTCACGGCCACCAAGGCAAAGGCCACGCCACCAAAATGCACGAATAGGTTTTTCACCACTTCGATGATGCCCGCGTACAGCAACATCACCATGATGCTCATCGCCGCCGCAACGGTGCCTTTAGACACTTCCGAAGACATCAGGGCAAAACGATACAGCACCGCAAAGCACAGGCCTTCACCAAAGGCAATCAGGCTCATGCCGATCAACATAAACCACAGCAAGTAAGGCGTAAATACAAAGCCCAGCAGCAACAATACGGCGCCCGCCAGCATCAGCGGCGTGCCGATTTGAATGGTGCGCCCTAAGGGCAGCTTATCCACCCAACGCATCACGCAAATATTGCCCAAAATCAGGCCCAAAAACACCGGCAGCTGGCTAAGGCCATAGTCCATGCTGCTCATACCCAAATCTTCCACCAGAATCACCGGCGACAGCGCCACCCACAGCATCAGCGGTAGGCCAATAATCGGGCCGGTGATGGCCAAGGCCAAGAAGCGACGATTGCCATAGACGCGCGCATAATCTTTGACAATGGCCCACACCGCGGTTGGGTTTTTATTCGGCAGCTCAACGGTTTCGGGCATGTATTTTTTCAAGCCAAAAAAGGCCACGCTGGCCAGGGCGGCAATGCCGACAAAACCCCAGTGCCAAGAAATGTGTTCAATCATGAAGGCCCCCAAAATGGGGCCCAATAGCGGCGCCAACAAAGACACGTTGGCCATCAGTGCCATGACCTTCACCGCCACCCGCTCTTCAAATGCCTCTTGAATGGTGGCATAGCCCACCGTGGTGATCACGGTCAGGCCGGTGCCTTGCAAGAAGCGCAGTAGAATAAAGCTCTCAATGGTTTGGGTCAGGAGAATGCCCAAACAGGTGACCACAAAAAACACCGTGCCAACCAAGAACACCTTGCGGCGCCCCACCCGATCTGACAACGGGCCCAATAGCCCTGCCACGGCGGCACCACCCAATAGGTAAGCCGACATCGACGACGGCGCCCATGAAGCATCCACCCCAAAATCACGCGTCACCGCCAGCATCGCCGGCTGCACCAAATCATTACCAATATAAACCGCAAACTCAAACAACACCAAAGCCAACGGAAACAACAAAGCCGCGCGCGTCAGCGCCATGTGCTTATTATTCATACACCACCTAGTTTATTATTAAGCCCCATCCGAGCGAGATGGGGGCATGGTCCTACTTGTGTCATGCGGGATTACTTAGAATCAAAAAATCCGGTTTCAGAACGACGCTTTAAATACTCGGCGTCGTCGAAGGTTTGAACATGCTGCGGCGCAAAGGTCACCAAGATGGCACTGAGCAAGCCCGTTAAAAACGCTTCCGCCCAGGCGATGAGAAAATACACAGGGAAGGCTTCACCCCATAGGTAACGCTCAGAATAGTCTGGCTGCGTGTCTAACAGGCCTACCACAATCAGGCCCACCACCACCATACTCGCGGCCCCGGCAAAAAACCCATTGCCCAAAATAAAAATAAACAGGTGTTTGGGCAGCCATTTTTGCGCGGCGCGCAGTAAGCCATAACTCACCAGCACACTGGGTAAGGCGGTGCAGCTAAAGCTGAGGCCCAAAGCCCAGAAGTCGTCGAGGCTTAAAAACAAACCGGTGTACAGCACGCCCGCAATCGCCATCAGCCACAGCGCCACCGCCGGCCCTAAGGTCAGCGTCAACAAGGTGCCGCCCAGCAAGTGGTAGGTCACCCCGGCTTTCACGCCGGCGTGTAGGCTCCACAACAGGCACAGCCACAACAAGCCGATGCCCAACGGCAACAGCTTTTGTTCGCCCTGACGCAGGCGCCAGCCTGCGGCCAGCAGTGCCACCATCATCACCGCCCAACCCATGAGCAAAATCGGCTCTGAAAAATTAACCTTCAAAAAATTCATGTCACACTCACCATTGTGCTTGATCAAGAGACCACAATCAGCCCATCGACCCGATCGCCAAACGCTGTTTTAGCCACGCCAGCCGATACAACATGCTGGCCGTTGCGCCCCAAACATCATAACCCTCATAAGGCAAAGACAACACGCTAAACGAGCCCAGCGGCCGTTGAATCACCCGCTGTTGATAATGCCTCATGTCCAACAGCCACGACAGGGGCACGGTAAACACATCCGCCACCTCTTCATTGGCCCGCCAGGTTTGCTCTGCCGTCAACACCCCCAAAACTGGAGTGACGTCGTAGCCCGTTAGGGTTTGGAAAATGGGCATGCTGCCCACCACTTTAACCGCTTGGGGCGCAATGCGCAGCTCTTCTTCCGTTTCCCGCAGGGCCGTGTCGATTAAGTTTTGATCGGTACGGTCATACTTGCCGCCAGGCAAGCACACCTCGCCCGCATGGCTCTTTAACAGCGCACTGCGAACGGTCAACAAAACGTGCCATTCATCCCCCTTAGGCACAAAGGGCATCAGTACCGCCGACGCAATCGGCGTTTTGTCCGGATCGATGCGGTTGTGTCGAACGGTCTGATCTGGATACAGAGGGGCCGCACAGGCCTCTGATAGAAATTGCAGCAACTGTTGTTCAATCATATGCTGATGGATTCCTTTCACGACCATTCAATAAAATTAACAAACTTTGGTAAATTCTGGTCACAGTATAGCAAGCTTAAGCCAAATGATTGCGCTCAGGCCCAAACCAACCCTTGAAGCCAGCCTTTAAACAGGGCAAACTGCCTCTATTTTCAGAACCCGTAACGTAAGGATTGTTCAGGTGGCGCAAAATGATGGCGATGCACACAATGACCTACTGTTGGCATGGCACCAATGGTTAGATGAATCAACCCGCCAATGGCAACACCATTTGGCCACAGAAACCGCCAAAACGCTGCCCGACTGGCCTACCCTAGCCCAGCAGTACGAAACCTTTTGGCGGCAGCACTTAGCCCACCTCACCCCCGCCACTGCGCCAGAAGCAGAGGCGCCGGCCAATACGCCCGCGTCTCTACATTTTAACGCACCAGAATGGGTGACTCATCCTTATTTTGCACAAATCAAAACCTTTTACACTCAAACCCATGACTTTGTGACCCAACACGCACAAAGCATGGCCGCAGCGCTGAACCTAAAGCCCGAACAGGCCGCGCAGCTGGCGCTCTTGAATCAGCACTTTTTGGCAGCGCTCCACCCAGCCAACCATCTGTTACAAAATCCTGAGGCGCTCAAGCTCGCCTGCGACAGCCGCGGCGATAGCCTCAGCAAAGGCCTAGACAACCTCAAGCACGATTTAAAAAAAGGCCGCATCAGCTTGGCCAACGACAAAGCCTTTCAGGTCGGCCACAACATTGCCGCGACCGCTGGCGCTGTGGTGTTTAAAAACCACCTCATTGAGCTCATCCACTATCAGCCCACCCAGCCACAGGTTCATGCCACACCAGTATTATTGATTCCGCCCTGTGTGAATAAGTTCTACATTATGGATTTAGAAGATAAAAAATCTTTGGTCCGCTACCTGTTAGACCAAGGCCTGTCGGTCTTTTTAATTTCCTGGAAAAATGCGGATGACGGCCTCAAGCATGCCCAATGGGACGACTACGTCGAAGAAGGCGTCATCCAAGCCATCCGCGTGTGCAAAGACATCAGCCAACAGGCGCAAATCAACACCCTTGGCTTTTGCATTGGCGGCGTCCTCCTCTGTACCGCCCTATGCGTCCTTAAGGCACGCGCCCAGAACTGGGTTCAACACACTGTGTTTATGGCTTCAATGACCGACCACAGCGACACCGGCCCGATTCAGCCCTTCATTACCGAAGCGTTGGTTCAAAAACGAGAAACACAAGCCCCCCAAGGCGGGCTTATCAGTGGTCTGGCGCTCAACGCGGCCTTTTCTGCCTTACGCCCAAGTGAGCTCATTTGGCGCTACGTTCAATACAACTACCTCAAAGGCCACACGCCTAAGTCGTTTGACCTGTTGTTTTGGAACGGCGACCCAGCCGATTTACCCTTGCCCATGCACACCTTTTTTCTGCGCCACTGCTATCTCAACAACGCCTTTACCCACCCAGGCTCGATGCAGGTCTGCGGCGTGCCCATTGATCTGGGCACGTTGACGCTACCGATGTACATCATGGCCGCTAAAGAAGACCACATTGCGCCCTGGACGGCCATTTACCAAGGGCTAAAGCTGTTTCAAAACAGCCCCAACATCCGCTTTGTTCTGGGCGCAGCTGGACACATTGCCGGCACCATTAACCCCGCCATCGATAACCGCCGCCAGTTCTGGTACGGCGAAACTTTGCCACAGTCGGCGCAAACATGGTTTAATCAAGCAAAGAGTGAACAAGGCAGCTGGTGGCAAGATTTAAGTATTTGGCTCACCGCCCGCTCCGGCCCCCTTTTAGCAGCCCCAACCCAGTTGGGCGATGCCAATTGGCCACCCTTGTATCCGGCACCGGGGCGATACGTCCACGAGAAAGCCAACCCCTTATTGCTGTACCAAAATACTTAATCTGTCGTAGACAACAGCAACCCATCAAACCCAATGCAATCCGTCATCTTCTTAGGAGAAAACATGAACGAAGTGGTTATTGTGGCCGCCAAACGCACCGCGGTTGGCCAATTTTCTGGCAGCCTTGCCAACATCCCCGCTACCGATCTAGGGGCCGAAGTCATTAAAGCCTTATTGGCAGACAGCCAAGTCGCCGCCGCCGACGTTGATGAAGTCATCATCGGCCAAGTGCTCACGGCCGGCGTGGGCCAAAACCCTGCCCGCCAAACCATTTTAAAAGCAGGCTTAGGCATTGACACCCCCGCCCTCACCATCAACCAAGTGTGCGGCTCTGGCCTCAAAACCACCCACCTTGCGGCCCAGGCCATCGCCTGTGGCGACGCCGACATTGTCATTGCCGGCGGACAAGAATCCATGTCTTTAAGCCCCCACCTGATTCCCAAGATGCGCACAGGCCAACGCGTGGGCGACGCCCAAATCATCGACAGCATGATGTACGATGGCCTCACCGATGCCTATGCGCATTACCCGATGGGCATCACCGCAGAGAACATCGCTGAAAAATATCAGATCAGCCGCGAAGCCCAAGACGCTTTTGCCCTGAGCTCACAGCAAAAAGCCGCCGCTGCGCAAAAGGCCGGCAAGTTCAAAGACGAAATCGTGCCGATCAGCATTCCACAACGCAAAGGCGACCCAGTGGTGTTTGCTGAAGATGAGTTCATTCGTCACGACGCCAGCGCTGAATCCATCGCTAAGGCCCGTCCAGCCTTCAAAAAAGACGGTACCGTCACCGCCGCTAGCTCGTCTGGCCTTAATGATGGCGCCGCCGCGGTATTGCTGATGTCAAAGGCCAAAGCACAGGCCTTAGGCCTCACGCCATTGGCCACCATTAAAGGCTATGCTTCTAGCGGCGTCGACCCAGCCATCATGGGCATGGGCCCGGTTACTGCGGTGCAAAAAGCCTTGGCTAAGGCCCAATGGGATCTGGCCGACGTTGACCTAATCGAAGCCAACGAAGCCTTTGCGGCACAGGCCTTAGGCGTATCGGGCGAGCTAAAATGGGACATGAATAAAGTCAACGTCAACGGCGGCGCCATCGCCATTGGCCACCCCATCGGCGCCTCAGGCTGCCGTATTTTGGTGACCCTCCTGCATGAAATGAAGCGCCAAAACGCGAAAAAAGGCTTGGCGACTTTGTGTATCGGCGGCGGCATGGGCGTGGCCCTAGCGGTCGAGCGCGAATAAGCTAACCTCACCGGCCAAACCGACCTGAGCCACTGCATCCGCAGTGGCTTTTTTACGGCCTTGATTTGCGCTAAGCCAAAGCCCGGCTTAGCAAAGTTTCTGAAAAGAGCGTAAAATAGACGCGATCAGCTTTTCTTTAATTTATACTTTAAAAATAGGCCAATAATGAATTTTTCTAACCGCAACATTCCGAATACCCGCATGCGTCGTATGCGCAAGGATGAGTTCTCTCGTCGTTTGATGCGTGAGCACACCCTAACCACCAATGATTTAATTTACCCTGTGTTTGTCTTAGAAGGCCAAAATCAAGAACAAGCAGTGCCCTCTATGCCAGGGGTGATGCGTCAAAGCATCGACAAACTATTGTTTACCGCAGAAGAGGCCGTCAATCTGGGCATCCCAGCCTTGGCGCTGTTCCCTGTGGTCACCCAAAACAAAAGCCTGACCGCCGAAGAGGCCTACAACCCTGAAGGCCTGATTCCCAGCACCATCCGCGCCCTGCGTGAGCGCTTCCCAGACTTAGGCATCATCACCGATGGCGCCCTAGACCCGTACACCACCCACGGCCAAGACGGCTTGATCGACGCCAATGGTTACGTGTTGAATGACGAAACGGTTGAGGTATTGGTGAAGCAAGCCCTGTCGCACGCCGACGCTGGTGCCCAAGTGATCGCCCCTTCAGACATGATGGACGGCCGCATTGGCGCCATCCGTGAGGCCTTAGAAGACCACGGCCACATTCACACCCGCATCATGGCCTACTCGGCCAAATACGCTTCGGCATTTTATGGCCCATTCCGCGACGCCATTGGCAGCGCCAGCGCCATCAAAGGCGGCAACAAATACAGCTATCAAATGGACCCCGCCAACAGCAATGAAGCCTTACAAGAAGTGGCCTTAGACCTGCAAGAAGGCGCCGACATGGTGATGGTGAAGCCAGGCTTGCCTTACCTAGACGTGATTCGTCGCGTTAAGGATGAGTTCCAAGTACCGACCTATGCCTACCAAGTGTCTGGCGAGTACGCCATGCTGCAAGCCGCGATTCAAAATGGCTGGCTAGACGCCGACGCCACCATCATGGAAAGCCTGATTGCCTTCAAACGCGCCGGCGCCGATGGCATTTTGACCTACTACGCCCTGCACGCGGCCCGCTTGTTAAAAGCCCAGGCTTAAAGCAAAACGGCACCTCATCACAGCGACCTTCGGGTCGCTTTTTTAATGGCCAGCGCCCCCTAAGGCGCGTTGTCACAGCAGGGTTAGCCTGCACGCTTTTAAAACCAGCTTTAACTCACCTAAGCATTGCCCCCTTCTGGCTGAGGCAGCGGCTTAAAGCGCCACCAGCGGCGCGTCGGTACCAAAGGCCTCACTTCCAGCCCCACACCCAAATCCAACCGTAACGCCCCGCCTAAATCGGTCCGATACACTGCCATCTCACTCTGGCCTAACCGCCGCAACACCTCGGCATGGGGGTGACCATAGCGATTGGCAAAGCCCGCCGACACCACGGCCACCTTCGGCGCGACTCGGTCTAAAAAAGGCTGTGTGCTGGAGCTGCGGCTGCCATGATGGCCCAATATTAACGTCTGGCTCATCAAGTCATCGCCATAGGTGGCCACCAGCAAGCGCTCGCCTTCCGCCTCTAGGTCACCACTCAAAAGCATGGCCTGCCCGCCCGCGATCACCCGCAGTACGCAGCTGGCTTCATTTCCAGAGGCGCTCATGGCCGGCGTCAGCCATTCAAAATAAACCTCATCCACCGTCCAGGCGCCGCCCGCGCGACAGTGGCGTGCATCGGCCGACGCATAGGCACTGGGCACCCCCGCCCAAACCTGCTGCGGCCTAAGGGCATGCGCCAACACCGCCCAACCGGCATCATGATCACGGTGATCGTGTGACAAAATAAGGGCATCTAAACGTCGCACGCCCAGCGCCTGCACGTTTTGCAGCACCGTTTGCGCACTGGCCTCTGGGCCAGTGTCGTATAAAATCGTTTGGCTGCGGGTTTGCAACAGCACGCTTAAACCCTGACCCACATCCCAGACGGTGACGCGCAGCGCCCCCTGTGGCGGTGGCTCGGGCTGATACGCCAGCGGCAACAGCCAGCACAACCACATCATGCTCTGCACTGGTAAGCCCCGGGGCAATAACCACAAAAACGTCCCCATGGCCGCCGCCACCCAAAGTGGCCACGGCAATGCCGGCACTGACCAGGTCCAAGCCCACGGCTGTAGGCGCAATAGCATCGTTAAACTGCCATCGGCTAAGGCAATGGCCCAAGCCAAAGGGGCATCAAAAGGCAACAGCTGCCCCAACAGGGCCAACGGAATCAAGACCAAGGTGGCCCAAGGAATCGCCACCAGATTGACCAAAAAGCTCACGCTGGGCAACTCACCAAAAAAATAGGCCACCGGCACCAATGACGCCACCGTGGCCGTCCACTGCAGGCGCAGCAGGCTGCGCGCCCATGTTGGTGGCCGTAGCCGTCGCCGTGCCCCATTGACCCACAGTAAAGCCCCCACCAACAAAAATGACAGCCAAAAGCCCACGCTTAATGCGGCGCCGGGATGATTGAGCAACACCAACACCACCGCTGCCCACCAAACCACCCACACGCTCACATAAAAACGGGCCTGCAACAGTAGCAGCGCCACCGCCAGCATCAGCACGCTGCGCTGGGTGGGAATGGCAAACCCCGACACGGCCGCATAGGCAAATGCGGCCGCCAGGCCGGCGCCGCCGGTGTACAAACGGCTGTTGCCCCGAGGATGGCGCCAATAGCGTAGGCCAAACTGCACCAAGGCCGCCACCAACCCGCCCACCAGCGTCACGTGCAGGCCTGAAATACTGACCAAGTGACTCAGCCCTGTCACCCGAAAAAGCTGCCATAGCTCTGGCGTTAAGCCCTGGCGCTGGCCTAGGCTCAGGGCACTGACCAGCGCCGCACCCGCCGCCTGCCCTTCACCCAGGCGGTCGATCCGAGCCTGCCTATTGGCTCGGATCGAGGCGCCCCAACTGCTTAAGTCGTGCTGTTGCCGGAGCCATTGCTGGGGGCCGTTCACGATCCGACCACCGCCATCGACACCCTGCCAGATACCAGCCAACCCTGGCTCATAGCCTCTAGGATTCAGCGGCCCCAAAGGCGCCTGTAGCCGAACCGCGAGCCGCCAAACGCTGCCCAGTGGCCAAACCTGAGCGCTGTTGTCCTGCAGCCATAAGCGATTTGGACGCCACGGTGCCTGCGTTTCGGT
This sequence comes from Neisseriaceae bacterium, assembly GCA_017991555.1. Taxonomy (GTDB): domain Bacteria; phylum Pseudomonadota; class Gammaproteobacteria; order Burkholderiales; family Neisseriaceae; genus JAGNPU01. The sequence continues at coordinate 37,484 of JAGOQM010000008.1, forward strand.
TTCTGCCGCCAATACCTTGACCCGCAACCGTTGCCCGCCCGCGTTCTGCGACACGACCTCCTGAACCCGTACCGTCAAATAGCGTACCTGGCCGGTCAAGCTTAAAGGCACTCGGGCCTGCTGGGTTTGGCTCACCCAAGCCGCCGCGTACGCAAAACACACCAGCATCAGGGCCACCGCCATGAATTCGGCCCGCCCCCGCCACCACGCCAGCGGCAACCACACGCCCAGCCCGACATAAACCCAGATGGCCAGGCCCTCAGGCAGCCACAAAGGCAGCATCAACGCCGTTGCCATGCCGATTAACGTCCTCATCGTGGCCGCTTCTTTTACAGTTAACTTAAGCCAAAGGGTACCACTTATATGCCATATAAATATACATAGACGCAAAAAAACCCGCCGAAACGGGTTTTTTAAATCATTGACTTAGGGTCAATTATTTAACTTGACGACGTACTTGAGTACGGATCAACAAGTCTACACGACGATCAGGTTCGATACAGTCGATTTGAACTTGACGTTTCTTAGCAGCAGAAACTTTGCTACCTAGTTTAGCCACTTCAGCTTTACACTGTTCAGTCATCTTAGCTTGGGTTTTACCAAAGCCTTCAGCAACTACTTTTTCAGCAGGTACGCCGTTGTTTACCAAGTAGTTACGAACAGCGTTTGCACGCTCTTCAGACAATTTTTGGTTGTAAGCATCAGCGCCCATAAAGTCAGTGTGACCTTGAACACGTACGCTTTCAACTTCAGTGTTACGCAAACGTTGAACCAATGGGTTCAAAGTTTCTAAAGCTTCGTTACGCAAAGTTGCGCGGTCAAAGCCAAACAGGAAGTTAGCAGACAAACGAACGGTTTCGTCAACGTATTGAGGAGCAACCGCAGCTACTGCGTCGCCACATTCAACCAAGCCGTCTACAGATTTGTTTAGGTAAGTATTTTCCCAGCACTCGCCATAGCTATTACGTACCACTGAATCTTCAGTTAAGTCGCCAGTGTAGCCTTTCTTAGTAGCAAAAGATTCGGCATAAACGCTTGAAGAAGCGGCTAAAGCAATAAGCAATGCGCTTAATTTAAGCTGTTTGGTCATGTTATTCCCTCATTCAAAAAAATGTGACGCAACAAATACATTAATCATACTTGAACGTGAAGCAATCACAATAATAATAGTAGTCGCTAAGCGATATCTTAAAAAACCTTGTTTGAACTATAGAAAGCTCAAAGCCTACTGTCAATAGTTTCGCAAATAAAGTCTCTAGTCTAACGCTTAAAAGTAAACGTCTTCCATTCTGCCTAAAGCAGCGACAACTGTCACTTATTTACAACAATTTTTCATTTACAAGACGGAAAACTGTTGGTAATCCACAACATTATGCCATAACTATCTCAAAAGAGAAATGTCAAAATCATTTAGCAACCGACTAAAGGCCCAATCAAATCAGTCTTTCCATGATACTAAACCCTTGCTGGCAAACCCGACAACCATTTCATTTACGCCCGAGTCAAAGCCACCCCTTTTGTCTCTTAGTTACAACAAAGCACCTAAATGAGATTTGTAGTAAGCTATAGATATTATTACTATCTAGACTCCTATCCTTCCTTTTTCGTAAGCTGCCCACATGAAACTACAACAATTGCGGTACATCTTAGAAGTGGCCAAACACAACCTGAATGTGTCGCAGGCAGCGGAGGCATTGTTCACCTCACAGCCAGGCATTTCTAAGCAAATTAAACTGTTAGAAGAAGAACTGAACGTCCAAATCTTTATTCGCCGGGGCAAACGCGTGGTGGGCATTACCGAACCTGGGCATTTGGTTTTACAGCTGGCGGAGCGCATCCTCAACGACACCCACAACATCAAGCAAATTGGGGCCGAGTTCGCCCAGACCGATTCGGGCACCCTCGCCATCGCCACCACCCACACGCAGGCGCGCTATGCTTTACCCAAGGTGGTGTCACAGTTTTTGCAGGACATGCCGCAGGTACAGCTCATCATCAAACAGGGCAGCCCTAAAGAAATCACTGAATTCCTCACCGAAGGCATTGTCGACTTTGCCATTTTGACCGAAAGCTTTAGTCCTGTAGACCACATCACCACCCTGCCCTGTGGCGAATGGAACCGCAGCGTCATCGTGCCACAAGGCCATCCGCTGAGCCAACTAGCGCGGCCGCTGACCTTGCACGACTTAACCCAGTACCCACTCATTACCTACGACTTTGCGTTTCACGAAGGCTCTCACATTGCCAAGGCCTTCGCCCAGCAAAACGTGCCGGAGCCGCGTGTGGCCCTATCGGCGGTAGACACCGACGTGATTAAAACCTACGTCCGCCTTAACTTGGGCGTGGGCCTGATTGCCACTATGGCCTACGAAGCACAGCAAGACAGCGACCTCGTGCTGCTGTCGGCGGCCCATCTGTTTGAGCCCTCCTCAACCAAAATTGCCCTTCGTAACGACGCCTATCTGCGTGGCTATGCCTATCATTTTATTGAGCTGTTCGCCCCTAGCCTCACTAAGGCGCGCGTAGAGCAAATGCTATACGATCCGGTCATCGACGACTTCTCTATTTAGCGCCCCAAAAATTAGCATCATCTCAAAAAACGTCAGCTCATTCACACAAACGCCGCCGCGGCCCATACAGGGCCCTACGGCGGCGTTTGTGTTGTCTATTGCGGGTTGAACTAGGCTGGCACCGCCACGCCCAGCGCGGCATGAACCTGTAGCCAGGCATCATCCACCGGTGCTTTAAGGCATAAAGGCTGGCCGGTGACCGGATGGGCCAAGCTTAAGGTATGGGCGTGCAGCAGCATCCGTGACACCCCTACATGGGCGGCAAAGCCTCGGTTTTGGTGCAGGTCACCATGCGTGGTGTCGCCAATAATGGGGTGGAAAATGTGCTTCATGTGTCGGCGCAGCTGATGCTTACGCCCGGTTTCTGGTCGCAGCTCAACCAGGCTATAGCGCGCACTCTGATAGCGGCCCACCGCAATCGGTAACTCCGCCTGCGCCAAAGGCAGGCAGTCTGTCACGGCGCTTTGCACTTCTGGGGCCTTGGTCGCCAGCTCGTCGGCAATTTTATCCAGCTCCTGCAACAAAGGATAATCGATGTGCTGGGCCTCGTGTACGTAGCCCCGAACCCAAGCCAAATAGGTTTTGCTGACTTCATGTGCCTCAAACTGCTGCGATAGCTTTTGGGCCACTTCGCGCGACAGCGCCATTAACAACACGCCGGAGGTCGGCCGATCCAGGCGGTGCACGGTGAACACATGCTGATTGATCTGATCACGCACGGTCTGCATCACAAAAACCGTTTCATGCCGGTCCAACCAACTGCGATGCACCAGCCAGCCTGCGGGCTTATTCACCGCCACTAAATGTTCGTCTTGGTACAGAATCTCGATCATGCCTATTGAGGCTTTCTTTGGTTAGGGTTAGGCCAGCAACATCTCTTGCATCAGCTTCATGCCCCACTGCCATGAACCTAAGCCTTGGGTCATGTGCCCGACGTCACCCTGGTTCATCAGTTTGGCGCCGCAGCGCTGGGCCAAACGGCTGGCCTCGGCCACGGTGCAAAATGCGTCGTTGTCACTGCACACCAGCGCCGTCGGAAATCCCGCCCGTGCCCGTGCCAGTACTTGTTCACGCGCATCCTGGGCCGGCAACGTAATCGGGGCCGCCAAAATAGCACCCTTAACCCGCCCTTGAGTACGCAGCGACGCCTGCGCCACCCAAGCCAGCGTCGCCTGAACGCCCACGCCATGAGCCACTAAAAACACCGGGCCTTTGTGGTCATCAATCACCTGATTCAAGCGCGCCTGCCACACCGCGGCGGTTTCATCCGAGGCACACACCACATCGGTTGCGGTGGGATAGCTACGCAACCAGGTGTCTAGCCAAAAACCACGCCGCGGCACGCTGGCATCGGCAATGCCCAGCAACAATAAATCATCGCTTAAGGTCATAATCCACCACCAGCGGTGCGTGATCAGAGAACTTCACGTCTTTGTAAACGTGGGCCGCCCGCGCGTGCTGCGCCAAATCAGGGGTTTGCATTTGATAATCAATGCGCCAACCGACGTTGTTGGCATAGGCCTGACCGCGATTGCTCCACCAGGTATAACCTGACTCTTCTGGGTATAAGGTACGCCAAATATCCACCCAGCCCAGCTCTTCAATCACCTGCGTCAACCAAGCACGCTCTTCTGGCAAGAAGCCTGAGTTTTTCAGATTGCCCTTCCAGTTTTTGATGTCGATGTTGTTGTGGGCAATGTTCCAATCACCACACACCACCACTTTTTTATGCTGTGCCTTTAATTCAGCCAGCATTGGCAAGAAGGCATCTAAGAAGCGGTACTTCAGCTCTTGCCGAATCTCGGCGCTGGTGCCCGAGGGCAGGTACAGGGAAATGACCACTAGGTCATCAAAGTCGGCGCGCACGTAGCGGCCTTCTTGGTCGAACTCGGGCACACCCATGCCAATTTGCACCGAGGTCGGCTTTTCTTTACTGTAGATGGCCACACCGCTGTAGCCTCTTTTTTCGGCGCAGTGCCATACCCCATGCATGCCGTGGGGCGACTTCATCTCTTCAGTCATGTCGGCTTCTTGCGCTTTTAACTCTTGCACACAAACGATGTCTGCGCCAGAGCTGGCAATGTACTCAATAAACCCTTTACGGGCGGCGGAACGAATGCCATTAACGTTGGCGCTGATGATTCTAAACACTGTCAACCTCGTGTATCATTAATAAAGTTTATTGATTATAACCACTAGGAACATTCATGTCAGATTTTCGCCAAGACTTCTTACAATTTGCCATTCAACAAGAGGTTTTAAAATTCGGTGCATTTACCACCAAAGCCGGACGCTTATCGCCTTACTTTTTCAATGCCGGCCTGTTTAACGACGGTTTAAGCACCCTCACCTTGGCGCGCTTTTACGCTCAGGCGATCATCGACAGCAAGGTCGAATTCGACATGCTTTTTGGCCCTGCTTACAAAGGCATCATTTTGGCCGCGGCCACCAGCATGGCTCTGGCCGAAAAAGGCATCAATGTGCCCTTTGCCTATAACCGCAAAGAAGCCAAAGACCACGGTGAAGGCGGGGTTTTAGTGGGTGCGCCGCTGCAAGGCAAGGTATTGATCATTGACGACGTGATTTCCGCCGGCACCTCGGTGCGCGAATCGGTTGGCCTCATTCAAGCCGCAGGCGCCACCCCAGCAGGCGTGGCCATTGCCCTAGACCGCATGGAAAAAGGCCAAGGCGAGCTGTCGGCGGTGCAAGAAGTAAGCCAACAGTTTGGCCTACCCGCCGTGGCCATTGCCACCTTGAAAGACCTCTTGGCTTTGGTGCAACAAGACCCAGCACTGGCCGAACACCTGCCTCAGGTTCAAGCCTATCGCGACCAATACGGCGTTGATGCCTAAGCCTGAACGCCCAATGAACGTAAAAAAGCCACGCTGTAACAGCGTGGCTTTTTTGTCCCCTTAACTTAAACCTAAGCGGACACGATGTCCGGGTGGGTCATCAGCTTTTCAACGATGTAATCAACAAAAACGCGGGTGCGCAGTGCCAATCGATCGCCGTGTGGGAAGCAAATGTTTATCGAACGGGTTTGCGCCACGTGCTGGTCCAAGACCGACACCAGCTCACCTGAGCGTAAATAAGGTGCAACGGCATAGCCGACCACCTGAGCCACGCCACAGCCTGAAGCCGCCAAAGACAAAATGGCTTCAACGTCGTTACAGGTGTATGTGCCCGTCACGTCTAAGGCCACACGCTCCCCTTTTTGCATAAAATTCCACTTACTGATGCGGCCAGTAGACGGAATCTGATAGTTAATACAGTCATGATCGTATAAATCATTTAGGGCATCAGGCTTGCCATGCTTTTCCCAATACTCTGGTGAGGCCACAACATATTGATTAATCGGCGTTAACGAGCGCACCGACACACGGCTGTCCGTCGACGACTCAATGCTGATGCCGACGTCAAACCCATCCTCAATTAAGTCACTGCCACTGTCACCCACGCCGATGTACAGCTGAATGCGCGGATAACGAATATTGAATTCTTTCAATAACGGCAACACAAAACGACGCCCAAATGAATTAGGCAAACTCACCCGCAACAAGCCCGTCGGCTCATTGCCGCTGTCGCGCAATTCATTAATCACGTAGTCTAACTGTAAGGCTGGGCCGCGCGATGAATCATAAAAACGGCGGCCATCTTCGGTTAACGTCAGTTGTCGGGTGGTACGGTTAAACAACCGCACATCCAATTCTTGTTCCAATCTGGCAATACTTTGACTCACCGCCGCAGGCGAGACCCCCAATCGTCGAGCAGCATCTGAAAAACTGCCGTTCTCAACCGTACTCATAAAAACCACTAAGGCTCTTAATGTGTCCATACTTATCCCCTATTCATAATGTTGTCATCACTATGTTTTAATATAGTAACTAGGTTGACTAACGTATAGAAACTTACCACACTTGAGAAACTTCTCCTTATAAATCAATTGTTAATTTTTGTAAAGCACTAAGTAAGCCAACATTATGACGTATTTTAGAATTAAATATCAACAACTTTCCCATTATTAAACAATAACCCCTTATCAATCCCATACTTAAGATGCTTAAAAAGAGACAACTCTTCTTCTCTTAATTGACTTTTAAGCCATTCTTTTTTCAGTTGTCCAATTCCATGCTCGGCCGCAATGGTGCCATTAAATGCTAAGACATCCGCGTATACGGTCGCATTAATCACCGCCTCAGAAGCATACACTTCGGCCCCTAAAGTCTGGCTTAAAAAAACATTGTAATGTAGGCTACCGTCGCCCAAATGGCCAAACACCACCAGCGAAGCATCCTCGTACAAAGCGGCTACCTTGGGCATGTTCTGGTGTATAAACGCCGCGACGCTGCTAATGGGCAGGGCAATGTCATGTTTAATACTGGCCCCTAAATCACGCTGTGCTTCCGACACCGACTCCCGCAGTTGCCACAACTGTCGCCGCTGCTGTTCGGTTTGGGCCAAGACCACTTCTTCGTAGCCAGCCTGCATTAAAACGGTCAGTAACGACTCGCCCAGCTGCGGTAATATCATAGAATCCGTCAGTTCTAACAGGATGTGCCAGGGGGCCGTCATCGGAGATTTTAAACCAGTAAAGGCGCATGAAAGCTGCAACGCCCGCGCACTTAATAGTTCAAAGCTGCTCACTCGCTCGGCAAATTCACCCTTCAACAGGCTTAATAAAGCACAGGCGGCATCAATGTCTGGCAGCCCCACCCAAGCGGTCACCGTGGTTTTAGACTGCGCAAACAGCTTCAGCGTGGCCGCGGTGATGATCCCGAGCGTGCCCTCGGAGCCAATAAAAAGCTGCTTCAAATCAAGGCCGGTGGTGTTTTTATGCAGGGGCGTGAGGTGATCAATCAGGGTGCCATCCGGCAACACCACCTCCAAGCCCATCACCAGGTCGCGCATGGTGCCATAACGCACCACGTTCAGCCCGCCGGCGTTACAGGCGATGTTCCCCCCTATTTGGCAGCTGCCCTCACTGGCCAAGCTAAGCGGAAAATATCGCCCCGCCGCGGCGGCGGTTTCTTGCGCGGTTTTTAACACCATGCCCGCCTCGACCGTCATGCAGCCATCCACTAGGCTAAGGCCACGCAGCCGATTAAGCTTATTCATTGACAGCACCACCGCAGGCCGTTCTGCCTTGTCTGCACTCGGCGTCGCGCCGCCACAGAGGCTGGTATTGCCGCCCTGCGGGGTAATGCGCACGCCAGCGCGCTGCGCCCAACGCACGATGGTCTGAACCTCAGCGGTACTGTTGGGTTGCAACACCGCCAGGGCCTCGCCCACAAAGCGTTGTCGATAATCCAGACAATAAGCCGCCATTTCCTCTGGCGCACTCAACACCGCGCCATCGTGCAGCTGCACGCGTAATTCATTCAAGCAAGACTTCATTTTGATGTCCTCATACACAGGCCCACAATGACTAAGAAGCTACAGGGCAAAGCAAATAAAGTAGGGTTAGACCAAGGGAACAAGGCGGTTTCAAACCCCAGCACCCCCACCCACACGGTCGGGCTGGCCACAATCAGCACGGTACTGACCACCGCGCCACACAGTAGGCCGTAAAAGGCGGCGCGCTCATTAAACGAGGGCATAAAGAATTGGGCCCACAACACCGGAAAGTGCGCACTGGCGGCCCAAGCAAAGGCCAGACCAAATAAAAACGCCAGGTTAAAATCTTCAAACAACCAGGCCAGCAGCCCCCCCAGAACCAGCAGCAGCACGATCCCGCCCTTCGCCCACAAGGGTCGATGCACCTGATGGCCGAACAGCAGCGGCAAAATATCCTGATTCAGGCTGGCGCTGGCGGCCATGACCAAGCCTGCCATGACGGCCAGGATGGTCAAAAACACCACCACCGACAGCGCCCATTGCATGCCGGCACCGCCGAGCTGGTTTGCCAGGTGCAACAGCACCATATTGCCGCCACCGCTGAGGGTTTGCCCATCCAGCAGCACCAGAGCGCCAAAACCCACAATAACGTTGAGGCTAAAGAACAGGCCAATCAAGGCCCCGGCATAGGCCGCAGAACGAATGGCGGCCTGAGGATTTTTAACCGTAAAAAAGCGCATTAACACATGAGGCAAACCCAATAAGCCCAACACCAAACCCAACACCAGCGAAACCTGCTCGATGGGGTCGCTTAAGGCCATGCTGGGCAGCAGCGCCGCGGGCCGCTGTTGGGCCACCGCCTGCCATAGTCGCGGCAGCTGAAAATCAAACGCCCGCCACACCAGCCCCACCAAAACGAAGGCACAGGCGAACAGGCACACGGCCTTAATGCTTTGCACCAGCGTGGTTGCCTTCATGCCACCCAAGAAAACCAAGGCGAACGTGAGGCCGCACACGGCCATTAAGGCGCTGCCATAGCCCCAACCAAACAGCAGGCTCAACAGCTTGCCGGCGCCGATCAACTGGACCAGTAAATAAAAAACGCTCACAAACAGGCTCGTCAAAGCACTCAACGCCTGTAGGCGCACGCTGCCGAATCGCTGTTGTAAAACCCCCGTTAAGGTATAGGCACCGCCGGCGCGCAGTCGGTCGGCAAACAAAATGAGCAGCAACGGCCAGCCCAACAGGGTGGCCACGGCGTAATACAGCGAGTCTAGGCCGGCGCTGTAATACAGCGCGACGGCCCCCAAGAAGGCAGCCGCCGACAGATAGTCTCCGGCCAAGGCCCAGGCATTTTGCCAGGCCCCAATGGAGCGATCGGCCAAGTAAAATGCGCTCGCACGGCCCATGGGTTTAGGCTTATTCATGCTCGCCCTCCCACAGAGGCTGCTTGCGCACCGCCTGTCGAGCAAACCACAGCCCCACCAAGGCCGCCCACAGCATCACCAACAAGCCCAACAGCACGCTCAAGGGCCAGCCCAACCACAGCCGTGACAGCGCTTGAGGCCAAATACTTAAGGCAAAATAATAAAATACGGCGGGCAACACCAGGGCCAAACAATAGGTTATTTTAGTCATCATGGTCGATCTATAGGATTAGGCCTCTATCTTACCCAATATCGCCCTTAAACGACAAAAAACCTCTGGATGAACGCGGTTCCAGAGGTTTTTTGATGACGCCACAGGCTTAATCGAGGTTGACCAATTTGGCCGTGTCTAAGGCAATCATGTATTCTTCATTGGTGGGCACCACCATCGCAATGGGCGTTTTACTGCTCGAGATCACCCCTGCGCGGCCCAAAATCATGTCGGCATTGGCCTTCTTGTCTAGCTTCAGACCAAAACAGCCCAAATAGCCCAACACTTTCTCACGCATGTAGGCCGAATTTTCGCCAATGCCGCCGGTAAACACCAGCACGTCTAAGCCACCAGCGGCCACCATCATAGAACCCACGTATTTGGCCAGGCGATAGGCAAAGACGTCTAACGCAATTTGGGCACCCTTATGGCCGGCTTCGGCCGCAGCCGTCAGCTCACGGCAATCGCTCGACAGCTCGGACAGGCCCTTAAGGCCGCTGCGTCGATTCAACATGGTGGTGACTTCTTGAATGTCGTAGCCTCGGTTTTGCTTGAGAAAAGAGAAAATACTGGGGTCTATGTCGCCCGAGCGCGTGCCCATGACCAGGCCTTCTAAAGGCGTCAGCCCCATACTGGTGTCCTGACACTGCCCATTGGCAATGGCGGTAATCGAAGAGCCGTTACCCAAGTGGGCAATAATCATCGACAAAGCCTCTTTGGGCTTATCCAGCAGACGGGCGGTTTCTTTAGACACGTAGCGGTAGCTGGTGCCGTGCGCGCCATAGCGGCGAACCGAATGCTCGCGATACAGCACCATCGGCACCGCATACAAAAAGGCATGCGGCGGCATGCTTTGGTGAAAGGCCGTGTCAAACACCGCCACATGCTTTAAATGACCAAAGGCTTCTTGCGCCACGTTAATGCCCATTAAGTGAGCCGGATTGTGCAGCGGGGCAAGGTTAAAACAGGCTTCAATGTCATACAATACTTCATGGTCGATGATGACCGACTCAGAAAACCGCTCGCCGCCATGCACCACTCGATGGCCTACGGCCCCAATCGCTTCAAACAGCTGGACTTCTTTGAGCTTGGCCAAAATCATCATGATGGCGCCACGGTGAGAACCGTCGGCGCTCATGGCCACCACCTCTTTGTCTTCGCCCTGCTTAAAGGTGATGGTGGCATCGGCCAGATTGAGCTTTTCTGCTAGACCACTAATAAAGGTTTCGCCCGAGCTTACCTCAATGACTGAGAACTTAACCGAAGAGCTTCCGCAGTTAAGCACCAGAACCAGTTTATTCATGTCTCTTCCTAAGTAATATTATTGTTATTCATGTATCTCGAAAGATTATAGGGGATTTTATCGGTTTATTGAACTCTTTCGCCGTTTCTCCCACCATCGACGCCATGACCTTTGCGCGCCATCAAGGCCGTGCACAAAAAAAGCCTTTCAGATGAAAGGCTTTTAAACTAAATGGCTAAATAAATTGATTTATTATTTGAACACTTTAAATCGATCATCATGAGCCATGTACTCTTTAGCGCCGGCGGCGGCTTCAATCGAGCCAAACGGCATTTGGGCACGCAGAATCCAGCTGCTTGGGATGGCCCACTCTTTTTGAACCGCGTCATCAATCACTGGATTGTAGTGCTGTAGGCTCGCCCCAATAGCGCGCTCTGCCAATGCCACCCACACTGAGTGTTGTGCAATCCCACTTGAGTGCTCAGACCACACGGGGAAGTTGTCGGCATAAAGCGGGAACTGAGCCTGCAAACCGTCAATCACGGCTTTGTCTTCGAAAAACAAAACCGTGCCTTTAGCGGCTTTAAAACCGGCCAGCTTTTGTTCGGTAGGACCAAACTTGTCGGCCGGCACCATGGCGCGCAAAGTCGCCTCAGTAATGGCCCACAGGCGCTCATGCGCTTGATCAAACAAAATCACGGCGCGTGAAGACTGTGAGTTAAATGAGCTAGGGCTTTCTTCAACCGCGGATTTAATGATGGTTTCAATTTCCGCATCGCTCAAGGCAACTTGCTTGCCCAAAGCATAAATAGACCGTCTGTTTTTTAAAGCTTGTAAATACTGTGACATATAAATAAACCCTTTCATGTAAGAGAACAAGGCCTGCTTTGGCAAACCTCGTGGATCAAGTAGATGACCACCGTGGTGGCAAGCAGTCATCGCATTAAAATGATAGAATTGAATTATCAACAATTTCAATGCCATTGACTATCGCAATAATTTTATGAAATAGATTAATATTATTCATATTTTATTAAAAACACCGTAAAATGAATCCTTAGCTTGTTTCTTAGAGGAGGCAATTATGTTAGCCAAGATCAGCCTAGAGCAATGGCGTGCCTTTGTGGCCACCGTCGAACACGATGGCTTTCTACCTGCTGCAGAATATTTAAACAAAACCCAATCGGCCGTTAGCCACGCCATTAAAAAAATGGAAGACCTATTAGGGCAAGAATTATTCATCATTGAGGGCCGCAAAGCCGTCCTGACCGACTTAGGCAGGGCTTTGCTGCCAGAGGCCAAGCACTTATTAAGCACGGCCCGCAAAGTCGAACGCTTGGCCGACCTGTATCGGCCCGGCCTGCGCTCAGAGCTGTCGCTGTCGGTAGACATCTTGTTCCCCTCTGAAATTCTCTATGCTGCCTTTGCGCAATTTTCCGACGCCTACCCCCATCACCGCATCCGCCTCTACGAAAGCGCCCTATCGGGTACCCAAGAGCTGATGGCAGAAGGCATGGTTGAACTCGGCATTGCCAACCTTTTGCCGCCGCAGTGCGTCAGCCAGTTTCTGCTTTCGGCCTCACTCTTGTGCGTTTGCCATGCCCAACACCCGTTGGCCACTGGCCCTCAGCCCGTGACCCTAGAAACCCTTGCGGAACACCGACAAATCGTGGTGCGCGACAGCGGCAGACGCCAAGAAACCAACCACGGCTGGCTTGGCTCAACCCAGCGTTGGACGGTGACCAGCTTCGACACCATGCTGGCACTGGTGCTCAAACAGCATGGTTTTGCCTGGCTGCCTTCGCATAAGGTCAAAGATTTATTGGCCGCAGGCACCCTTGTTGAAGTGCCTTTGGCCCAAAACAGCGCCCGCGTAGCCAACCTACAGCTAGGCTACTCGGAGGCCTTAAGCAAGCGCCCAGAAGTGGTCGACATGGCCAACATTATTCAGGCTCTATGCCAAGACTATTCGGCCTAAAAAAATCGCCCTTGAGGGCGATTTTTTGGATTGACGCTTATGGCTCGGGATACATTAAGTCACCCAAATCTTCATTAATTAAATTACCTTTGGTGTCCCAGAAGGATCGATCAATGACTTCATCGTCTTTAAAAATCAGCTCGGATGATTTTTGGTCGTTACTAAACCATTCGGTTTGCACACCGTTGCGCTTGCCTTCTTTGGTGTAAAACATGTCTAAGGTTTGTCGCCCTGCTTCGTCCCAGCTTTGCACTTCAACCACCTCGTTGCGCGCCATCAGCATTTTACTGCGCATTTGGCCGTTTTCGTACCAGCGTACCCACGGCCCTTCCGCTAGGTCCTGCTTAAACAGCATTTCACTTTCTTTCTTACCATTGGCATACCAGCGCGCGCCCGCGCCGTTGACCTTACCAGCCTCATAATACAGCTGCGCCGACTTTTGGCCATTAGGGTGCCAGTTGGTCCATTCGCCTTCTTGCTGCCCTTTGACGTACTGGCCCTTCATCTTAGGCTTGCCGTTTTCATACCAATACATGATGGCGCCATTGTGGATGCGCGGCATAAACTGGTTTAGCTGGCTGCGGTTATCCAGCACATACTGATTAGAGTATTTTTGGCGAGCAGGTACGTAAAAATCCTGCACCCGCACCGGCCCATCCTTGGACAATCGCGCCCGGCGTTCATACTTAGCCGCAGCCTCGCTGCTCACTAGGCGGCCCGCCACATCAAAAAAAGCCACGTGGGTTAACTCGGCGTACGTCATGCCAGCGGCTTTCATCTGGGCCGCTGCAGGCGGATTCTTTTTAGATGGTGTTGCAGCTAAGGCAACAGAACCCATTAGGCCCAGACAAAGCCCCAGTGATACTGCCTGATAGTTTTTCTGCAACATTCATCCACCTTTAAATCAGGTCATGGTTTGTGTTTAATAAGTGTAGCATGGGGTTATTTTTGCCAATAGGTTTTGACGTTCACAAACTCATACAACCCAAATTCAGATAGCTCGCGCCCAAAACCAGAAGACTTCACCCCGCCAAAAGGCAAGCGCAAATCGCTACTGGTGTGGCGGTTCATAAACACGCTGCCCACCTGTAGGCGTTTGGCCAAATCCCATGCTTCGGCCTCGTTCTGGCTGTAAATGCTGGCGCCCAAACCAAAGGGCGTATCATTGGCCAAGCGGATCGCCTCTTCGGCATCCTGCGCGCGCAACAGGCTAATCACGGGCCCAAATACTTCCTCATCATACACGCGGCAATCTTGATTGACTTGATCTATAATGGTTGCTGGATAAAAATAGCCCTTCCCTGGCGGAATGTAGCCGCCACGCAACAAAATAGCCCCTTTATCCAGCGCGTCTTTGACCTGTCCGTGTAGGCGCTGACGCACGGCTTCGGTGTGTAAGGGCGCTAGACTGGTGCTGTCGCTTAAAGGGTCGCCCATCACCAATTTGGCGGCGGCCTCTTGGAAATACACCAAGAACTCATCCACCACCGAGTCGGCCACAATCAAGCGTTTGGCCGCATTACAAGACTGGCCGGCATCACGATAGCGTGAATAACAGGCTTCCACCGCCGCCAGCTGTAAATCGGCATCGGGCAAGACAATCACGGCGTTACTGCCCCCTAATTCCAACACGCACTTTTTCAAATGCTGGCCCGCCAGGCCCGCCAAATAGCGGCCGGTTTCGCTTGAGCCGGTAAAGGCCAAGGCATCGGTGGCGGCAATGGCCTGAGGCACGTCCTCATGCGCCAAAAAGGCCGCCTTAAACGGCAGGTCGGCTTCAACCAAGGCAAACAACGCCTCGGTGACGCGCCCGACGCTGGGCGCCGGCTTCACCACGCAGGCGTTGCCCGCACACAGCGCGGGAATGGCGAAACGTAAAATCTGCCAGACCGGATAATTCCACGGCATCACCGCCAACACCACCCCTAACGGCTCAAAGCGTACCTGACTGAGGCTGGCCTGAGTGGCAATGGTTTGATGTGCCAGCAGCTCCGGTGCCAGCTTGGCGTAGTAACGAATCAGCTCAATCGACTTATCCACCTCGGCCAAACATTCACGCAAGCAGCGGCCAACCTCTTCACTGATCAAGGTGGCCAAGGTTTGTTTGTTGGCCTCAATGCGCTTGGCCAGAGCGCTTAAGCGCGCCATCCGTTCTTCAATGGGCAACGCCGCAAACTGAGGCTGCGCCTGTTGAAGGTCGCTCAAGGTCTGAGAGAAGGTGGCCACATCATCAGCGGCACGACGATAAATAACGGTTTCGGTATAGGGATTAGTGCTGATATAAGTCATGAGCTGCCAGATCTTCAAAAAGTGGGTCAAAAGGGCCAAATAGCTACCTTAACACAGTCTGGGCACAAGACAAGTCCCCAATAAAAAACCACCCTGACGGGTGGTTTTCATGACGTAGGGCTTACTTATTCAAGGCCAGCAACAAATGATTCATACGCTTCACAAAACTAGCAGGATCGGCCAATTTACCCCCCTCTGCCAACAATGCTTGATCAAACAGCAGGCCAGCCAGTTCTGACTGCTGGTGCTCATCGGTCTCGGCGGCAAGGCGCTGTACCAACATGTGGTCTGGGTTAATTTCTAAAGTGGGCTTGGTCACCGGCATTTGATCCGCAGCGCCAGCCTCGGCCAGCATGCGGGCTAGGTTTTGGCTCATGTCCATTTCGCCCACCACCAAACAAGCAGGGCTTTCCACCAGGCGTGAGGTGGCGCGCACAGCCGCCACTTTATCACCCAATAAGGCGGTCATTTTTTCAACCAAGGGCTGGCTGCTGGCCTCTAGCTCGGCCTGAGCCTGTTTTTCAGCCTCATCGGCCATTTCGCCCAGGTCTAAAGCACCTTTGGCCACGCTGGCCAATTTTTTGCCTTCAAACTCAAACAGCGACCCCACCACCCATTCGTCGACGCGATCAGACAGCAACAGCACCTCGACGCCTTTCTTGGTGAAGATTTCCATGTGTGGGCTATTCTTGGCCGCGGCATGGGTGTCGGCGGTAATGTAGTAAATCGCTTCTTGGCCCTCTTTCATGCGGCTGACGTAGTCGGCCAATGACACGCTTTGGGCGTCATCTTCGTTATGCGTTGAGGCAAACCGCAGCAATTTCGCGATGCGCGCTTGATTGGCCTGATCTTCGCCCACGCCTTCTTTGAGCACCTGCCCAAAGGTCGACCAGAAGCTGGCGTAGTCTTCGGCACGGTTGGCGGCGATGTCTTCCAGCAAGCCCAATACTTTTTTCACGCAGCCCGCTCGAATAGCATCTAAATCTTTGCTTTCTTGCAGCAGCTCACGCGACACGTTCAAAGGCAAATCACTGCTGTCGATCACCCCGCGCACAAAGCGCAAGTAGTTAGGCATGAGCTTATTGACGTCGTCCATAATGAACACGCGCTTCACGTACAGCTTCACGCCGCCCTTTTGCTCGCGCTCGTAGAGGTTAAACGGCGCGCGCTTGGGAATGTACAATAGCTCGGTGTATTCTTGTCGCCCCTCGACGCGCGCGTGGCTCCACGCCAAGGCATCGTCAAAGTCATGCGACACATGCTTGTAAAATTCTTGGTACTGTTCGTCGCTGATGTCGTTTTTATTGCGCGTCCACAACGCCTGCGCCTGATTCACCACCTCTAACTCGTCGCTAGGGACGATGGTGCCGTCTTCCTGATACTCAGGCGCCTTCTTCATGTAAATCGGTACCGAGATGTGGTCGCTATAGGTCGTCACAATGCGACGTAAGGTCCAGTCGCTGAGGTAATCCTGTTCGTCTTCTTTTAGGTGTAAAATAATGTCGGTGCCGCGCCCAGCTTTGTCGATGGGCTCAACGGTAAATTCACCGTCGGCACGGCTTTGCCAACGCACCCCTGCGCTGGCTGGCTCGCCGGCGCGGCGGGTTTCGACCACCACTTCGTCGGCCACGATAAAGGCTGAGTAAAAGCCCACGCCAAACTGACCAATCAGGTGGGCGTCTTTTTGGGCATCACCGGTGAGCTGTTCAAAAAAGGCCTTGGTACCGCTTTTGGCAATGGTGCCCAAGTGTTCAATCACTTCTTCTTGATTCATCCCGATGCCGTTGTCGCTAATGGTCACGGTGCGCTTGTCGGCGTCGGCGGTGACGGTGATGCGCAGCTCGGGGTCTTGCTCGTACAGGGCGTCGTTGTGTAGCCCTTCAAAGCGTAATTTGTCGGCGGCGTCGGCCGCGTTGCTGATGAGTTCTCGTAAGAAAATCTCCTTATTGGAATACAAAGAATGAATCATCAGTTGCAGTAGCTGTTTGACTTCTGTTTGAAAACCTAAGGTTTGTTTCATGCTTAATCCTCAATCATACTCATGAGCCCTTTATTGGGCGAACCTTCTTAAGCTAGGGGCAATTTGGCCTATTTCAAGACATGGCGATAGAATCAACCATAAGTGGCTTGATTTGATGGGCGTGGCACCGTTAGTAAATCATGGTTTGTTATAGGAGAGGCTTTGATTTAAACACCAGAGTGGTAAGGCAACATGACACAGGATGCCACAGCCAGGTGGCTTTCGTAGGGTGGGCAGAGCGCAGCGTGCCCACCCTGCTGACCGCTCGGAAACGCTCAAACCGTGTAGGCCACGGGCCTACGCTACGCCGCTCGGTGACATGGCTCGTTCAGCGGAAACCGTCTCACAAACCAAGAAAAATGGCCACCAAACTATTTAAACTCACCACCTTTCCTCTAGGTGAAGTGCCGATTTCCCGCTAAAGCCGCCGAGTTGGGTTCTATCGGGCCGGATGAAGCGAGCAAATCGCTTGTGGCTGTCGACCACGTTGTTATAGGAGACAGAGCACTCTTGCTAGCGCCGGCCCCGCACGAACCGCCTCGGCGGCTAAAAGGGGACAGTACTTCACCTAAAGGAGACATGGTCAGAAGATCGGAAAAATTGAGATTCACCTTCATCACACACAAAACCATGATTTATGGGTGGTCAACATGCCGTAGCGTGAGTCATACGGTAAAGTGTTCGCTAAAGGCAGCGCCAACCCTTAGCCACAAAAAAGCAGCCTTACGGCTGCCTTCATTACAAAATCATAACGCCAGCAGGGCTTACCGCCCTACTCGATAAAACGCCAGGCTGCCCATAAGGTTGGGCCAAAAATCAATCCGACGGCCGCCACTCATCACCGTGCGCTCTAAGATTTTAATGCCATTTTTACGGCACAAAGCGTCAAAATCGCGCACCATGCACCAATGGATGTTGGGGGTGTTGTACCATTCATAAGGCATGCTTTCGGATACCGGCATCTGCCCTTTTAAAATTTGGAGGCGGTTGCGCCAATAGCCAAAGTTGGGGAAGGTCACAATCGCTTCTTTACCCACCCGCAGCATGTCCAGCAGAATGTCTTCGGTGTTACGCATCGCCTGAATGGTTTGCGACAGCACCACCACATCAAAACTGTTGTCGCCAAAGGTTTGCAAGCCCTCTTCTAAGTCAGACTGAATCACGTTGGCACCGGTCGCCATAGCGGCCAACAGCGCGCTCGAATCAAGCTCGATGCCGTAGCCGGTCACGGCCTTCTGCTCGGTTAAGGTGGCCAGCAACGACGCATCGCCACAGCCCAAGTCCAGCACATGGCTGCCGCTGGGAATCCAATCATAAATCAACCGTAAGTCGGCCCGTAACTGCTTCATTGTGCGCTCCCTGTCACTGCGGCGCAGTCTTGTGCCACGCGACCTAAGAAAATGGCCATCGAGGCCACGTACTGAGGATCCAACATTAAAAAGCCATCGTGTCCGTGCTTGGAATCAATCTCGGTGTACTGCACTGATTTTTTGGCCGCAATCAGCGCCTTCACCAGCTCGTGCGAGCGCCCTGGGCTAAAGCGCCAGTCGGTGGTGAAGCTGGCCACAAAAAATTTGGCCTGCGTATTCGCCATCGCCTGCACCAAATCATCCCCATAGGCCTGAGCCGGATCAAAATAATCCAGTGCTTTGGTCATTAACAAATAGGTATTGGCGTCGAAGCTGTCGGCAAACTTGTCGCCCTGATAGCGCAAATAGCTTTCCACTTCAAAATCAATGTCGTAATCAAACTTAAACTCACCGTGACGCAGCGTCCGCCCAAATTTTTCGCCGAGGCCATCTTCAGCCAGATAGGTAATGTGGCCCATCATGCGGGCAATTTTCAGACCGCGCTTAGGCACCACCCCATGCTGCATGTAATGGCCGCCATGGTAGTCGGGGTCGGTCAGAATCGCCTGTCGGGCCACATCGTTAAAGGCAATGTTTTGGGTCGACAGTTTGGGCGCTGACGCAATCACCAAAGCATTGCGGACACGCTCAGGATAGTCAATGCTCCACTGCAAGGCCTGCATGCCACCCAGGCTGCCGCCAATCACGGCGGCCCAGGCGTCGATCCCTAAGCGGTCTGCCAATCGAGCCTGGGAATGCACCCAGTCTTTCACCGTCACCATGGGAAAGTCGGCGCCGTACTGTCGCTGCGTTTCAGGATTGATGCTCAACGGCCCGCTGCTGCCATGACAGCCACCCAAATTATTAATGCCCACCACAAAAAACTGATTGGTGTCGATGGGCTTACCAGGGCCAACCATATTGTCCCACCAGCCCGGATAGGCATCGTCGGCATGGTGCTTGCCGGCAACGTGATGGTGGCCGGACAAGGCAGGGCAAATCAGCACCGCATTGCTTTTAGCGGCATTCAATTTGCCATAGGTTTCGATCATTAGGGTAAATTGCGGTAAAATCTGACCATTAACCAATGCTAATGGCTGGTCAAACTGCAGCGTCTGCGGGCAGACAATGCCCACACTGTTGATGTCATTCATGTCCACGATTAGGCAAATAGTGTGAAAAATGTCATTATAGCGGTTTGCATCAAGGCTGTACGGTAAATAAGGACAATTAATCAGATGCTCGGCCGCGTTCTCAGAATATTTTTAATCATTGCCGTTGTACTCATCATCATTAACCGCCTGTTTAGCCGCAGTCAAAAGCGGGAAATGACTTTTTGGGTGTCGGTACTCGCCTATGCTTTTCTGGGGGTTTCAGCCATAGCCCTCGTCATTCAGCTGTTTCGTGCCTATTTTTAAGCCAATCACATGAAAACATTACGCCTCGCTTTTAAACGCTTTCGCCTCTATTTGGGCCGCCTCTATTTGGATCGCCGTCTGGCGCCCGCGGTGCTGCCCTTAACCCATCCACAGCCGCACATTCTATTGGTGCGCCACGACGGCAAGATTGGCGATTACGTCGTCAGCTCTTTCGTGTTTCGCGAACTGAAAAAACAGTGGCCGCAGGCCACCATCAGCGTGCTGGCCTCGGCCAAAAACCAAGGCTTGCTGACGCAGAACCCTTACATTGACCACGTGCACGTGGTGACCCAAAAAAGCCGCCGCCACTTTAAACAGCTTGGCCACGAGTTAGCCCAAAAGCGGCCGATTGACGTGCTGATTGATCCGACAGAAGTATTACGCAACCGCGACATCGTACTGATTCGAGCCTGTCAGGCGCCGATCAACGCTGGCTATGACAAAGACCACTTTGGCTTATTTAACCTCAACGTGCCCAAAAACGACCAGCCCATGGCCGCGGTGTATCTAGAAATCCTGCGCCGTCTTGGCTGTCCCCAGCCTGATGGCCGCTACGAGCTGCCTGACACCAGCCGGGCCGCAGCCAAGGTGGCCAAATTTATCGCCACCCTCCCTGCTGGACCGCTGTTGGCGCTCAACCTGCATGGCGACGGCCGTCGCCGCCAGTTTACCCACGAGCGGGCGCTGACGCTGATTCACACCCTGCGCCAGCTGTATCCCAGCCATACGGTGGTGATTTTAAGCCAGCCGAGCCAGCAACAGGCGATTGCCGCCCTGTGCGCCCATCTGGCCGACCCACGGGTTCGATTTTTATCCGACACCACCAGCATTGATGACAGCATTGAAATCATGCGCCGCAGCAGCGGCATCATCAGCCCAGACACCGCCATCGTTCACATTGCGGCGGCTTTGGCCTGCCCCTTACTGGCCTTTTACAGCGACGATGACAACAATTACGCCAAATGGCACCCCAACACTGCGGCACCGCTACAGGTTATTCGCTATCACGACCACATTGACCAGGCTGATTTAACCCTCATCAGCCCCAGCCTGTTTTCTTCCAAGGAAGCCTCATGACTCGCCCCACGCTCACCATCGCCCTCATTGTTAAAAATGAAGCAGACAACCTGGCTCAGTGCCTAGACTCAGTCAAAGACTGGGCCGATGACATCGTGATTCTGGATTCGGGCAGCACCGACGCCACCGAAGCCGTAGCCAGACGCTATACCGACCGGTTTTACCTGAACCAGCCCTGGCCCGGCTTTGGCAAGCAGCGCCAGGTGGCGCAAACCTACGTCAATACTGACTTTGTGCTGTGGCTAGACGCTGATGAGTGCGTGACGCCGCCGCTGCGTGCCAGCATTGAGGCGGCATTGGCCAAAAACCAGCCCAATACTGCCTATCGCCTCAATCGCCGCTCTCACGTGTTCGGTCGTGACATCACCCATTCTGGCTGGTACCCCGACTACGTGCTGCGTCTGTATCGGCCTGAAGACGCGCGCTATAACGACCATCTGGTACATGAAAGCGTCACCCCCAACGACAACGTGGCGATTGAAACCTTACACGGCGACCTCTTGCATTATCCCTACGTTGATTTGAACCACTACCTCACCAAATCCACCCAATACGCCATGGCTTGGTCACAGCAGCGCCGAGCCCAAGGCAAAAAAAGCAGCCTTGGCAATGCGGTGCTGCATGCCGTGGGCTGCTTCTTAAAAATGTATGTATTCAAAGCGGGGTTTTTGGATGGCAAACAGGGTTTCTTATTGGCCGCCCTATCGGCCCACTCGACCTTTATTAAATATGCAGACCTGTGGATTCAAACCGAAACGTCGGCAACCAAGCCTTAATCTCAGCGATGGCGGCCACTAGGTCGACCTGACTCATGTCGTTCTCAGTGCTGGCGCCGGTCGGTGGCGCAAAGGCCAAGTGACGTCCAACGCCATTGATCGGCCGCCAGCGCAGCGGCGTTGAAGAACGCTTGCTGGGAAAAAAGCCAATGGTCGGAATGTCTAGGGCCGCCGCCAAATGCAGTGGCCCGGTAGAGCCCGCAATGAACAAATCCGCACAGCCTATCGAACGGGCGAAATCCACCAGCCCATCGTTGTCGGCATACACCACCGCCCGCGAGCCATCCACCAACAGGGCATGCAAGGCCTGTGCTTGAGCGGCCTCTCCTGGCCCCGCAGTCAGCACAATGTCGGTGTTCACATAGGTTTGCAATAGCTCGTTAATCAGCTGGGCGTATTGGGCTAGGCTCAGGTTATTGGCCGAACCGCCGCTGCCCACGTGTACAAAACACCATTTTTTACGGTGGTTTAGCCCCAGCTTACGGGCTAAATCGGCACGCTGCTGCTGTAATGCTTCGGCCGTAAACGACAAATAGGGCGCGCTGGGCTCAACCACCGCCTGTCCATGATCCTTTAAAAAATGCCGAATCAGGTCTAAATTATATTCATACTCTGGCTGGGCCGAATGTGAACGGCGCTGCTTAAGCCGATGGTTATACAATACCTGCACCCACTTAGTGGCCGGCGCTAAACGGTACGGAATCCGTGCTTGGCGGACCACACGGGCATTGTGATGGTTAGAAAAAAGGTTAATCGATGCATCAAACTGCTGCGCCTTAATGATTTGCACCAAACGCTCTTTGTCATGTTTACTTGCGTCCTTGCCCACGTCCACCACAATGTCGTCTAACCACGGACACAGCTTGGCCAACGGCGCAGTATAGCTGGGTACTAAAGCCACAACATGGGCATCCGGCATAGACGCCTTGAGCATTGCAAAACTCGGCCAGGCCAGCATAAAATCGCCCAGCTTGTCATTACGCACCACTAAAATACGCTGCATGGATCAGCCTCCGTCTACCAAAAAACTGGCTTATTCAAAGCCAAATAAATCATGCCAAAAACGCAGGCATTGGCCACCACATAAGCGCCCAAGCGCGTCAAAAACGCACGCCCGTCGCGAATGGCCACGGTGCCAAACAGCACGTACAGGACCAATAGGCCTAGCTTCACCGTCAACCACTGGGCCGCAGCCGTAAACGGCATAAAGCCCGTCACCACAATTAAGGCAATCCCCAAGGCAAATAGGCCGGTGTCAATCAGGTGCGGTACCACCCGTAAAATTTTGGGCCGCTGCCCCTTGCTGATGACGCTAAACAACCAAAATCGAATATTAAAAAAGATCACGCTCACGTACACCAACACCACATGGGTAAACTTTAAGTTAACATAGTCCATATACCGTCACACCATTCTCAATAAAGCACGTAAAAAAATCATTGTACTGGCTTTCTAGCCGCCCGCCCATTAATCAATGGATGGCCAGCGACAGCGGGCCATTTGATACACATCCTCATAAGTCCCATCCCGATAAGCAAAGCCACGCGCTCGGCCCTCGACCACAAACCCAAACTTTTCATACAGTTTAATGGCCGCCACATTGTCCACAAACACCGTCAGCTCCAAGCGCTGCACGTTCACCCAACGATCCGCCAACTCAATCGCCGCCGCCAGCAACCGACTGCCCACCCCTTTCCCAGCATACTGCGGATGTACGCCTAAGCCAATATTGGCCACATGGCGCCGGCGTATATTGCCCTCCAGCGTCAGCGCAATCATGCCCACGATCTCGCCTTCAATCACTGCCACCAGCGTGTGTGTGCCTGCGGCCTCTGGCTGAACCCGCTGTTGCCAGCTGAACTGGTCGGTGTACGGTAGGTGTAAGGTCTGGCTATAGGCTTCATAATGGTTAAACAGTGCTTGCAGCGCGGCAGCATCTACGGGCTCAACCGCACGTATGGTTACTTTACCGATCGTCATACAGCTGGCCTCATTCAGGATTGGGGGTCGCACTTGACGCATCGGGCCAGCGACAGCGGGCCATGAAATACACGTCCTGATAAGCGCCGTCGCCAAAGCCATAGCCCTTCAAGGTACCCTCGATGACAAAGCCCAACTTTTGATACAGCGCCACCGCGACTTCATTGTTCACGTACACGATTAGCTCGATGCGCTGAACGTTGAGCCATCGCTCACACAGCATGATGGCTTCGGTCATCAAACGGCGGCCGATTCCCCGCCCAGAAAACGCTGGATGCACCGCTAAGCCAATGCTGGCAACGTGCCGACGGCGGATCTTGGCTTCAGGGTGAAGGGTGACCTGCCCCACTAACTCACCGTCTATTTCGGCCACCAGACTTTGCCAACTTTCGGCTCTATCCGCTACCTTTTTCTGCCACAGTGCGACATCTGGATACGGCATGAGTGAGGTTTGTGGGTACACTTCGGGTAGGCTAAACAAGGCCTGCAAGGCGGGCGCATCGCTAGGCTCGGCGGCCCGTATCAAGAACTGTGGCGTCATGGGGATTCCTTATCTGAACAAATTAAAATAGCGCATACGGGCCTAGGCTCGCATGCGCTATGGGGTTAGGCGCTGCTAAAGCCGTTACGGCATTAACATGCCGCCGTTCACGTGTAGGGTTTGACCGGTAATGTAGCTGGCCTGATCGCTGGCCAAGAACAATACGGCGTCTGCAATGTGCTGGGGTTCGCCCAAGGCGCCCAAGGCAATTTGCTGCGCTAAAGCCGTGCGCTGCTCTTCTGGCAAAGCCTTGGTCATGTCGGTTTCAATGAAGCCCGGCGCCACACAGTTCACGGTGATGTTGCGGCTGCCGACTTCACGTGCCATAGACTTGGTAAAGCCCATCATGCCGGCCTTAGCCGCTGCATAGTTGGTTTGGCCGGCATTGCCCATGGTGCCCACCACCGAAGCAATGTTGATGATGCGGCCAGTACGCGCCTTCATCATGCCGCGCAAGACGGCCTTAGAAGCACGGTAAACCGACTTCAAGTTGACGTCCATGACCGAATCCCATTCGTCTTCCTTCATGCGCATCAGCAGGTTGTCTTTGGTGATGCCGGCATTGTTCACCAACACGGCCACGGGGCCAAATTCGGTGGTAATGCTGTCAATTAAGGCTTCAATCGAGCCTGCTTCGCCCACGTTCAGCACACGGCCTGCGCCGCCTTGAGGCGACAGACGGTCATTGATCACGGCGGCCTGTGCTTCGCTGGTGGCCGTCCCGATCACAATCGCACCCGCTTTGGCTAAGGTGGCGGCAATCGCTTCGCCAATGCCGCGAGAGGCGCCCGTTACTAAAGCTACTTTACCGGTTAAATCCAACATGTCATGGTCCTTATTGTGCATCAATAAATGCGGTTAAGTCTTCAGCCTTAACCAACGCAGTACACTTCACCTGATCGTTAATGCGCTTACACAAACCCGCCAATACTTTACCAGGACCACATTCTGCGGCCACGGTCACGCCTTCTTCGGCCAGAAGATTCACGGTGTCGGTCCACAACACGGGTGAATACAGCTGACGTACCAAAGCCGCCTTAATGTCGGCCGGAGCGTCAAAGCTGGCCACGTCGGCATTGTGAATCACCCGAATTTGAGGCGTGTGTACGGTCACGTCGGCCAACGCCGCCGCCAGTTTTTCTGAGGCGCCTTTTAAAAGGCTGCTGTGGGCGGGCACCGACACCGGCAGTGGCAAAGCACGCTTGGCGCCTTTTTCTTTCGCCAACGCCATCGCACGGTTCACCGCTTCGGTTTGGCCCGCAATCACCACTTGGCCAGTGGCGTTAAAGTTCACCGCTTCCACCACATCGCCCTGAGCCGCTTCGGCACACACCGCTTTGACGTCGTCATCCGACAGGCCCAATACCGCCGCCATGGCGCCTTCGCCTACCGGCACTGCCGCCTGCATCAGCTCGGCACGCAAGCGCACCAGCTTCACCGCATCGGCAAAATCAAGGCTACCGGCCGCCACTAAAGCGGTGTATTCGCCCAGGCTATGACCCGCCATCACCGTTGGTGCTTTACCCCCGGCGGCCAAATAGGCGCGGTAGGTGGCCACACCGGCCACCAGCATCAACGGCTGAGTGTTCACGGTTTCATTAATCACGGCAGCATCTTCGCCGTTCATCATCGCCCACAGGTCTTGGCCCAAAGCGGCAGACGCTTCGGCAAAAGTTTCCTTAACGACGGCAACGCCGTCAAAACCAGACATCATATTGAGGCTCTGCGAGCCCTGTCCTGGAAAAAAGAAGGCCAAAGCCATAGTCATCCTTTCGTGTGCTTGACGCCTAACCGTCAAAGCAACTGCTAAATATAGACATAGGCTGCCCGAATACTCAGGCAGCCTATGATTGTTTTCGATTAATAACGAACCAACACCGCACCCCAGGCAAAACCACCACCAATGCCTTCTAGCAATAGGTTGTGGCCACGCTGAATGCGGCCATCTTTGACGCCTCGATCGAGCGCCAGAGGAATCGACGCGGCAGAGGTGTTGCCGTGCTCGGCAACGGTCAAAATGACCTTGTCCATAGACAACCCTAGGTGGCGCGCCGTGCTTTCAATAATGCGTAGGTTGGCCTGATGTGGCACCACCCAGTCAACCGAGTCTGCGTCTAAGCCCGCCATGGTCAGCACTTCTTCACCAACCTTCGCCAAAGCTTTCACCGCAAATTTAAACACCGCCGGACCATCCATATACAAGAAAGGATCGCCCACCACGGTGCCATTAGCCACCACGCCTGGGGTTTGTAAAATGTGGTTATAACGGCCATCGGCCGCCAGCTTGGCGTGCATGATGCCAGGCTCATCCGCCGCTTCCAACACCACCGCACCAGCGCCATCGCCAAACAGCACACAGGTACGACGATCGTCCCAGTTTAAAAGACGGCTAAAGGTTTCGGCGCCAATGACCAAAGCTTTGGTGGCCATTCCAGTGCGGATGTAGTTATTCGCCGTCACCAGCGCGTACATAAAGCCGGCACACACCGCCTGCACGTCAAAAGCGGCACAGCCATTGGTGATGCCCAACTTGTCTTGCACCAAGCACGCAGTGCTGGGGAAGGTCATGTCAGGGGTGGCGGTCGCCACAATGATGAGGTCGATGTCGTTCGCATCGATATTGGCGTGGGCCAAAGCGGCTTTGGCCGCCGCCACTGCAAGGTCGCTGGTTTGTTCACCCGCCGCCGCAATGTGGCGGGTTTTGATGCCGGTGCGGCTCACAATCCATTCGTCAGACGTCTCGACTCGCTTGGATAGTTCTTCATTGGTCAAGCACTGGCTAGGCAAATAGCTGCCCGTACCCATGATTTTAGCAAATTTCATTCGTTTTTATCTTTCTCACTATTGCTCAAGCGGTTCGCTTATTCTGCTGTGCTCGAACCAAGCGTCGCCTCTTGCTGTGCTTGCCTATCGGCCAAGCGCGTCATTTGCGCGGTCATGCCCGCTTCCAATGCATTTAAAATACCGGCTTTGGCTTCGACATACGCCTCTTGTAAGGCGAACGCAAAGCCCACCTCGTCGGTACCGCCGTGGCTTTTCACCACCACGCCGCGCAGGCCCAAAAAGATGGCCCCATTATAACGTCGGGCATCGGCACGATTTTTGAAGGCATTCAGAACCGGCAATGCCAACAAACCACACAGCTTGGTCAACAGATTACGTTTAAATTCCGCCTTAATAAACGTGGCGAACATTTTGGCAATGCCTTCACTGGCTTTTAAGGCCACATTGCCCACAAAACCATCGGTGGCGATCACATCAACGTCGCCGGTGTAAATGTCATCCCCTTCTACGTTGCCCACGTAGTTAAGGTCGGTGAGTTGAAACAGCTGATGTGCTTCTTTGACCACTGTGGTGCCTTTAATGTCTTCGGTCCCAATATTCAACAGGCCCACGCTGGGGTTCTGCTTTTCAGGATGCAGGGCACGAACCAGCTCTGCGCCCATCATGCCAAACTGAACCAGCTGCTCGGCAGTGCATTCAATATTGGCGCCCAAATCCAACACACAGGTTAATGTGCCTTTGGCATTGGGCATAAATTTCGCAATGGCGGGTCTGTCGACGCCGCTCAGGGTTTTCAGGACGTAGCGCGCCGTGGCCATTAAGGCCCCGGTATTGCCCGCAGACACCGCCGCATCCGCCCGTGCTTCTTTCACTTCATTGATGGCCAAGCGCATGGACGACTGCTTTTTGTTTTTAAGCGCCAACTGCGGCGACTCATCCATCTCTACCACTTCACTGGCATGCTGTACTTCAATCCGATCCATCGGCGCACCAGCGGCCGTTAAAGCCTCTTGAACGCGATCTTGGTCGCCCACCATAATGAGGCGAGCATCGGTATTTCTTTTCAGAAATGAAACGGCGGCAGGTACGGTGACGCTTAAACCAAAATCACCGCCCATGGCATCTACTGCAATGGTTATCATATATAATCTATTTGACGCGAAAAGGTGAAGCTTATCATGAGCGCTTTTGCCTATACAAGCAAACATCGACGCACTCTTTTGCATAAAATCAGTAAACTTCTGAAAAATGCAGTGAATCACCTTAATCTATATAACAATAGATTATTTATTCTAAAATTTCAAGCAAATACAAAAAAGCCAGAACTGTCTCTTATCGAGGCATGATCTGGCTTAATTTCTTAAAAGCTTATTCGCCTTTAACTTTAACCACTTTACGACCGCGGTAAGTACCGTTAGGTGAAATGTGGTGACGCAAGTGGATTTCACCCGTTGTTGGCTCAGTAGCCAATGCAGGTGCAGTCAATGCATCGTGTGAGCGGTGCATACCACGTTTTGAAGGTGATTTTTTGTTTTGTTGAACGGCCATGTTGATGCTCCTAATAAAGTAAAATAGTTACTGGCTTTTCCTAAGCCCCGCCAGTACCGCAAATGGATTGGGTTTATCACGATTGACCTTAGCCAACTGCTCATTGTCACAATCATCATGCATAGGCGAAAACGGTAATGCCATAATAATTTGATCTTCAACCAACGAATAAACGTTTAATTCCGGCTCATACAAAATCCCGTCTAAGTCGGGGTCTTGCAGCATGGCCTCATCTAATGAGGCTTCATCATCAAATAAAACAATGCGCGCAGATTCATCCAAAACAAAAGCCTTCGGTTGCATACACCGTTGGCAAGTCAAGCTGAAATGAGCTTGCACAGTTAAGTCTAGGTAAGCACGCTGCCACTTATCCACTCCGCCCTTAAGGCTGAACGAACAAACGCCGTCGTGATTAACTATGTATTCGTGTTTACTCACCCGTTCATCTAGTTGGGCTAAAGGCACTTCGGCCTCAATAATTTGGGCAGATTGCGCAAAAGCCTTCGGGTCGATCAAATTAATGTTTAACATAAATCGGGCATGATATAATCTTTACCCTTACATTGTCAATTTGCTTGCGACTTTTTTATGAAGAATACCACACTTGTTTTGGGTTCAAGCTCGGTTTTTCGCCAAGCGCAGCTCAAAACCCTGGGCTTAAGCTTTACCATCGCCAAGCCTAACTGTGACGAAACCCCTCTGGCCAATGAGTCAGCCCACGACACCGCCTTACGCCTGGCCGTCGGCAAAGCCCAATCTCTAGCCAATGCCCACCCCCATAGCCTCATCATCGGCGCCGACCAGGTCGCCTTTGTGGGCAACCAGCAGTTGGGCAAGCCCATGAGCGCCGACAAAGCCTTCGCCATGTTACAGCACACCAGCGGTAAAGTACTCACCTTTTACAGCGCCCTGTGCCTTTTAAACACCGACACGCTCGCGTTGCAACAACACGTCGACGTGACCGAGGTGACCATGCGCGCCCTGAGCGACGCCACCATTAAGGCCTACCTAGCCCGCGAGCCCGACGCCATCTACTGCGCTGGCGCAGCCAAAAGCGAAGGCCTCGGTGCGGCGCTGATCCAACGCATCCACAGCGAAGACCCCAATGCCTTAATCGGCCTCCCTATTTTTAAACTCATTGATTTTCTGGCCAACGAAGGAATCCATCCACTATGAGCCTAGGCACTCTATACCTCATCCCCACCCCTTTAGGCGATGAGCAGCAAGCATGGCTATTGCCGCACGAACAAAGCCAGGTCACCCACATCACCCACTTTGTGGTTGAGGCCGAAAAAACTGCCCGCAAACACCTTAAGGCCATGGGCGTGACCACCCCCATTCGCGAACTCGACCTGCAAACCCTCAACGAGCACAGCGACGACAAGGCCCTACCCGAGTTAATTAAACCACTCTTGGCCGGCCACGACGTAGGCCTTGTCAGCGAAGCTGGCTGCCCCGCCATTGCCGACCCTGGCGCCAACCTAGTTGCCCTGGCGCATAAAAAAGGCATCGCCATTAAGCCACTCATGGGCGCCTCCAGTATTTTCTTGGCTTTAATGGCCTCTGGCGCCAACGGCCAAAGCTTTACCTTTAAAGGCTATTTACCCGCCGACAAGGCCGAACGCCTGAAGGCCCTCAAACAGCTAGAGCAAACCTCACAAAAAAACAATGAAACCCAAATTTTCATTGAGACGCCCTACCGTAACCAGGCCGTGCTAGAAGACGCTTTAGCCAGCCTCGCCCCCAGCACGCGCTTATGCATTGCCTGCGACCTGACCTTGCCCAGCCAAACCATCATCAGCCAAACCGTGGCCAACTGGCCCAAAAACTTACCCAACCTCCACAAGCGGCCCTGCATTTTCATCATTCACCACCAATAAATTGATGGTTTGCTGCTAGGCTCATTGTTGGTTTAAATGCCTTAGTGGCAAGGCCACAGGGCAGCTCATGCCACAGCGGGGTGGTTTTCGTAGGATGGGTCGTGGCCTTGGGTTTACATGATGTGATGCAGTAAAGCCGGTGGGGAGGCTCTGCCCCCCTACAGCTGCTGGTCGGGGTCAAACAAAACCATGATTTTTTGTTCGAACAAAACCCAGCGTATATAGCCAGATACTTTAAACTCACCACGCTTGCTCTTAGGTGAAGTACCGTTCCCCTTTTAGCCGCCAAGGCGGTTCGTGCGGGGCCGGGGCTTTAAGGCAAAGCTGTTTGAGTATTTGGCCGCAGGCCCAAATAGGAGTTTTTGCCGCCGGCCCCGTGCGGGCCAACGAGGGCACCCGCAAAGCGGGCGGATAAAGTGGGGTGGTTTTTCTTTACTTCGTTTCTTTTTGACATCAAAAAGAAACGATGGCGCCCTACAAGGCGAAACCCAACGACTGATCAATAGCGATGTTGCCGAAGCATGAATGATTTTGAAAGGCTGCTTTTGGGTAAATAGGACTTGAGTTTGAGCGTTTGTTTCGCCTAAGGCGACGTTGGCCAGACCGCACCCAATTTGTTGCAGCGCCAGTTCAGTGCAGAAGGCCCTAATCAAAAGTGGGTGACTGATGTGACGGAATTTAAAGTGCTTAATGAGAAGCTTTATTTATCACCCATTTTAGATTTATATAATGGTGAAATTATAGCCTTTGCGCTTTCAAAGCATCCGGTGTTTAAGATGGTTAAAAACATGTTGATGGATGCATTTGGTAAATTAAAAGCGTCGGATAAGCCTTTGATTCACTCAGATCAGGGGCGGCAATATCGGATGGATGAATACAGACATTTATTGGCCAGTAAAGGACTGATACAAAGCATGTCGCGCAAGGGCAATTGCCTTGATAATGCAGTCATAGAAAGCTTCTTTGGTCTATTGAAAACAGAATGCTTCCATAAGCAAAAGTTTACATCCATAGATCACTTGGCTAGTGTGATTAAACAGTCTATTCATTATTATAATAACGAGAGAATCAAACTTAAATTAAAAGGACTGAGCCCTGTGCAATACAGAATTCAGTCCTTCGAAGCCGCTTAATAACCGTCCAACTTTATGGGGTCAGTTCATTTTTCGCAGCTTTTTTTGATTCAACCACAAGGCATGGCTTAACGCCGTGCGATCACCGCACCTTGCTTAATGTACTGATTCACCCCATTCACAATGGCCTGCGCCATTTTGGTACGGAACGCAGCCGTTTTCAACAACCCTTCTTCCGTAGGGTTAGAAATAAAGGCCGTCTCCACCAAAATCGACGGAATGTCCGGCGCCTTCAGCACCGCAAAGCCAGCCTGCTCTACTTGACCACGATGCAGTTTGTTCACGCCTTCCAACTGTTTCAACACTAGACCACCCAGCTTCAAGCTGTCATTAATGGTGGCGGTTTGGGTTAAATCCAACAACGTACGGTCTAAATAAGCATCCCCGGTCTTGGCCTTCACCCCACCGATCAGGTCGGCGTCATTTTGCGTTTGCGCTAAAAAGCGCGCTTGGCTACTGGTGGCGCCTTTTTCACTCAGCGCAAACACGCCAGTACCGCGCGCAGACGGATTGGTAAAGGCGTCGGCATGAATCGATATAAAAATGTCGGCCTTTTGCTTACGTGCCTTGGCCACCCGCACGCTGAGCGGGATGAACACGTCTTCGTTACGGGTCATGTAGGTTTTGACATTGCCCTGACGATCAAACAGGCGCTTCACTTCACGCGCCACCTGCAACACCACGTCTTTTTCACGCAGCTTAGATGGCCCAATGGCGCCCGGATCTTCCCCGCCATGACCAGGATCGAGCATCACGACTAAGGGACGATTGCTCGTCACAGGCTGCTTCGGCGTCACCACCGCTTCGACCTTAGGCTGGGTCTTGGGCACGCTCGGCGAAGAGCCATCCTTGCTCATTTTGCCTTTGTTGTAATCTTCTAACAGTGCCAACAGCGGATCCGACTCTTCGGCGCTGTTCTTAGGGTATAAGTCGACCACCAAACGGTGTTTGAATTCCGCAATCGGCTTCAAAGTAAACACCTGCGGGTTAATCGGCTCTTTTAATTCGAACACCACCCGCACCACATCTGGGCTAAATTGGGCCGCACGCGCCACCTTAACGTAAGGGTCAAACGCCAGCACTTTGGTGCTGATGGTTTGCATCGGCTCATTCAACGCCACACCCTCGATGTCCAACACCATGCGGCGAGGGTTATCGAGCTCAAAATGCTTATAGGTCACGGGTTCTGAGGATTCTATGGTAATGCGCGTATACGAAGAGGCAGGCCAAATGCGCACGGCCACGACGCTAGACTTAATGCCCTGCGCATGCCCAACTCGGCTCACACTCAGCACCAAACCCCCAGCAACAGACCCTAAAAAATGACGGCGTGTCAGTTTAACCATGTGTTCAGACATTCTTTACCTAATGATGATTTAGCAATAATTGTACAGGTTCTTCCTTGATTTTGCACAGATAATGACACCACCCAGTCTGCTTCAGGCAAAAAACCTTCGCCCTGAGCCGGCCATTCAATCAAACACACGCTTTGCTCATCAAATAAATCCACTAGGCCGGCGTCTAGCCATTCCTCGGGATCGGAAAAACGATAAAGGTCAAAATGATGAATCTTGACCTGAGCCATGTCGTAGCTTTCAACAATGGCATAAGTGGGGCTTTTAACCGGACCGGTGTGGCCTAAACCACGCAACAGGCCTCTGGTTAGGGTGGTTTTACCCGCACCCAAATCCCCTTCTAAATAAATCACCATGGGGGCTTTTACAACGTTCGCCAAGCTAGCACCCAGCGCCATCGTTGCCGCCTCGTCCTTAAGACTCATCGTCTGTGTCGTCATATTACGCCCCTAGCCAAAATACAACATTATGCCCAGCTTGGGCAAAAAACTAAAGCACGACCTAGCCCACAATGGCTTTGCGTTAAAGCCATAGACCCACCCCCACGTCAGAAGGTTCAAAAAAAACACCTCCTTATGCCACTTCCTGCCCTGCCACCGCTTTTAAACTTAATTCTCTGACCGAAGCGCCAACACACTAGGCATGGGTTTAAAAAGTGCTAAAATAGGCGCTTATCACAACCTTTTGCCTGGCGGCATCGCGCTTATGGGCCATGGACTCTGCAATAAATGAACACTCACGATTCGCGCCCCATTGGGGTGTTTGATTCTGGCGTTGGCGGCCTCACCGTCGTGCGCGCCCTGATGGAACGGCTTCCCCACGAAAACATCGTTTACTTTGGCGACACCGCCCGCGTGCCCTATGGGGTTAAATCACCGAAAACGATTGAAAACTTCACCGCCCAAATCGTGGATTTTTTACTGCAAAAAGACGTTAAGGCCCTGGTCATTGCTTGCAACACCATTGCCGCCGTGGCCGGCCATCGCGTGCGCAGCATGGCTGAAGGCATGCCGGTGATGGACGTGATCAGCGCCGGCGCCGAAGCGGCACTGGCCGCCACCCAAACCGGCAAAATCGGCGTCATCGCCACCAGCACCACCGTCAACAGCAACGCCTACGCCCGCGCCATCCACAGCCAGCGCCACGACAGTCGCGTGGTGTCGCAGGCCTGTCCGCTGTTTGTGCCCCTAGTAGAAGAAGGCTGGCTCGACCACGAGGTGACCCAGCTCACCTGCAAGGAATACATGAAGCCGCTGCTGTCAGAGCACATTGACACGCTGGTGCTGGGCTGCACCCATTACCCTTTACTCAAACCCCTACTGGAGCGTGAGGCCCCCGGCATCACCTTGGTCGACTCTGCCATTACCACCGCCGAAGTCACCGCCCAGGCGCTCACCACAGCAGGGCTGTTAAATCAAGATTACGCCACTGAACCAAACTATCAGTTTTACGTTTCTGACGTACCGCTCAAGTTTCAAACCATTGGGGAGCGCTTTTTAGGCCGCACCCTAGAGCACATTGAGCGCAAAACGCTGGATTAAGCTCATAACCACCCCACTACCACCGAGCACGCCGGACTTTGGAGCCAGCCTCATGTTTATTGAAGAACGCATTCACATTGCTGTTTCACCCGCGGTCATCGACCACATTTGGCGCGAAGTTGAGGCCTGGCCCCTTTGGGATCCGGACACCAAAAAAGCCCATTTAAACGGGCCTTTCGAAGTCGGCAGCAGCGGCCGAATCACGCCTCAAAAGGGCATCAGCGTGGCCATGGTCATCACGGAATGCACGCCCGGCCACTCCTTCACTGTCGAAGGCCACATTCCTTTTTTCCGCATGCACTTTGCGCACACGGTCACGCCTAGCGCCCTCGGCTCAGAAGTCGTCCACCGCGTTTGGTTTACTGGCCCACTGGCCTTTCTTTTCGGCCCCAACGTAGCCAAGCAGGTTCGGCAAGGCCTACCCAACACCATGCGCTCACTAAAAGCCTATGCCGAGCAACACCAGTCCGCCCAAAAGCCAAACGAAGGCGAGCACATTGGCTGCTGGCCACCGCGAGCCTGATGCCGCTTCTGGGTTTTGTCATGGCTGATTTAAAAGCCCAACGACACGATTAAGCCAATAATGGCGACAACAACGAAGGGGAATGCACCCAGCGCACTGGTGCCGCTTTGAGAAAAAGCCACCACGACAGGGCTACTGAGGGCAATGCCAACAAAATAAACAAAGTGAACCATCGCCACAACCGTGCCCGCCTCGGCAGGCTTCCTGCAGGTTTATGCTTGCGCATGCATGCGAATAATGGGTTTCACCACCGCGCCTGTCATTGAGTCGGTAAAGGCTTCATTGATCTTCTCTAAGGGATAGAACTTCACCAGGCGATCAATGGGGAACACACCCTGCTTAAACAAACCCACGAGCTTGGGGATAAACAGTCTGGGAATGCTGTCGCCCTCAATGACGCCGATCAGAGATTTGCCCTCACCCATTAACTCTTGCTGAATATTTAAAGTGACTTCATTGGTAAAACCCACAATCGCCACCGTGCCTAACGGCCTAATACTGGCAAGGGCTTGCTTGACTAAGGCCGGCACCCCAGTGGTTTCAATAGCGTATTGAGCCCCGCCCATGCAAATCGCTTTAGCCTCACTGCCCCCCTCACTGCAATCAGTGTTAATGACGTGGGTTGCCCCTAACGATAGGGCCAATGCCAAACGATCAACATGCCGATCAACCGCAATAATGGGGTGGCAACCGGAGATTTTGGCGGCCATAATGGCGCTGAGGCCAACCGCACCTGCACCATAAATCACGATGGCCTCACCCACCTTGGGCCGTAACCGATTCAAAACGGTGCCAGCACCGGTTTGAATGCCGCAGCCTAAGGGGCCCAGCAAGGTCAAATCCACACTTTTATCCACCACGACGGCATTACGGGCTTTGGTGGTCACGTATTGACTAAATGAGGATTGACCAAAGAACACCGACAGCGTTTGTCCGTTGAGGCGATAGGGGCTAGTGTGGTCGCTCAGATAACCGCCAAAATTAAGGTCATTAAAGTCATGACACACAGAGGGATGGCCAATGAGACAGTTCTCGCAGTGGTCACAGGCGACAAAACTTAAAACCACATGATCGCCGACTTGCATGTCTGCCACCTCGAGGCCGATGGCCTCAATGACACCGGAGCCTTCATGGCCCAGTATCGCCGGTAGGGGCACCAGCCCCTCTGCGTCGCGGGCAACCATATCGGTGTGACAGACGCCAGAGGCCACTATTCTAATTAAAACCTCATCTGGTCCTGGTGGTTTAACCTCAATGTTTTGAATGCTAAAAGCATTCTGGTGCTTAAAGAGAACCGCTGCTTGGGTGTGCATAAACTACTCCTTGGATGGGTGAGTCACTGAGCAAAAGCCGCTTCCTAATAAGCTCCTGAAGTGGTTTAAATGGGCTGATTTTGGCTTTTAAGGGTTAAAGCGTGGCTGCCATCAACGCTGAGCGTGATGAATACCGCCATGTTAATTTAGCAATAAAGTTTGGGTCACACCACAATCTTATTAGCATAATAGTTATATAAAGAAGACTGAATTGAATGTGGCGAAAGCAAAACCAAAACCAGCGTAGCGATGCGCTATTAAAATGACTGATCGAATCTTACGACCCCCTAAAACGCCAAAAGCTGATTTTGTCTTTTGAACAAAATCAGCTTTTTTATACCCTACCTAAACCTTACACCATGTGTTTTATTGGCGCAAAGCCCAGCCTATGCTCAGCAAGGATGCCGTGCGTCTGTAAAGCCTCTAAATGCTGCTTGGTGCCATAACCCTTGTGCTGGGCGAAACCATACTCTGGGTGCTGCGCATCTAGGGCGTACATTTGTGCGTCCCGTGCCGTTTTAGCCAAAATGGACGCCGCTGAAATCACCTGCTCTTTCAGATCACCCTTAACGATGGCCTGCGCCGGCACCAACAGCCCAGACGGCACGCGATTGCCGTCGATCAACACCTGGCCTGGCGTGATACTCAAACCCTCTACGGCGCGGCGCATGGCCAGCATGGTGGCGTGCAAAATATTCAGTTCTAAAATTTCCACCGTGGTGGCCTCGGCAATGGCGTACGCCACTGCCTGCTCTTTAATGGCAACGGCCAAGACGTCGCGCTGTTTTTCCGTCAGTTTTTTGGAGTCTGTGAGTTTTGGTAGATCAAAATCGGCCGGTAAAATCACCGCCGCAGCAAACACGCTGCCCACTAAAGGCCCACGGCCTGCTTCGTCTACGCCTGCAATCAGCATCGTTTCGCTTCCTTCAACACCACATCGGCGGCCAGCTTGGCCGTGTCTTGCTTGAGCGTTTCATGCAGCGCGGTAAAATCAGCCATCACCGCACGGCAAGCGGCTTTATCTTCATACCAGTTGAGCATGGCGCGCGCCAGCTTTTCTGGCGTGGCGTCGTTTTGCAACAGCTCTGGCACCGCTGGTTTGTTTAACAAAATATTGGGCAAGCCCACGTAGGCGCTTTTGATTTTGCCCTTAACCCAAGCATAGGTTAGGCCAGAAATACGATAGCTAATCACCATCGGCCGCTTGCACAACGCCACTTCTAGCGTGGCCGTGCCGCTGGTCACCAACACCACGTCGCTGGCCACACAGGCCATTTGCGCATGACCACTCATGATCGTCAGCGGTAAGTCCAAAGAATCTGTTTTGCTCACCACTTCTTTAAATCGACGCGTCGACGCCACCGTGGCCAAGGGCACCAAAAAGCGCGCCTGCGGTAGCTTGGCCGCAATCAGCTTGGCCGCTGCCAAAAACAACGGCGCCATGTAGTCAATTTCACTGACGCGGCTGCCCGGCATGAGGGTAAAGATCGGCAGGTCTTGGCGCAGATTCATTTTTTGGCGCATGCTGACCCGATCCGGCATGAGCGGCATGGTTTGCGCCAAAGGATGGCCCACAAACGTCGCCTTGCCGCCAACGGCCTCATACAAAGGCGGCTCCATCGGGAACAGGCACAACACGTGGTCGACCTGCTTGGCAATTTTGGGCACCCGTTCGCTGCGCCAGGCCCAAACCGAGGGGCTGACGTAATGAATGGCGGGAATGCCTTTTTGCTTAAACTTGGCCTCTAACGCCAGATTAAAATCAGGCGCATCCACGCCTACGAACACGTGCGGACGTTCACGCAGCAGGGTTTGGAACACCCCTTTGCGGATGCCGATCAGCTCGGGCAAGCGTTTGAGCACTTCCACCAGGCCGCGCACGGCCAGCTTTTCTTGCGGGTACAGGCTTTTAAACCCCAATGCTTCCATTTGTGGGCCACCAATGCCCACAAATTCAGCCTTTGGGTTTTGTGCCAATATGGCGCTCATGAGGTGGGCGCCCAGTAAATCACCCGACGCCTCCCCCACCACCATCCCTACCTTCAAAGTGGCCTCTTTACTAAACCAAGTGGTCATTAGCGAATAATGCCTCGTTCTTCGCTCGCAAAAAAGTCGACGAACGGTTGCAGTACAGCATGGGTTTTGGCTTCTTCAAGAATGGCCGCTTTCGCTTCATTTAAGGTCAAACCTTGACGATACAGGGTTTTATAAGCGCGCTTCACGGTGGCGATGTCTTCACTGCTAAAGCCACGACGACGCAGGCCTTCGCTGTTGATGCCTGCTGGCTCAGCCCTAAAACCTGCCCCCATCACATAAGGGGGCACGCTCTTGTGCACGCCGGCGGCAAAGGCCGTCATCGCATGCGGGCCAATCACGCCAAATTGATGCACCAAGGTGTAACCACCTAGGATCACCCAGTCGCCAATGGTGACGTGGCCAGCCAATGAGGCATTGTTGGCAAAAATAGTGTGGTTGCCCACGATGCAGTCATGCGCCAGATGCACATAGGCCATAATCCAGTTGTCGTTGCCAATTTTGGTCACGCCGCCGCCCTGCACTGTTCCTAAGTTAAAGGTACAGAACTCGCGAATGGTGTTGTTGTCGCCGATTTCTAAACGCGTGGGTTCGTTGGCAAACTTTTTATCCTGTGGGATGGCCCCTAAGGAGGCAAACTGAAAGATGTGATTGTTTTGACCAATGGTGGTGTGGCCTTCGATCACCACGTGCGGCCCAATGGTGGTGCCAGCACCGATCACCACGTTGGGGCCAATCACGGTGTAAGGACCAACGGTCACGTCGTCAGCCAGCTGCGCCTTGGCATCCACCAAAGCGGTCGGATGGATGTTGCTCATCATTAAGCCTCGATTTCTTTTTTGGCACACATGATTTCGGCTTCTGCCGCCACTAGGCCGTCAACCTTGGCCACGGCGGTGTATTTGGCAATGCCACGACGGGCCGAAATTTGGGTGATTTCAAACACCAACTGGTCGCCAGGCACCACTTGACGCTTAAAGCGTGCCTTATCAATGCCCGCAAAAAAGTAAATTTCATTGTCGGCGCGGCCACCCAAACTCAAAATCGACAGCAAGCCTGCCGCCTGAGCCATGGCTTCAACGATCAACACGCCGGGCATCACGGGGAAATTAGGAAAATGGCCTTGAAAAAATTCTTCGTTGATGGTCACATTTTTGTAAGCGCGCAAGCTGGTATTGGCTTCGAAATCGGTGACCCGATCCACCAATAAAAATGGATAGCGATGAGGCAATAATTTCGCAATCGCGCGCGAATCTAACGGTAATTGAATGTCCATACTCATGCTTATTCCTTTTCATTATTGGCACTAAGCAGTGCCAGCTGTTGTTCTAACTGTTTTATTTTTTTTGCCATGTCGTTTAAATGGCGTAAATGAACGGCGTTGCGCACCCAGTCTTTATGGCGTGCCAACGGGTATGACGAAGCGTAATGCCCCGGCTCATCAATGGATTTACTCACCAAGGTGCCGCCGCCGATGAAGGTTTTGTCGGCCACCTCAATATGGCCCACAAACATGGCCGCCCCACCGATGGTGCAGTACGCGCCAATCTTGGTGCTGCCGGCAATGCCGGTACAGCCAGCGATGGCGCTGTGCGCCCCCACTTGCACGTTGTGGGCAATTTGCACCAGGTTGTCGATCTTGGCCCCAGTGTGAATCACGGTGTCGTCCAACGCCCCGCGGTCAATCGTGGTGTTGGCGCCGACCTCGACGTCGTCGGCCAAGATCACGCGGCCCGTTTGCGGTATTTTAAACCACTGCGTTTTGTCCCAGGCCATGCCAAAGCCATCGGCCCCGATCACGGTGCCAGAATGCACCTCCACCCGATTACCCAACACGCACTGCGGATAAAGCGTCACGTTGGCGTGCAGGCATACTTCATCGCCCAATACACAGCCCGCCTCAATCACGGTGCCGGGCAAAATACGGCAACCCTCGCCCAACACTGCGTCTTCGCCAATGTACACTTGGGCGCCGACGTCGCAACTGGCCGGCACAATGGCGCCAGGCATGATCACCGCCGTGGGGTGCACCACGCCCTGCGCTTGCGGTACCGGCGTGAATAGGCGCGCCACCTTGGCAAAGTACAAATAAGGGTCTTGCGTCACAATGGCGCTCATGCCGGCTGGCACAAGCTCGGTCCCCATTTTTTGGGACACAATCACCGCACCAGCCCGAGAGGCCTCTAAGCTGTGGCGATATTTTGGATTGGCTAAAAAACTAATTTGCTCCGCTTGAGCACTGTCGAGCGGAGCAACTTTGGTCACTGACACGTCTGGGCCAACTAGCTCGCCGCCCAGCTGTGTCACGATCTGTGACAGTAACAATGTCATAAAAAGGCCTTTTATTTATTGTCGGTCCAAGGTTTTAATCACTTGATCAGTGATGTCGTACTTAGGGTCAACATAAACTGCTTCTTGTAAAATCAAATCATACCCCTGCTGCTTCGCAATCGAACGAATAATGTTGTTGGCCTGCTCTTGAATGCTGGCAAACTCTTCATTACGACGCAGAGTGTATTCGCGCGACACAATCGCGCTGGTTTCATTGTAGCTGGCAATTAAAGACTTATATTCATCCTCGGTTTTAATCCGCTCGGCAGCACTCAACTGGCTGCTGCCCAGCTTCTTCTCAATCTTCACCCCTTCAGCACGCAACGCCTTAAGCGTGTTTTGCTGAGCGGCAAATTCTTTATCCAACCGATTGACAATACTCTGCGCGGCCTTTGCTTCTTGATAAACCCGCTCGGTACTAATGAACCCAAGCTTTTGAACCCCTTGAGCATAAACACCTTGCATCAGGGTCAATGCCACGCCGGCAGCCATCATTTTTTGCAAAATTCGCACAATTACTCCTTAATTAAAACGCTCTACCCAATTGGAACTGGAAACGCTGTAAATCGTCGCCTTTTTTGTCTTTAAATGGGTAAGCATAACTAAACTTCATTGGGCCCAGTGGTGACAGCCAGGTCAGCGCCACACCGGCCGAATAGCGCAGCTCGCTGCTCAGGCTAGAGTCGGTCTCGGTGTCATATTTGGCCTTGGTGTTCCACACACTACCCGCATCAGCAAACACGCTTAAGCGCACTGAACGCTGGTCTTTAATCCCCGGTAACGGGAACAACAGTTCGGCGTTGGCCACAACCTTACGGTTACCACCAATGTAGTCATCATCATCACGAGGGCCCAAGCTGCTGGTCTCGTAACCACGTACTGAGCCAATACCGCCCACGTAGAAGTTGTGGAAGAACGGCAGCTCTTTGGTTTTGCCATAACCATCAGCATAACCCACTTCACCGTTTAACATCAGGGTTAAATCCTTAGTCAAGGGGAAGAACCATTGCTGTTGGTGGGTGGCACTGTAGTATTGTACATCACTACCGGGCACGCTGAAATCCAAGTCGGCACGCATCATGTACCCACGGGTTGGCCAAAGGGCACTGTCGGTCTTATTACGGCCCCAACCAATCGAACCGGTGTAGGTCAATACGTCGGCTTTACCGGTGCCATCGTTGCGTAGGTTACCGTATTCGGCCACGAAGTCTTTATAGCGATCCGGGCTGTCTTTATAGGTGCTAATGGTTTGGTTTTGAACGCCCAAGCCAAAGTTTACGCGGTCGTACTCGGTCACGGGCACGCCCAAACGTGCGCCCACGCCATAGGTTTCGGTTTTATAGCGGCTGGAATCCAAACGATCTGGGTTGTACACGCGGTAGAACGCATCGTAGCCCAAGCTCACGCCATCGGGGGTAAAGTAAGGATCGGTAAACGACAGTACGGCACGCTTATTGGCCTTAGAGTTTGACAACGACAGGCTGGCGGCCTTGCCCGAACCAAACAGGTTGTCTTGGGAAATACCGCCCCCAAACACAATCCCTTCATCCTGAACGTAGCCTGCGCTCACGTCAATAGAGCCGGTTGAACGCTCGTTCACGCCCACGTTCACGTCCACCATGTCTGGCGTATTGGGGATGCCCACAGGATCCATGGTCACGCCATCGAAGTAGCCCAGCAGCTCAATCCGCTCTTTCGAACGTTGAATTTTAGAGGTGTCAAAAACCGAACCTTCCATTTGGCGTAGCTCACGACGCACCACTTCATCACGGGTTTTGTTGTTGCCCGAAATGTTAATGCGGTTCACATAAACCTTACGGCCGGTCTCAATAGACAGGTCAAAATCCACCACGCCGGTGTCTTTGTTAGGCTTGGGCAAAACGTAGACGTTGGCCATGGCGTAGCCATCTTTGCCTAAACGGTCTTGAATTTTCTCAATATCGTCTTTGACCACCGACTGGTCAAAGTATTTGCCTTTTTTGGCAGTAATCAGTTTCTCAAGCTCGGCCATCGGCACTTCTTTGGTGTCACCGCTCAAGGTAAAATCACCAAACGTATAGCGCTGGCCTTCGGTCATGTTCACGGTCAAATAAATCTGCGATTTATCGGCGCTCAGCTCAACCTGGGTGGAATCAACGCTAAAGTCCAAAAAGCCGCTGTTTTTATAAAAATCAGTCAGGCCTTCAATGTCACTGGCCATTTTTTCTTTGGCGTACTGGTCGGTTTTACTGAACCAGGTAAACCAGCCACCGGTGGTGGCATTGATTTGCTTGTGTAACCGACGGTCGGAGTAAAACTCATTGCCGACAAAGTTAATTTCTTTAATCTTACTGGTTTCGCCTTCGGTCACCACCAGGTTAATCGCCACGCGGTTACGGTCTAGCTTGGTCACGGTAGGCACCACGGTGGCGGCATATTTACCGCGGTTGACGTATTCCTGTTGCAAGGCCACGATGGCCTGATTCATCACCGACTGGTCAAACGGGTGGGCCTGATTCAGGCCGGCACCACCCAAGGTTTTTTTGATGATGTCGTTGCTGATGGATTTACCACCCTCAACCGAAATGGTGCTGATGATGGGCCGCTCAACCACAGACAGGGTCAACATGCCATCACGAGACTCTACCCGCACATCGTCAAAAAAGCCTGTCGCATAGAGCGCCTTAATGATTTCCTGACCTTTAGGGTCGGTAAACGAATCGCCCACTTTCACCGGTAAATAGGTAAACACCGTTTCAGGCTCGGTTCTTTGTAAGCCCTCAACCCGAATGTCTTTAATTGTAAAAGCGTCTGCAGCCAATGCCATAGAGGACAACGACAGGCTCATAATTGTTGCGGTAAGAAATTTTAATTTCATGAAGAATCTTATCCAAAAAAACGGCTAAAATCGTTAAAAAAAGCAACC
This sequence comes from Neisseriaceae bacterium, assembly GCA_017991555.1. Lineage (GTDB taxonomy): Bacteria > Pseudomonadota > Gammaproteobacteria > Burkholderiales > Neisseriaceae > JAGNPU01. The sequence continues at coordinate 81,044 of JAGOQM010000008.1, forward strand.
ATCATCAGCATCAGCATGGCAAACACGCCGATGCGCATGCTAAAGGCTTGGGCTTTTTCGCTTAATGGTTTCCCTCGTAGCCATTCGATGGTGTGAAACACAAAGTGTCCCCCATCCAACACAGGAATTGGCAATAAGTTTAACACACCTAAACTCACACTAATGAGCGCTAAAAATTCTAAATAAGGCTGAACGCCTAAGGCTGCTGATTTACCAGCCACATCGGCAATCATCACGGGACCGCCAATGTGTTTAAGGGAGGCCTGCCCCGTAATCAGCTTGCCAAAAAACTGTACCGTCAATACCACATAATCCCACACCTGCTCGGCAGCCATTTTAATGCTTTCGCCGTAACCTGGATACCATGAATGACTAATTTGTTGACGCCATGCTTCATCTTCAGAAGGGGCGACGCCCGCACGGCCGATTAAGGCACCGTTCACGTCTTCAGACACCGGCCGCATTTGGGTCGTGGCCAACGTGCCATTACGCTCATAGCCAATGGCCAATTGTCTGCCCGGGCTATTTTGAATCACGTTCACCCAATCAAACCAGCTGGTCACGGCTTCGCCATTAATGCTCAGCAGCTTATCACCCACCTGCAAACCAGCCGCTTCGGCCGCGCTCTTCGGCGCCACCATGCCCAATACCGTGGTCACCCGATACGGCATTAGGCCCACGCCTTTTTGAATCGCCTGATCCACGGCAGCGCTGTCGCCGGCCACTTTGATCACGCGGGTTTGGGCCTGGCCTTGTTCATCCACCACGGCCACGTTTAAATCGCCGCCATCCAGGCCCAGCATGATGTTTTTTTGTGCGTCTTGCCAATCCACCACGGCCACGCCGTTGATGCTTTGGATGTGATCGCCCGACTGGAACTGCGCCTTAGCCGCCAAAGAAGCGGGCTGCACGGTGCCCACCATCGGCTTGATGTCGGTCACGCCCATGACGTTACTGATGCTGAAAAATAAGACCGCCAAAATCAGGTTGGCAATTGGCCCCGCCAACACAATGGCCATTTTTTTAAGTGGGTGCTGCTGGTCAAACGCAAACGGACGGTCTGCTTCACTGACGTTGCCCTCACGGGTGTCCATCATGCGCACGTAACCGCCCAGCGGAATCGGCGCCAACGCCCATTCGGTATGGCCTTTTTTACGCATAAAAAAGGGTTTGCCAAAGCCCACGCTAAAACGGGTCACGCGCACGCCACACCAACGGGCCACCAAGTAGTGCCCCAATTCATGCAGGCTCACCAACACCACGATGGCGACTAAAAACGCCAAAAGCGTGGTCAAACTACTGCTTAATCCTGCCAACATGCTTATCCTTTAATCCAGTTCAGCGCCATGTCTCGGGCTTCTCTGTCTTTTGCCAATAAGTCATTGATGTCTTCACTGCCGCTTAAGTTCATTTTTTCGAGGCAATCACCCACCAAACGACCAATGTCTGTGAATTTAATCTGTTCGGCCAGGAAGGCCGCTACCGCCACCTCATTGGCTGCATTGAGCACGCAAGGGGCGTCTCCGCCTGCTTTTAACGCATCAAAAGCCAGCTGCAAACAGTCAAACTTAACCAAATCGGGTTCAAAAAAGGTCAGCCCTGAAAGCTGCCCAAAATCCAGCCGCTTCACCCCAGACGTCATCCGAGCGGGATGCGCCAAGCAATTGGCAATCGGGGTGCGCATGTCTGGCGTGCCCATCTGTGCCAGCACTGACCCATCAATATAGCGCACCATACTGTGTATCACACTTTGGGGGTGAACCACCACCTCAATTTGCTCAACGCTGGCGCCAAATAGCCAATGGGCTTCAATGACTTCCAAACCTTTATTCATCATACTGGCAGAATCAACGGAAATTTTCTGCCCCATAGACCAGTTCGGATGCGCCACTGCCTGCGCTGGCGTGATGCTGCCAAACTGGGCCGCATCGGTGTGTAAGAACGGCCCACCAGAAGCGGTCAGAATAATCGACTCTATCCCATGAGCCTTAAGGTTACCTGAATACGCTTCAGGCAACACTTGAAAAATAGCATTGTGTTCGCTGTCGACCGGCAAAATCGTCGCATGGCCTTTTTTGGCGGCGCGCATAAACAAAGCCCCGGCCACCACCAGGGTTTCTTTGTTGGCCAACAAAATGCGCTTGCCCATTTTGGCGGCACACAGGGTCGGCAACAGGCCGGCGGCCCCCACAATCGCGGCCATCACGGTGTCTACTTCGGCGGCGGTTGAGACTTCGGCCAAGGCCTGCTCACCGTACAACACCTCGGTTTCGGCCCCCGCTTGGCGCAGCTTTTGCTGTAACTCAGCCGCGGCGGCTTCGGTGCCGACAACGGCAAACTTAGGCGCAAACGCCAAGCACTGGCTGAATAATTTATCAATTTGGGTAAAACAGGTTAAAGCATAAACGGCAAATCGTTCTGGATGCTCGGCCAAAATCGCCAAAGTACTGCAACCAATGCTGCCGGTTGCACCCAGAATGGTAATGGTTTGTTTCATTAATTCGTCCAATAAACAGCAAAGGCCAACAGTGCTGCATAAATACTCAATACCGCAATCAAGGAATCTACTCGGTCAAACACGCCGCCATGACCAGGCAGCAGCTGGCTGCTGTCCTTCATGCCCGCCGCCCGCTTAAACCAACTTTCCAATAGGTCCCCCACTACGCTGACAGCCGTCAACAACACCGCTGCCACAATCAACGCCCAGGTGGGCAGCACAAAGCCAAACCAGCCCAAACGATCCACGATCAACACATAGGCAATCACGCACACCACGCCGCCAATGGCCCCTTCCCAGCTTTTACCAGGACTGATGGACGGTGCCAGTTTACGCTTGCCAAACAGGCGCCCAAACACATAGGCCCCTACGTCTGCCACCCACACCATCGCCATCACGGCCAACAGTGCCTTGGCATCCTGTTCCGAGGGCCGTAGCGCCACCAGAGCCAGCCAAAACGGCACCATCAACACCCAGCCCAGCAACAGGCCCAAAAAGCCCGGCTTAGGGGCCCATTTAAAGCGCAACCACAGCGGCGCCAACACCACCCAAAACAACACCACCAAACCATGCTCAACCAGGTTTAAACGATAATCCTGATAGGCGGCGGCCACGCCCAACACCAAGGTGATGCTCAAATAGGTTGCTTGCATCGCCAAGGGCATTTTGGCCATGCGGCTAAATTCCCACAAGGCCACCATCGCAATCAGGCCGCAAAAGGCCACCCAACCAAGGGGCGATGCATAAAACAACATCCCCAGCATCAGGGGCAACAAAACCAAGGCGGTGAGTATTCTGGGTATCAACATATTAGGGGCGCTGCTTCTCTATCGGTAATTGTTCAGAAGTCCGACCAAATCGACGCTCCCGCGCCTGGTAGGAATGAATCGCTAAATCCATGGCCTTTTTGTTAAATTCAGGCCACAAAGTATCGGTAAAGTACAGTTCAGCATACGCCATTTGCCACAGCAAGAAATTACTCATGCGTACTTCACCGCCGGTGCGAATGAATAAATCTGGGTCAGGCATGTCGCTCAAACACAGTTTTTGGGCAATGGCGTCCTCGGTTAACTCAGTCACGCCTTCAGCAATCAGCTGATTAGCGGCCTGAACCATGTCCCAACGACCACCGTAATCGGCAGCAATGGTGAGGGTTAAGCCGGTATTATTGGCCGTCAAAGCCTCGGCCGCATCAATGGCCGCCACAATGTCGGCATTGAGCCGCTCCTTGGCCCCAATCACCCGCAGGCGCAAGCCATTTTCATGCATTGCCGCAACTTCTTTACCCAACGCTTGCACAAACAGGCCCATCAAGAACGACACTTCTTCTTGCGGACGGCGCCAGTTTTCGGTCGAAAACGCAAACACGGTGAGGTGGCCAATGCCCAACTCTTCACAATACTGCACCAAATTACGCAACACGCTGAGGCCTCTTTTGTGGCCCATGACGCGTGGTAAAAAACGTTTTTTAGCCCAACGGCCGTTGCCATCCATAATGATGGCAACGTGCTTGGGCAAGTTGTCGTGATCAATCACAACTTTAGCATGCTCGGAAAACAAGGGACTATCCTTTAAACAGCTAACAAATCTTCTTCTTTAGCTGCCAGCATGGCATCTACTTCAGCAATGTGCTTGTCGGTTAATTTTTGAATTTCATCTTCACCACGACGAGCATCATCTTCAGAAATGTCTTTGTCTTTCAACAGCGTTTTAAAGTCATTATTGGCATCGCGACGGATGTTGCGCACCGCCACGCGACCTTCTTCTGCTTCTGCACGCACGACTTTAATCAAGTCTTTACGACGCTCTTCGGTCAACATTGGCATCGGCACGCGAATCAAATCGCCCATTGCTGCTGGGTTTAAACCCAAGTTAGAATCGCGAATGGCCTTTTCAACCGCAGCCGTCATGGTGCGCTCAAATGGCTTCACGCCAATGGTGCGCGCATCAATTAGGTTCATGCTGGCAATTTGGCTAATCGGCGTAGGGTTGCCGTAATAATCCACCATCACCTGATCCAAAATACCGGTATGGGCACGACCCGTACGTACTTTGGCTAAGTTTTGGCGCAATGCTTCTAACGACTTACCCATTTTATCAGCCGCTGTGTTTTTAATTTCAGAAATCATAATCAACCTTTTATCTTGCTAAACGACAGTACCCAAGCGCTGCGCCTGGGCCCATCCAATCATCATCATGATCAAGCTTAACGACGATGCCAACGCAGTCAATCTGCCTTAGCAGTGCACTAAAGTGCCTTCGTCTTCACCCTTAACCACACGTTTTAATGCACCTTCTTTGAAGATGCCAAATACTTTAATGTTTAATTTTTGTTCGCGACACAAAGCAAAAGCCGTTGCGTCCATCACTTTTAAGTTTTTAATGATGGCTTCATCAAAGGTAATGGTCTGGTAACGCGTTGCTTCTGGATCTTTTTTCGGGTCTGCGGTGTACACGCCATCCACATTGGTGGCTTTCAACATAATGTCGCAGTTCATTTCGGCGCCGCGTAACGCTGCCGCCGTGTCGGTGGTAAAGAAGGGGTTGCCGGTGCCGCCCGCAAAAATCACCACTTTGCCTTCGCTTAAATACTGGATCGCTTTTTCGCGCGCATAAGGTTCGACCACCTGTTGCATGTTTAGTGCCGACTGCACGCGCGCGTGCACGCCAATCGATTCTAAAGCGTCTTTAAGCGCCAAAGAGTTCATCACTGTGGCCATCATGCCCATGTAGTCTGCGGTGGCTCTGTCCATGCCGTCTGCGGCTGGCGCCACGCCGCGGAAAATATTGCCGCCGCCAATCACGATGCCTACTTGCACACCCATTTCTACCACTTCTTTCACCTGAGCGACAATTTGCATGATGGTGTTGCGGTTAATCCCGAACGCGTCACCACCCATCAGGGCTTCGCCTGATAGTTTTAATAGAATTCGTTTATATGTTTTTGTTGTGCCAGACATGACTTGAACCTTTGATTGAGTGATAAAAAAACCCGTAAAGCGTAATAAACGTCCGATTGCAGCCAAAGCGGTCTCATCTTAAAGCAATCCCACCGACAACACAAACGGAAGTTTCTGTGTGCAATCTACTCTTTTTTCTTAAAAAAAAGCACCCTAACTCAAAATATAGAGCTTAGAGTGCCTTTAGGGGTGTCTAAAGTTAAACTTTAGCAGCAGCAGCGACTTCAGCAGCGTAGTCAACCACAGCTTTTTCAATGCCTTCGCCCACGTGGAACGCGGTGAAAGCTTGAACGCTGGCAGATTTTTCAGCCAACAATTGAGCGATGGTTTGGTCTGGGTTCTTAACGAACGGTTGACCCATCAAAGTGATTTCAGCCAAGTATTTGTTCACGCGGCCTTCAACCATTTTTTCAATGATGTTGGCAGGTTTACCAGACTGAGCGGCTTGCTCAGTGTAGATGTGACGCTCTTTTTCAACTTCAGCTGGATCCACTTGATCTTGAGACACGCACACTGGACGAGCAGCAGCAATGTGCATCGCTACGTCGCGGCCTACGGTTTCGTCACCACCGGTGAACTCAACCATCACGCCAATTTTCGCACCGTGCATGTAAGCCACCAAGTTGTTGGCGGTTTCATAACGTTGGAAACGGCGCACAGAAATGTTTTCGCCCAATTTAGCAATCATGGCTTTGCGCATTTCTTCTAGGGTTTCACCAGAAGCGGTTTTTACTTCAGCCAAAGCTTCTACAGAAGCAGGGTTAGCAGCAGCAACGGCTTTAGCAGCAGCGTCTGCGTAAGCCAGGAAGCTTTCGTCTTTAGCCACGAAGTCTGTTTCACAGTTCACTTCAACCAAAGCACCCACGCCATTGTCGATGACGTGCGTAATAATGCCTTCGGCAGCCGTACGGCCAGCCAATTTACCAGCTTTAGCACCTGATTTAATGCGTAAAATTTCTTCGGCTTTTTCCATGTTGCCTTCAGCTTCAACCAAAGCTTTTTTACATTCCATCATACCAAGACCAGTTGCGCCACGTAGTTCAGCAACCATTTTTGCGGTAATTTCAGCCATTGTTTAATCCTTATTGTCTGTTCGCGATGCCTTACCTACCGACATCTTAAAAAAGGGGCCAAAGCCCCTTTGATACATGCTTTGACTTACTCAGCAGCAGCTTCAGCAGCCACTTGAGCCACTTCTTGCAATGATTGTGCTTTGCCTTCCAAGATGGCATCAGCAATACCACGAGCGTATAGGCGAATGGCTTTAGCAGAGTCATCGTTACCAGGAATCACGTATTTAACGCCTTCTGGGCTGTTGTTGGTGTCCACTACAGCAATCACAGGAATGCCTAGTTTTTGTGCTTCAACGATGGTGCCTTTTTGGTAGCCAGTGTCGATCACAAAAATAGCGTCAGGCAAGCCTTTCATGTCTTTAATGCCGCCCAATGAACGCTCTAGTTTTTCAACTTCGCGTTCCATGTCCAAGATTTCTTTTTTACCGAAGCCGCTGTCTGCAGCGTTGGCCAAAATCGCGCTTTTTTCTTCCAAGCGTTTAATTGACTGTTTCACGGTTTTGTAGTTGGTCAACATACCACCCAACCAACGGTAATCAACGTAAGGAGCGCCAGCACGAGTGGCTTCTTCTTTGATGATTTCGCGAGCTTGGCGTTTAGTACCCACAAACATCACATTGCCTTTATTCGCAGCCAAACGACGAACAACGTCTTGGGCTTCGATGAACATTGGCAAGGTTTTTTCTAAGTTGATGATGTGAATTTTATTACGCGCGCCAAAAATGTATTCGGCCATTTTTGGGTTCCAGAAACGAGTTTGGTGACCGAAGTGAACACCTGCTTCCAACATTTGGCGCATAGTAACTTGAGTTGACATAATTTATCCTTAAAGGGTTAAAGCCTAGCATCTTAACGCACAGAACCCTTACGAAATGGTAAGAGCACCCTTTGGCGAAGATGACAGCGATTGTATATAGATTAATGTTTTCTCTACGATTAATCACATTACAGTGTTTTAAAAGAGAAAAAGCCCGCAAATTTTACGGGATTCAGGTAAAAAAAACAAGTAGACACCGGCAAAAGCCTGCTTTTTTCATTCTGACTGTTGCTTTGCCTTTTGATTGCGCCTTTTTTGACGCAACATCCACCCCACCACAATGGTGGGTATGACCGCTAAAAACACCATGTAAATGATCATCCGCGCAATGGATTCTTGCACCACGCTGAACATCAACACCACGTATAAGTAAGCCACCCAAATAATGTACATCCCGACCCCTATCTTAATTTTACGTCGTCAGCCCGCCAAACGGCCCCATTTAATGGCGTCCATGCTAATCTAGTCTTCTGTTTATTGAAAGCATCGTTTATGTCTTTACCTCAATCATCCATGGCGCCACCAACCGACCTTATCCAACAGAAAAAGGCCTTGCGCCAGGCTTTAAGGCTGGCGCGAAAAAACCTCAGCCCCGAAGCACGCCGCGCCGCCGAAGCCGCCGTGCGCCGCCAGCTCCTGCCGCTACTAAAGAAGGGCCGCCGCATTGGCGTGTACTTGGCCGTTGGCAGTGAGCTCAACCTAAGCCAGCTGATCGACACCGCTCAGGCCCGTGGCTGCCCCCTTTATGCGCCCTACATCGACCCAAAAAGTCGACGCCTGTGGTTCACGCCGCTTAGAGCCCAGGCCAGCGCAGAGCGACGCGCCCCTTTTGGCATTCCACAATATGAGGGTAAAAAAGTGCGCATTAGCGCCTTAGACGTTGTGCTGCTGCCACTGGTGGGCATCGACGCCCACGGCTATCGTCTGGGCCAAGGCGGTGGTTTTTACGATACATCACTGGCCGCCTGCGCGACGACTAAACGCCCTAAGCTAATTGGCGTGGGCTTCGACGTCCAACGCTGCGAACAAGTCCCCATTGAACCCTGGGATCAGCCCTTAGATGCTTATGTCAGCGAATCTGGCTGGCTGCATTTTTAACACTTTACCCACTAAATGCTCACTAGGCCTATACCATGCACCTCATCAGTACCCTATTAATTGGCACCAGTGCCCTTATTATTGGCCTACTTGGCCTCATTCACCTCATCTATACGTTTATCGGCACCAAGCTGGAGGCACAAGACCCTGAGCTTCGTGCCGCCATGCGCACGGCCCGCCTTAACCTCACCGACGAAACCACCGTTGGGCGCAGCACCAAAGGGTTTAACGCCAGCCACAGCCTCGGCGCCTTATTCTTCGCGGCGGTGTACGGCTATTTAGCAACCAAACACATCGTCTGGTTACAGCACAGCCCTTTTTTATTGGCCATCGGCTTCATCCTACTCTTAAGCCTCTTCGGCTTGGCTAAACGCTATTGGTTCAAAGTGCCCACGAAAGGCATCGCCTTGGCCACCATCCTTTATGGCGTTGGCTGCTTACCCCTACTCTTAAACGCCTAGCCACAATCACCATAAAAAAAGCAGAGCCGAGGCTCTGCTTTTTAATTGACCTGCGTCAGCGAGGCCTACTTTTCAGCCACGGCCGGCGCGGGTTGACGGCTCAACAAGGCAATCATCGACGCCAACTTCTGCTTCATCTGACGACGATCAACGATGCTGTCGATGGCGCCTTTTTCCAATAGGAATTCAGCACGTTGGAAGCCTTCTGGCAGCGTTTCACGCACGGTTTGTTCGATCACGCGCGGGCCCGCAAAGCCAATCAAGGCATTCGGCTCTGCCAACACCACGTCGCCCAAGAAGGCAAAGCTGGCCGACACGCCGCCCATGGTTGGGTCGGTTAAAATCGAAATAAACGGCAGTTTTTTATGCGTGAGCAATTGTAAAGACGCACTGGTTTTGGTCATTTGCATCAATGAGCTCAAACCTTCTTGCATCCGCGCGCCACCAGAAGCAGACACGCAGATAAACGGGGCGTTCATTTCCACCGCTGCGCGCACGCCGCGCACAAACTTCTCACCCACCACCGAGCCCATAGAGCCGCCGATGAACTTAAATTCAAAGGCCGCCACCACCGCTGGTGCACCAAAAATACTGCCCTTCATCACCACCAAAGCATCTTCTTCAGACGTTTGCTTGCGAGCCGCACTCAAACGATCAGGATATTTTTTGGAGTCTTTAAACTTCAAAATATCCACCGGCTTCACGTTTTGACCGATTTCTTCTTGGCCAGCTTCGTCTAAAATTAAGGCAATGCGCGCACGGGCATTCAAAGCATGGTGGTGGTCGCATTTAGGACACACCTGTAGGTTTTTTTCTAAATCGGTGGCGTATAAAACGGCATCACACGATGGACACTTTACCCACAAACCTTCTGGCACACCCTTATTGCTGCTGCCACCCATCTTAATTTTTGGCGGTAAAATCTTATCTAACCAACTCAAAATAAACTCCTAAAAGGCTGTTTTAGCCCGTAATTGCGGTTTTAAATGTCTTCACCAGCGCCCCCACGGCCTCAGGCTCGTTGTTTGGGTTCGCTTCAATTTCTTCAATAAACCGACTGCCCACAATGATCGCATCGGCTACAGTGGCCAACTCTTGGGCGCTTTGGCGATCTTTAATGCCAAAGCCCACCCCTATGGGCAAGTTTATGTCTTGACGTAAACACTCTATTTTACGCTGAACTTCGGCAATGTCCAAGCTCGCCGAACCGGTTACCCCTTTAAGGGACACATAATACACAAAACCGCTGGCTTTTTCTGCAATCACCGCCAATCGCGATTGCGGCGTCGTCGGCGCCACCAAGAAAATGCAATCCAAACCCGCGGCGGCCAAGGCCGCGTGCAGTTCATCAATCACCTCAGCCGGACAGTCAACGGTCAACACCCCATCCACCCCCGCCGCGGCAGCTGCGGTGGCAAACTCGGTAAAGCCCAAAGCCATGATGGGGTTTAAATAACCCATCAACACCACCGGCGTGTCGGCATCGCTTTGGCGAAACTTCGCCACCAAGGCCATCACGTCGGTGAGGCTTACGTGGTGTTTCAAGGCCCGTTCCGTGGCGCGCTGAATGGTTGGGCCATCGGCCATCGGATCTGAAAAAGGCACGCCCAACTCAATGATGTCGGCGCCGTTAGCGGCCATGCTGTGCATCATGGCTAAGGTGGCGTCTAGATGTGGATCCCCTGCGGTAATAAAAGGGATCATTGCTTTTTCACCCGCCAAGCGGGCAAACGTTGTTTTAATACGACTCATGTCAATTCCCTTATAGTTCTAAACCAGAAGCCGCCGCAACGGTGTCAATGTCTTTGTCACCACGCCCAGATAGGTTCACCAAAATCACCTGATCAGGCGTCATTTTAGGGGCTTCTTTAATGGCCCAGGCCAAAGCATGGCTGCTTTCTAGTGCAGGAATGATGCCTTCAGTACGGCACAGCGTGTGAAACGCGGCCAAGGCTTCGTCATCGTTAATGCTGTGGTATTCAGCGCGGCCTAAATCATGCAGGTGGCTGTGCTCCGGCCCAACGCCAGGGTAGTCTAGACCGGCAGAAATCGAATGCGTGCCCTGTACTTGACCATGCTCGTCCTGCATTAAATAGCTCTTAAAGCCGTGCAACACGCCGGGGCTACCGGCATTGATGGGGGCAGAATGCTGGGCAGTGCCCAAACCGTGGCCACCGGCTTCAACCCCAACCATGCGCACATTAGGCACGTCGATGTAAGGATGGAACAGGCCAATCGCATTCGAACCACCGCCCACGCAGGCCACAATCACGTCTGGCTGACGGTTCAACATCGCCTGCATTTGTGCCTTGGCTTCGGTGCCAATCACGGTTTGAAAGTCGCGCACCAGCATCGGATAAGGGTGTGGGCCCGCAGCGGTGCCTAAAATATAGAAGGTGTCGTCGACGTTGGTCACCCAGTCGCGCATGGCTTCATTCAAGGCATCCTTGAGGGTTTTGGTGCCGCTTTCAACCGCAATGACTTTGGCGCCCAATAGCTTCATGCGGTACACGTTCGGGGCCTGACGCTTCACGTCTTCGGCGCCCATGTACACCACGCATTCCATGTCAAAGCGCGCCGCCACGGTGGCCGTGGCCACGCCGTGCTGGCCGGCACCGGTTTCGGCAATGACGCGCTTTTTGCCCATACGCTTGGCCAAAATCGCTTGGCCAATGGTGTTGTTCACCTTGTGCGCGCCAGTGTGGTTTAAATCCTCACGCTTCAAGTAAATCTGCGCCCCGCCCAGCTGTTCACTCAGGCGCTTGGCGTGATAAATCGGGCTTGGGCGACCGACATAATGGGCTAAGTCTTGTTCGTATTCTGCCCAAAACGTGGGGTCTTCTTTTGCCTTTAGGTATTCTTGTTTTAACGCCTCTAAAGCGGGCATTAGGGTTTCGGCCACGTAGACGCCGCCGTACTCACCAAACCATCCCGACGCATCGGGGAAATTATAATCCTGCACGTTTCGCTCCTCTGATAAATTTCGCCATTTTCTCTGGGCACTTAATGCCCTTGTCACGCTCTACGCCACTGGACACGTCGACAGCGGTCGCTTGGGTCGCCAAAACAGCGCCCTCAATATTATGAACATTTAGGCCGCCCGACAAGACCCAAGGCACATTTAGTTTTTTTGGCAATAATGTCCAATCAAACGCTTGCCCCGTACCACCATAGCTGCCGTCGACGTGGGCATCAAACAGCAACGCCCGCGCATCTGGGTAAGCCGTCATCGCCGCTTCAATCGCGGCCAGCCCATCGACGCGGACGGCTTTAATGTACGCCCGTTGAAACTGCTGGCAATACGCCGGCGTTTCATCGCCATGAAACTGCAACAGATCCAGCGGCACTTCTGCCAACACCTCGGCTACAAAAGCCTTATCGGCATTCACAAACAGGCCCACGGCGGTCACAAACGGCGGCAGCTGCGCCACAATCGCCTGCGCCTGCGCCGCACTGACGTGACGCGGGCTGCCTGCATAAAACACAAAGCCCAGCGCATCCGCGCCTAACGAACAGGCCAATAAGGCATCCTCAAGACAGGTAATGCCGCAAATCTTAACCCTCACCATTCTCTCCCCATAGCCACGTGACGCCCTTGGCGCTCCACGACACGCCAAACCGCTCCGGATAGCGTACTTTGGTCAAATACAGGCCATCGGCCATAAAGGTCGGCGGCGCCTGCAAGCGACTTTTTTGTTCAAAGATGTGTTGAAACTCGGCCACGCTTAGGCGCCCTGCGCCCACGTACACCAGCGCCCCAACGATGTTGCGCACCATATGATGTAAAAAAGCACTGGCGGCCAAATCAAAACAGATTAAGCCTTGGTGTTGGTACACGCGCAGGTGCTTGAGCTGCTTAACCGGCGACTTGGCCTGGCACTCTGAGGCCCTAAAGCTAGAAAAATCATGCTCACCCAGCAACAGGCTGGCGGCGGCCTGCATTTTGGCCACGTCTAAGGCATAGTGAGTCCAGCCGACTTTACCCGCCAATAAAGCGGGCCGCGCTGGCGCACTCAGTAAGACATAGCGATAGTGACGCTCGTAGGCATCAAAGCGGGCATGAAAATCAGCGGCCACCTCTTGCGCCTCTTGGACGCTCACCCCGCTCGGCAAATGGGCGTTCACGCCCCGTATCCATGCAGTCAACGGCCGCGTTACGGGGGCATCAAAGTGTACCACCTGCATTAAGGCATGCACACCCGTATCGGTACGCCCCGCCGCAATCACCCCCACGCTTTGGCCACACACCTGAGCCAGGGCGTATTCTAGTGCCGCCTGAACCGTGGGCACGCCTTCTTTTTGTCGCTGCCAACCATGAAACAAACGGCCATCGTACTCTACCCCTAATGCCACTCTTGCCAACGCCATACTCCTTAACTTTCAAATGCCTGCTAGGCTTTCTACAGCAGGGCTTAACCACCCCTTTTGCAGGCAGCCAAACCAGATTAAACTTGAACTTTCTACCCAAAGAAGGTACAAACTAATCTTATTGTACTTTATGAAGCCCGCCCCACCCATGAAAATATTTGCCGACTTTTTGGCCCTTATCTTATTTTTCGTTACTTATTGGTACACCAAAGACGTTCGTTTGGCCACCGCAGTGGCCGTGGTGATTGGCATCATTCAAGCGGGATACAGCTGGTTTAAGTATAAAAAACTAGAAACCATGCAGTGGATTAGCCTCGGTTTGATTGTGGTATTTGGGGGCGCGACCATTATTTTGAACAACCCTGTGTTCATTATGTGGAAACCCAGCCTGCTGTTTTGGGCCATGGGCCTGTCTATTTTAATCAGCCACATGGTGGGTAAAAACGGCATCAAACTGCTTTTAGGCAAGGAACTCACCCTACCTGAATTTGTGTGGAAAAATCTGGCCTATATTTGGACCCTTTTCTTCTTGGTCATGGGCCTGATTAACCTGGCCGTCGCCTACCAGTTCAGCTTTGACCAGTGGGTCACTTACAAAACGTTTGGGTCTATGGGTTTAATGTTTGCCTTTTTTGTTGCACAATCTTTCTATCTGGCCAAATATTTACCCAAAACCTCTGATAAATAACCATTTGATTGAATAATTTAAAAGAAACCATGCATAATACAGCGGTATTAATTGAACAAAGCTTGAAAAAAGCACTCTCACCAGTACATTTAGAAATCATTGATGAGAGTCATTTACATATAGGTCACGCTGGCAACCAAGGCGGTGGACATTATGCGGTGATTGTGGTCAGCGATGCCTTTAAAACAGCCAATCGTATCCAGAGACAACGCATTGTCAATGAACCGTTGAGCGACCTTTTTAAAACCAACCAAATTCATGCACTGAGCATCAAAGCGCTCACTTCTGATGAATACTTTAGCTAAACCAAAGGACCATTATGAAAAAAACACTAATCAGCCTAACCCTAGCCGGTGCCTTATTCTCGGGCTCTGTACTTGCTGCACCATTTGTGACCGTTAATGGCCAAGCCATCGATCAAAAAGTATTGGACGAGCAAGTAAAGGCCGTTAGCGCCCAAACCCAAGGTAATGTTAAAGATTCGCCTGAGCTGCGCGAAAACCTAAAAATGCAAATCGTGGCCAACACCTTAATCGTTCAAGAAGCCAAAAAATTAGGCTTGGATAAAACCACCGAATACAAACAGGTTTACGACAGCGTGATTGCCGACGCCAAAAAACAAGGCCTAGACAAACAGCCTGAATACAAACAAGACATCGAAAACATCAAAGAAGAACTATTGGTTCGCTCTTACATGGCCGACGTTTTGAAGAAAAACCCAGTGACCGATGCTGAAGTTAAAGGCGTTTACGACACCATCGTCAAAAACCTAAGCGGCACTCAAGAAGTGAAGCTGAGCCAAATCATCACCGCTTCTGACGCCGACGCTAAAAAAGCCTTAACCCAGCTTAACCAAGGCAAAAAATTTGCGGACGTGGCCAAAGCCGTTTCAATTGACCCTGCGGCAAAAACCACTGGTGGCTTGATCGACACGTATACTAACTTAAAAGAGTTTCAACAGTTCGCACCAGCCATTTACACTGCGGTGAATCCTTTAAGCAAAAACGCCTACACCAAAGCCCCAGTAAAAATGGGTGACAACTACGTTTTATTCCAATTAAACGACAAACGCAAAACCGCCATTCCTAAGCTAGATGAAGTTAAAGGCCCACTGACTGGCAATTTGCAAAAAGAAAAAATTGATGCTTCAGTACAAACCCTGTTCGAAAAAGCCAACATTAAGTAAGCTTGACCGTAACCGCCCTACCCGGGCCCGGCATTAATCAATCAAACAGCACATTCCTTTCAACGTCTTCGATGACAAAGAAAGCATGTGCTGTTTTGTGTGTCACCATTGAAGGATTGACCCATGTTCCAAAAATTAATCGGCATCAGCGCATTAGGCCTGATGATGGCACAAGCCTCAGCAGCCCCCACCGTTCCTGAAGCGCGCGTAGAGGCGGCGCTGGCACAATACTTAGCCATGGCCAAGCTCAGCCAGCCTAACGAACCCATTGCGCCCGCCCAAATAACCGAACTTAAAAATCAGTTGCGCAATAACTTAAGCAGCGCCGACGTGTTGAAGGCCGAAGCCATCAAACAAGGTCTGGATCAAAAACCAGCGGTTAAAATGCGCCACGAAAATGCCGTGGCTAATTTTTATGCCAACGCCTGGGTTCGTGATGCGGCTGAGAAAATCACCGTCAGCGAAGCAGAATTACGTCAGGCCTACCAACAACACTTCATCGAGCGCAAAGTCGGCATTTTGTCGTTCCCAAGCGAAGCAGAAGCCAAACAAGCCCTGACCCAGCTGCGTAAAGGCCAGTCGTTTGAAGCCTTAGCCAAGGCACAAAAACAGCCTGAGCCAAACGGCATGTGGCTAGCCCAAAGCCACATGGCACAGCTACCAGAAAGCATGAGCGCAGTGATTAACGACTTACGTGCCGGCCAGGTGACGCGCCAGCCCATAGCGGTTGAAGGCGAGTACGTGTTGTTTAAAATTCACCGCGAACGCAGCATCGAAGGCAGCAAACCCTTCAAGTTCATGAAGGACGAACTGACCAACCAGCTACGCCAAGAAAAATTATTGACCGCCGTTGAAAAGGTTGCCCAATGAAGAAAAAACTCATCACCCTCGCCCTAGGCATCGCCCTGGCCGGCTCGGCCGTGACCTGGGCCACCCAAAGCAGCGCGCCCATGACGCCCCCCAACGTGAGCGATGAACGCGTGAGCCTGGCTTTAGACGAACAGCTACAGGCCTATGCCGCTCGTGGGCAAATGGTGCCGGAAGAAATGCTGCCAGAACTGTTCCAGCAGGTTCGTGCCGACCTCTTGCAAAAAGAAATCATGATGCAGGCTGCCTTCAAGCAAGGATTGAAGGATGACGCTCAGGTGAAGCTGGCCTATGAAAACTTTGAATCTGAGTTTTATGCGGTTGAATTACTCAATCAATTAAAACGCGAAGCCACCGCCTCTACCGAAGAACTACAAGCGGCGCATAAAAACCTCAGCCGCGAAGTCGTGTTTCAACAGGTCTTGTTCCCCAGCGAAGCCCTAGCCAAACAGGCCTTGGCCGAGCTAAAAGCCGGCAAGCCGTTTGAAACCTTACTGCAAGAACAAAAGCAAACCAAGCAAAGCGCTGACTGGCTTAAAGTCAGCAGCCTCCCGGCGGTCATGAGCCAAATCACCAGCACCTTACAAAAAGGTCAAATCACCGAGGAGCCGATTAACCTCAGCAATCAGTTCCTTTTGGTCAAGCTGGTCGACGAACGCCAAGACATGAGCCTGCCGCCGTTTGAAGCCATTCAAGGCGCAATCGAAAACCGCATTAAGGAAGAAAAGGCACAGCTACAGGTACAAGCATTACTTAACGCTGCGAAATAAGCCTAATGGCCTTAAAAAACCGCCCAGATTAAACTGCGGCGGTTTTTTTATGCCTTAAGGCATAAAATAATAGGTAAACAGGCTTGATTTATACGCCTATAACCCCATATAAAGACACATGAAAACAACCTCTTTAGGAGAGAATTCTTATGCGTCCTGAAAAATTTACTGCAAAATTTCAGCAAGCCTTACAAGATGCTCAAAGCATGGCGCTGGCCCAAGACCATGGCTACTTAGAAGCCAGCCACGTTTTGGCCGCCATGTTGGACGATGATGGCAGCAGCACCGCTGCCCTATTGGCCCAAGCGGGGGTCAGCGTCAATAAAATCCGCACCAGCTTAAACCACAGCCTCAACGCCCTGCCTAAGGTCAGCGGCCAAGGCGGTGAGCTCACGCCTTCGCGTGAATTAATCAACGTGTTAAACCTAACCGATAAAGCCGCCACCAAACGCGGCGACGACTACATTGCCAGCGAGCTGTTTGTGTTGGCTCTGGTGCAAGAAAACGGCGCCACCGGCAAGCTGTTAAAAGATGCTGGCGCTACAGAAGCCAAGCTGAACCAAGCCATCGACGCGATTCGTGGTGGCCAAAGCGTGGACAGCGCCAACGCCGAAGACCAGCGTGAGGCCTTGAAAAAATACACCACCGACTTAACCGAACGGGCACGTCAGGGCAAGATTGACCCGGTGATTGGCCGCGACGATGAAATTCGCCGCGCCATCCAAATTTTACAACGCCGCACCAAAAACAATCCAGTGCTGATCGGCGAACCGGGCGTGGGCAAGACCGCCATTGTTGAAGGCCTGGCCCAACGCATCGTGGACGGTGAGGTGCCTGAGAGCCTACGCCACAAACGCCTGTTGGTGCTGGACCTGGCTGCCTTGATTGCCGGTGCCAAATACCGTGGTGAGTTCGAAGAACGCCTCAAAGCGGTCTTGAATGATTTGGCTAAAGATGATGGCAATACGCTGATCTTCATTGACGAGATTCACATGCTGGTGGGTGCCGGCAAAACCGATGGCGCCATGGACGCGGGCAATATGCTCAAACCGGCCCTAGCGCGCGGTGAGCTACACTGCCTGGGTGCGACAACTTTGGACGAATACCGTCAGTACATTGAAAAAGACGCAGCCTTAGAACGTCGTTTCCAAAAGGTGATGGTGAAAGAACCCACCGTTGAAGACACCATTGCGATTTTGCGTGGGCTGAAAGAGCGCTATGAGATTCACCACGGGGTAGACATTACCGACCCGGCCATTGTGGCCGCAGCCGAACTGTCTAGCCGCTACATTACCGATCGCTTCCTGCCCGACAAGGCCATTGACCTAGTCGACGAGGCCGCCAGCCTGATTAAAATGGAGATTGAGTCTAAGCCAGAAAGCATGGACAAGCTGGATCGACGCATCATTCAGCTCAAAATTGAGCGCGAAGCGGTGCGTAAAGAAGAAGACGACGCCAGTAAAAAACGCTTGGCGCTGATCGAACAGGAAATCGACAGCCTCAGCAAAGAATATGCCGACCTAGACGAAATCTGGAAGGCTGAAAAAGCCACCGCTCAGGGCAGCAAAGGCATTAAGGAAGCCATTGATCAATTAAAGATCAAAATGGCGGCCCTACAGCGCGACGGCAAATGGGAAGAGATGGCCAAGCTGCAATACGCTGAGCTTCCCGAACTCGAAGCCCAGCTTAAAGCCGCTGAAAACAAGGCGCAAGACGAAGTGCCTAACCAATTATTGCGCACGCAGGTTGGCTCGGAAGAGATTGCCGAAGTGGTCAGCCGCATGACCGGCATTCCGGTGTCGAAAATGATGGAAGGCGAACGGGCCAAACTGTTGCGCATGGAAGACGTTTTACACCAGCGCGTGGTGGGCCAAGAAGAAGCCGTACACGCGGTTTCGGATGCGATCCGTCGCTCTCGTTCTGGCCTCGGCGACCCTAACCGTCCTTACGGCAGCTTTTTGTTCTTGGGCCCAACCGGCGTGGGTAAAACCGAACTGTGCAAAACCTTGGCCAACTTTATGTTTGATGGCGAAGACCATTTGATTCGAATCGACATGTCGGAATACATGGAGAAACACTCGATTGCGCGTTTGATCGGTGCGCCTCCTGGCTACGTGGGCTATGAAGAAGGCGGCTACTTAACCGAGCAGGTTCGCCGTAAGCCCTACAGCGTAATTCTGCTGGATGAGGTGGAAAAAGCCCACCCAGACGTGTTTAACATTTTGCTACAGGTATTGGATGATGGTCGCCTGACCGATGGCCAAGGCCGCACCGTTGACTTTAAAAACACGGTGATTGTGATGACGTCGAACATTGGCAGTCAGCAAATCCAAAGCATGGACAACAACGACTACGCTGGCATGAAGGCCGCGGTCATGGAAGAGGTTAAAGCCCATTTCCGCCCAGAGCTCATCAACCGTATTGATGAGGTCGTGGTGTTCCACGGTTTGGATCAGGCCAACATTCGCGCCATCGCCAACATCCAGTTGCAAAAACTGGCTCAGCGTTTGGCACAGATGGACTTGCACATGCAAATCGACGAAGACGCTTTAGATGAATTAGCCAAGGCTGGCTTTGACCCTGTCTACGGGGCTCGCCCGCTCAAACGCGCCATCCAAAGCGAAATCGAAAACCCTCTGGCCAAGGCGTTACTGGCCGGCCAATTTGGCCCGAATCAAACCATTAGCATTACGGTAAAAGACGGTCAAATTGCCTTTGACTAAGCAAGCTTAACCCCGAACGGGCTCAGTTGATACTGGGCCCGTTTTTTTATGCCTTAGTCGACGCCCATAAAAATGCTAACGTACTAATCATTACCTTTTATCGACACCAAGGAATAGTCATGTCTACCCTGCCCGCCCGCATCGTCGACTTACCCGCCTGGCTGCTGTCCCAGTGCATTCATCAACGCAGCCTGTCTTGCGAAGCCGTAATGGCGGCTTATTTGGCCCAAATTCGGCGCGTCAACCCAAAGGTGACGGCCATTGTCGCCCTGCAAGATGAGGCCCAGCTGTTACAGCAGGCACGCCAAAAAGACCAGGCCCTCGATCGTGGCCAAGATCACGGGTGGCTACATGGCATGCCGCTGGCGATTAAAGACTTAGAAGCCACTGCAGGCATCCCCACCACCTTGGGCAGCCCCCTCTACCAGCACCACATCCCCAGTACGGATAGCCTGATGGTGCAACGCCTCAAACAGGCCGGCGCCATCATCATTGGCAAAACCAACACGCCCGAGTTTGGCTATGGTTCACACACCTACAACCCCGTTTATGGCGCCACCGGCAACCCCTACGACCCCAGTAAGTCCGCCGGTGGCAGCAGCGGTGGGGCCGCCTGCGCCCTCGCCTTGCGCATGCTGCCCGTGGCAGATGGCAGCGACTTCATGGGCTCGCTGCGCAACCCGGCTGGCTGGTGCAATGTGTTTGGCCTGCGCCCCTCCTGGGGCCGAGTGCCCGCCCCCGCGCCAGAACGCTTTCTGAATCAGCTCGGCACCCTTGGCCCCATGGCCAGAAGCGTGCCCGATTTGGCTTTGCTATTGGCCACTCAAGCCGGTTACGATGCCGCCGTACCCACTTCGCTACCGCCCGACCCTAAGCTCCAAGCCTTAACCTATTGGAACGTACACGCTCATCTAGACAGCCGCCAACAGGGCAAGCGACTGGCCTGGCTGGCCGATTGGGACGGCCATCTGGCCATGGCCGACGAGGTGTTAAGCGTCTGCCAGCATGCCTTAGAGGCGCTGGGTCAGATGGGCTTAAGCATTGAGGCCATTAGGGCACCAATGGATGGCGAAACCCTGTGGCGCGACTGCTGGCTCCCCCATCGTCATTTTCGAACCGCACAGCTGAAACCGCTTTACGATGACCCACAGCAGCGGCCCCATCTTAAGCCCGAAGTCATCTTTGAATATGAAGGTTCTCTAACCTACGGCGCAGGACAGCTGTATGCCGCCAGCCTGCTGCGCAGCGAGTGGTATGCCAAAGTACAGGCCTTATTTGGCGACTACGACTATCTGGCCATGCCCACTGCCCAGTGCTACCCTTTCGCCAAAACCGAACGCTGGCCCCAAAGTATTGCCGGCAAAGCCATGGACACCTATCATCGCTGGATGGAAGTCGTCACCCCATGGACGCTGTGCGGCAGCCCTGTAGTAGCCCTACCTGCTGGCTTTAACCAACAAGGCCTGCCGATGGGCATCCAGGTCATTGGCAAACCCCGGCACGACTTTGAACTGCTGCAATTAGCCTATGCCTATGAACAAGCTCAGCCCTTGGTCGCCAACCACCCACCGCCGCTGGCACTACGGCCCTAATCCCAGTACGCCTCAGCGCCTCGCTCATGCCTAACGACATAAGCGTTATCAGGGCGATGCGCTTGTTTTGGGGCATCAAGCAAGGTAAGCTCAACCCTCTATCCTATGACCTTTAACCTATGCCCACACCGATCGATCAACGCAGTCCCGTCTTGCCCCTGCTGTTAAGCATGGTGATTTTCATGCAGATGTTGGACACCACCATTCTGAACACGGCCCTGCCCGCCATTGCGCTCGACCTGAATGAGTCGCCGCTCAACATGCAGGCCACGATCATCAGCTATGCGCTGACCTTGGCCCTGTGCATTCCCATCAGTGGCTATTTGTCTGACCGTATTGGCACCAAAAAAGTATTTTTGCTGGCCATTGGCCTATTTAGTCTCGGGTCTCTCCTGTGCGCCTTGGCCCCTAGCCTTAACCTGCTGGTTGGGGCCCGCATTATTCAGGGCATCGGCGGCGCCATGCTAACCCCGGTGGCGCGGCTGGCCCTCATTCGCACCTACCCTAAGTCAGAACTACTGGGCGTGTTAAACTATGCCATCATGCCGGCCCTGCTCGGCCCCATCTTGGGCCCCCTCATGGGCGGCTACCTGGTCGAACTGGCCAGCTGGCATTGGATTTTCTTGATTAACTTGCCCATCGGCCTGTTGAGCCTCATCCTTGGCACCCGCTACATGCCTGACTTCAAGCAGCCAGAAGCCACTTTCGATGGGCGCGGCTTTCTTTGGTTCGCTTCGGCCGCCTTCGCCCTCACCCTTGGCCTAGAACGTTTAACCCAAGGCCCTAGTAATCCATATGCCTGGGCCACTCTAGTGGCCAGCGTGGGCCTGCTCTGGGGCTACCGCCACCACGCCCAAACGCAGCACAACGCCCTGTTTCCACTGCACCTGTTTCAGGTCCGCACTTACAGAATCGGGCTTTATGGCAACCTTGCGGCACGCTTAGGCATCAGCGCCCTGCCGTTTTTATTGCCTTTATTCTTACAGGTGGCCTTAGGCTATACGCCCTCCCAATCTGGCTGGCTGTTGGTGCCAATGGCGGTAGCAGGCATCATGATGAAGCCATGGATTAAAAAACTCATGTACGCCTACGGCTATCGCACCATCCTCATCAGCAACACCTGCTTGCTCAGCGCCCTCATCATCATTTTGGGCTTCAGCGCCGCCAGCTTATCCTTATGGGGCTTCATTGTGCTGCTGTTCGTCATGGGCCTAGGCAACTCTGTCCAGTTCAGCGCCATGAACACCCTCACCTTGGCCAAGCTGCGCCAGCACCAAACCAGCAGTGGCAATAGCCTGATGGCAGCCAACCAACAGTTGGCCATCAGCATTGGCATCGCCCTCAGCGCCATGATGCTGAGCCTATTTCAAAACGCACCTTGGCGTTCAGTCTCTTCGGTCACTCAAGCCTTCCAAGCGACCTTCATCGCCATTGGCTTGATTACCTTGGCGACGACCCTCCTGTTCGTGCGCTTACACCCTAAGGACGGCGACGGTTTGGCCAATCGCCAACGGTGACGCCAACAAGCCCCAAAAAACCACCGCCAGCGGTGGTTTTTTTATACCTGAATGAAACCTCATAAGCATAGTTAATAGCTGTTAGAACAGTTCCAGCCTAGATCTTTGTACAGGCACCACTCATAATCCGTTCATACCCATAAAATAAACCCCTACAGGGAGTCATAAAGATGAGAACGCAAGTAGCCATTATTGGCGCTGGGCCATCCGGCCTATTACTGGGCCAGCTTTTGACCAAGGCCGGCATCGACAACGTGATTTTAGAGCGGCAAAGCGGTGACTACGTGCTGGGCCGCATTCGCGCGGGTGTATTAGAAAGCGTTACCGTGGATGGTTTAGAGCGGGCGGGCGTCGCCACCCGCCTGCATCAAGAAGGCTTGGTTCACGAAGGCATCGAGCTGGTTTTTCACGGTGAAAAACACCGCATTGATTTTAAAAAACTCATTGATCGCGCGGTCGTGGTTTATGGCCAAACCGAAGTCACCCGCGACCTCATGGCCGCACGACAGGCCGACGGCACCCCCACCTATTACGAAGCCGCAGACGTGGCCCTGCACGACTTTGATGGCCAAGCACCCTACGTGACCTTTACGCATCAGGGCGTGGCCAAGCGCCTTGACTGTGACTTTATTGCCGGCTGCGATGGTTTTCATGGCGTTTGCCGCCAGAGCATGCCCGCCAAGGTACAAAAAGTGTTTGAGCGCGTCTATCCTTTTGGCTGGCTAGGACTATTGTCTGACACCAAACCGGTGTCAGACGAATTAATTTACGCCCACCATGAGCGTGGCTTTGCCTTATGCAGCCAGCGCTCGGCCGAACGCAGCCGCTATTACCTGCAGGTGCCACTGACCGAAAAAGTCGAAAACTGGTCTGACGAACGGTTTTGGGATGAGCTGAGCCAGCGAATTGATCCTGAAGCGGCAGCGCGCCTAGAAACTGGGCCCAGCATCGAAAAAAGCATCGCGCCCTTACGCAGCTTTGTGTCCGAACCCTTGCGCCATGGCCGCTTGTTCTTGGCCGGCGACGCCGCCCACATCGTGCCACCAACCGGAGCCAAAGGCTTAAACCTGGCCGCCAGTGACGTTCTGTACTTGGCCGACGCTTTGAGCAGCTACTTTTTAGAACGCAGCGAGCATGGGATCGATGGCTATTCGGCGCGCTGTCTGAAACGCATTTGGGGCGGTGAACGTTTTTCTTGGTGGATGACCAAACTGCTGCACCGTTTTGACGACAACGATGCCTTCACCCAGAAAATGCAGGAAGCAGAGTTCCAACAGCTCATTCAATCCGAACATGCTGCCCGCGTCTTAGCAGAAAACTATGTGGGCCTACCCTATTAGGCAATGCTGCTAGCCTTGACCAAAAGCCCATTCACCCAGCAAGTCGGCCGCAAACCAAGCGGCCAGCTGCGGTCCAGCCAGACCTAAGCTAATGCCCACGGTCAGCTTGGCCCAGGTCGCCTCTAAGGTTAAGCCGCCGCCGGCGACCGCACCCGCGGCACTGAGGGCCGACCCTTGGGCATAAATCGGCGCCACCAAGCCTCGATTGACCTGGCTCACGTTCACCAACACCCCGCCTTGATCGACATAGGTCGCCATCGCGGCGATAAAAGATGCCGTACTGGGCCCATTGCCATTACCATAGGTGAGCAACACCGCAGCCTGCGGCTGATCGCGCTGTAGGCTATGGCCAATGTAGTCGCTGTTGGCCCCTGGCGTCAGCACATAGGTGGCCACCTTAGCGGTTGGCTGCAGGGTAACGGCTAGGTTCAGCGAGCCTGATGCCGGAGGCAAAACACCGGTCTGCCAACCCGCCGCTTGGTACTGTGCCAAAGCGGGCCAATTGGGGCTACTAAAGGCGTTAAATGCAATGGCGTCGGTTTTTTTGACCGCTGCGCCGTGTAAGAGCTGCCCATCAAACACCACCCCTACCCCTTGAAAACCTGGCAAAGTCAACGCTGCTAAGGCCTGCTGCAAATTGCTCGGTCCATCGCTGACGGCGGCCAGCAACGGTTTTTGCGAGCCCGTCAATACCACTGGCTTATCCGCCCCGGCCAAAGCAAACGCCAGCACAGAAGCAGTGTAGGCCATGGTGTCGGTGCCGTGAATCACCAAAAACCCCACATACTCATGCCAATGCTGCTGAATCTTGGCCAACAGCGCCGCCATGTCGGCCAGGGTAATGGCCGACGAATCAATCAGCGGCGAAAAAGCATAAAAATCCAGATCAAGGTGCTGGCCATACTGGGCCAACGCCTGCCGCACGGTGTCCAGATTCGGCACCAAGCCGGCTTCACTGGCCACCATACCAATGGTGCCGCCGCAGTACAGCACCAAAAAGCGCTCAGATTGATGACGCATCGTCCGTCCTAAAAAAGAGTGTGAGATGGCGTCGATGGTAAAGAAAAGAAAGCATTGTGTCTACGCTATAGGCTTGTTAGAATGGCCCTTCTGGCTTAGGACACCGTCCTTGTGCTGGCTCTTTTTTGATCACCTGGGCACTGGATGAATCTGGTGGCCTAAGCTGAGGATGACATGCTTTATCTCTGGCTCACTGCCTATGTGCTGGCCGTACTGCTGGCCAACATTTTTTTAGACACGTTTATACCACTGCCTTGGTTTGGGCTCTTAAGCCTAGGGACCGTCTTTTTCGCGGCCGTGTTTACCCTACGCGACCGCCTCCATCAATATGGCTTACGGCCGGTGCTTTGGGCCATCGCGCTGGCCTTATTGGTCAACACCTTATACAGCCATTTTTTCGGCACCCCCACTCGATTTTTAATCGCCTCTTTTGCCTCCATTCTCATCAGCGAGCTCGCCGCCACCGTCACCTTCCAAAAGCTCAAGCATCGCTCTTGGCCGATTAAAGCCTTATGCAGCAACGCCGTGGGTGTGCCCTTAGACAGCACGGCATTTACGCTGCTGGCTTTCTGGGGCGTCTTGAGCCCCGGCATCATGACCCAAATTATTTTTGCCGACGTGCTGGCCAAGTTCAGCATTGCTGCCGTGATGGTCTGGCAGCCCCGCCGCCGTGCGGCGTTACTTTTTAATAAACCCAAGAAAGCCTGATATGACCGCCTCTGCCAATCACATGCTGTTGCCCGATGGGCCCAGCGACTACCATTCGCCCCATCACCAGCAGCCGTTAAAAACGATCAACAACCCCAACCCACACATGCACAGTGAACAAACCCACATCATGACCCTGCCAGAACTGTGCCCTGCCAGCCATAACCCTGGTCCAGGTTCCACCATGAGCATTCGCTATCAGGCCAACGATCGATTTTTAGAACTGTTTTCTCTAGAAGCCTATTTTAAAGGTTACATTGGCCATCCCATCGTGCGCGACATTGAATACCTGACCCAGGAAGTGGCCAAAGACTGCGCTCAAGCACTGGGCCTAAGCGTGACCGTGACCGCCCACATCTACTTGGCCGGCCTCGCCCAGCAGCAAATTCTCACCACCACCGCCCCTAAGCCATCCGTACCATAGCCTTATTGCTGGCCGTGGGCCCAGCAGGTGGGCGTGGGCCACCAAGGCCGACGCCCACACCAAAAATCAAATCATTCAAATAAATACAAGCACTTAAGACTTGCACTACCACGCCCTTCTGCTATGCTTATGACTTACATCCCCAGAACGAGTGGCTTAGCATTTTATAAAGTCATCTCATGAGCGGCGTCACGCCCGCCACCCCGATCTGCTGCGTCTGTCCTTAACGGCCATAAACGAGCAAAAAACCAACACTTTAGGCCGATTAATTGAGGCCAACAATAAAAATAAATTGACACAAAAAAAGCAGATTATTTACTATTTTCGGCCGGACCATGAGTCCATGGTCTGCCTTTTTTTGCAAAGAAAAAATCATGAGTGATCATCCTTTAAGCAATAACCCCTGCGTCAGCTGCGGCGCCTGCTGCGCCACCTTTAGGGTCTCGTTTTACTGGGCCGAGGCCGATGCCTTAGGCATTGCGCCCGAGCTGACCGAACAGGTCAATGCGTTTTACGGTTGCATGGCCGGCACCAACCAGCCTCAGCCCCGCTGTCAGGCCCTATGCGGTGACGTTGGCGGCGAAACCCGCTGCCAAATCTACCACCAACGGCCAGCCCCCTGCCATGAGCTTCAGGCCGGCGAGGCCAAGTGTAATCAAGCGCGCTTACGCCACGGCCTGAGCCCTATTCCCACCCACCCTTTAACCCACCCGCCCGGAGCCAACGACGATGCCCATTTTGATCACGCCAGCTAAGCACGACCCTAAGCCTGTCTTCTAGACAGGCTTTTTTAATGTGTCTCGTCACCCCCAACGCACCAATAAAAACATTGACTTTGCCATACACAAACCGCATGAGAGATAGAAAGCCTATGACGCCATTTATTTAGGCCTAGCCAAGCCGGCTAACATAAAAAAACCCGTCCACAAGGACGGGTTTAATGACCAAAACTTTAAGCTAACGGCATCTTAAATTAACGGCGTATGAATCGGGCGAGCGTCTTGGAATCGCACCAGCCCCAACACCAGCCGGATTAAGAACCACAGCAACACCACGCCGCCCCAAGCCATGGCCGCGACCAGCCAGCCCATGCTGGGCTCTTGCGCCAGCAGCAGCGGGCGCACAATGCCATAACTAATCATCAGCATGGGTACAAAGCTAAGCCCTAGCTGCCACCAGAATAGCCTAATGAGGTAATTGAAGTGGCTGTAATAAACCGTTTCTTTTAAATCATTGCGGCGCACGTAGGCATAGATCACCCCAATCACCGAAGCAAACAGGCTAAAGAAAATCGAGGCGACAAAAGCAATGTAAACGATTAGCGTTTCCTGCCGAGCATTCACCGTTGGCTGAGGCAATGAAGTCGGCTCAGGCGTGTGTGGCGACACCATGCTGACTAAGCCACCACGCTTTGGTGGTCATTCCATTTAACAAAACCGTAAATCACTCGGTAAACGTACCAAACAAATGCGGCAAACATAATCACGAAGCCAATCAAAATCACCGTGGTTAAAAACCCTAACACGCTTAGCCCAAAGGTAATCCATATGGTTTTAATCAGATAGTTAAGGTGGCTATGGTAAATGCTGCCCTGTATGTCATTACGGCGCACATAGGCATAAATCAGCCCGATAATGGTGCCAACCCCGCCGGTTACTAGCCCTGCCGCAACGGCAATGTAGACCATTAGGGTTTCTTTTCGAGCATCTAAAGTCGGCTCTGGCTGACCCGTTTCGTGCATGATAATGGGTTCTTGCATGGCATACTCCTTTTTAATCAATAATGGTTGCCAAATAAAGACAGCTTACGCTAAGACAGCGCCTAAGCCCAATAAATTCCCCTTTAAACACCTTATTTGTAAACTAATCACACTAATCTTTCTGCCGTTTCATGTTGCTTTAATCCCCTGTTGCGGCCAAAATAAGCGTTTATTTAGCCATACTGCGTCTTTTAGGAGGACACCACATGTCGCTCAACACTGCAGTCATCAGCGCCACTGGTTTATACACCCCACCGCACGCCATCTCCAATGACGAGCTGGTGCACACGTTCAATGCTTACGTGAACCAATACAATGACACTCACCAAGCCGAGATCGCCGCAGGCAGCCTTGAGGCGCTACGCGAATCCAGCTCTGAGTTTATTGAAAAAGCGTCCGGCATTAAGAGCCGCTACGTGTTAGACAAAACTGGGATTTTAGACCCCAA
Source organism: Neisseriaceae bacterium (assembly GCA_017991555.1). Taxonomy (GTDB): domain Bacteria; phylum Pseudomonadota; class Gammaproteobacteria; order Burkholderiales; family Neisseriaceae; genus JAGNPU01. Next base: position 109,360 of record JAGOQM010000008.1, read on the forward strand.
CCTCATGCGCCCCAACCTGCCTGAGCGCAGTAACGATGAGTTGTCCATTCAAGCCCAAATGGGGGTAGAAGCAGCCACGGCCGCGCTGAACAAGGCCGGCCTAACCGGCGCAGACATCGACATGGTGATTGTGGCCTGCTCCAACATGCAGCGTGCCTACCCTGCTGTGTCCGTAGAAATACAGGCCGCCATCGGCTGTGAAGGCTTTGCCTTTGACATGAACGTGGCCTGCTCCAGCGCCACCTTTGGTTTACAAACCGCGCAAAATGCCATTGTGGCTGGCTCGGCCAAGCGCGTGCTCATGGTCAACGCCGAAATTTGCTCGGCCCATTTAAACTTCCGTGAACGCGACAGCCATTTCATTTTTGGCGACGCCGCCACCGCCGTCATCGTCGAACGCGCCGACCTGGTCGCAGAACACACCGGCTTTGACATCATTGGCTGTCAGCTGTGGACCCAGTTTTCCAACAGCATTCGCAACAACGCCGGCTTTTTAAACCGCTGCGCGCCCGAACACGCCCATGACTCAGACAAGTTATTCGTGCAAAATGGCCGTAAGGTGTTTAAAGAAGTTTGCCCAGCAGTGGGTGAACACATCGTGCGCCATTTAGACGCCGTGGACCTACCCGCAGAACGGGTCACTCGCTTTTGGCTCCACCAGGCCAACCTCAGCATGAATGAGCTCATTGCCAAGCGCGTCCTCGGTCGGGTGGCCACGCGCGAAGAAGCCCCCATCATTCTAGACCAGTACGCCAACACCAGCTCGGCTGGCTCCATCATTGCCCTACATCTTCACCACGAAGGCATGAACTCTGGCGACTATGGCGTTGTGTCTAGCTTTGGTGCGGGTTATTCTATCGGTTCGGTGATTCTACAAAAGAGATAAAGCCCATGCGTACCAGCAAACAAAAAAAACGCGCCGTTTACGCCGGCAGTTTTGACCCCCCCACCAACGGCCACCTATGGATGATTCGTAAGGCGCAAGACCTATTTGACGAACTCGTCGTGGCCATTGGGGTCAACCCCGACAAACGTTGTACCTTCAGCATTGATGAACGCCAGTCCATGCTGCGTGACATCACCCGCGGCTTCCCCAACGTGCGCATAGCGGTGTTTGAACATCAGTTTTTGGTCAACTACGCCCAGAGCATCGACGCCGATTACATTGTTCGCGGCATTCGCACCGCTTCAGACTATGAGTACGAGCGCTCGATGCGCTACATTAACTCAGACATGCAGCCGGACGTGGCCACCGTGTTTTTAATGCCGCCGCGCGAGTACGCCGAAGTGTCTTCGACCATGGTCAAAGGCATGGTGGGCCCAAAAGACTGGCAAGAGGTGATTAGACAGTACGTGCCCGATGCCGTGTATGAAAAAATCATGCAGGACCATCTGTACTCCGCCCGCTAAGCCTGCCGCCCGCGGCACTGAGCCACAAAAAAAGCCGAAGCAGCGTGTCTGCCTCGGCTTTTTTGTCCGCCTGCGTCCTTATTTTTGATAAGGGTTGGTCAAGCCTTGCATCAAAATCACCAGATAATCTTTCACCTGGGCTTCGGTACAGCCCATTAGTATGGCGTCTTCTAACGCATCCTGAGCCAGCTGCTGTAGCTCTTCTAGGTTTTCGGTCATCACCTTAATTTTTTCGGTGCACGACACGATTTGGCCGTCTTCGCCCCGCCAAACGGGCATTTCAGGTAAGCTCATTCACACTCTTCTTTTATTTAAACGCACAGCATTGAATCGGCCCCTAAGCGCCGACTCAGCCTCAACCGACCAACGGCCGCTTATTTAACGAACTTGGCCGTATTCATGGTTTGATGATTAATCCGGCGCGCACCATTAAAACGCTTAGACCAGTAGCTATTCGTCATGCTGGTAATCTCCACCGTTTTACCGGTACGGGGCGACTGAATAAAGCGATCATTACCCAAATACAGGCCCACGTGCGAGTTGGCAAAGCCACGCGTGTTAAAAAACACCAAATCGCCAGGCATCAGTTCTGAACGGCTCACCGACTGGCCCACTTTGGCCATTTCTGCAGAGGTTCGCGGTAGGTTAATACGAAACGATTGCTTAAAGATGTATTGGATGAACCCGCTGCAGTCCAAGCCCTGTGCGGGAGAAGACCCGCCAAACTTATAGGCCACGCCCAAAAGCCCCATGGCGTTCATGATTAAATCGCCAACCTGCTCTTTATTCATGTCGCGCGTGTTGGCGGCGCTGGCCACTGGCATGGCTTCGCCACGGCCTTTAATCACAATGCTTTGTTGCTGCTTTTGCGCAATCAAATCATCAAGCGGATCGGCTGGCGCCAGGCCAACCCAAGCGCTCAACACCAAGGCAAACGCCTTGTGCCAATATTTTTTCATAAAATTCACTATATAAAACCTCAGCGCGCGTAACATGATGTACGCACGATAAGGGTATGTTATTCTCTAGGCATTGTGCTTCGTCCATTCTAAGGCTGTTTATGATCACCAAAACCTTCATTGCGCTACGCGATTTACCCCGACTCAAGCAAATCGTGACCATTTTAGCCAAACATGGCTTAGGCAGCTTTATCCAACGCATGAAATTGATGAAGTTATTTAACAAAAAAGCCTTAAGCGAACACAATACCACTCAAAAAAAATACATGACCACGCCACAACGATTTCGTATGGCCTTCGAGGAGCTTGGGCCCACCTTTATCAAGCTGGGCCAAATTTTGTCTACTCGGGTCGACATGTTTCCACCGGAATGGACCAGCGAATTTGCCAAGCTACAAAATGACGTCCAACCCATGGGCACAGAAGTCATTCAAGTATTGGTTACCGAACGGCTGAAGCAGCCTATTTCTTCGGTGTTTGATTATTTCAGCCCTGAGCCCGTTGGCAGTGCGTCGATTGCTCAGGTGCATCGCGCCACCCTCAAAACAGGGGAGGACGTGGTGGTTAAGGTCAAACGACCCAACATCGAAACCAAGATTCAGGCCGACCTTCGCATTTTAACCTATTTAACCAAACTTATGGAATCAGAAATACCAGAAGTGCGTCGTTATCAGCCCACTCAAATGCTGCACTACTTTACCAAAAGCCTGGCCAAAGAGCTTAATTTATCGATCGAGCGTCGCTACTTACAACGCTTCAATGATACCTTTAGTCAAGACCCCATGGTAAACGTTCCCCTGGTCTACCCCGAATATTCCAGTCATGACATTTTAGTAGAAAGCTTCGTTGCCGACACCCTGCTGACGCACCTTGATCTGGCGTCACTCAGCCAGAGCGATCGTCATCACATTGCCAGCCACATCGCCGACGCCATTTTAAGCATGATCTTAAAACATGGCTTTTTCCATGCCGACCCTCATCCAGGCAATATTCTGGTGGGCGCCAACCACAAAATCACCTTTATTGACTTTGGCCTAGTGGGGCATTTAGGCAACACTCGACGCAAAGAGCTGATTAGCTTAATCAATGCATTGGTTGAGAGAGACCAGTTTGAAATGCAGTTTGTGCTCAGCAACTGGGCTCAGGGCGATTTACCGGATGAAACCCAGCTGGGGATGGACGTGTTGGAGATGATGCTCAACTACGAACACCTCCCCATGAAAGACCTCAAGATCAGTCAGGTGATTAACGACATCACCAGCGTGATGCGCGAGCATGAGTTAACGCTGCCCCCCGATTTGGTGATGCTGTTTAAAACCTTAATCACCCTAGAGGGCGTGGTCAAAAACCTAGATGGCGAGTTCCAGCTGCTGGCGCACACCAAGCCTTTGGTGATGGCGGCCATCAAGGAACAGGCTAGCCCGAAACACCTACAGCAAAAAATCAAGGCACAGGGACGGATGTTTGCCCAGTTCGCCAGCGACCTACCCGCGAACATTGCTGGCCTGAACCGCAAGCTCAAGCGCGGGCAACTTAGCCTCAACTTAGACGTCAAACGCCTAGAACAGTTTGGGCATCAAATTGACAAAAGCGCCAACCGCTTGACCATGGGCATCGTCACCGGCTCCCTCATCATTGGCTCATCCATCGTGATGTCGATCAATGCGGGGCCCAAAATATTTGGCTTTTCATTCTTTGGCTTCATTGGCTACATGCTGGCGTTTTTCAACAGCGTTTGGCTTATTTGGTCTATTTGGCGCTCCAGCAAACACTGAGGCGGGGCGGTTTAAACGGCGCTTCAGCCTAGGCGCTGAGCCATTTTGGCCGCGTGATGGTCAGGCTAAAACACCACGCCGAGCCCACACAACCTTAAAACTCAGGTTATAATAAACCCTTATATTATTCACACTCACGAAGGATGACTCATGCAAGAACCACAAATGAGAGACTATACTCAGGTTGGCGGCCAGAGCCAAAAATCTGCGTCTCAGGTATTGCTCAGCAAAACCTACGCCCTACTCGCAGTGGCCTTTGTGCCTTGCCTGCTAGGCGCCTACCTTAGCGCCAGCACGGGCTTTTTATATTCACTGCTGAACGTTTTTAACAGCCGCTGGGTGTTCATCATCGCCTTTTTTGCCTTTTTCTACGGCATGGTGTTTATGATTGAAAAAAACCGCTACAGCAACGTCGGCATCGCCCTATTTTTCGTGCTCACCTTTGGCATGGGTGCACTGTTAGCGCCCACCCTACAGGTAACCTTGGGCATGGCCAACGGCAATGAGATCATCATGCTGGCCGCCGGCCTTACCGCCATCACCTTCTTTGCCATGACCTTCTTGGCCCGCAGCAACAAAATCAACATGTCGGCCGTGGGCAACTTCATGACCGTTGGCATCATCGTGGTCATGGTGGGCGTGGTCGCCAACCTCTTCCTACAGCTGCCGGCCTTAAGCCTAACCCTATCGGTTGGCTTTGTGATCATCAGCTCGCTGTTAATCATGTGGCAAACCCGTGCCATCATTGACGGTGGCGAAGACAGCTACATCAGCGCGGCCCTGACCTTGTTCATCTCTTTGTACAACTTATTTGCCAACCTGATTCACATCTTAACCGCCTTGATGGGCAACGACTAAACCGTCACCCCTCACGCACAAAAAATGCCCGCATCCGCGGGCATTTTTCGGTTTAAACCAAGACTTACTTGCTGGGGCGATTTTTAAACCAGCTGCTCCATAGCCACACCAGCACGGCGGTAAAGAATAAGGCGCTCCATATTGGCAACGGCACGCCCATAATCGGCTCTACCGAAGCACACTCTCCCGAGCCGCCCAATACTTTGGCCACCATGTCGCTAAACGGCATGGTTTGCACCATAAAGTCCAGGCCAGGTCCACAGGCGGGCACTTCGGCTGGCGGCAAGTTTTGAATGTAAATGTGCTGCGCCGCGATGCCTAAGCCCACCAAGGCCGCCAGGCTAATCAAACCATTGCCCAGTAAAGCCACGCAACGCTTAGGCGTCACAAACCCAATCAGCGCGAACAACAGCGCCAAGGCGCCAACGGCCATCACCGCTACCCGCTGGAAGATACACAGCGGGCAAGGCTCCATATACATCACGTATTGGGCGTATAGCGCGCTGCCCATCACGATGGCGCTGAGCAGGAAAATACTCCACCATACGGTTGATTGCGCAAAAACTCTGTTCATGTTTTCTTCTCTCATTGTCATCGGCCAAACCCATTTTGGCCCATACTGATACCCATTGACCACCGTTATGTCATTTAGTTGTCAATAAAACATAAAAATAATCACGCCGCCTTATTGGCCACCCGCCACCGTCATGTTGGCCATCAGGATCGACCCAACGCGATGAGCGCCACGGCGAACCACGTCATCGGCCACGCCCACCATATTTAGATACAACTCATTTAACTGCCCGGCAATGGTGATTTCTTCAACTGGGTGCACAATGACCCCGTTTTCGACCCAAAAACCAGCAGCGCCACGAGAGTAATCACCGGTTAAGCCATTTACCCCTTGCCCCATCAGCTCGGTCACCAATAGGCCAGTGCCCATTTCTTTCAGCAAACTAGGTAAGTCAGGGTGAGTTGGGTTTAAATGCAGGCTGTGTGCGCCGCCGGCGTTAGCAGTGGTGGTCATGCCCAGCTTACGAGCCGAATAGCTGCTTAAAAAGTAGCCCATCACTTCGCCATTTTTGATCACGTCGCGCGGCTGTGTGGCCACGCCCTCGGCGTCAAAATAGGTGCTGCCAAAGCCTTTTTGCTCATGTGGCTGCTCGGTAATATTGACCCAATCAGCCAGCACCTTAGTCCCCAAGCTGTTTAACAAAAAGCTGGCTTCACGATACAAAGCACCACCGCTTAAGGCACCGACTAAATGGCTGATCAGGCTCAAGGCCACGGTGGACTCAAACACCACCGGATAATGCCCGGTTTTGATTTTTTTGGCGCCTAGGCGACGCACGGTGCGCTCGGCCGCCTTGGCGCCGATGGCGTGAATGTCGTCCAGATCGGCAGCGCTACGCGCTACGTCATACCAATAGTCGCGCTGCATGCTGCCGTCGGCGTCTTTCGCCACCATGGAACAAGAAATACTGTGGCGGCTGGTGCGTGCCCCGGCCATAAAGCCATGGCTGTTGCCGTACACATACTGGTAGTGGTTGGCGTTCACCGCCGCGCCATCAGAATTGGTCATCCGCGGATCAAAAGCCTGTGCCGCCGCTTCACAGCCTTGCGCTAAAGTAATGGCTTCTTCTACCGACACATCCCAAGGGTGATACAGGTCTAGATCTGGCACGTGGGTCGCCATTAAGGCCGCATCGGCCAAACCAGCAAACTCATCGGCCGCCGTATACTTGGCAATATTTAAGGCCGCCTTAACCGTCGCCGCCACTGCGGCTTCAGAAAAGTCGGCGGTGCTGGCGTAGCCTTTTTTCTGGCCAATGTACACCGTCACGCCTAAGCCTTTGTCTTGCTGATATTCAATTTGGTCAACGGTTTGCAAGCGTACGCTCACCGATTGTCCATGTCCTTCGCTCACGTCCACATCCGCAGCCGTGGCGCCGCCCGCCTTGGCTTGATCCAAAACACTTTGGGTCAAGTCTTGTAATTGATTCTCTGTGTAATGAAACATGGCACTCTTTTGATAAAAAATAAGCCTTATTGTACAGCCAATCCAAAAATGCCGTCGAATTAAGATGTAAAGTCCGCTCAATTTCGGTATCATCTAAGCTTATTAATTGTGAGTTAGCGACATCGGCGATGAGTGAAAATGAAGAATGGGTCAGCAAGACCCAAAAAAAGAAAGAAATGGACGACCTACAAGACTTAGGCGTGCAGTTGACCAAGCTGTCGGTTGACACCTTGAAGAAAATGCCGTTGCCGGAAGACTTATTGGATGCCCTAAAGCAGCACAAAAAAATCACCGCCAATGGCGCCCTGAAGCGCCAGCTGCAGTTTATTGGCCGCATCATGCGTGACGTGGACCCTGAGCCGATTGAGGCTTTTTTGGCCCGCCTTAAAGGCGACAACGCCGCCCACAATGCTTATCTGCAGCGCATTGAGCTGCTGCGCATGCAGCTGGTGGCCGATGACCAAGCCTTGAACACCGTCATTGCCGACTGCCCCGATGCCGACATTTCTTACCTACGGACCTTAATCCGTAACGCGCGTAAAGAGCAGGAGCTTAATAAAGCGCCGAAGGCCTTTAAAGCCCTCTTCCAAGCCCTAAAAGACGCATACGACCAACAATCAGCACAAGGCTAAACCTTCCCTATTGAATGAATCAGCACCATGAACGTTACTGACTACCACGCACCGAAATGGTTAAAAGGCGGGCATTTACAAACCATTTGGTCGTCCAAATGCATCAACACACCCGCCCCACAGTATCGCCGTACCTATTTACCCACGCCGGACCAAAGCACCACCTTGGCCTGCGACTACATTGACAGCAGCCGCGCTGATGCGCCGCTGGTGGTGCTGTTTCACGGTTTAGAAGGCAGTAGCCATAGCCATTACGCCAAGGCCTTAATGAACCACGTGGCGGCCGCCAACCTTAATGGCGTGGTGGTTCACTTTCGCGGTTGTGGCAACAACATTAATCTGGGCCGGCGCGCCTACCACTCCGGCGACACCGATGAAGCCCGCTGGGTCTTGGCCCACCTCAAAAAAACCTATGCTAAAATTTATGCTGCTGGCGTGTCCCTAGGCGGCAACATGCTGGCAAAGTACATGGGCGAAGCCCGAGAAGACGCGCTGTGCGAAGCCGCGGCGGTGATCAGCGCGCCCTTAGATCTGGTTGCGGCCAGCGATGCCCTTAGTAAGGGTTTTGCCAAAAGAGTCTACATCCCCTACTTTCTCAACACCCTCAAAAGCAATGCCAAAATTCAGTGGTCGGCGCATCCCGACCTATTTGAACTGAATTCAGTGTTGCAGGTAAAAACCCTATCCGCTTTTGACAACCTTGTGACCGCGCCAATGCACGGCTTTAAAAACGCCATGGATTACTGGACCCAGTCCAGCGCCAAGCCTTATTTACAATACATACAAAAGCCCACACTGGTCTTAAATGCGCAAAACGACCCATTTTTACCGGCCTCAGCCCTGCCCACCGCCAATATGGTCTCAAATAGTGTAACTTTATTACAACCCCAAGAAGGCGGCCACGTGGGCTTTGCCAGCGGCCCCTTCCCTGGAAATGTCAATTGGTTGCCCCAAACCATCTTGAAATTTTTCCGTTTGGCCTAATCAATAACAATAACCAACAAGGAGTCTGCTGTGTCAGATATTTTAGAGAAGATCTTAGCCACCAAGGCCTTAGAAGTCGACCGCGACCAAAAAGCACTGCCTTTGGCTGAATTAAAAGCCCTAGCCCATGCCAAGCCGGCCCCGCGTGACTTTACCGCAGCCATCCATGCCAAGCACGCCGAAGGCCAGCCGGCCATCATTGCCGAAATTAAAAAAGCCAGCCCTTCAAAAGGCCTGATTCGCGCAGACTTTGATCCCGCTTGGATTGCGCAAGAATACGCGGCCGCCGGTGCGGCCTGCCTGTCGGTGTTAACCGATGAAGAATACTTTCAAGGCTCTTTTGAATATTTACAAGCGGCCCGTAACGCCTGTCATTTGCCTGTGCTACGCAAAGACTTTATTATAGATGAGTATCAAATCTACCAGGCCCGCTACTGGGAGGCCGATGCCATCTTGCTCATTGCGGCCGCACTCTCTACCGAACAAATGCTGGCCTTCGAAGCGACGGCCCACGCTTTGAACATGAGCGTGCTGGTTGAGGTACACAATATGACCGAACTACAAAAGTGTACCCCTTTAACCACACCTTTATTAGGCATTAATAACAGAGATTTACGTACATTTGACGTCAGTTTAGACAATACTCTGGTACTATTGCCCCATATTCAAAACCGTACGATTGTCACTGAAAGCGGCATCGGCTCTAAGTCTGATGTCGATTTAATGCGACGTCATGGGGTAGAGACTTTTCTGATTGGCGAGACCTTCATGAAATCTCCCAGCATAAGAGAAGCGGTTGCACAACTGCTTTAATAAGCGCAAAATTGACTTAAATCATATCTTTGCAGGTGTTTATTGCCATATTTCATAATGATGCCGCATTTAATTATCTGGTCGTCATTAATGGCAGTGACAAAATTTAAGGCTTAACCATGCACAACATGGTTAAGCAATAGGAAATAGGTACTTCATCAATGTCTGTACACATTAAAACAGAAGCTGAAATTCAAAAAATGCGTGAAGCGGGCCAATTGGCCGCCCAGTTGTTAGATTACATTACTCCGTTTGTTAAAGTGGGCGTGACCACAAATGAACTAAATCAACTGGCGCATGACTATCAAGTAAACGTACAAGGTGTCACTCCAGCAACTTTAAATTACGCACCCGAAGGCTGCACGCCTTTTCCGAAGTCAATGTGCACTTCGATCAATCACGTCATTTGTCACGGCATTCCCGATGACAAACCCTTAAAAAATGGTGACGCCATGAACATCGACGTCACCATCATCACTAAAGAAGGCTGGCACGGCGATTCCAGCCGCATGTTTTTAGTGGGCAAAGTAGCCCCTCACGTTGAACGCCTCGCACGCATCACGCACGAATGCATGATGTTGGGCATAGAAGAGGTTAAGCCTGGCGCAACGTTAGGGGACATAGGTTTCGCGATTCAGCAACACGCGGAAAGCAGTGGCTACTCAGTGGTTCAAGAGTTTTGTGGCCACGGCATCGGTCTTAATTTCCACGAAGCACCACAAGTGGTTCATTATGGCCAAAGAGGTACCGGCATGACGCTAGAACCGGGCATGATCTTCACGATTGAACCGATGATCAACCAGGGCAAGAGACACTTGCGTATTTTAGCCGACGGCTGGACGGTAGTAACGAAAGACCGCTCTTTGTCAGCACAGTGGGAACACATGGTGGTTGTGACAGAAACAGGCTATGAAATCTTAACCATAAGCCCAATGACACAGCAACCTTAATTACCATTTGTTTGACAAAAGTTCTTTCCTAAATTAACAATAAATAATATTATATTATTACTCTCTCATTTTTGGATATATATTGCGTATATTTAAAAATAACACACATACTTTCTATTAATATGATAAAGGAAAACAAGCATGAAAGCTTTTGATAAAATCGAAAACCCAAGAGACATACGCAAACGTCTTGGCATGAACCAACAAGAGTTCTGGAGCCAAATCGGTGTGACTCAATCAGGTGGTTCTCGTTATGAGTCAGGCCGGAATATCCCTAAACCCGTTCGCGAATTGCTACGTTTGGTGCACATTGAACGCATCGACTTGGCAAAAGCCAGCCGTGAAGACCTAGAAATCTCTCACTTGCTGAAAGAACAAAACCCAGATCTTTACAAAACTCTAAAAAAAGCAGCAAAATCTAAGATCGCTGGTTAAGCAGAAAAACCCAATCGTTATGATTGGGTTTTTTATGGGCCATTAAATCAAGCCGCTAGCCACGACTGCGCCCGGTAATGATGCCGCTGAACACAATGATCACCATCGCCAACACCTCTGGCATACTAATCCCATCCCCCAGCCACAGCACGCCCAACAGCGTTGAAAACACCACGTTCAAATAAGACAATGCCGCCACCAAATACTTGCGCCCAACCTTATACGCCCGCGTCATGGACATCTGTCCCGCTGTGGCGGTGACGCCAAGCCCAAGCAAATACCACACGTTTTCCCAAGTCACCGCATGCCAACCATCAAAGGTCGCCAATAACGCACCCATGACGGTACACACCACCGAAAAATAAAACACGATGCGCCATTCTTCTTCGCCCATCTTGGTCAATTCGCGCACCTGCAAATAAGCCCATCCCGCAAAAAAACCCGCGGCCAAACCCACTAAGCCATACCATAATTGATCTTCGCCCATGGTCGGTCGCAGCAATAAGGCCACGCCCACAAAACCCAACACCAAACCCAATACCACCCCGCGCGAAAGGTGTTCTTTCAGCACGATCACCGATAGAATCGCCAAGGCCATTGGTGAGGTATAGTTCAGCGTAACCGCCGTGGCCAAGGGCAGATGCACCAAGGCATAAAAAAAGCATAAAATGCCTAAGCTACCCGCAATGCCCCGACCAATATGGGCTTTAACGTGCGGCGTATAAAACGAATAGCCTCGAGCCAAGGCCAAACCACCCAAAAAAACGACCCCAAACGCGGTCCGCCAAAATGTCAATTCAAACGGGCCAAAGTAAGCCGAGCCCGCCTTCACAAAAGCCCCCATCAGCGAAAAGCAGATCGCTGTGACCACCATCCAACCAGAACCCAACGTGATTGCCTTCATTTTCCTTGCCTCTATCTTGCCTGCATGATGCGAAAAAAAAGCCACCCATGACGGGTGACTTTTTCACGACGCTTAATTATTCTTTAATCCGGTAAAAAACCTCACCTTGACCAATATAACCCATTTCATCCCGGGCTACCTCAGAAATGGCGTCTTTACCTTCTTTAAAATCTTGAATGTCTGCTTCGATTTCTTTATTACGCTGGGTGAGTTTCTCCACGTTGTCATTTTGAATCACGGCATTTTCTTGCAAACGCCAAACGTCCTGCCAGCCGCCTTTGTCTAACCAGAGGCGCTGTTGGAACCACACCAAAACCACCAATAGAAAAACGGTCACCCATCTCATAAAGCCATCCTAATCAATTAACCTAATTGGTAAAAGGCTTTTTGGCCTGGATAGTAAGCGGCGTCGCCCAACTCTTCTTCAATACGCAACAGTTGGTTGTATTTAGACATGCGGTCTGAACGAGACAATGAACCGGTTTTGATCTGCATGCAGTTTGTGGCCACGGCCAGGTCGGCAATGGTGTTGTCTTCGGTTTCGCCCGAACGATGAGACATCACGCTGGTATAGCCTGAACGCTTGGCCAAATCAACCGCTTTTAGGGTTTCGCTCAAGGTGCCAATTTGGTTGACCTTAACCAACAGTGAGTTCGCCAAACCTTGCTCAATGCCTTCGGCCAAAATAGCAGGATTGGTCACGAATAGGTCGTCGCCCACCAGCTGAATTTTCTTGCCTAAGCGGTCGGTCAAGATTTTCCAACCGTCCCAGTCGTCTTCGGCCATGCCGTCTTCGATTGAGATAATGGGGTAATTATCCACCAGGCTTTCCAAGTAGTTGGTAAACTGCTCAGAATTCAAGGCCATGCCTTCGGCACTTAAGTGGTATTGACCATCTTTGTAGAACTCACTGGCAGCGCAGTCTAGGGCCAACATCACGTCTTGACCAGACACATAACCAGCGGCTTCAATGGCTTCAATAATCAGCTTAATCGCGTCTTCATGACTAGGCAAGTTAGGGGCAAAGCCACCCTCATCGCCCACGGTCGTGGCAAAGCCTTTGTCATCACAGATTTTTTTCAAGTGATGGAAAATCTCAGCGCCACAGCGCATGGCTTCACGGAACGTAGGCACGCCAACCGGTAAAATCATGAACTCTTGAATGTCTAAGCTGTTGTTGGCATGAGCGCCACCGTTGATGACGTTCATCATCGGCACCGGCATGGCCATTGGGCCTGCACCGCCTAGGTAGCGGTACAAAGGCAGGCCTGCATCTTCAGCCGCTGCACGCGCCACCGCCATTGATACTGCCAAGATCGCATTGGCACCCAGACGACCCTTGGTGTCGGTACCGTCCAACTCAATCATGGTTTGGTCGATGTAGGCTTGCTCAGAAGCATCCACGCCGATCAAGGCTTGGGCAATTTCATTGTTCACGTTTTGAACCGCTTGCAACACACCTTTACCTAAGTAACGAGCTGAATCACCGTCACGCAATTCTAAGGCTTCTTTGGCACCGGTAGAGGCGCCAGATGGTACCGCTGCACGGCCCATCACACCTGATTCAAGCAACACGTCCGCTTCTACGGTTGGGTTGCCACGTGAATCTAAAACTTCGCGTGCCACGATGTCAATAATCGCACTCATTTCATCTCCTAATCATTAAATAAGCTTGTGAGGCAGCGTTTCCCACCCTGCCCCAACCAAGTAAAACTCAAAAAAAGGTATCGCTGGCGCTGGCCATCAGGCCCAGCTCTGCCAACAGCCCACTCAAAGGGGCATCGTCTGCGCTTTGGCTCAGGAACACAATGTATTCATCCATTGAGGTTTCCATCCGCCACAGGGTTAGGCCATAGGCTTCAAAAGCACTTTGCACCTGCGGCATCGCCGCTTCAACGTAATCATCATCAAACACCAGCTCAGACAAAAGCTCATCGCTTAAGCCTACTCGGCTGGTCATTTCTTCAATACCGGCCATAAAGCCATCAAAGTCTTTCCAATCGACGCGAAACGCTTTGTCTATTGGCAACACTTCGGTCAACACAAAGTGCAAGGGCATGTCGTCGTTTAACAGACGCTCTCGCACTTGCTCAAACTCTCCCGGCACCTGGCTTTCGTCATCGAAGGCCAGCAGCTGCAAAAAATGCACCAAATGCTCTGGGTTAATAAATGCCACATCCATAGTCAGCCCTTGGCATGAAAAATCGTCTGTTTAGGTTAGTAAACAGACGATTAAGCTACACACTGTGTTCAATAAATCCTTGAGCCTTTACCAATCGATCCAGTTCGATCAGCGTGCTCAATAAATCACTCATTTTATCTAATGGCCAAGCGTTAGGCCCGTCCGACTTCGCCTTACTTGGGTCGGGGTGGGTTTCCATAAACACCCCGGCCACGCCAGAAGCCACGGCGGCACGCGCCAGCACCGGCACAAATTCACGACGTCCACCAGAAGTACCGCCTTGGGCACCTGGCAGCTGCACGGAGTGAGTGGCATCAAACACCACAGGGCACTGGGTGCCACGCATGATCATTAACGAGCGCATGTCCGACACCAGGTTATGATAGCCAAAGCTGGCACCGCGCTCACACACCATGAATGAATCTTCTGGCAAACCTTTGGCCTTGGCCGCAGAACGCGCTTTCTCAATCACATTGCCCATGTCTTCTGGCGCCATAAACTGACCTTTTTTAATGTTCACCGGCTTGCCCGATTGGGCCACCGCGTGAATAAAGTCGGTCTGACGCGCCAAGAAAGCGGGGGTTTGCAACACGTCCACCACCTCAGCCACCATGGGAATCTCTTCCGTGGTGTGTACATCGGTCAAGATGGGTACTTGAATTTGGCGCTTTACTTCAGACAAAATGCGCAACCCTTCATCCATCCCTAGCCCACGGAAAGACGCATCGCTAGAGCGATTGGCCTTGTCGTAGCTTGATTTATAAATAAACGGAATGCCCAACGCGTCGGTCAGCTCTTTCAATCGACCGGCCGTATCCAAAGCCATTTGTTCGCTCTCGATCACGCATGGACCCGCAATCAAAAACAAGGGGTGGTCTAAACCCACCTCAAAGCCACATAACTTCATACCCATCTCCTAACAAAACAATTATTTCTTGTTTTTCAAAGCCGCTTTAACAAAAGAAATAAATAGCGGATGGCCTTTTCTTGGGGTTGAGGTAAACTCCGGATGGAATTGACACGCAAAGAACCAAGGGTGATTTGGCAATTCAATGGTTTCCACTAGGCGCTCATGTCCTGCAGATACCCCACCGATCACCAGACCTGCGTCTTCTAAACGCGGCACATAATGATTGTTGACTTCGTAGCGATGACGATGACGCTCAGAAATCTCGGTATTGCCATAGATGCGGGCGGCCAAGCTGCCCTCTTTCAGTTCACAGCGCTGTGCGCCTAGGCGCATGGTGCCGCCTAAATCTGCATTTTCATCGCGGGTTTCAACACGGCCATCTTCCGTCATCCATTCGTCAATCAGGGCAACAACGGGGAATTCGGTTTGGGTGTTAAACTCGGTCGAGTTAGCACCTGGCATATTGGCCACGTGGCGTGCGTACTCGATCAGCGCAATCTGCATGCCCAAGCAAATGCCTAGGTAAGGAATGTTGTGTTCGCGCGCAAACTGCACCGCTTTAATCTTGCCTTCAACCCCACGTGCGCCAAAGCCGCCCGGCACCAGGATGGCGTCCATGCCGTATAGGGCATCGGTGCCTTCGGTTTCTAGGCGCTCACTGTCGATGTAGGTAATCTCAACGTCGGTTTCGGTGTGAATGCCGGCGTGTTTCAAAGCTTCTGACAGAGACTTATAAGATTCGGTTAAATCAACGTACTTACCGACCATCGCCACCTTGGCGTGATGCTTCGGCGCTTCGATGGCCATGGAGATTTTCTTCCATTCGGTCAAGTCGGCTTCTTGTACGTTTAACTGTAGCTGTTCACAAATAATGGTGTCGATTTTTTGACCGTGCAACATTTCGGGTACTTTGTAAATGCTGTCCGAATCGTAGCAGCCAATGACCGCACGCTCTTCCACATTACAGAACAGCGCAATTTTGCGTTTTTCTTCATCGGGCAAAGGACGGTCCATGCGGCACACCAAAATGTCTGGCTGAATGCCGATGACGCGCAGCTCTTTAACCGAATGCTGGGTCGGTTTGGTCTTGATTTCACCCGCCGCCGCAATATAAGGCACGTAAGACAAATGCACGAACAATGAATTCGCACGACCTAATTGGCTACGCATTTGACGAATGGCTTCCATAAACGGCAATGACTCAATGTCGCCTACGGTGCCGCCAATTTCAATAATCGCCACGTCAAAACCACTGGCGCCAGCGTGTACTTTGCGTTTGATTTCGTCGGTAATGTGCGGAATCACCTGCACGGTACCGCCAAGATAATCACCACGACGCTCTTTGGCAATCACGGCTTCGTAGACTTGACCTGCCGTAAAGCTGTTACGCTTATACATGGTGGCGTCAATAAAACGTTCGTAGTGACCCAGATCCAAATCCGTCTCAGCGCCGTCTTCAGTGACAAACACTTCGCCATGCTGGAAAGGGCTCATGGTGCCTGGGTCAACGTTAATGTAGGGGTCTAATTTGAGCATGGTCACTTTTAGACCACGCGATTCGAGAATGGCAGCAATAGAAGCTGCAGCGATGCCTTTACCTAAAGAAGAAACAACACCGCCTGTTACAAAGATAAACTTAGTCATGGCATAACTACTCTATTAGAATTCGTAATTTTACCTTGAAACAGGGTAAATTTAAAGGCCTAGCACCCATCCTGAGCAAATAAAAACCCACCATGCGTTTGCCATTGCGTTTTCTCACAAAAAACCACATTCTGGCCGATGGCTTAAATATAGGCCAAAACCGCTACAAGCCACAGACCACAACACGAATACAACAATATAGCGGCGACAACCTGCAACTAAAAGCAAACAAAGCTTGAGTCCTAAGCTCATTTTATGGTATAAACTCTCTTTTCCTAATTGGTCTTTGGAGTCTAACAATGGCACGAGTTTGTAAAGTGACTGGCAAGCGTCCTGTAGCAGGGAACAATGTGTCACATGCCAACAACAAAACCAAACGTCGCTTTTTGCCTAACTTGCAATCACGTCGTTTTTGGGTAGAGAGTGAAAACCGCTGGGTTCGTCTACGCGTTTCTAACGCTGGTTTACGTACCATCGATAAAGTAGGCATTGATGTCGTATTGGCTGATTTGCGTGCTCGCGGCGAAGCTTAATTTAAATCTTAATTAAGAAGGTAGTCGATAATGCGCGATAAAATCAAACTAGAATCATCTGCTGGTACTGGTCACTTCTACACCACTACTAAAAATAAACGCACTATGCCCGGCAAGCTCGAAATCAAAAAATTCGATCCTGTTGCACGCAAACATGTGATTTATAAAGAAACTAAATTAAAATAAACTAATT
The DNA here is from genome assembly GCA_017991555.1 of Neisseriaceae bacterium. Taxonomy (GTDB): domain Bacteria; phylum Pseudomonadota; class Gammaproteobacteria; order Burkholderiales; family Neisseriaceae; genus JAGNPU01. The sequence goes on from JAGOQM010000008.1 coordinate 126,562, forward strand.
TATTTCGACAAACCCTTTGCCTCGGCGAAGGGTTTTTATTTGCCCACTCATCCCAAATTAAGCCACAAAACCACACTGCAGCGCCGCAACGCCACACCGCTTATCATCATGTCATTACTGTGTTAAAGTAATCCATTGGCCGCGCGCACTTTAAGACGACATCCACGCCTCACCTAAGCCACTGATCCATCAAAAAAAACAATAAAATAGCCAGAAAAACAATAAAATAACCTCATCAGCAGCACGACACATTCGGCAAACCCAACAGTCAGACAAAATGCGCGCCACAACCCGACCAACGCTCACAAAGGGGAACCTCGCACAATGACCACAGCAAAACAACGCAATGCTCTTCAGCCATCGCCACAAGCAACGGCCACGCACACAAGCCTGTTCATTTGCGGCACACCCTTTCAGCTGTTTCTCAGCCTCAACATCATCACCGCAGAGCAGATCAACCCCGTCTCTATTTTATACCTTGGCGATCCTGATCACGAAAAAGCCCAACATTACCTCTCCTTATTCCCCCCTAAAACCCTCGTGACCACCTTCTGGATTGACCACGAGCTACAACACCTAAAAAAGAAGCAAATCAACCAAAAGGCACAACGGCTGGCCCAGCAACTAGGCCATCATCACTCGGTCTTCATCGCCAACTACACCATCCTGTTTTATGCTTTTTTACTGTCCCACCTACCTCATGACAGCCTATACTCTTTTGACGATGGCGCCGACAACATCAACCCCCTATCGCCCCTGTACCAATTTCATCACCAAAACCACACCCAAAAGCTAAGTTACGCGTTCAAATACGCCCTGCGCTACCGCATACAGCACCGGCTCCGACTCCACCCCAAAAAGATTTTAAACAAAATAAAATGGCATTACACCATTTTCCCACAGCATCAAAACATTATTCGGAACACGCGCACGCTTAAACTACAGAGCCTAACCCAGCCACCGCAACCGACCGAATCAACACAACAGCGCCCCGTCATCAAGCTCTTCATTGGCGCCTACTTCAGCGACATGTTTACACGCGCCGCCGACATGAACCAAATCATGGCCAAGCTTGAACAATTTAGCCAAAATCAACAAATAACCCACTACTTGCCCCACCCCCGCGAAAACGCCTATCATCTACCTAACATAAAACACATCCACACACTCGCCGAAGAATACATTCTGGCCCAAGTAGCCGCCGGCTACAAAGTAGCACTATTTGGCTTTGGCAGCACGGCCCAGCTTAATCTGGCCAGCACCGAACACGTCACAAACCACCTGCTCACGGCCGCAGAACTACACCCTAAAATACGCTTTTTGTATCAGCACGTTTGCGACGATGCCTTTGAAGTACTGAGCATTGACTAACAGACTGGCCAATACCGCAAAAGCACCCACAACAGAACCAGTCCACCTTAACCCAACACCAAGGAGCAAGCATGAACGATGAAACCATCAGAGTATTTGTGGGCTGCGACCCCAACAACTGTGATTTAGAACAAATGATGGTATTAGAGTACAGCATCCGCAAACACACTCGCGCTCAAGTAGACATCGTGTGGATGCAGCTGTCACGAGACCCCGACAGCTTTTGGTACGCCAACCCAGAAGCCAAAGAAGGCTGGAACAGCAGCAAGTGGGTCACCACATTTTCGGGCTTCCGCTGGGCCATTCCAGCCTATTGCGACTATTCAGGCAAGGCCATTTACATGGACGCCGACGTGCTGATTTTAAGCGACCTCAGCGACCTCTGGCACCACCCCATCGACGAGCACGCCATCGTGGCCGCCAAGGGTGCGCCGTTATTGAACCGCCTGTGCGTATCCCTGTGGGACTGCGAGAAAGCACGCGCCGTCATTCCGGACATGGCCACTTTTAAAGGCAACCCAGACAATCACTACAGCATGGTAGACAAGATCAAAGCCCAACCCAGCCTGATCACCCCCTTTAACGACAGCTACAACTGCCTAGACGGGGAAGACCTCAGCATCGAGCAGATCAAAATCCTGCACTACACCGACATTGACACCCAGTTCTCACACCCCTACTCAATCCCGCGCTTACAAAGCGAAGGCAGCCAGCACTGGTATGACGGCCAAACCAAAACCCACTGGCGGCAAGACCTAATCGACCTATTCGACCAATACTATAAAGAAGCCTTAGCCGCTGGCTACACCCTAGACCAATATCGAGTCACGCCTTTCGGCACAGTGCCTAAGGAATCACTCACGGGCTATCACGGCGATCGCTTTATTGACGTCAACAAAAGCCACAGAAAAAAAACCAGTAAGCTGCAAAAATGGCAAAACAGCATTCGCAAGCGCTGGCACAAGCTGTTTGGCTAAGTGCTGCGCGACGCACAGCAGACACAAAAAAGCCGCTCCAGCTTAAACCAGGGCGGCTTTTTTTTCAGTAGCATCACACGCTAGGGCTCTACCGCCTGCTGCATGGCCTCAACGTTCTCTACAATCACATTGGCGTCCAACACACCAATGCTGATTAAGGCCAGCATCAATACGGTTGACGCCACGACCAAAGTCACTACGTACAACACATAACCCAACAAAATCTTTAAGCCCGACAGCTGACTGAATCGGGCAAACCCGTGTATCTGCACCCACAGAGTCCAAAACTGCCACACCAGGCTCAGCACCACCGCAATGCCCGCAGGCAAATACGGAAACGCCATCGCGGGAATCATGAGCGCCTGGGTAAGCAACACAAAGTGCGCCAACGGCAAGTCTGGGGCGCCGCGCCAGCGAAAATACAGACGCATGGTTTGGCTAAACACCGCCCAGTTCAAGACCGTGAAGGCCAGAGAAACGGCCACAGTGCCATTCTGATCCAAACCCAAAATGGGCATAAAGGCCTGAGCATTCACCACGCCCAATACCAGCAGAATCGCCACCACCACAAAACCTGGATAACGATACTCTGCTACAGGCTTGAGTCGTAAGCGCAGCAGCTGCCACGCATCGTTAAGAAAATTTAGCATCAATCAAACACCACCGTTCTATTACAATAAGACAATACTCGGTTATCGGCATGCCAGCGTACCGCACGACTCAAGACGACTTTTTCTAAGTCACGCCCTTTCGCCACCAGATCGCTCACTTCGTCTCGATGCGAGATGCGCACCACTTCTTGCTCAATGATCGGCCCTTCATCTAACTCATTAGTCACGTAGTGACTGGTGGCACCGATCAGCTTCACCCCACGCGCATAGGCACGATGGTAAGGACGCGCGCCGTCAAATGCGGGCAAGAAACTATGATGAATATTGATGATTCGATCCGGGAACGCCGACACAAAATCAGGCGACAGCACCTGCATGTAGCGCGCCAACACCACGGTATCAACATTAGCCTCTCTCAATAGGCGCAACTGCTCTGCTTCTGCCTGAGCCTTGTTGTCTTTATTGACTTCAATCTTGTGAAAAGGAATGCCGTTAAACTCGACAATGTGACGGCAGGTATTGTGGTTAGAAATCACCAGCGGAATCTCACAACCCAACTCACCAATACGATAACGGTGCAGCAAATCCACCAGACAATGCTCGTACTGTGACACAAAAATCGCCATACGGGGCAACTCGTGCGACATAGACAAGCGATAGGTGAGACCGAACTGGGCCGCAATCGGGCCAAACGTTTCGTCAAACTGCGCCATCGGCAGCTCAAAGTCAGCCAAATCCCATTCTACACGCATGAGAAATAGCCCTTCCACAGCATCTTGGTGCTGATCCGCATGCACAATATTGGCATTATAGGTCAACAAAAAATGGGCGATGGCGTTAACCAAACCCTTTTGATCAGGTGCCGCCATAAATAATGTAGCGGTCTTTTTTTGTGTGTCTTGATTTGTCATTTTAGTACATCATCCACAAGAGGCTGCCTTAGCCAAACACCACCAAGACAGCCCCCAGCATACAAAAAGGCAAAGCCTTTGAGTCATTTAATTAATCATGTAGCCTAGCGGCATCCAAAGTATTTTCCAACAGGGTCGCGATGGTCATCGGCCCCACCCCACCCGGTACGGGCGTAATCCATGCAGCACGCTCTTTGGCCACGGAAAATTCAACGTCACCACACAGCTTACCATTTTCCAAGCGATTAATGCCCACATCGATGACCACAGCACCCGGCTTAATCCACTCACCCTTCACCATTTCAGGCACGCCCACGCCGGCCACCACGATGTCGGCCTGGCGAACTTCATGAGCCAAATCTTGAGTGGCACTGTGGCACACGGTCACGGTGGCACGCGCCAACAGCATTTCCAACGCTTGCGGACGACCCACAATGTTTGATGCCCCCACAATCACCACCTTTTTACCCTTAGGGTCAATTTGATAGTGATCCAAAAGCGTCATCACACCGCGAGGCGTACACGGACGCATCAAAGGCATTTTCACCGCCAAACGGCCCACGTTATAAGGGTGGAAGCCATCGACGTCTTTGTGCGGCAAAATACGCTCCAACACTTTTTGGCTGTCAATGTGCTTAGGCAAAGGCAGCTGCACCAAAATACCATCTACTTCATTATTGTCGTTTAATTCATCAATCAGCTGCAACAGCGCGGCTTCCGTTAGGCTGGCGTCGTATTCATAAGACAAAGAACGCACGTTGGCTTTTTCACAGGCCAGTTTTTTATTGCGTACGTACACGGCACTAGCAGGATCATCACCCACCAAAACCACCGCCAAAGTTGGCTGATGCAACCCCTGTTCAATCCGTTTTGCAACCTGTTCCTTGACCCATTCAACACGAGATTGAGAAACAGCCTTACCATCCATTATTTGAGCAGCCATGATTTTCCTAAAACTCACTTTAAATAAACAATATGAAGCCCAGCATTCTCTCATTTTTTAGCCATTAATGCACCTTAAAATCCCACTCTGTGACGTTTAAATGCCCACAACCACCCCCCTATAAACAGCCCACACCCCTTGCCACTCCTAGCCCTCAGCCCCACCAAAGGCCCCTTAAAAATAAATCACTCGGCTCGCCCCAACTAAAAACAACGCAATAACAGCCGCTTAAACAATAAAGCCTTACTTAGGCTTAAATCGATGTTGACAGAAAAACGAAGGATCGGTATAGTTCGTCACTCAGTCGGGGCGTAGCGCAGCCTGGTTAGCGCATCTGCTTTGGGAGCAGAGGGTCGTGAGTTCGAATCCCACCGCCCCGACCACAATATCTAGTGTGACCGACAGTATTAGGTTTGAGTGCCCGTAGCTCAACCGGATAGAGCACCGGCCTTCTAAGCCGGGGGTTACAGGTTCGATTCCTGTCGGGTGCGCCAAAAGCTTTATGGTGGATGTAGCTCAGTTGGTAGAGTCCTGGATTGTGATTCCAGTTGTCGTGGGTTCGAGCCCCATCATCCACCCCAGTTTTTAAAGACTTGCTAAAAAGCAGGTCTTTTTTTATGCCTGTCGCTTTTACATCAGGCCTCATCACCCTACCCACACGCCTTTCATCATTTAAGAACCCCCCAGGCAATCAGCCCTCACCGACTACCCCCAAGCCTTCCTGCCTTATTCAAATAAAGGCGACGCAATGTGCACGCAACCCACTCTGGCATTTAAATCAAAGCCACACCCCACCGCCAACCATGGTTTTTAGTGCTTCGTAGCGTGAATCGCGACCCACGTCCCCTTTGGTTTACATGATCTCAGGCATTAAAGTTGGTGGGTAGGCTTCGTTTTACCACACCCTACTGCTACGGCTATCCAAGCGGATTGAAGTCACACCAAACCATGGTTTGGTGATGGTCAAATTATTTAAACTCACCACCTTTCCCTTAGGTGAAGTACCGATCTCCCGCTAAAGCCGCCGAGCTGGGTTCTATCGGGCCGGATGAAGCTAGCAAATCGCTTGTGGCTGTCGACCACGCTTTGATAGGAGACAGAGCACTCTTGCTAGCGCCGGCCCGATAGGTTCCAGGGAGGGCACCCGCTAGGGCGGATTGTCGGGTGGCCTTTTCTTTGCATACTTTCTTTTGGCCATGCAAAAGAAAGTTTGTCGCCCTACAGGGCGAAACCCAACGACCAATCAATAGCGATATTGCCGAAGCATGAATGATTTTGAAATGCTGCTTTTAGTCAGGCATGACTTAAATTTGGGCGTTTGTTTCGCCGAAGGCGACGTCATTTCTTTTGCCTGGCCAAAAGAAACGAAGCAAAGAAAAGGCCACCCTGATCCCCGGTCACTTCGTGACTGCCCTCAGCAGAACCTATTGAGCCAGCGCAGGCAAGAGTGCTCGCCCTCCTATCAAAGCGTGGTCGGGCGCCACAAGCTTTTTGCCTGCTTCATCTGGCTCAATAGAACCTACTTCGGCGGCTCTACGGGACGGTACTTCACCTAAGGGAGACACCGTCAGAGGATCGGCACCAGTGAGAGACGTTTTACAGCACACTAAAAACCATGGTTTTTTCACCCCCCACTCCAGCCGCCCCAGGACAGATAAAGCACCTCACCACCAGCATGCCAACCAACAGCTATTTCCCCTGCCAATTCTGTCTGTTAGCCCATTAGCCTATTTATTTTACCGCTCAATGCTTGACAGAAAAAGCAGAGCTGGGTATAGTTCGATTCTCAGTCGGGGCGTAGCGCAGCCTGGTTAGCGCATCTGCTTTGGGAGCAGAGGGTCGTGAGTTCGAATCCCACCGCCCCGACCACAATATCTAGTGTGACCGACAGTATTAGGTTTGAGTGCCCGTAGCTCAACCGGATAGAGCACCGGCCTTCTAAGCCGGGGGTTACAGGTTCGATTCCTGTCGGGTGCGCCAAAAAACTTATGGTGGATGTAGCTCAGTTGGTAGAGTCCTGGATTGTGATTCCAGTTGTCGTGGGTTCGAGCCCCATCATCCACCCCAAATAATGACTTGCTCAGCAAGTCTTTTTTTATGCCCATCGCTTCTGGGCCTACCCCATCAAAAACCACCCCGCCTAAACATAAAAAAGCCCTAAGACAATGCTTAGGGCTTATGGGCTATGGCTCAATGCCTGGGTAAATCATTCGGCTTACTCGGCTTTTTTACGCACCAACATCACCGGCATGTCTACCTGACGCAATACGCCCTCGGCAACAGAACCCATCAACAGGTGCATCACCCCGGTCCAACCATGGGTACCCATGACAATTAGGTCACAGCCATTGTCTTTGGCATCAGTCGCCAACAAAGTGGCAATCTTATCGCCCACGCTCTCAAGAATTTCAACCTCAGCAGTCAAGCCGTGGCCAGCGATGATGGTGTTGGCGTGTGCCAATACTTTCTCGCCCACTTCTTTACTGGCTTGGTGAATTTCTGCCGATTGCAGGTAACCCGTGCCACCCCAGCTAAACTGAGCCAAATCCACCACGTGTACGGCACGCAAAGCGGCTTTTGAAAACTCGGCGATTTTACAAGCTTCTTCCAAGGCTTTTAATGAGGCTGCGCTGTCATCGACAGGGACAAATATTTTCTTGTACATACGAACTCCTTTGTTGTCTGGCTGATTGAAGAGTCACACTACGGTGCATACTAGCATACTCGCATGGTTGCGCACCCGTTGCAAAAATAATGTTAGAATCATTGACATCCGTTAATACAATCTTACCGCTTACTATGACCAGAGTACACCTAAATTTACCAGAATCGTTCTTATTTGAAACCGCATTAACCATTCAAGTCAGCGACTTAAACTATGGCAACCATCTGGCCAATGATAAAATCTTAAGCCTCGCCCATGAAGCCCGCATTCGCTTCCTAAAACATCTAGGCTACACTGAGATGGACGTGGAAGGCGCAGGCTTAATCATGGCCGACGCCGCGATTCAATTCATTAGCCAAGGCTTTTACGGCGACGAACTAATCTTGAAAATTGCGGTCACTGACACTAGTCGCGCTGGATTTTCGCTGTTTACCCTAATCCAACACCAACACACTCAAAAAGAGCTGGCCCGCGTTAAAACCGGCATGGTCTTTTTCGATTACAATACGCAAAGCGTTCAAAAAATACCCGAAGGCTTTACGTCTCAATTAAGCAGAATAAAGGAATCATCATGAAAACATACCAACCCAATAGCCCTGAAGCCGTGGCCCACGTGATTGCCATGTGCCTATTGGCCGACAGCGATTTAGACACTTCTGAATTTGACGCCATGGATGCGGTCAAACTATACGACGTACTGGGCCTGCAGCAAGCCGAGTTCGTGACCATTTTAAAAGATTACCTAGAAGACTTATCGAAAGAAGCCGGCACGGAAGATCGCGTGTCGCTGTTAAAACCAGAACGCGTTGACGCCATCCTGGCTCAGGTAACCGAACGCAAATACCGTCTGATCGCATTGGCCACCGCCCTAAACATCTGCAAAGGCGACCACGCCCTCAACAATGCCGAACTGGCCCTGTTCCAACACATCATGAACCAATGGCAAATCGACCTGACCGATTTAGAAATTGCCGTTAGCCAATAATGAAGTCGCTATTATTGAGTGAGTTACCGCAACACCTCAGCCGTTACCTCACCACCCTCACTCAAGCCAATAAATCACCGCACACCCTCGCCGCCTATGAGCGCGACGTGCGGCGGTTATTTGAATTGCTACAACAGCAAAACCTCGCCGACGACACGGTGCCGATTAAGCGTCACATGATCGCCGCCCTAAAAAGCCTGTCGGGTAAAAACCAACACCCCCACACTCTGGCACGCGCCCTCAGCGCTTGGCGACAGTTTTTCGCTTACTTAGAAGCCGAAGGCCACATTGAGCTGAACCCTTGCTTGGGCTTAAAACCCCCCAAGGCACCGGCACGCTTACCCAAGGCCCTCACCCAAGAAAACATGCAGCAGCTCCTGGACGAACCCGAAACCAATGACGTCTTGAGCCTGCGCGACAAGGCCATGTTTGAACTGATGTACGCCTCGGGCCTACGCCTATCGGAACTGGCCGCACTCAACCGCTACGACATTGACTTTGAACAACACTTATTAAGGGTGTTGGGCAAAGGCCACAACGAACGCATCGTGCCCTTTGGTCGCCAGGCTGAAGCAGCCCTTAGAAAGTACATCGACAGCACGCCCGTGGAGCACAGCAACCCTGAAGAGCAGGCCGTGTTTCTCAACAACAAGGGCCAGCGCCTAAGCATGCGGCAAATACAAAATCGCTTAAACCGCTGGGCCAACCAAAGCAGCAGCGACCAACACATCCACCCCCACATGCTGCGCCACAGCTTTGCCAGCCACATGCTGCAAAGCGCACAAGACGTACGCGTGGTTCAAGAGCTATTGGGCCACGCCAGCCTCAGCACCACCCAAATCTACACCCGGCTGGACTTTGAACACTTGGCCAGCGTCTACGATCAGGCACACCCTAGAGCCAAGAAAAAAAAGCCGACCGAGCCCGCCTAAGGCATCACCACAATATTCTGTTGCGCCACCCGTGCTGGCCGCCACAGCGGCACGGCAGCGGCCAGCATGGTCTCTGCCGTCTCATAATCATCCACCAACACAATGCCCAAATAGCCCAACACCTCGCGCAGCTGCTGCAATATCGCGCCTCGATCCAAGGCTGGGGCCAAGGTTTGCTTGGACAGCTTTTGCCCCAGGCTATTGGTCAACAATGGCAAATGCGCGTAGGCAGGCTGCGGATAGCCCAGCAGCTGCTGCAAGTATTGCTGCCGCGGCGTACACACCAATAAATCACGCCCCCGCACAATGTGGTTCACCCCATGGTCGGCGTCATCCACCACCACCGCCAGCTGATAGGCCCATTCGCCATCGGCGCGCTTGAGCACAAAGTCGCCAATGTCACGCGCCAGGTTTTGCTGGTAGCCACCCATCAACTCATCTTCAAAGCCCCAGACCTGATCCGGCACGCGCACGCGCCAGGCTGGGGCTTTATGAGCGTTACGCGGCGCAGTGGCCTCACGGCAATAACCGGCATACACTCGGCCATCCACCCCTTCAACGCCTTCTTCCATGACTTCTTTACGGCTACAGTAACAAGGATAAACCAAGCTTTCGGCCTGCAGCTGTGCCAGTGCCTCTTGATACCGGCCGTGACGCTGACTTTGATACACCACGTCGCCATCCCACGCGAGGCCAAAGGCCGTGAGCGTGGTTAAAATATCGGCGGCGGCGCCAGGCTGTTCTCGCGGCTTGTCTAAATCTTCCATCCGCACCAGCCACTGGCCGCCCACCGAGCGAGCGGCCAGAAAGCTCGCCACGGCCGCCAACAGCGAACCCAAATGCAAACGCCCCGTGGGGCTAGGCGCAAAGCGCCCAATATAATCCGTGCTCATTTCTGAATCTCATCGTTGAATCAGTTATAATAAAGGCCTATTTTACGCGGTTATTGGAAGAGCACAAAAACATGGTTGCCCCCACCCCCTATCAACGCTGTTTGGCAATGGACACCGCCACTCAGTACCTTTCGGTTGCCGTTGGCAATGAAGCCAACGCAGCGCTGTATCACGAAAACGTGGGCGCCCAACAGTCGGCGCTGATTTTACCCACCATCCAAAACCTACTGGATGCCCAAGGGCATGACCTTGAGCAACTAGACCTCATTGTGTACGCCCAAGGCCCCGGCTCGTTTACCGGCTTACGCATTGGCGCTGGCGTGGCGCAAGGCCTGAGCATGGCCTTAGACGTCCCGCTAATGGGCATTCCCACCCTAGACGTGGTGGCCAGCATCGCGCCTAAGCATCCTTGCGTCTTGGCCGCCATTGATGCACGCATGGGCGAAGTATTCTACGCCTGGTACAACACCGAAAGCATGACCCGCTTATCCGATTATGGCGTCGCCAAACCGGCCGACATCACCCCCTTAGCCGACGAAGCCACCTGCATCGGCAACGCCTTAAGCCTATACGCCGACCTACTGCCCTCTGGCCACAGCGACATGCCTACAGCACAAGACTACATCAAGCTGGCGCTCAGCGGTCGCTATGAAGCCTCTGACGCCCAAGCGGCAGACCTATTATACGTGCGCAACAAAATCGCCCTGACCGCCAAAGAGCAGGCACAAAGAAAACAGCATGCCAGCAGCTAGCCTCATTCGCCCTGCCCGCTCAGGTGATTTGCTCAGCATTGTCGCCATCAATCAACAAGGGCAGGAGTCGGTTTGGTCTGAGCGCCAGCTGGCTCAAGCCATCGAAGGCCCTGAAACGCTGTGGGTCTGCGACATCGAAGGGCAGATTAATGCCTTTTTACTCTGGCACAGCGTTTTAGACGAGGCCGAAATCCACCACTTTGGCGTGGCCCTAAGCGCCCGCCGCCAGGGCATGGCCAGCCAAATGCTGGACTACCTATTAAGCCACTGCCCACAACACGGCATCGCACGAATTTTCCTTGAGGTCAGAGACGGCAATGAAGCGGCAAAAGCGTTATACTTAAAGCACGGTTTTGTGATTAACGGCCGCCGCAAAGGCTATTACCAAACGGCTACAGGGCCAGAAGACGCCATTCTAATGGAAAAAACATGCTAGACACGCGCTACGTTCATTTACATCAGGCCTTAGGGCTTGGCCCCTTGTGGGTCAACCAGGCCGCGACGCTGGTGCCCAATGCCGACGCGGGCGATACCCCTGCCGCAGCGCCTACCCAGCGCGCACAGGCAGCTGTCAACCCACAGCAGCGCCCCCATGCCAGTAGTCATCCTAGCCCTGTGCCTACGGCACCAGCCACACCGCCTGCTGCGCCTAGACACACACCGGCTGCATCTGGCCACGTGGCGGCATCGCGCGCGTCCTTATTTAAAACCTTGGACATCAAGCCACAGCCCAGCGAAGCCGAAACCGCGGCCGCCGCGGCCGCCGCGCTGGCCGCCGAACAGGCCAAGACCCCTACGGTTGAACCAATCATTTTGACCGACGGCTTAGACCTACAAAGCATCCACAAGCACATCAGCGTCTGCACCGCCTGCCCACTCCATCAAAGCCGTAAGCAGGCCTTACCCGGTCGCGGACAAGCCAACAGCCCAATCATGGTGGTGTCGCCGGCACCGTCTCAAGACGATGACTTGCACAACCAGCTCCTTCATGGCACCGTTGGCGCGCTACTCAATAATATGCTGGCCAGCATCGACCTATCCGTTGACCAAGTATTTTTAAGCAGCAGCATTAAATGCAGCCCCAGCCTCACCGTGCCGGTTCAGCCTGAGTATCAAAAAAACTGCCTCACCTATCTAAATGCGCAAATTCAGGCCAACCAGCCCAAAGCGCTGCTGTTTTTAGGTGAAAACCTCACCAAGCATTGCGCCATTACGCCGCAGGGGCTCACTTACCAAGACTTACCCACCTTTATTGTGCCGCATCCTGCCAAACTGTTGCGCCACACCGCCGACAAGCGCCGCGCTTGGCACACTCTGAGCGAGCTCAAGCGCTGGCTCAAGCAAGCCTAAAACAAAACCGTCCTGCTGGGCGGTTTTTTCTTAAGCAAATATGCACTAAAAACCATGGTTTGGTGTTTGAATAAAACCTAGCTTGGCATTAAAACACTTTAAACTCACCACGCTTGCTCTTAGGTGAAGTATCGTTCCCCTTTTAGCCGCCGAAGTAGGTTCTACGGGACGGTACTTCACCTAAAGGAGACGCCGTCAGAGAATCGGCACCAGTGAAATACGTTTTACAAAACACACCAAACCATGGCTTGGTGATGGTCAGGTTATTTAAACTCACCACCTTTCCCTTAGGTGAAGTACCGACTTCCCGCTAAAGCCGCCGAGTTGGGTTCTATCGGGGGCGGGGCTTTAAGGCAAAGTTGTTTGAGTATTTGGCCGAAGGCCCAAATATGAGTTTTGCCACCGGGCACGTGCGCCCCAAACAAAACGCCCCCACCCCGATGACGCATCAGGGTGGGGGCGCTGCCACAAACACGGCGATGTTTATTTGATGATTTTCAGATGGCTCGGCAACGTTGGCGCGGCTTCTTCTACGGCTGGTGCCTCCGGCTCAGTCTCTGCCTCTGGCACCGACTGCTCCAGCTCAAAGCCCATCCCCTCACCCGTTTCGCGGGCAAAAATGGTCAGCACATTGCCGGTGGGCAACCACACATCGTGGGCCACGCCACCGAAGCGGGCCGAAAAAGACACCCAATCGTTGGCAATGTTCAAGCCTTGGCAGGCATTAGGGCCAATATTCAATACAATTTCACCATCCTTGACAAACTGCATCGGCACTTTGGTTTGTTCATCGACCCATACGGCAATGTGCGGCGTTTGCTCACTATCCACACACCACTCATACAGGGCACGAATCAAATAGGGTTTGGTACTGGTTTTCATAAGGCTATCCATACAACAAAGCCACGCTCTGGGCGTGGCCTTTGGGTTTAACGACGCATTGCTTTTTCAGCAGCGGTCAATGAATCAATAAAGGCCTGACGTTGGAAAATACGCTCGGCGTATTTCAAGATCGGCGCAGCCGATTTACCCAACTCAATGCCGTAGTGGTCTAAGCGCCACAGCAACGGGGCAAGGGCCACGTCAATCATCGAGAACTCTTCGCCCAAAATGTATTTCTGCTTGGCGAATACCGGCGCAATTACGGTCAAGCCTTCGGTGATGGCTTCACGCGCTTTGTTCAACTCTTTGTTGGTGGCCGCTGGGTTTTCCAAGGTCACCACGTGCGAGAACAGCTCACGCTCAAAACGGTACAAGAATAAACGGCCGCGGGCACGCATCACTGGATCGCCAGGCATCAACTGTGGGTGTGGGAACCGTTCGTCAATGTATTCATTGATGATGTTTGATTCGTGCAACACCAATTCGCGCTCAACCAACACTGGCACTTGGTTGTATGGGTTCATAATGGCCAAGTCTTCAGGTTTATTAAAGATGTCCACATCCTTAACCTCAAAATCCATGCCTTTTTCAAACAACACAAACCGGCAACGGTGACTAAAAGGGCAAGTAATCCCTGAATACAAAGTCATCATAATCAACATCCTAAGAATAATTTTCAGAAGCAACCATTATAACAAAAATGGCCTACCAAAGCCAGAAAAGCAAGGTAAGCCATTGTATACAAATAGAATTATGCCATTTTCACGGGCGCGGCAAAAACAAACCCACCAACACCAACACCCGTAACCGCTCTTTGCCACCCTGACGCGGCATGTGCTTAAGCACTGGCAAAATGGTTTTTAACCAGCCAGCGCCCTTTTCGGTCAGCGCCAGCACCTTGGGATTTGGCGCAGCCTGTTGATACAACATCAAAAGACCACGCAAGCGCTCGATTTGCGGGGCCACGTCGGCATCGGTTTTCACCTTCATCAATGAGCTAAAAAACATCAGCACGTCGATGGCCTGCAAGGCGCTTAAAGGCAACTCCCGATCAAGGTCTTCTTCAAAGTCAAAACGGTAAAAGCCGTCTGGCTGCTGGGTCACATTGCGAATTTGCGCCCCACCATGCCAACAACCGCGCTGATGAAACTGGGCCAGGTCCAGCGTCAGGGCTTCTAAGGTTTGCCAGCGTACCTCTGGTGCGGCCTCGGCCAATTGCTTTTCAATGGGTTCGCCCACGTGGCTCATGGCCACCCAGTCATCCCCCACCCCAATCACGCACGGCACCTTAACGCCCGCAGCAGCTAACTGCAAGAGGCGATTCACCTCATGCGCTTGCTCGCTTCTGGGCGCGGGTGTGGGCGTTTCTGCCCTTGGGTCTAAACGTCGATAAATCCAGCGCGACAGCCACCGTCTGAGCCTTAGAAAACGCGTGCGCGATAGGCGCTTAATGATCAGCGTTTCCCCCTCATGGTCCAGCAAAAAAACGCGAGCATCCGTGTGCTCGCGTTTTGTGTGAACCTGAGTTTTTAAGGCTTCAGAAGCTGGCGGTGCCAAAAGCGGGCTTTTGTGCGACAACTCTTCCATTTAAAACTCTTTATCTAATTAGTGAACGTCTTTCCAGTATTCTTTCTTCAGGAAGTACGCCACAGGCAACATGATCACCAGTAAGAACATCAACACACCGTAACCGATCTGTTTGCGTTTCAACAACGCGGGCTCACCCATGTACACCATATAGTTCACCAAGTCAGTCACGTACTGATCGTACTCAGCCGTCACCACTCGCGTCTCATCGATGGCACGGCTGTGTAAGCCCGTACGCTCCCAGTATAGCTTAGGTTCCAACACGCCGTCTTGGTTCTTTTCCCAAACCGGCTGACCTTCACCATCTAGCTCAACGGCACGCACACCTTGCTGTTCCCACAGCACGTGTGGCATGCCCACTTTATCGAATGCGGTGTTATTCCAGCCTGATGGACGCGATGGATCTTTATAGAAACCACGCATGTAGGCATACAAATAATCCGCACCGCGAGAACGCGCTATCAAAGACAAATCAGGGGGCACAGAGCCAAACCACTCTTTGGCATCATCTGGCGCCAAAGCCCCTTGCATGGTGTCACCAATCTTATCGGTGGTGAACATCAGGTTGTCTTTAATCTGGTCTTCAGTCAAGCCAAGGTCAGTCAAGCGGTTAAAACGCATGTTGCTGGCAGAGTGACAAGACAAACAGTAGTTGGTAAAGATTTGAGCGCCACGTTGCAAACCAGCCTGGTTGCCCAAATCAATGTTCACTTTCTCAGTAACGGCAGCACCGGCGGCACTTACCTGAGCAACAGGCAGTACCATGGCGGCGGCAACCAATAAAGCTTTTAATTTATTTTTCATTTGCCTACCCTTAAATAAACTGGCCGAACAAGACTGCACCCACAACGGTCAACACCACGTAAATCAAGAATTTGATTTTATGACTGGTTGAACTCATGGTTACGCGTTCAGGTACTGGTTTCACTTTATCCATTTTGGTGTAAATAGGCATGCCCAAGAAGAACACAAAGTACACCACTGATAGGATGCGTGACACAAGCGTACGCAAATCAGTTGCAGGAATCGCACCCAAAATACCCAAGCCGATAAACGAAATGACAAACAACACCAACATCGTTTTGAAGATCGGACCACGGTAGCGAACAGACTTAACCGGCGAACGGTCTAACCAAGGCAGTAAAGCAATCAATACCACGGCAGCGCCCATCCCTAACACACCCCAAACTTGGGTACCGAACAGCGATGGAATCGCACGCAGAATCGCGTAGAACGGCGTGAAGTACCAAACCGGTGCAATATGCGCAGGCGTTTTCATTGGGTCTGCTGGGTCAAAGTTAGGCTTCTCTAGGAAGTAACCACCACCCTCAGGCAAGAAGAACATGATGCCGGTAAAGATCACTAAGAACACCACCACGCCCACAATGTCTTTCACAGTGTAGTAAGGGTGGAATGGAATGCCGTCTTTAGGCAAGCCGTTTTCGTCTTTTTGCTCTTTAATTTCAATACCGTCAGGGTTGTTAGAACCCACTTCATGCAAAGCAATCAAGTGCGCCACAACCAGGCCAACCAAGATCAATGGAATGGCAATCACGTGTAAGGCAAAGAAACGGTTTAGGGTGACGTCTGACACGTTAAAGTCACCACGAATCCAAATAGACAGGTCAGGACCAATCACAGGAATCGCCGCAAACAGATTAATAATCACCTGTGCGCCCCAGAACGACATTTGCCCCCAAGGCAGCAAATACCCCATAAAGGCTTCGGCCATTAAGCACAAGAAGATCAATGAACCAAACACCCATACTAATTCACGGGGCTTTTTGAATGAACCGTAGATCAAGCCACGGAACATGTGTAGGTAAATCACCACGAAGAACATAGACGCGCCGGTTGAGTGCATGTAGCGAATCAACCAACCGCCAGACACGTCACGCATGATGTATTCGACTGAGGCAAACGCCACTGGCAAGCCAGCGTTGTTTAAGGTGCCGTCAGGCTTGTAGTTCATGGTCAGAAAAATACCGCTGACAATCTGAATCACCAACACCAACATGGCCAATGAGCCAAAGAAATACCAAAAGTTAAAGTTTTTAGGCGCGTAATATTCGGTTACGTGCTCTTTCATCATTTTCGATAACGGAAAACGATCATCTACCCAACCGAGCAAAGATTGCAATTTACTGTTATTCGTACTCATAGCTTATCCGTTCCCTTATTCGTCTGAGCCCACTAATAGCATGGTGTCGTTAATATACTTGTAAGGTGGAATGACTAAGTTAGTTGGAGCAGGGACGCCTTTGAAGACGCGACCAGCCAAGTCAAACTTAGAACCGTGACAAGGACAGAAAAAGCCACCCTTCCAATCAGGACCTAAGTCGGCAGGCGCCAAATCAGGACGGAAGGTTGGCGAGCAGCCTAAGTGGGTACAAATACCGATGGCCACAAACAACTCTGGCTTGATGGAACGCAGTTCGTTTTTACAGTATTCAGGCTGATGCTCTACTTCTGACGCTGGGTCTGCCAACGTGCCGTTTAAAGTAGGCAGTTCTTTTTGCTGTTGTGCCGTGCGGTTAAGCACCCAAACAGGCTTACCTTGCCATTCCACTGTAATTAGTTGACCAGCTTCTACTTTACTAAAGTCTACTTCTACCGGTGCGCCAGCGGCTTTAGCACGTTCTGATGGAAACCAGCTTAGCACTAAAGGCGTTGCCACGCCTACGGCAGCTGCACCAGCAGCTGCGCCCGTCGCCAAGGTTAAAAACCGGCGACGGCCTTGATTTACTTGTTGTTGATCATTCATTATCAGTCATCCTAATTTTTGGAATACCGAGCCATTGAAACCAATGGATTCTACATTATTTTACCCTATTGCTTAAAGCCTTATTTTGATTAAAACCAGCTTAACCGTAAAATCTTGACTTTAAACAGGGTTTTGTTCATCGAAAAACTGGCAGGGAATGTCAAAGGTTCGATTAATTGCTTCGCCTAAGGCTTGCACCCCAAAACGCTCAGTGGCGTGATGACCCGCTGAAACAAAGGCTACATCACACTCTTGCGCTAAATGGTACTGCGCCTCAGACACTTCTCCAGTAATAAACGCATCCACACCCAAGTCAATGGCTGTTTGGAAATACCCCTGCGCCCCACCCGTACACCATGCCAACTTATTAATGACCTTATCAGATCGTCCCAGCCCTAAAGGCCGACGCCCGAGGCTGGTTTCAAGCTGGTTTAAAAATACCGCTAAAGAACAGGCTTCTTTCGTGTTACCCAACATCAATAGGTTTTGATCACCCACCTGCGCTTCAACTTCCCAACCACACACCCGTGCCAATTGAGCGTTATTACCCAACGTTTCATGCGCATCCAGCGGCAGATGAAAGCCCACCATATTGATGTCATGCACCAACAAGGCCGCAATTCGCTGCTTTTTCCAACCGATGATGGGCACTGGCTCACTTTTCCAAAATAAACCATGATGCACCAACAGCATGTCGGCACCTTCTTGGATCGCATAGTCAATGGCCGCCTGGCTGGCGGTCACGGCCGTCACAATTTTATTGATCTGACTCGTGCCCTCAACTTGAAGGCCATTGGGTGCATAATCCTTGTAGGTACTGACGCGCAACGTTTCTTCGCACCAGGACAACAGTTTTTGCCTATCCATAACAGATCCCATAAAAAAACCCCACCATTATAGTGGGGTTTTGCTTGCTTGATAAGCGTATTGGGCAAAAGACTTACATCATGCCGCCCATGCCGCCCATTCCACCCATGCCGCCCATGTCAGGCATCGCAGGTTTGTCTTCTGGAATTTCAGCAATCATGCAGTCGGTGGTCAACATCAAACCAGCCACAGAAGCCGCGTGTTGCAAGGCCGAGCGGGTTACTTTAGCAGGATCCAACACGCCCATTTCAATCATGTCACCGTACTCACCAGTGCCTGCATTGAAACCGTAGTTGCCTTTGCCTTCTAAAATTTTATTAACCACAACGCTTGGCTCGTCACCGGCGTTGATCACGATTTGACGCAAAGGCGCTTCAATCGCGGTCAACACAATGCGGGCACCGGCGGTTTGGTCGGCGTTGATGCCCACCACGTCGCCTAGGGCTTCGCGAGCGCGCAGCAGAGCAATACCACCACCGGCCACGATGCCTTCTTCTACAGCCGCACGAGTGGCGTGTAGGGCGTCGTCAACGCGGTCTTTCTTCTCTTTCATTTCTACTTCGGTGGCAGCGCCCACTTTGATCACGGCAACACCGCCGGCCAACTTGGCCACGCGCTCTTGCAGTTTCTCTTTGTCGTATTCGCTGCTGGCCGTGTCGATCAACTGACGAATCTCAGTCACACGTGCTTCTACCAAAGCTTTGTCGCCCATGCCATCGATGATGGTGGTGTTTTCTTTGCCGATTTCAATGCGCTTGGCTTGACCCAACATAGACAGGTCTGCTTTTTCCAAAGTCAAACCCACTTCTTCTGCGATCACGGTACCACCGGTCAAAATAGCGATGTCTTGCAACATGGCTTTACGACGGTCACCAAAACCTGGGGCTTTAACCGCAACGGTTTTCAAGATGCCGCGAATGTTATTCACCACTAAGGTCGCTAAGGCTTCGCCTTCAACGTCTTCAGCAATGATCAACAAAGGACGACCGGCTTTAGCCACTTGCTCTAGAATCGGCAATAGGTCGCGGATGTTGCTGATTTTTTTGTCAAACAACAACACGAATGGGCTGTCCAAACCAGCAATTTGCTTTTCTTGCTCATTGATGAAGTAAGGAGACAGGTAGCCGCGGTCAAACTGCATGCCTTTAACCACGTCTAATTCGTTGTTCAATGATTTACCATCTTCAACGGTGATCACGCCTTCTTTACCCACAGCGTCCATGGCGTCGGCAATGATTTTACCGATGTCGGCATCAGAGTTAGCAGAAATAGAACCCACTTGGGCAATCTCTTTAGAGGTGGCGCAAGGTTGAGCGATTTTCTTCAACTCTTCTACTAGGCCAATCACGGCTTTGTCGATACCACGTTTAAGGTCGGTCGGGTTCATGCCCGCAGCAACGTATTTCATGCCTTCACGCACGATGGCTTGAGCCAATACGGTCGCAGTAGTGGTGCCATCACCGGCCACATCGGCCGTTTTAGATGCCACTTCTTTCACCATTTGCGCGCCCATGTTTTCGAAACGGTCTTTTAGCTCAATTTCTTTGGCTACAGACACGCCGTCCTTAGTAATGGCTGGACCACCAAATGAACGCTCTAACACCACGTTACGGCCTTTAGGGCCTAAAGTCACTTTTACTGCGTCAGCCAGAATGTTGACACCGTTTACCATTTTTTGACGAGCACCGCTGCCAAATTGTACGTCTTTTGCTGCCATGTTTATTCTCCAGTTCTTAATTCATTTACAGTTAATCAGCTTGGTTGGCGTTAGCCAATGACCTTTAGGCCATCACGCCCATGATGTCTTCTTCACGCATCACCAAAACTTCTTCGCCTTCAACCTTAACGGCCTGGCCTGCATACTTACCGAAAATAACTTTGTCGCCGACTTTAACGTCTAAAGCACGGCGCTCACCGTTGTCTAGAATCTTACCATTACCTACGGCAATGACTTCACCCATATCAGGCTTTTCTACTGCTGAACCTGCCAATACGATACCTGAAGCAGTGGTTTCTTCTGCTTCTAAACGTTTAATCACAACACGATCATGTAAAGGACGGATAGACATTAATTTCTCCAAATTAAAAACAGTTAAGGAATACCACACCGTGGCTTTCACTCGTTAAAATCGACACGGCTTGGTGCTGTCGCCCCAAAACCCTGTCTAAAATTGAATCATGACGGTTATATCAGGGGGAATCCCCAAAATTCAAGTGGCTGGGTTTAATTTTTTTTACTTAAAAATCAGTCGGCCGACAAATAAAAGACTGGGGCTTGCCCACGCCCAAACGACAGGCAAAGAAAAAGCCACGCTGTTTAGCGTGGCTTTTGAATTTGGCTCCCCGACCTGGGCTCGAACCAGGGACCTGCGGATTAACAGTCCGTCGCTCTACCGACTGAGCTATCAGGGAATAGGAGCGCATTATAGTAAGCCCTAAGCGACTCGTCAAGCGTTTTTATAAACTTTTTGACGAGTCAGGCCCACTTATTCGCCCTTCTGCGTTTCAACCTGTTTTAAAACAACTGCTTGAGGCTGATCATCAGACACAACTTTTTTTGCCGCCAATACGTCAGAACGGCGTTTTACCGGTGCTACTGGTGCGGCATCAACCACCGACGTGGCCGCCGATTTAGTCTCCACCATCACCAAATGACCCAAATCCATCGGCTCTGCTGGCTTAGCCGGCTTGGTTTCAACCGCAACGGGCGCAGGCTTGGCCACGACGGGCGTCGTCACTGGCTCTGGCTTGGCTTCTACCACCACAGGGGCCACCACTGCCTCGGCCACGGCGACTGGCGCCACTGGCACCGCCGCCACGGCTTCTGCCGCGATCGGCGCGATCACTGCCGCTTCTTTGGCCACAACGGCCTCAGGCGCTTGCTCAGCCACCACCACCAGCTTGCCTTGATAGATGTGATCCACGGCAGAGCGCACCTGATCACCAATAGCGTGAATGTCGATGCGACGAATCAAATAATTAGCCGTCGCAGGGCGACCACGGTTATTACGACGACGGCGATTGTGCCCGCCTTCGCGACGATTGCCCTTTTCCTGCTCTGGCGCACGTTTCTCTTCAACCTGTTTGTCATCGGCCTGCGCTTCCGCCAGGTTAATCACCAACGGTGCCTCTTGAGCGTTATCACCCTCTTGCCCTTGGGCCTGACGGTTTTGCTCATCTGGCTTACGGTCACGACGGTTATTACGACGACGGCGACGCTCGGTGCCCTGAGCCTGCTCTACCGCTTGCTCTGGCTGCTCGGCCACCACGTTTTGCGCTTTTTCAACCTTCTCTACTTTGTCGGCCTGACGCTGTTCGTCTTGCTGACGTTGGCCTTGCTGGCGCTTGTCGTTGTTGCGAGGGTTCTGACGCTTGTCGCCTTGACGCTCTTTGGCTTGACCTTGGCCCTGCTCTTGCTTTTGTGCTGCATTGCCTTGGTTGTTGCCGCTGTTACGGTCTTTACGTGGGGCGCGCTCTTGCTGCTTGTCGCCTTCGCTGCCTTTACTTTGACCATTTTGACGCTTGTCGTTGCCATTGCCTGACTCAGCCTTATCGCCTGAACGTTGGTTTTGGTTACGACGGTTGTTTTGACGTTTGCCATATGGGGTACGACGCTGAGGTTGCTTGCTGGTCTTCGGCTTTTCAACTTCGGCTTCTTTTTCGCCCAACAGGCCTTTAATCCAGGCACCAATCTTGGCAAATAGAGACACCGGCTTTTCTTCCGTCAACGGCGCAGGCTGCGCTGGGCGAATGCCCTTCACGGCAGGCTCTTGGCGCTCGGCTTTTTTGCCAGCACGCACCACGGTTTCGTCTTCTTCAGGCTTGTTCACGCGCTTGTAGCTTGGCAATACCGCCTCTTCAACGTCATCGGTACGTACACGGGTGATTTCGTAATGCGGGGTTTCTAAATGCGAATTAGGGATGAGCAACACGCCCACGTCCAAACGCTCTTCTAGGCTAAACAGCTCAGAACGCTTCTCATTCAGTAAGAAGGTGGCCACGTCTACCGGCACCTGTGCGTGCACTTCGCCGGTGTTGTCTTTCATGGCCTCTTCTTGAATGATGCGCAAGATGTGTAAGGCAGAAGACTCAATGCCGCGAATAAAGCCAATGCCATGACAGCGTGGGCATGGCATGTGACTGCTTTCCCCTAAAGAAGGCTGTAGGCGTTGACGCGACAGCTCCAATAGACCAAAGCGTGACAGCTTGCCCATTTGGACGCGGGCACGGTCATAGCGCAAGGCATCGCGTAAGGTTTGCTCTACTTCGCGCTGATTTTTTTGGTTTTCCATGTCGATGAAGTCGATCACGATCAGGCCACCCAAGTCACGCAAACGCAACTGACGGGCAATCTCTTCGGCCGCTTCCACGTTGGTTTTGAACGCCGTGTCTTCAATGTCGGCACCGCGCGTAGCGCGAGCAGAGTTGACGTCGATGGACACCAGGGCTTCCGTATGGTCAATCACGATGGCGCCGCCAGAAGGCAGGTTCACCGAGCGTGAAAACGCCGATTCAATCTGATGTTCAATCTGGAAACGGCTAAACAAAGGGGTATGGTCTTCGTACTGCTTGATGCGGTTGACGTTACTGGGCATCACGTACGACATGAACTGGCTAACTTCTTCGAACACTTCTGGGGTGTCGATCAGAATTTCGCCAATATCAGGTTGGAAGTAGTCGCGAATGGCGCGAATCACCAAGGCACTTTCTTGTAAAATCAAGAACGCACCGTTGCGGGCACTGGCGGCTTCTTCAATGGCACTCCAAAGCTGCAACAGGTAGTTTAAGTCCCACTCTAAGTCTTCTAAGCTACGGCCAATCCCGGCGGTACGGGCAATTAA
Source organism: Neisseriaceae bacterium (assembly GCA_017991555.1). Classification (GTDB taxonomy): domain Bacteria; phylum Pseudomonadota; class Gammaproteobacteria; order Burkholderiales; family Neisseriaceae; genus JAGNPU01. The sequence goes on from JAGOQM010000008.1 coordinate 149,893, forward strand.
GCTCATGCCCTTAGGAATGTCCAGCTGGCTCATCATTTCCTTGAGTTCTTGACGGTCTTCGCCTTCAATACGACGAGACACGCCACCGCCACGCGGGTTATTTGGCATCAACACCAAATAACGGCCGGCTAGGCTCACAAACGTGGTTAAGGCTGCGCCTTTGTTGCCGCGTTCGTCTTTTTCAACTTGAACAATGACTTCCATGCCTTCACGCAAAACGTCCTGAATGCGGGCACGGCCGCCATCATAGTCTTGGAAATAAGCGCGAGACACTTCTTTGAATGGTAAAAAACCATGACGATCGGTGCCATAATCGACGAAGCACGCCTCTAGAGACGGTTCGATACGGGTAATCACACCTTTATAGATATTGCCTTTACGCTGTTCTTTACCCAGCGTTTCGATGTCTAGGTCAATTAAGTTTTGACCGTCGACAATCGCTACCCGAAGCTCTTCAGCTTGGGTAGCATTAAATAACATACGTTTCATTCTGACCTCGCAGGGCACTCGCGAGACAATAAATAACCAGTATTTGACGCTGCGACGTTGTCAGGGTCGCAGTCGGCCTAAGAAGTTGTCGTATAAAGAGCAGTGCAATCCCATGCCGTTCTATAGAGCACGGGCGCCTTGTAGTAAGGCATGCTTGAACGTTGTCAAACATGCAGATATTGGGTCAGCCATCTTCTTTTTTGCTTTAAGTCACCAGCGCCAAATGCCGCATCGGTATGTACTTCGACGTCTTACAACAGGGGGTGAGCATAAAGAGGGTCAAACTTAGTCATCGTCATCCTAAAGCTGGCTTATTGGGCTTCAGGGAAACTGCTTTTTGAGTGCGTTTTTTGTTTAAATGCTATAACATCACCACTTAAATGATGGATGATGAATCAGGTACAACACCTTAAATCTTCTATTGGCGTTTATTAGATTAATATATTTAGCAAGCCTATTTACACCTACCTAGACAGTGCGAAGCGTGCTAAGGTAATTCGCCTTAGGCTTCGGGGATTATAAGCAAGATGCACTCAATTAGCAAAGACTTAGTTAACTTTTTAACCATTACCGAAGAGGATGCGGCACAACGCTTGGATAACTTTTTAATTAAAGTTTTGAAAGGCGTACCCAAAAGCCATATCCACCGCATCATTCGCGCCGGCGAAGTGCGCATCAACAAGAAGCGCAGCGACGCCACCTACCGCTTACAAATAAACGACATTGTGCGCGTACCGCCGGTTAAAATCGCCGCCAAAGCGCTGAATCCACAAAATGCCCCGGCCCCAGCGCGTGACTTTCCCATCGTCTATGAAGACGATGTGCTGTTGGTCATCAACAAGCCCGCAGGGGTGGCCGTGCATGGCGGCAGCGGCATCAGCTTTGGCGTCATCGAACAGCTGCGCCAGGCGCGCCCAGAAGCACGCTACTTAGAATTAGTGCATCGCCTCGACAAAGAAACCTCTGGCCTATTGATGATTGCCAAAAAGCGCTCGGCCTTGGTCAAGCTGCACGAAATCATTCGTCAAAACATTCCTCAGAAAAAATACTTTGCCCTCGGCCTGGGCCAATGGCCTGCAAACGTCAGCCACGTCAAATTGCCTTTATTAAAGTATCAGGGGGCCAACGGTGAAAAAATGGTGCGTGTCAACGACGACGGCCAATACGCCCACACCTTATTTACAGTTCAACAGCAATACCATCAGTTTGTGCTGGTCGAAGCCAACCTTAAAACCGGCCGCACCCACCAAATTAGGGTGCACATGCAGGCCAACGGCTGCCCCATTGCCGGCGATGAGCGCTATGGCGACTATGAGCGCAACAAACAGCTAACCAAACAGGGCCTGAAGCGCATGTTTTTACACGCGCACGAGCTGTCTTTGCCCCACCCGGTGAGCGGTGAGCCTTTGGTCATCAATGCCCCACTACCGAAAGAACTGACCCATTTCTTAAAGAATTTAAGCCATGATTAAGCAATCCTTTAAAGCCCTTATTTTTGACTGGGATGGCACCTTAGCCAACTCTACCGGCCAAATTGTCCACGCCATTCAGGCCGCCTGCGCCGAAGTGGGCCTGCCCATTCCGGATGAGCAAAGCGCCAACCACGTCATTGGCCTGAGCCTACCCAAGGCCATGCAAACCGTTAGTCCCAGCGCCAACGCCGATGAGGTCCATGCTTTAGTCTTGGCCTATCAAAAACATTACCTATCGGGCGAGCAAAAAACCACCCTATTCCAAGGCGTACACGACGCCCTTGCCCAGCTCAACCAACAGTATTTATTGACCGTGGCCACCGGTAAAGGCCGCCCAGGGCTGAACCGCGCCCTAGCCGACACCAACACGGGCGATTTTTTTATCAGTACCCGCACCGTCAATGAATGTGCCTCCAAACCCAATCCTGATATGATTTTGTCTTTGTGCGATGAGCTGGGCCTGTACCCAAAAGACGTATTGATGATTGGTGACACCACCCACGACCTATTGATGGCCCACAATGCGGGCGCTCAGGCCGTGGCCTTAAGCACCGGTGCCCATGACATCGCCACCTTAAAGACCGCGCCCTACTTAACCTTGCAGCACTCCTTCCAGGACTTTGTGCATTGGCTAGGCCAGCCGCCGCGCGCTTAACGCGTTAACCTTATCTAAATAGAGAACCCTATGGATCAAAACAACAGCTGGGAACGCCAGACCATCGAAAAGCTTTTGCTCACTGTCTATAAAGAACAGCGCCGAGCCAAGTTTTGGCGCCTTTTTTGGCGCATTGCGGCCCTCATCGTAGTGGCCTTCATCGTCTTCAAAGCCGTCAATAGCCGCTCGGTATTGGATACCCAAAAAAGCCACACTGCCGTCATCGACCTTGTGGGCAGCATCGACACCTATAACGACCAAGCCACAGTACTGCTTGAAGGCCTTGAAGCCGCCTACGCCAACAAAAACGTGAAAGGCGTGGTGATCCGCGCCAACAGCCCGGGCGGTTCACCGGTGATTTCCAGCGTGGCGTTTGACGAAATCACCCGCCTTAAAGCCTTACACAAAGACGTGCCCCTCTATGTGGTGGCCGAAGACGTGTGTGCCTCTGGCTGTTACTTCATTGCCAGTGCGGCCGACAAGATCTACGCCAACCCAGCCAGCCTGATGGGCAGCATCGGCGTCATTGCCGGTGGCTTTGGCTTTGACAAAGCCATCGACAAGCTGGGCATTGAGCGCCGTTTAAAAACCGCTGGAGACAACAAAGGCATGGGCGACCCATTTAGCCCAGAAACGCCCGAGCAAAACGCCATTTGGACCAGCATGCTGGACGACATCCACGGCCAGTTCATTGCCGCAGTCAAGCAGGGCCGTAAAGGCAAGCTTAAAGACGACCCTGAACTGTTCAGTGGCCGCGTTTATACTGGTGCCCAGGCCAAGACGGTCGGCTTGGTGGATGAGTTTGGCAGCGTTTATTCTGTCGCCCGTGATGTCATTAAAGCGCCAGACTTGGTAAACTACACGCCACAGCCTAGTTTTTCACGCGCCCTAAGCCGTACTTTGGGCAGTGAAGTCAAACAGAGTTTTGACACCCTGAGCCAGCCCAGCTGGTAGCATCGACTTTTAAAGGTTGCCTTAATCGGCAACCTTTTTATTGCCCATATTCTTTCATTGAGACCTAGCCATGTACGATTTTTTACGCTCGACCTTATTCAAGATGGACGCTGAAAAAGCCCACCACCTCACCCTTAACGCTTTAAAACAGGTGAATGCACTGGGCTTAGGCGGCCTGTTGCAAAAAAACACGCCCAGCCTACCCACCCAGCTCATGGGCTTAACCTTGCCCAACCCCGTTGGTTTGGCCGCAGGCCTAGATAAAAACGGCGCCTACGTGGATGCCTTAGCTAAGCTGGGCTTTGGCTTTATTGAAGTGGGCACCATCACCCCGCGCCCCCAGGAAGGCAATCCGAAGCCACGCCTGTTTCGCGTGCCCGAACACCAGGCCATCATCAACCGCATGGGCTTTAACAATGCCGGCGTCGATGTTTTAATTAATAATTTAAAGAATACTCAATACAAAGGTATTTTGGGCATCAACATTGGTAAAAACGCCACCACGCCGATGGAAAACGCCGTCGACGACTATTTGATTTGCCTAGAAAAAACGTATCAATACGCTGATTACATCACCATTAACATCTCTTCGCCCAACACTAAAAACCTGCGGGCGCTGCAGGCGGAAGACGATTTAACGGAACTTTTGAGCAAATTAAAGGACAAACAGCTACAGTTGCAAACCCAACAGGGTCGTTATGTGCCCTTGGCGGTTAAAATTGCACCCGATCTCAGCGAAACTGAGGTCCACAGCATTGCCGACGTCCTCTTAAAAACCGAAATAGATGGCGTCATCGCCACCAACACCACCATTGATAAATCCACCTTGGGCAACCATCCGTTGGCCAATGAACAAGGGGGGCTGTCCGGTTTGCCGGTGCGTCAAAAAAGCAATGACGTTTTACACATTTTAAATAACTCATTACAAAAACGCTTGCCAATCATTGGCGTCGGTGGCATTGTTAATGGTGTTGATGCTGCACAGAAAATGGCACTTGGCGCGGATGCCGTTCAAATATACAGCGGCCTAATTTATCAAGGGCCTAAGCTGGTATTGGACTGCTTAACGGCTATTGCCCGTCGCGTTTGAATATTTTTCTTTATAGATAGAAGGATGACCCTATGTTTAAAACCACAACTAAGTACGCCATGATCGGCCTATTGTCTATGGGTATTGCCGCTGGTTGTGCCAACAACTCAGCCACGACCTATGCTCCTGGCCAGGCTCAACAGGCACAAACCGTTCGCCTAGGCACCGTGGTGTCTGTTGCTTCGGTTAAAATTCAAGAAGAACACAAATTAGCCACGTTGGCTGGCGCGGCCTTAGGTGGCTTAGCCGGTAGTAACGTTGGCGGTGGTTCTGGCCGTTACGCTGGTGCCGTGGTTGGTGCCTTAGCCGGTGGTTACGCCACCGACGCCGCCACCAAAGCCATGGGCGGCCAAAATGGTTACGAAATCACCATTGAGCTAGACAACAAGAGCGTGATCTCTGTGGTGCAAAAAGCCGATGTGGCGATTGCCCCAGGCCAACGCGTGCGCGTGGTGACCGGCAACGGCGTGACCCGCGTGATGCCACAGTAAGCTTTTTAGCTTGTCGTTAAAAAAACCTGCTCCAATGAGCAGGTTTTTTTGTGGGCGCGATTTGCTACAGTCGCCCCGTATAGACAAAAAACCATGGTTTTTAGTCTGCTGTAAAACGTCTCTCACTGGTGCCGATCCTCTGACGGTGTCTCCCTTAGGTGGTGAGTTTAAATAATCTGATATTCACCAAACCATCCTTCTCGATCACTTCAACCACCACGACACTCATACCGGCCGAATGGCCCCACAGCGTTTAAACGCTTGGTTAATCATGTTCATATTGATGCGGCTGATGCCCTCTAAGCCACCTAAGTCTTCACTCAAAAGCGGCCACAAATCAACATTGTCTTCACACAAAACGTGCCAAAACAGCTGCGAGCCGCCGCTGGTGCCAAACAGACAACGCGTATTCGGGTGCTTGCTCAAGGCCTGTGCCACCGTGGTCAAATGATTGGGGTTCACCGCCAAACACACGATGGCCTCGGCCGCATACCCCATCAGCTTAGGCTCGATGTCGACCCTAAAGCGCAGCACACCGCTGTCGGTTAAGGTTTGCATCATGCGAAATGCCGTCGGCTCGCTGATGCCCAAACTGGTGGCCAACACATTAAGGTTGGCGCGGCCATCTGCCATCAATAGTTCTACCAACTGCCGCTCTTGTTCCGACAGCGTCACCTTCATTTTTTCTGGCAGCATCTCCGTCATTTGCCATTGGCTGGCGCGTTTAAACGATTGCAACACCATGCTCACATCAAACTGCCGAATCCCCGCCACGTGCGGCAAAGTCGACACGGTCAAAGCCAATAACTGTTCGATGTCGTCAAAATAAAACTCGGCCATTAGGTCATACTCACCCGACAAGGCGACCACTAAGCGACTGTCCGCAAAGGATGCTAACTGCAAAGCCACCGATGCCGTCATGCCTAATTCACATTCTAGCCACACATGCACCACGACCCCTTTTTTCAGCATTAAAGGGTCACACTCGCCCACTACACGCAATACATGCTGATCCATTAGTTTCTTGATGCGGCGGGCCACCGTCTTCTCTGGCACCCCCGAATCTTTAGACAGCTGCCTCCAACTAGCTACAGGGTTTTTAGCCAAAGATTTAACGCAAGAAATGTCTATTTCTTCCAAATTAATAGAAATATTTGTCGATTTATTTCTATTTACTGTTTTTTCATTTTTTTCCATGATAGACTTCGCACATAATAAAAATAATATGACCATTCTAATTAAAGTCACTGCATTTGACACGCTAAAGGAGCAATATAGATGAAAACAACGCACACACAGGCTGCGCAACGGCCGCCCAGCAGCATTCAATATAAAAAAATCGTGGCCGGCAGCGTCGGCAATATGATTGAGTGGTTTGACTGGAGCATTTATGCTGCCTTCGCCATTTTCTTCAGCAGCCAATTCTTTCCTGCAGGCCACGACACCGCCGCTCTATTAGCCACTTTCGGTATTTTTGCCGTTGGCTTTTTCATGCGCCCCATTGGTGGCTGGCTCATCGGGGTATTCTCTGACCGCTACGGTCGCCGCTCCGCCCTTGGCTTAACCGTGGTGATGATGGCCGCTGGCTCATTAATCATTGCCATCACCCCCACGTTTGCCACCATCGGCATTTTAGCCCCCATCATGTTGACCATTGCACGCCTCATCCAAGGTTTGTCATTAGGCGGCGAATACGCTTCGGCCACCACTTACCTGACCGAAATGGCTCCTAACGACAAGCGTGGCCTGTACTCAAGCTTTATTTTCTTCAGCGCCGCCGTGGGCATTTTGTGTGCCTCAGGCCTAGGCTGGTTGTTAACCAGCACCATCAGCAAAGAAGCGATGGTGGAATGGGGCTGGCGCATTCCGTTCTTCATTGGCGCCCTAGGTGGCGTGGTCGGCATGTGGATTCGCCGTGCCGTGGCCGAGGACGAAGCCCCTCAAGACAAAAACAAAGCCGTAAAACAACCCCTACGCGCCTTGATTCGCGACTATCCGGTTGAAACCATGCGCATTGTCGGCTTCTCACTCTTGTCGACTTATGCTTTCTATGTGTTCATGGCCTTTTTGCCCACCTACGCCATTCGCCACGCCAATGCCCTACCCAGCACCGCATTTGCGGCCAACACCATCGGTATTTTTGTCTTCATGTGTTTGCAACCCCTGTTCGGGATGCTGTCGGACAAAATTGGCCGTCGCCCACAGTTGATTACGTTTGCCGCAGGCAACCTATTCTTCTTCTATTTGGTGATTAATTTTGTCAGCGACTCTTTCGTCACCTTATTGTTGATCGAGCTATTTGGCTTAACCTTATACGCCATGTACTCTTCAGTGGCCCCTGCCATCATGGCCGAGCAGTTTCCCAAAAACATTCGTGCCGTCGGCATTGGCGCACCGTATAACTTAATTGTGGCCATTTTGGGCGGCACCACCCCCTATATTTTAACCTGGCTACAAAGCAACCAAATGGAACACATTTTCTTTATTTTGGTGACGGTGGCCGCAGCCTTATCGCTGTTAACCTTCATCAAGATGCCTGAGTCAGCAGGCAAAGATTTAGAATAAAACCACTGATACCGCATTACTTTAAAAGGGATCCTATGTCGAATAGCTCAAGCACACGACCCATGTATTTACACAGCGCCATCGAGCTGGCGACGCTGATTAAAACAGGCGTCACCACCTCACGCGCCGTGACCGAACTGTTTCTCGAACGCATCCACACACACACACACCTGAATGCGTTTACCTTAGTCTGCGCCGAACGCGCCTTGGCGCTGGCCGACAATGCCGACCGCCTACAGCAGGCCGGCATCCGCCTCAGCCCCTTGCATGGCGTGCCAGTGGCGCTTAAAGAACATTTTCAATGGGCCGGCACCATCGCTCATTATGGCAGTAAGGCACGTGCTGACATGGTCAGCGACCACAACAGCGCCTTGGTCAATCAGCTCATGGGCCTAGGCATGGTCATTTTAGGCAAGACTTCAATGACGGAATTTGCCTTTGGCCTGTCGGGCCAAAATCCAAGCTTTGGCACCGCCAAAAACCCTTGGCATGCCACCGAGCATCGTGCGCCCGGCGGTTCGTCCAGCGGCGCCGGCGTGGCCGTCAGCATGGGTTTGGCGCCATTGGTTTTGGGCGGCGACACCGGCGGCTCGGTGCGCGCCCCAGCGGCGCTGAACCACACCGTCGGTTACAAACCCACGTCGGGTTTACTCAGTCGCAGCCACTGCATGCCACTGTGTGAAACCTTAGACGTGCTCGGCCCCATCAGCCACACAGTGGCGGACGCCCGCCTCATCACTCAGCTTTTGGCTACGCCAGAGCTAGAAGATGAAGCCACTTTGGCAACCGCCGCCATGAGGACCCAAAAAGCCTTGCGCCAGAATGCCATCGCACCCAGCCAGTCACATTTATACTATTTAAGTGAAGCGGCTTGGCCAGCCACGCTGCAGCCTGCGGCCTACGCCAACTGGCTCGACACCCTCGCACTGCTACGCCAGAACGGCTGGACGCTGACGCCTTGGACGCCTCAGGACTTGGCCTTTTTTACCAACTTAGGCAACCACAATTCAACCATTTTGGCCTACGAAGCCTATCAGGCTCAGGGACATTATGCTGAAGACCTTCAAGCCCCTATGTGGGCAGTGGTCAGAGCACGGATCATGAATGGCAAAGCCATCACCCAAACCGCACATCAAGACGCTCTGAACATTCGCCAACAGGTCATGGCCACTTTCAATCAAACCTTCCCACAAGGAGCGGTTTTGTTGATGCCTGCCATTGATCAGGGCGCCCAAGTACTAGACGCAGAAGACACTAACCACATTGGCCTTGGTCAATTACTGCGCCCGGCAAACTTCCTCGGGATACCCGCCATCAACCTACCCACCGGACTCGATCAAGACGGCATGCCGCTGGCGCTTCAGCTTTTGGCACACCAGCATCAAGACGTACTGTTGTTGGCCATGGCTGAAGCGCTGGAACCCAGCCTGCCCGACACTAGGCTCGCCCCACCCTCAGCTTAACCTTCTCATCCCGTTTAAGGCCTTAATCACTTAAGGCCTTTTTTGTTTCTGACTTAAGGTGTTGGATGTCGTCGCTGTTTGCGCTTAAGTTTGTTACAATCGACCAGACCCTTTTATTGAATTTCATCATTCAAAGCCACACCGGCTTGATGATGCTTTTTAAACAGTTTTTTTGCTATTATCCTGAGACTTTCTATGAGCCAATACGTATTTTCTATGCTTCGCGTGAGCAAAGTAGTGCCACCACAGAAGCAAATCATTAAAGACATTTCCCTGTCGTTTTTCCCCGGCGCCAAAATTGGCCTATTGGGCTTAAACGGCTCGGGTAAATCCACCGTACTGCGCATTATGGCCGGCGTAGACAAAGAGTTTGAGGGCGAAGCCCTGCCTATGCCGGGCATCAAAATCGGCTATCTGCCACAGGAGCCTGAGCTAGACCCCAATAAAACCGTGCGTGAAGAAGTAGAATCGGGCATGGGCGAAGTCGTGGATGCCCAGAAAAAATTGGATGAAGTGTACAGTGCCTACGCCGACCCTGACGCCGACTTCGACGCTTTGGCCGAAGAGCAGGCTCGTCTAGAAGCCATTATTTCTGCCGGCGCTGGTGACAACGTGGAGCACCAGCTAGAAATTGCCGCCGATGCGCTGCGCCTACCCGATTGGGACGCCATGATTGGCAACCTATCCGGCGGTGAAAAACGCCGTGTGGCCCTGTGTAAACTGTTATTGTCTAAACCAGACATGCTGCTGTTAGACGAACCCACCAACCACTTGGACGCTGAATCGGTAGAGTGGCTAGAGCAATTCTTGGTGCGCTTCCCTGGCACCGTAGTGGCAGTGACGCATGACCGTTACTTCTTGGACAATGCCGCCGAATGGATTTTGGAACTGGACCGTGGCCATGGCATTCCTTGGCAAGGCAACTACAGCTCATGGTTGGAACAAAAAGAAGCCCGCTTAGCGACCGAATCCAAACAGGAAGCGGCCCGCATGAAGGCGATGCAAAAAGAATTAGAATGGGTGCGTCAAAACCCGAAAGGCCGTCAGGCTAAATCTAAGTCTCGCCTGGCCCGCTTTGAAGAATTGTCGAGCCAGGAATACCAAAAACGCAACGAAACCCAAGAAATCTTTATTCCCGTGGCCGAGCGCTTGGGTAACGAAGTCATCGAATTCACCAACGTGTCGAAAAGCTTTGGTGACCGCATGCTGATCGACGACCTGAGCTTCCGCGTGCCGGCGGGTGCCATTGTCGGCATCATCGGCCCGAACGGTGCCGGTAAGTCGACCTTGTTCAACATGATTGCGGGTAAAGAACAGCCAGACAGCGGTGAAGTCACCATCGGTCAAACCGTACAGATCGCCCACGTAGACCAAAGCCGTGGCGCTTTGGAAAACGAAAAAACCGTGTTTGATGAAATCGCTCAAGGCCGTGACATCCTACAGGTTGGCCGTTACGAAACGCCGGCGCGCGCCTATTTAGGCCGCTTTAACTTCAAGGGCGCCGACCAAGGCAAAATCGTCGGCAACCTATCCGGCGGTGAACGCGGTCGTTTACACTTGGCCAAAACCTTGATCGCGGGCGGCAACGTGTTGCTATTAGACGAACCATCAAACGACCTGGACGTAGAAACCCTACGCGCCTTGGAAGACGCCCTGTTGGAATTTGCCGGCAGCGTGATGGTGATTTCTCACGACCGTTGGTTCTTAGACCGTATTGCCACCCACATCTTGGCCTGTGAAGGCGATTCTAAATGGGTGTTCTTTGACGGTAACTATCAGGAATACGAAGCCGACAAGCGCAAGCGCTTGGGTGAAGAAGGCGCCAAGCCAAAACGCATCCGCTACAAGCCTGTCACGCGTTAAGTCAGAAACGTTAAAAGCCACCCTCGGGTGGCTTTTTTGTGGGCGCTGCATGGCCTCCTGATCTCATGAACCGTTATTTAGGCTTATTTCTGGCACTCAGGGCACCAGTAAAACGGCCGTGACGTCAGCGTGGTTTTGCTGATCATGCCGCCACAGCGCACACACGGCTCCCCGCCGCGATGAAACACCTTGAAACGGAACAGCGCGCCATGATGACGGTTATCATCCACCGTACCACGGGTCGCATACGACAGCCGCGGCACCGCCAATAAGGCCTCTGCCAAACCCACCAGCTGCGACGCCGACAGATCCTGTGGCTTATGGCTCGGTGCTAAAGCCGCCGCCCACAGAATCTCCGCCCGTAGATAATTACCCAAACCCGCCAGAAAACCCTGATCCAACAACAGCCCACCCAGCTGCCGCCGGCGGAACTGGGGACGGCTTAGCCGTTCGGCCACGTCGGTCACGCTTAAGGCCTCATCTAAGACATCGGGACCGATGCGTAATAAGAACGGATGCTGGGCGATCTCTTCACTAGGGCCCACGGTGATGTCCGAGGCACTGTACAACAAAATCGCCTGCTGCGCCGTTTCCAGCCGCACCCGCAGGTCGCGCTTGGTCTCGGGCGTCACGCCCGCAGCCACCACCTTCCACACGCCATACAGTTGGTTGTGACTGTACATGCTTAAGTGGTTACTGAAATGAATCAACAAGGCCTTGCCTCTGGCTTCGATGGCCACGATGCGGGCCCCCTGTAATTCAGCCTCATAGTGTTTCAGCTGTGGAAACGCAAACCACACCTCGGTGAGCGATTGCTGCAAAACAGCGGCCGCCAAAGCATCGGCGGCACGGCGTATTTCTGGCCCTTCTGGCATGAGAGGCATCCTTAAGTGAAAACGAATGAGGGCCTTTATTTTAACATGCCTACAGAAACAACCTACCCAACAAGCCTATGCCGCCACAAAATAAACCCCGCCAACCCTTGCCTAAAAGCCCTATTTTCCTTATACTCTCGGCCTATAGAAGGGTGGCCGAGTGGTTGAAGGCGCACGCCTGGAAAGCGTGTATACGTTCATAGCGTATCGAGGGTTCGAATCCCTTTCCTTCTGCCAAAATTGTTAATCCCCGTTGATCATGCATCAACGGGGATTTTTCATGTCTGACCCTATAGAGAACCAATAGGCCTAGGCCTTAACTCTGCGCAAAAAAACGCTGCCTAAGCCTATTCTCTAGGCCCTGCCACCAGCCCACACCACCCTACCAACGGTAAGACAGATTACCAAGCACGTTGCGGCCTTCGCCGTAATAGCAGTAGTTAAGCCCGGCGCAAGAGGCCACGTATTTTTTATCAAACACGTTGTTCACGCTGATGCTGCCGTGTAATCCTTTAAGCTGGCTCATTAATTTACCGAAATTATAACGTGCAGAAAGGTCTACTAAGGTATAGGCAGGGACTTTCAGCGAGTTTTCGTTGTCGGCCCAAATGCCATCAATGTACCGAACGCCGGCGCTGACGTCTAAGCCATTTTGCCAACGGTAGTTGGTCCATGCCGACGCCAATAGTCTGGGCGCCTGATAAGGCGTGTGCCCATCTAAACCGGTGGTGGTATTTTGATACTTGACGTCGTTATAGGTTAAAGCAAACTGAGTGAACCATTGTGGCGTCACCTGTAGCTTGGCTTCAAACTCCACCCCTTTAGACTTCACGGAACCAGACGGAATGTAATAATTACCGTTCACCACGCGGTTGGCGACGCCTTCCTGTTTTAAATCATACAGGGCGAGGGAATACACATTTTCGGTGTTGGGCTGTTGATACTTTAAGCCCGCTTCAACCTGTTTGCTGGTGGTGGGCCCTAACAGCTTACCCTCCTGGTCAGAATAGGTGTTGGGGTTAAAGCCTGTACTGTAAGACACAAAGGGCGACAGACCATTTTCAAAGGCATACAACACCGATGCCTGACCGGTGGTTTTGCTGCCTTTCCAATCAGAGGACGTTACCCCCGTCAGCAAGTCTTCAACCGACGTGTCGACACGGTCATGCCGCAAACCACCGGTCACCACCCAACGGCCGAGCTTCATTTGGTCTTTGGCGTAAACGCCCAGCTGTTTCAAACGGAAATTTTGCAGGCTCGGATAATCAGAAAAATCATAGTCAAAATTGCCATACACGGGATGATTCACGTCTAAGGGCGGCACCGACGTCGCGTACACGCCCCCTGATTTGGTTTTTCGGTGCTGATAGTCACTGCCGGCAATCACCGTGTGTTGCACTGCGCCAGTTTGAAACACGCCTTCAACATAGTTATCAAAGGCAAATGACTTCAAGCGCTCATCCGCTTGGCTGGCGCCACGAGCCAACTGGTTGGTGCCCTCTATCCAACCTTGATGCCAGCTTTGCTGACTGCGCACCTTCACGTCCGCATAGCGCAGCTTAGAGCTGAAGCGCCAGTCGTCATTAAATGCATGCTTGAACTGATAGCTGTAAATATTTTGGCGACGGTGAAAGTAATCGCTGGGTTCAGAGTCAGAAAAACCCCGTGAGAAAGTATAGCCGTCACGCGCATTAATCATGCCTGCCGCAGGTAGGCCACTGTGGTAACCCGCCGCAGGGTCATTTTGAATGTAGGCCTGCAGCAAAAGATTGGTTTGTGGGCTGATGTGCCAGCTCAGCGATGGGGCAATCGCAAAGCGCTTGCTTTCGTGCCCTTCATTTTGTGAATCAGACAGCTTGGCCAATCCAGTTAGGCGGTAGGCAAGGTCGCCTGATTCGGTCAGGTTGTCGGTTAAGTCAAAGCTGGCGCCGCGCTGCTTGTCGCTGCCGCCAGACAGGTTCACTTCTCGATAGGTGTCATGCAACGGACGCTTGGTGGTGGCGTCCACCACCCCACCAGGCGCCGAGCGGCCATAGGTGGCGGAGGCGGGGCCTTTCACCATGTCGATGCGCTCAATAAAATAAGGATCTATTTGCATGGAACTATAGGTGTTCGAATCACTGAGTAACTTTTGCCCATCAATCAACACATTGTCGGTCATGTTGTCATTAAAGCCACGCATGCCAATATAGTCATAGCGGGTGGCGGCGCCCACCAGGCCAGTGAACGCACCGGCAGAATAATTCATCGCTTGAGAAATGGTTTGAGGCCGCTGGTCTTCAAGTTGCTGACGCGTCACCACCGACACCATCTGTGCCGTTTCGTTGAGCTTGGTTTTAATTTTGCTTGCGGCGTTACTGGTATTGCTGATGTAGCCATAGGTACGGCCGTTTAAGTCTTCATTGCTCATCCCGTTGACCACAACGGTTTCTAACTCTGCGCTGTCTTCGCTGGCCAATGCTGTGGTGGCCATGGGCATCATGGCTAAAATTAAAACGAGCGGCTTTACCAACAGATGAGGATTCATGATGACTTTCTATCATTTAACTATTTAAAGAAGTTAAAAATTATACCGCAAAGTCTCGAGATGTAAATACAAATCATACGCATTACCCGAAGGATCTCTCAATCTGTTTTGATGGTGTCTCATCCTTTGTCTCTGATTTAAACATGGCGGCGAACGCTGGCCTAGCCCAATGTAACGCCCATAAAAAAGCCCACTATTCGCTAGTGGGCTGACCAAGTAGTATAGGCTTACTGCTTATTTATAATTGATTCGGTAAATCAAGCTGGCGTTGAATGGGCCTACCTTTACCTCTCGTCCAGGTATTTTCGTCAGCTTGGCTTCAAAGGTTTTGTCCGCAAAATTATTGCCACTAAACGACACAAAAGGATAATACTTACCAAAATCCACGCGCTTACCCTGATCGTAAATCCCAATTTGGAGGCCATTATTGAGGTCTAAAAACTGATTATTGACGGTGGCCATCTTGGGGTCGAGGCGTAAATCAATGCTAAAGGTGTCGGCACAACCACGGCGCACGGCCCGAAGCGTAAAGTTGCGGGTTAGTTCGCCCTGGCTACTAAAATTGGCGAGGTGTTGCGACCCAAAGTCCACGTCTTGGTTTTCTGGTAAGACGGACACATCCGCCCCACAGGCCAAGAATTTAATGTTGCGCAGGTTGGTCAGGTCATAACGTAGGTTGGTGCCTTGGACGATGTTCACGCCCTTCACCCCATCAAACTGAAACGCCTGAAACACATTGGGGCCAGCGTAGTTGCCGGTAATAGGCCGCTCCGCATTGTTGGGCAGCCGGGTCGTTTTTAAATACAGTCGAAACGACACCGGCACGTCGATCCAAGTCGGGCCTTGTGAGGCAATACGGTAGACGGTACGGCCGGTATCAAACCGCGCCGATGGGTTGTCTAAGTCTTGCTGAACGGGGCTAATCACTTCAAGACCAAAAGCCAAGCCTGAGGCAGAATCCAAGTTTGGCCCTCGCGGGTTAAAGTAGAAATAAACGTTTTCATACACCACGTTTTTTTGAACCCGACCACAGTGGGCGGTCACGTTGATGATTTCTGATTCCCATATTTTGGTGCCGATGGGGGTGTCCGCAGGAATGCCCAAAGGGCTAATCATGATTTGTTCCAGCGCATTTTGTGCGCCCGAGGTGGCCCCGTTTTTATAACAATCTAAGGCCCAGGCCGAAGGCACAGCGCCAAAAAATAAGGCTAGGAATAGGCCTCCGTACTGCTTTAGATAATGCATCATTTCGTATCCTCTTCTGGTGTCATCAGCTGACAGGATGATTGCCGGCAATCATAGGTCAAGGGTCGAGCGCCACCAAAATCATCCATATAACGTAGGTAAACCTGCGCTTGCGTTGCTCTGGGTGCCTGATAGGTGGTGGATGAATAGGGTTTTAAAACCAACTCTGAAAATTCGGCAAACGGTGCCGCCTCGCTGTCTCCCAAAGTGGCAATCACGATGTGGTAAGGCGTTGGGTTGTCAAACACCAGCTCAGGCCCCAAAACACGAATCGTCATTTGGCGCTGCCACGGCATTGAGGTACCTTTAGACAGGCCCTTGGGCCGATAAAACAGCTTTAAGCGTGATTGAAAAGCGATTTGCAACACATTGTCACGCTCGCTTTTGGGCGGTACTTCCAAGACGTTCAAATAAAACAACGACTCTCGGTCTTGCACCAAGGTGCTTTCGGCGCCAATGCTGGTCACCTGGACCAACGCCATGCCGTTAGGCTCGATACGCTGCAAGGGTGGCAAGGCCAACAAGGGCCCAGACATTTTTTCGCCGCCTTCGGTTTCCACCCATGACTGCAATAAATAAGGCTTTGCTTGACCATTAACCGCCATAATGCTCACCGATCGCTCTGTGCCTTCTAAAATCATGCGCGTCCGGTCTAGGTTAACCGAGGCGCTGGCGGGCAAGGCCAGAATGCTCAACCACACACAGCCAAGGATGGTGCTTAAGGCTTGGCGGCACCAGCCCAGACGATGAGGTTTGTTTATGGTCATCATTAATCCCAGCATGAATAATAGTCTTACAAATAGCTCAGTCGCACATTGACGACGGCGCTAAATGCGCCCGCTCTGACTGCGGCCTGAGTGGACTCTAAATCGGCAAAAAACACCAGCGTTTGCGCACCGGGCGCCAGTACATACGCCCGATTCGGCTCGTTCATGTTGAATGAGCGGCCAGCTTCGTCACTAAAATGCACCCCGACGCCGACGGCTTCACCAGACCCAGACACTTTTAATAACTTTAGGTTTCGCTCGTCAGGCTCTCCCACTAGGGTCATCACCACGGCTGACTGCCCGTTTAAAAATCGGTCCGTATTCACACCCTGTGCCAGCGTTTCCAATACTTGCAGCCGCTGTTTGGGGGGCTCTTGGTTATACGCCCCAATCAGGCAGCCCGTAAAATGCAATTGAAACGGTACTTTTTCGCTTCGAATGCCGGCCTTAGTCATGCTTTTGGCGCTGATGACTCCGAGGTCGACGCTTTGGGTGGCGGTGTTCATGCTTAACTGGCAGGTGCTGCCTAACAGCACGCCTTGTATCCGAATCTCCCCCATCGTGCCTGAGATCACCTCATTCGGTAGGGGCGCCGCTGTCGCAAAGCCAACCGACAACAGGGCAGAGATTAAACAACAGAGCTTACGCATCACAATTCCTTCTCAAGAGGGTCACGCCTGATCAATCCTGCGCGTCATCGGGCTTAGCCACACAACGTTCGCTGGCATCACACTCAAACTTAAGTTCGGGGTGGCCGCCATAGTCGTTGATGTAACTCAAGACGAATGAGCTGGGGACGTTGGTATTGAGCTTAATTTGCTCGCTGGCAAAAGGCGCCAGCATGAGGCCAGAAAACCCGGCTAGGTCTTTGCCATTGCGGGCTCGAAAATCACTCGCTAGGCCAGTCATCACAATGTGGAACGGGGTGGGGTTTTCAACCGTCAGCAGCTGGCCTGACTTTTGAAAGGTCAGCCGCTGTTGCCACACCACCCGTTTGTCTAACACGATGCTTTGGGGCCGATAAAACAGCTTAACCTTGGTGTGTAAGGCCAGCTGCAACACGTTGGCCTGCTGGCTTTTGGGTGGAATTTCACGCACGTTAAAATAGAACAGGCTTTCACGGTCTTGCGGCAGCAGGCTCACGTCAGGCATCGCGCTCACGCGCACCACGCTTCTACTGCCAGGCTCTAAACGCTGTAGCGGCGGCAGCGCCACCAAAGGTGAGGTGATTTTTTGATACTGCTCGTCTTCCAACCATGACTGCGCCAAAAATGGCAGTTCCTTATTGTCATTGTTTAAGTTAACGCTCACAGACCTCATGTCACCCTCGTAAATCACTCGGGTGCGGTCGATGGTGACCGCGGCTTGCGCCCATTGATTGGTGATGAGTAACAGCAGGGCTAGTGCCCCTAAATATTGCCAAAACTTTTGCATGGTTGTTCCTAACTATGGTCGGTTACTGTTTATTGACAGGATAAAGTGGTGCTGGCAAAGGTCACGCTGGCCACCGGTACCGTAATTTGGCACTGTGGCTCGCCCCCCCATACCACACTGAGCTGCTCGCCTTCTTCTACGCCAGACAAGTAGGCCAAGCCCGACTCGCCGACGATGGCAATGGTGCGGCCACTTTGATTGGTCACCACCGCCCCAAACGGCGGCTGCGTTTGGCCATCATCAAGGTCGATGGTGGCCAATAGCTTCTGCCCTTTCACCACGGCCATTTTGCGATAGCCAATGGCTCCTTCGGTTAAGGTGCCGCTTAGCACGGCGCTGGGCGCATCCACATCATCCGCCAGGCGGTTAATGTCAATTTGGGTCACGCTGTCGGCATAGCTCACAACATTGGGGATGACTGCTTTTCCAAAATAGTTGGTCCGTACGCTGCTGTTGCTAATGGGCACGCCCGCGACCTTACCGGTGTCTACCAACACTCGGGCGCCTCCGTTCACCCCATCCGGATGCAACGCCACCCCTTTAAGCGTGGCCGTAATGCCGCCACGAATGTCTAAAGCCACACTCTTATAGCCTTTGTCCTGCCAATCGGCGTTAACGCCAATCGAAGCCAGGCTGGTGTCGCGGTTATAATAACCACGCAAATTGGCCTTTTTGTCCGAGTTCACCCCAGCAGCCACCTGCCAAGACGTGTGATCGCGGCCGCCGCTAAGGGTGGCACTGTGGTTCAGCTTGCCGTCACTGTTTTGGAGGCTATAACCCACGTTCATGCGCTGTGGCGTGTCCAGCGGCACGGACACATTCAACATAAAGCCTTTAAAGGTGTCGTCATACTGTTTGGTTTGATACGCATTCACGCTCACCGACACGCCCTTCACGCCACCCACGTCAAACATCTTGCTGGCCGATAGGCTAATGCGATCACGATCGTCATCATTCCAATAGGTCTGTTTGGTTAAGCTTAGGTAGGCCGTTAGGGCTTTTTTACGGTCCAGCGGCCAAAAGGTTTTACTCGCGGTGAGGGTGTACAGTTCTTTGTCTCGACGAAACGCATCACGCTCGCTGTTGTAGGCATCCAAGAACTGCGACACGGTCATGAATTGGCGTTGAGAAAAGCGATAGCCGGCAAAGGTAATTTGCCCATGGAGCTCATCAAACCGTTTGGCGTAGTTCAGGCGAAAGGAATGGCCGCTCACTGATTGGCCGTCTGGCAGCTTCGCCGTTGAACGGGTGACGTCGGCAGAAACAGCGCCAAACACCGCTAAGTCTCGGCCCACGCCCATCGCCACGGCTTGATAATCTTGGCTGCCCACGGCACCACCAAATAAAGACCAGCTGTTGCTCACCCCCCAAGAGAAATCGGCGGTGGCAATCATGGGGCCTTCAATATGGTGGTCCATATTGGCGGGCCGCCCAAGCGAAACGTTGTAACGCAGCTGCCCCGGCCGGGTTAAATAAGGCACGTTGGCGGTGCCAATTTCGAAGGTTTCAATGCGGCCATCGTCGCCTTCAACGGTGACCAACAGCTTACCGCGTACGGCACTGCTTAAATCTTGAATCAAGAAGGGGCCGGTGGGCACGGTGGTTTTGTAAATCACGCGCCCGTCTTGGCTAACCGTCACCGTCGAATTACTGGTGGCCACGCCCTGAACCTGAGGCGCATAGCCTTGTAGCGATGGCGGCAACATGCGCTCATCGGTACGAATATTGGCCCCTAGGTAACGGTAGCCGTCAAACAGGTCAGACTCTAAGTATTGCTCACCCACGGTCAGCCGAGCGGCTATTTTAGGCAGCGCTCGATAGGCATAGATCTGACTCCATTTGAAATCTCGTTCCGACTTGCCGCTGTAGCGATAGTCGCTCGCTTGATAGTCTGCGCGCAGGCGCCAGGGCCCTGCGTTCGCGCCTACGGTGCCATAAACGCTAAAGTCACGATTGGTCTCTCCGCCCTCCATCTTGCTGATGCGGGAGGTGAAATTGTAGTCAATTAAAACCCCGGGAATGCCTTCGTCCCATAGCTCCGGCGGCGTCCAGTCTGGGTCGTCATACTTTAACCAGGCCTGTGGCACGTTGATGCGTATCGCGGCATCATTAAGGCTGCCGATGACGGTCACGCCTTCAATATCGCTTAGGTCAACGCACTCGCCATCTTCTGATACTTTAACCTTGGCTTGCACCTCATCTTTAAGCAACATCTTGGGAATAATGCTTAAAGGTAAGCATGCTTGGCTCTGATTGGGTGCGCCCGCAACAGCACGGTATTCAATGCTCTGCTGTGGCAATACCCGCTTATTAATGTACACGTCTAACACATAAGTGCCAGGCATCACGTAGCCGGCTTCTGAGAATCGGCTTAAATCAACGTCATTACGCTCATCTACGTCTAGAATGTCGGTATTAAATTCAACGGCATGCGCATAAGGCGCACCGAGCCCTATGGCCACGCAGGCGGAAAGCACGTTCATTCTGGGAATAAAATAAGCCATGGCTACACAAACCTATCGTTAAAAAATACGTGAAAGTAATAAAATCGAAATTTAAAAATATGACACTATAAACTGCAGCGTGGCGGCAAAATGGCCTGCACGCGCTTCGCGTTGATTAATGCGCAGCTCAGTAAAAAAGCGTAGGGTGTTGTCGCCTTCGACGATTTCATAATCGCTTAAGGTTTTACCCAAACTGATTTTTTGGCGCTGCTGATTAAGTAAAGAAAGATGAACCCCTTTGGCCTCGCCTTGTAGCCCAATCTGATCGGGATAGGTGGCGTCTCGCATGCCGTAAAAGGCGACCTGTGCCAGAGAAAAACCAGGCTGATCCTTGCGGGCCAGTTCACAATCAACCAGCTGAATTTTGACTTCACGTTGAGGCTGTGTCGTCGCGGTTGCATTGATGTCGCCTAAGTCAATCAGCTGATGCTGGCTTTCCATGGCCAAACCACACGGCACCACCACAATTTCACCACCAAAGTCGACTTTACCCCGCCCCATATTTTGGGCAGACGCTTCGGTCGCTGCGACTAAAAACAGAAACAGGCTGAAATAAACCCTTATTTTGGTGCGCATGAGTCCTCCTAAAAAGCACGGTATGAATGGCTCATACCGTGCCTGACAAACCAAGCGGTTATTTGTACTCTAAGGCGAAAGTAGAAACGGCGGTGAAGCTACCTGGCGTCACGTCAGAAGCGGCGTCAGAACCTTGTAGTTGTGCGAAGAAACGCAAAATGTTGCCATTGCCTTCTTGAAGGGTTTTGAAGGCTTCGGCTTGGCCAAGCTTAACCAGTTGGTTAGAGGCGTTGGTCAAACGAATGCCGGCGCCTTTAGCCGAGCCGTTAATGGCCAATAGATCGGCGTTGGTGTCTGGCGCACCGTCAAAAGTAATCGACACTGTTTTCAGGGTTTCAGTGCTGCATTCTTTTAGCTCAATGTTAATCGGGTTTTGCGTATTGGCAATTTTGCCATTGTTCAATTCTTTATTGCTAACCTGGCCCATTTCAATGGTTTGGTTCGCATTTTGATAGTCCAAAGTACACGGCGCATCAATGATTTCGCCTTTAAAATTAATGGTGCCCGTACCTTGACCAGCAGCAAACGTCACGGTCGCAAAACCAGAGGCCAACAACAGTGCAACCAACTTATTGATTTTCATAATCCATTCCTTATATTTAACAAACAAAAAAGTACTGCTCTACACTTACCAAGATGCGACGACACCTCATTTAATGACATGGGCATTATTTTATGGTGCAGTCACGCTTAATCACTTTTATTTAAATAATTTATTTAAAATATCGATTACTGATTGATTCTGCTTCAACCGACGAGACAACATGACCATACAAAGCCGTAGGCCGCGCCTGTTTTAAACGTCTAGGATAGACATATCCTCTGCCGCGAACACCTGTTTAATTTCGTAGATTGATTTATCTCCAATTGAGGGCAACGCCCTTAATGCAGACTCGCTCAAACCGGCTAACTGATGCACTTTATCAATGCCAGAACGCTTAAGTGCGCCCTTTGCTCGCCCTGAAATCGCCAGGTCAGCCACGCTGGTATTCATAAACGTCTTTTTTTCGCCATAGGCATCCTGAGCAGTAATACGGGGAAAGGGCTGCCAACACCCCTTCTGAAAATCCATTTTCCAGACGGTGCCGTCTTCACATAAAGCAGCCAGTAAACCGTTTACGCCAACAATGGAGATGATCTTACCCACCCTCTACTCCTTGGAATGAAAGCCAAACTAAAAATAAACGCTTAACCTGTAAAGTAAAAATGAAACACTAATCATCATTTGAGCGCCATTCGTTCGTATTAATTTTAGGCGTCCAAAACTTTAGGGCAACCTAGCTTGGTCATTCACTAGGCTACTCAGGCAATGACACTGTGCTTAACGAAGGGCATTCTAAGCGCGAAAATAGTAAAATAACGTTAATTAATTGGGGTATTGTGTAAATTTTAGAAAAATAGAGATAAATAAAGTTAATGAATGATAATAATTGTTTAAACGCTGCTTTTTCCATCAATGAATACTGGGTTTTGGTTAAGTTATATTAACCAGCAAAGCGTCCTTTAATGAGAAAATGGGTGGCAACATAGGTAAATACTGGCTATTACGGTATTTCACAGCCTTTTTTTAGCACCCAAATAAATGACAATGACCTTATTTCTGTTTAAAAAAATAGCCTAAAGTGGCCCATAAATCGGCCCAAAAACCACCAAAATATGTCGTCAGGGTTTAGGTTTCTTAACAAAAATATCATTTGTAAAGCGGAAGTAATGGGAACTAATTCACAATCCCACAACATAGAAATACACCAGTATAAAATTGGGCCGCTAGGCCAAGCACAAAAACCATGATATTGCCCCTCATCCTATGGATAGGCCGCCCGCTTGCAGGCCAAATGAATGGTGTCGGCACTCGGATTAAAGCCAGCATATTTGCTTCCGAACACGCAAAAAATAGGCCCGACCTTAAAAAAATCAAATCCATAAACGGCCACCCAGTAGCCTCCCTGACCATCGGCACCGCCCTAAAAACGTACCATTTATGGTCCAGTTGCCATTAGGCCTTTAATCCACTTTTTGGGCCTGCCCTAGAAGCGGCTGAAACCAAGGACAGCCCTAGATTGAACGCGGCTTGAAATAAAAAATCAGTCGGATAAATAAGCGGTTACACCCGTTTAAAAATCAAGCATCACCGCCTTTAATGATCAACTTATGTGGCCTTGAACGGTATAATAACAAGGTGACCAATCGCCAATCAGCCCCACTCACCCGAGCTTCAACCCTTGCGCTTATCCTAAGCTAGGCCCTCGTTTAGCCCTCAACCAACGCTAGAGTGACCCGCTATAAGGCCGCAATCGCAAGCACGCTGATTGGCCCTCGTATCAGGAAGTCAATATGTTAAAAAAAACCAACCGCGTCTCTCAATTATTCACCCTCGGCACCCTTCTTTACATGACGCTGACTCACGCCAGCCCTCTGGCCACCACGCCTGTCATCAACACCAGCCAAGGCCCCATTCAGGGCATCGTGCAGGAGAGCATGCAGCAATATAAGGGGATTCCCTACGCCAAACCGCCGCTGGGGGCACAACGCTGGCAGCCGCCAATAGCCGCCGAGCCGTGGACCAGCACCCGTGCCACCACCGCCTTTGGCCCAACCTGTGCCACCAAGCTAGATTTGGCCGGCTTTGGCCCCACCAGCAACAGCGAAGACTGCCTGTACCTCAACGTGTACGCGCCCACTGCCACTGCTGAACAGGGCAAACGCCCGGTGATGGTGGTGATCCCCGGCGGCGGCTTAATTGCCGGCTCTGGTAATGAATACAATCCACAAAAACTGGTTGAGCAAGGCTTAATCGTGGTGTCGTTCAACTACCGCCTGGGCGTGTTTGGCTACTTTTCTCACCCGGCACTCAACGCCGAGGGCCATGCCGCCATTAACTACGGCACCCTTGACCAGCAGGCGGCCCTACGCTGGGTACGCGACAATATTGCGCAGTTTGGCGGCGACCCAGACAACGTCACCCTGTATGGCGAATCAGCTGGGGGCCAATCGGTGTTAACCCATCTGGCGGCGCCGGCCTCTGCTGGCTTATTCCATAAGGGCATCGTGTCCAGTGGCGCTTATTTACTGCAACAACGCACCGTGGCCGAACACAACCTTGCGGGCGAAGCATTGGCCCAAAGCCTCGGCTGTACCGACGCCCAACCCAGCCAGGTGGCCGCTTGCCTACGGCGCCAAAGTACCGACACCCTGCTCGAGCACGGTCTCGCATTAGCCCCCAGCTTTGGGGTGAACTCTGATGCCGCCACCGTTGATGGCACGATCTTACCGATGTCGCTCGAAGCGGCCTTTAGCAGCGGTCAATACCACCAAGTGCCCGTGATCAATGGCTTCAATGCCGATGAAGGCAGCTTCTTCGTGGGGCTGATGGCACTGGGGTCTGAACAGCCGCTTAACCTCGCCAGCTTTGCCCAAGCCATACCCGCTTTTTTTAATGCTGAAAAAACGCAGAAGGTTATTAACCTATTGAAAAAACGGCCCAGCAGCGGCAATCTGGGCCAAGACTATGCCGAAGTCTTCGGCAAGGCTAAATTCATCTGTAGCACGCCCACCACCAACGCACTGCTGGCACAGCGGGTACCGGTCTATGGTTACGAGTTTGCCGATGACACTTCGCCCACCCTGCTGCCACCGACCACCTTCCCCTACGGTGCCGCCCACATCAACGACTTGCAGTATCTGTTTAAAGATTTTCATGGTGCCACCGGCCCCATTACCGAGTTAAACCCTGCCCAAAAGCAGCTGTCCAAACGAATGGTGGCCTACTTTAGCCACTTTGCCAAAACCGGCACGCCCAATGGCCCAGGGCTTCCTCAATGGCAAACCTATGCCCCGCAGTCAGATTCGGTCATGCGCCTGCACCCTGACCCAACCTTAACCGGCATGACGCCGGCAATGTCGGAACGCTATGGCTGTACGGCGTTCCAAAGCCTGAATTAACCTTTGTTGTGGCCACAAAAAAGCCTCGCTGTAGCGAGGCTTTTTTTTCATGCCGTTTAAGGCAACGACAAGCGTTGATCGGTGCGCACATGCAGCAATGCGGGCACCCGATCGCGCTCAATCGCCTCAAACGCCAAACGTACCGCCTCTTCAATTTGGGCGTCGTCGTCAATCCTCACCCCAAAGCCACCGTGGGCCTTAATCAAGGCGGCAAAATCAGGGTTGTGCAGCTGAGTGCCAGAAACGCGGTTAGGAAAATGATGCTCCTGATGGTCGCGAATGGTGCCGTATTGCTGGTTGTCCATCAAAATAATCAGCACTGGCGCGCCATAACGCACGGCGGTTGATAATTCGGCGTCATTCATCATGAATTCACCATCGCCGGTGACCACTACGGCTTGGCGCTTGGGCGCGGCCATGGCCGCCACAATGCCTGCCGGTAAGGCATAGCCCATGGCACCGTTACGGGTGCTGAGCTGGCTAGGGAAGACATTGGTGGGCAAATAGCGCTGCGCCCACAGGCAATGGTTGCCAGCGCCGAAGGTGTACACTGCGTCTTCCGGCAAGCGCGTTAATACTTCGGCCAACACCGCGCTCATGTGGGCGGTGCCAGCGGCCGTGGCGGGCAAAACATCAGGCAAACGGGCATCGGCCTGCTGAATCTGATGGCCGTGGGCACACCAGGCGCTACGGGCTTCGGAAGGCACTAGGCGCACGTCGCTGATCGCGGCGGCAAACGCTTTGGGGCTGGCGAGTATGTGCTGGGTCACGGCACCGCTGCGGCCACGCAGGCTGGTGTCAATGTTCACCAAGTAGTTAACCTGCTGCCACGATTGACGGGCGGTAAAGCCTTCGGTGGCGACGTCGGTGGGGACGGCCCCAATCGACACCACCACATCGGCGGCTTCGTATAGGGCCACGGCGTCATCACTGCGGCCATAGCCTAAGTAACCGGCGTGGCTAGGCGAATGAAACGGCACCCGATCGGCCGCGCGCCAGTCATGCAATACCGGTATCTGATTGGCCTCGGCAAAGGCGGTGATTTGTTGACACGCCGTTTCGTCCCAGCGCTGCCCGCCAATGAATAGCAATGGTTTGGCCGCGCCGTTCAAGGCCGTGACGATCTGTGCCAGTTCGGTGGCAGACACGCTGCCTTCGGCCACGGGGATCACTGGATGCAGTTCGCCTTCAAACGGCAGCTTGATCACGTCTTCTGGCAGCCCAACCACCACTGGGCCTGGGCGGCCTTCTTGGGCCGCAAAAAAAGCTTCGGCGACGATCTCTGAAGCGCGTTCGGGCTGATCCAACACCAGCACCCGTTTGCACTGGGTGCCAAACCAGGCGTGTGGGTCAAACTCTTGAAACGATTCACGGTTACGGTCGGCAATGGGGATTAAGCCCACGAACAGCACCAACGGCACCCCGTCTTGCCAGGCGGTGTGAATGCCGGTAAAGGCCTGAGCGGCGCCCGGCCCGCGGGTCACCATGGCCACGCCAGGCTGGCCGGTAAACTTACCGTGGGCATCGGCCATGTAGGCCGCAGCGGCTTCGTGGCGGGTGACCACCACGTCGATGCTGGGCACGTCATACAACCCATCCAATAACGCCAGGTAGCTTTCTCCTGGCACCACATACGTGCGGTCTACGCCGTGTAGGGCCAAACTGTCGGCAATGGCCTTGCCTGCGTGTCGTAACTGCGTCATTTCTGTCTCCTGTTCTCTTGAAATGCTTTGGCTCATGCCAAAGCAATGCCCTCAGCCGCCATTTTGATCATGGCAGCCGCCCTCTGCCGGGGCGTCAACGGGGCCGATGGTATCGGGGTGGCTTAGGCAACTGCGGCGGTGATCATGATTTCCACCAACAGGGTGTCTAAGGCCAAAGCGCCTTGAACGCATGCCCGAGCCGGTGGTTGAATCGACGCCACCCACTCATCCCAAACCTCATTCATGGCGGCAAAGTCACTCATGTCGCGCAGCCAAATGGTGGCGCTGAGTAGCTGGGTTTTGTCGCTGCCGGCGGCGGCCAATAAAGCCTCGATCTTGGCCAAGGTTTCGCGGGTTTGGGCGCGAATGTCTGACTCTGGGTTGCCCACTTGGCCAGATAAATACACCACGTTTTGATGCACAACGGCCTGGCTCATGCGCGCGCCGCTGTCTATTTTTTGAATGCTCATCTTGATTTCCTTAAGTTTAAACCATCACGTTGTCTATTAAGCTAAAAAGCGTTGGGCGCTGAACGGTTGCGGGTCGACCATGGGGGCGTCCCCATCCAGCATTTGCCCCAGCAGGCGCCCAGTCGCGGGCCCCAGCGTAAAACCTTGATGGCCATGACCAAAGGCCAACCACAGGCCCTCATGCTTTGGCGCCGGCCCAATAATGGGCTTCATGTCGGGCAAGCACGGGCGGGCACCAAACCAAGGCTCGTCCAATAGCCATTCGGTGAGCGGCAACACGGTTCTGGCCACGGCCTCATTGGCGGCCAGCTGCTCGAAGCGGGCGGCCCCCGTTAAGGTGGTCATTTCGGCCCCGGTGGTCATGCGGATGCCTTGCTGCATTGGGCTGAGAACAAAGCCCTTATCAAAATCCACAATGCTGTGGTTGAGCGTTTTGCCTGCAGCCAACCCATAATGCATGTGATAGCCACGCATGGGGAATAAGGGAAAGCGATAGCCCAAAGGCGCCAGCAAGTCCATACTCCACGGCCCCGCCGCCACCACCACTTTGGCAGCGCTTAAGCTACCGCGGTCGGTGTCCACCTGCCAGCCAGTATCCGCAGGTTGAATGCGGCTAACCCGAGCCACCATCAAGGTGCCGTCATTGGCCACAAAATCGTCTGCATACGCCTTCACTAAAGCCCCTGGGTTCACTACTTGCCAAGCATTCAGCCAATGGATCGCGCCACAAAACTCGCCGGGCGTGACGTCCGGTTCCAGCGCTTGCAGCTCGGCTGGGTTCAATACTCGATACGCCACGCCATGCTGCTTGGCGGCGTCGACGGCCAAGGCCACCTGTTCGCTTAGGCCGACGGGGTCTCGGTGTAGCTGTAACCAGCCCACCTGCCGTACCAAGGCCTGAGCCGAAGCACCGGCCGCCGTCATCATCCGTTCGTGCTCGATGGTGCACTGTTCGATTAAGGTCGCCCATTGTTTTGAAATGGCCGCCACCCGCGTCGGGGTAGACTGGCGCCAGTACTGAAACAACGGCCCAGCATAGGCGCTTAGGCCGGCCAAGCGATAGCGAATGTCCAAACGCTGATTCGGCAGCGTGTCGATGATTTCGGCCAGCTTACGGGGAAACGGATGCGGCCAAATGGCCTCACGTTGAATGAGCCCGGCATTGCCATGCGAGGTTTCCATACCGGGCCCCTTGGCATCGATCAGCGTCACCGCATGGCCACGCTGGCGTAAATGCCACGCCACGCCAACCCCCACCATGCCTGCGCCGATCACGATGATTTGCTCACCCATCTTAGCTCTTCCTTATCTTGACTGTTTGTTTAATAGGCACAAACTGTTTCATGAAATGAGGTGCCCTGCAACCCTAATGGGCAGATTAAATTCGACTGTTCTTGGCCGTTGAAGCCACCCCTGCCGACCCTTTGCGCTCGGTGGCGGGGCCAAACACCTGACCGGTAAACGTTTTGTACAAGGCACACACCATCACAAACAGGCCCAACACCCCCAGAATCGGATACAGCACCCCCACCAACTTGCTAAACGGCACCATCGAGGCCAATAAAGCCAACACCACGGTCACGCTCACAATGCGTTTGAAACCAGGGGTGCCTGAGGGGTGAAAGCGCACCGCCAAACCATAAAGGTTAGACACCGCCGTGGTGTACACCGCAATCAACAGAATCAGGCTAAACAAGAGGCCAGCGGTGTAGCTCAGCTGACGCGCCAGCTCTAAAAAGGGAATCTCATACTGGGCCACTTGGGCCAAATCAGAAAACAGCGCCATCGAGATGAAAATGATGCACACGCCCAAGGCCACGCCACCCAGAATACCGCCGTTGCGCACAATCCAAACGTTTTTCTCGGTGTGGCCAATGGCAGCAAAAATAGACGTGCCGGTGATGACGTTGTAAGACACATAAATAATCGCCGACAGCCACCAGTAAGACGTTGCCTTTTCGGGCTTAACGGCCTCAATGACGGTGCTGACGTGAGCCAGTTGGTCATAATTTTTACTAATGGTGATCACCGACACCACAATGACGCCAATGATCATAATCGGCGACAGCACCCCCAAGGCGCGCAGGGCCGAAGAAAAGCCCAGATACACGGTGGCGAAGGTGGCCACGGCGATCAACAACTTGCCCACCAGCGGCGACCAGCCATAATATTGATGCATGGCCGCGCCGCCGCCAGAAATCATGATGCTGACAAAACCAAACATAAAGAACAGCAGCACATAGTCGGCAATAAAGCCGATTTTAGGGCCGCACAAATAGTTCATGACCACCTTATGGCTGCTGGTTTGCAAGCGATGGCCTAACTCCATGAAGACGGTGCCGTACCACGCTAAAAACAACATCACCACGACGGCACCCAAAATGCCCACGTACCCATAGCTCACAAAAAACTGTAATACCTCTTGGCCGCTGGCATAGCCAGCGCCAATCACGGCGCCAATGTACACGCCCGCATTGGTCATCACCTTGGTCAGGCTGCTCAATTTCTGCATGATTTATCTTCCTCTATTCACTCGTTATGTAGACTTCTTTTGGTTCAGCCCATTCATAGATGTGGGCATTTAGAGTCTCCAGACTAACCAATAAAATTTAATAAACCAAACGATAATATTTAATAATGAACATTAGCCCAAGTTATACTAACGGCCATGCCTCGCCTTGAGCGCCCCGCAGCAAGGCTTAAAAAAAACCGCCACAACCCACGTTGTGACGGCCTCATGCCCCTGCGCCTTATTTAACCCTCCGCCGGATCAACCTGCCGACACAGCCAGCGGCTGGTGGCCAGGCCCAATAAGGCCCACAGCCCGGTGAGGTACCATAGGCTGCCCCAGCCATAGGCATTCACCACAATGGCCGCCAGCAGCGGGCCCAAAAACTGGCCCAGGCTGATCCACTGCTGCTGCAGGCCAATCACCATCGGTAAAGCGCTTAAGGTCGGCGCCACCTTTACCGCCAGATTAAACAGCGTCGCTGGCACCAAACCACCCACGGCCGAAAACACACAAATGGCGACAAACTGTACCCACGGGCCCAGATTCAAGCCAAACCCCACAAACGCCATCAGCAACATGGTCACAAAAGCCACCACAAACAACCGCTGTGGCGCCACCTGCCGTTGCAATAGGCGCCCAGCCATCAGGTTGCCACTGAGGTTGGCCCCGGCGGTCAGCGCCGTCAACACCCCCATCAGCCCGCCGGACACGCCGGCCTCATGGTAAATCAAGGGCAAAAAGCTGATGATGGCCACCCATTGGCTGCTGTATAAGGTAAAGGTGAGCGACAGCAGCCACGGGGCTTTGGCGCTCAAGGTTTGCTTAATGGCGCGCCTGGCCTCTGACCAAGGCTGTGGCTGCAGGCCGGCCCCTAATAACTCTGGGCTTAACTGTCGCCACAGCAGCAGCGCCATCAGCAAGGACAGCGCGCCACACAGCCGCCACAGGCTCGGCCAATCCAAATACTGCAACAGCACGCTGCCGCCCAGAAGCGCCAACATCGAGGCCAATGGAATGTATGAACTCCATAGCGCCATTAAAAAGCTTTGTTGGCCCTCGGGTGCCAGTTGGCGCATGAGGCTGGGCGCCGCCATGGTCACCAGCAATAAGGCAAAGCCTTCGATGATGCGTAAGGCCAATAGCCCCAACAGGCTGTCCATGAACGCGCCCACAAACGAGGCCACCGCCAGCAACAGCAGCCCCCACAACAGGCTGGGCTTGAGGCCCAGCCTTTGCACAAACAGGCCAAACAAAAGGCCCAACAGCATGCCCGCCAGCTGAAACACCCCAATCAACCAGCCGGCCTCGGTGAGGCTTAAGCCCAGACTAATCTGTAGTGCAGGCAAGGCCGGTGGCAGCTTCCAAATGTGTAAGGCGGCGCTGACGCCGCCGCCAAACACCAATAAAGCCGGCAGCCGCGTGGTGGGCGGCGATGCGGGGGCCGTAGACAACGTGGTCATAAATACTCCTGTAGTGGTCCCTAACCATGAGGGTTATGATTTTTTTAGCGGCCAGGCAGCCGATCAGCATCGAGGCCCGAACCCACTTTACCCGCTTATCCTACTCTGTTTTTAGGCCAGAGACACCCTTATCCACCTTTATTAAACCACTGTTTAAGATACAAAAAAGGGTTTAACCCTAAAGTTAAACCCTTTTTTAACCGTCAACTAAGACCAGTCTAGGCCATTTGATTAATGGTGTTTCTAAAGCGGCGCAGCGCCAGAATAAACAGCACCGACCCAATCACAAACAAAGCCAAAAATGGCTTCCACACCACGTCAATCCCTGCCCCACGATACAAAATGGCCTGACCCAAATTCACAAAATGGGTCGTGGGCGCCGCCAGCATCACGTTCTGGACAAAATCGGGCATGCTTTCGCGCGGGGTAGAGCCGCCGGACAGCATTTGCAAAGGCAGCAAGGTCAGCATTAACAACAGGCCAAACTGCGGCATGCTGCGCGCCAGCGTCGCCATGTAAATGCCCATCGAGGTGGTGGCAAACAGGCTCAAGCCCGCGCCCAACAGGAACAGCGCCACCGAGCCTTCAATCGGCACATTTAACAAACCCTGTACCACGAACTGGAGCGACAGCGCCGCCGCCACCAGCACCACCAGGCCCATCGACCACACTTTGGCCAACATGATCTCGGTCACCGTCACCGGCATCACCAGCAGGTGCTCCACCGTGCCGTGCTCGCGCTCTCGAATCAAGGCCGCACCGGTCAAAATAATCGACAGCATGGTGACGTTGTTGATGATTTGCATCAGCGCCCCAAACCAGGCTTTATTTAAGGTGGGGTTAAAGCGGGCGCGCAACGCTAAGTCGACGGGCAAAGCCGCGGTTTGGCGATTACGGGCCACAAACTCATTCACTTCGGCCATCACAATTTGTTGAATGTAGCCATTGCCGGTAAAGGCCTGGCTCATCCGCGTGGCGTCCACGTTCAGCTGAATCTCCACGTGCTTGCCGGCCAATAAATCACGCTGAAAGTTGGGGGGAATGTTCAACACAAACGTGTATTGACCAGCGTCCATGCTGGGGTCTACCTGATTAGGGGTCAAAATGGCCGGCGGCATAAACTGCGGCGGATAAAAAGCCGACACGATTCGCTCCGACAGCGGCGAATTGTCTTCGTTCACAATGGCGATCGGCGCCTTATGCAAGGTTTCAGGCATGGCGGTGGCCGCGGTGTACACCGACATGCTGAAGGTGTACACGATCAAAATCAGCATCATTGGGTCACGTAACAGGCTCCACAGCTCCTTCACCCCAAGGCGATAAATATTGGCAAGGTTACGCATCATATTTAGCTTTCCTGTTTCTTGAGTAAGGCCACGGCCGCGCCCAGAATCACAGGCACTGCAACCAATAGCGGCCAGATTGATGCGTATAAATCACCCAATCCCAAGGCCTTATTAAACACGCCGCGACTGATGGTAAACATATGGGTGGCCGGATAAATCTTGCCAATCCAATAGCCCGCACCTTCTAGCGACGACACTGGATCCAGCAGCCCAGCAAATTGCGTGGCCGGAATCAATGTACCGATCATGGCAAAGAACATCGCCGCAATTTGACTGTTGGTAATGGTCGAGGCCACCAGGCCCATGCCGGTAGAAATCAAGCAGAACAAGAAGGCCGCCAGGCTCAGGGTTAAAAAGCTGCCGGTCATGGGCACGTCAAACAGCGTGACCGCCAGCAGGCACATCAATAAGAAGTTCACCATCGCCAGCACCACATAAGGCAGCTGCTTGCCCAATAAAAACTCGAGCTTGGTCACCGGCGTCACATATAGATTCACAATCGAGCCCATCTCTTTTTCGCGCACCACCGCCAAGGCCGTCAGCATCGCTGGCAACATCAGCAATAGCAGCGGCATCACCGCCGGCACCATGGCAGGCAAACTCTTCACGTCGGGGTTGTAGCGGTAGCGGGTTTCAACCGCAACGTTGCCACTTGGGTTGAGGCCGGTACGCGCTTGCACCTGTTCGGCCAACCATGATTGGTGCATGCCTTGCACATAGCCTTGCACCGTTTCAGCCCGAGACGGCATGGCGCCATCAATCCAAGCGCCAATCTGAGCGGTGTTGCCACGCAGAACGTCGCGCCCAAAGCCGGGCGGAATTTCAATCGCCAACGACAGCTCACCGCTGCGCATGCGCTGATCTAGTTCGTCATAGCTGCGTAACGGCGCTTTTTCAATAAAATAACGCGAGCCGGCCAGGTTTAAAGCGTAGTTTTGGCTAAACACCGACTGGTCGTTGTCAAGGATGGCGTAGGTCAAATCTTCCACGTCCATGCTGATGCCGAAGCCCATCACAAACATCAAAATAATCGACCCCAACAGCGCCATCACCGCCCGCACTGGGTCGCGCTGTAATTCTAAAGATTCACGCCAAGAATAGCTGAGCAAACGTTGCAGGCTAAAACGCTTAGACGGCGGCTCGGGTTCGTGCGCCAAGCCCATGTCGGCGTGCGCATCCTCCTCCGCTGGCGGGGCGTCTTCGGTGCCGGCGCCGGCTTCGATAAGGTAGCCAATAAAGGCTTCTTCGAGGCTGGCTGCCCCACGCTTGTCCACCAACGCCTGCGGCGTGTCGCTGTCCAACACTTCGCCCGCATGCATCATCGACATGCGGTCGCAGCGTAAGGCTTCGTTCATAAAGTGGGTGGAAATAAAAATCGTGACCTTATCGGTGCGCGACAGGTCGATCAGCAACCGCCAAAAGTTATCGCGCGCCACCGGGTCTACCCCAGAGGTCGGCTCGTCCAAAATCAAAATCTCGGGGCGGTGCACCATCGCCACCGCCAAAGACAAGCGTTGGCGCATGCCCAGTGGAATGCTTTCGGGCAGGCTGTCCAACACGCCCCCCAGCTCAAAGCGATCCACCATTTCGGCAATGCGGTCAGCCTGCTCGGCTTCAGGCACGTGAAACAGGCGCGCATGCAGCACTAGGTTTTGCTCAACCGTCAGCTCGCCATACAGCGAAAACGCCTGCGACATATAGCCCACGCGTCGACGCGTGTCTAAGTCATGGGAGTCGACTTCTTTACCAAACAGCCATGCTCGGCCTTCGCTGGCCGGCAATAGGCCGGTCAACACCTTCATGGTGGTGGATTTACCACAGCCGTTAGAGCCCAAAAAGCCGAAGATTTCGCCGCGCTTAATCTTGAAGTTCACCTGATTCACGGCGGTAAAGGTACCAAAGCGCACGGTGAGGTTTTCGGCCTCAATGGCAATGTCTTCATCGGCCACGCCGGTTAACGGCGGAATGACCACTTCTTCATAGCCCCGTTTTTTCTCTTCTGGCAGCAGCTTAATAAACGCCGTCTCTAAAGACTCGCTTTCGGTTTGCGCCAGCAGGCCTGCGGGCGTGTCGGTGGCCAACACTTGGCCATCGTCCATCACGATCAGCCAGTCAAAGCGCTGGGCTTCATCCATGTAGGCCGTGGCCACCACCACGCTCATGCTGCTGCGCTGACGGCGAATACGGGCAATCAAATCCCAAAACTGGGCCCGTGCCAACGGGTCGACCCCGGTGGTGGGCTCGTCCAAAATCAACAGGTCTGGGTCATGAATCAGGGCACAACACAGGCTCAGCTTTTGCTTCATGCCGCCAGACAGTTTGCCGGCCGGGCGATCCAAGAACGCGTGCAGGCCAGTGCTGTAGGTTAAGTCATCGATGCGGGCACGGCGTTCGGCTTCATCATGCCCGAACAGGCGACCAAAAAACTGGAGGTTTTCTTCTACCGACAGCGTCGGGTACAGGTTTTTACCCAAACCCTGTGGCATGTAGGCAATTTTAGGACACACTTGATCGCGGTGTGCTTTAGAGGCAATGTCGCCCCCAAGCACCCACACCTCACCCGACTGTACCGCACGGGCACCGGCCACCAACGACAGCAGGCTCGACTTACCCACCCCATCGGGACCAATGAGGCCCACCATACACTGAGCAGGAATGTCTAAGCTGATCTCATTGAGCGCACGCGTGTCACCGTAATACAGGCTAACCTGGCTTAACTGGGTCACCGCTTTAGGCGTCTGGGTTACGGCCGTCATTATTTAACCTTATTGTCTAATTTGGCCGGCCAAGCTTTACTGTCGTCTAGGCGAATCCAAGCCACGCCCGGCAGGCCGGTTTTAACCTGATCCAAATAACGGCCCAATAATTCTTTCGGAATGTGCGCCTTCACGCGGAACATCAGCTTTTGGCGTTCGCTTTCGGTCTCCACCGTTTTGGGCGTAAACTGGGCGGCGCTGGCCACAAACGACACCTTGGCCGGAATCACCATGTCGGGTGCCGCATCTAACACCAAACGTACGTCGGTGCCGATGGCCACTTTACCGGCGGCGGTTTCGGGCAAGAAAAAGCTCATGTACACGTCAGAAACGTCGATCATGTTCAGCACATTGCCACCGCTGCCCAAGATTTCACCCGGCTGCGCCACTTTGTACTGAACGCGCCCATCGCGTGGGGCTTTTAGCTGGCTGTCGGCAAGGTCTGACTCAATCCGCTCAATGGTGGCGGCGGCCGCATCCACGGCCGAACGCGCGCCCACTTCTTGGGCTTTGGCGGCATTAATCGAGGCTTCTGCCGTGGCGACCTGCGCCTTAGCCGCGGCCACCGCCGCGACGGTGCTTTGCATGCCCGCACGGTCGTCATCGTATTGCTGCTTCGAAGTGGCGCCTTCTTTAGACAGAATGGCAGAACGGCCTAAGCGGTGTTCTGCTGCCTGCCGTTCGGCTTCGCGCTGCACCACCATGGCCTGCATTGCGGCCTTGTCGCTTTGGCGCATTTGCACCTGTGCCTGCGCACTGGCCACGGCATGCTGAGCCTGTTTAAACTGAGCCTGTGCTTCACTCAACTGCGCTTCTAGCGACGTCACCTGCATGGTGGCTAAGAGCTGGCCTGCTTTCACAAACTCGCCCTCATTCACCAAAATATCCACCACCTGACCGGGGGCCTTAGTGGCGATGTTGATGTCGGTGGCCTCAATACGACCATTACCGCTGACGAAGCCGTCCATTTCGTGGGCGTTCATGTAAGACACCACCCCGTAAATCCCACCGGCAATGACGAGTGCGGCAATGCTCAGGGCGATTTTGGCTTTTTTACTGATTTTTTTCATAGTGTTCGACCATAAGTAAAGATAAAGGGATTGGCTGGCACGGGTTTAACCACCGCCCAAAGCCATATACAGGGAAATTTTTGCCGACATCAGGCCACGCTTCACCTGAACCAGCTGCTGCTCTGCAGACAGCAAGTTACGCTGGGCATCCAAAACCGACAGGAAGTTAACCGCACCGTAGTCATAACTCATCTGCGCCAGACGAGCCGTCTCGGCCTGAGCCGCGAGCGATTGCCCTTGAATGGTGATTTGGTTGCTGAGCCACTTAATGTTGTTCAAACCATCAGACACTTCTCTAAACGCTTGCTGAATGGTTTTTTCATACTCGGCCACCGCCATGTCTTTACGCACCTCGGCTAAATCCACGTTGGCACGCAGGCGCCCACCATGAAAAATCGGGATCGACAGCGACGGCATAAACGACCAGGCCTGACTGCCAGAATCAAACAGGCCGTTCAGGTCGGCGCTGGCGCTGCCAAACTGTCCGGTCAGGGCCAAGCGCGGAAAGAATGCGGCCCGCGCAGCGCCAATGTTGGCATTGGCGCCCTGCAAGCGATACTCAGCCGCAATGATGTCGGGGCGTCGGGTCAACAAATTAGACGGCAATCCAACCGGGACGCTGTTGGGCAAGCCCGTCATGGCAAAGCGTGCCTGAGTGGGCAAGGGCGTTTCCACCCCCACTAAAACCTGCAGCGCATGGATTTGCATGTCGCGCTCTTGTTGGAGCTGGCTGTGTAGCCCTTGCGCCTGAGCCAACAAGGTTTGCACCTGAGTTAAATCCATTTTCGAGCCAGAACCCACCTGATAACGGCGGGTAAAGATGCGCACCGATTCTTGGTGCGTGGTGATGGCCTTAGCGGCCAGATCAATGCGCTCGTTCAGTGCCAATAGGCCGTAATAGCCATCGGCCACCTGCGCGATCAAACTGTTGGTGACGGCTTGCTGGTTGGCTTCAGAAGCCAAGTACTGCGCTAGGGCGGCCTGATTGAGGCTGCGAATCCGGCCCCAAAAATCCACTTCCCAGCTACTCAAACCCACGCCTGCATTGTATTGGCTGCTGTACTGAGTGTCGCCAGTGAGGTTTAAATCACCCGGAACGCGCTGACGATTGCCGCCGCCGGCGAGGTCAAACTGCGGCAATGATTCTGCCCGCTGAATGCCGTAGGCCGCACGGGCTTCCGCCACCCGCAGCACCGCCAAGCGTAAATCGCGGTTATGGTTGAGGCCAGCTTGGATCAATGGCTGTAAAGCGGGGTCAGTAAAATAGTTTTGCCAAGCCATGAGTTGGGGATCAATCTCAGAGGCGGCCGCGCCGGTGCCAGCATAATGGTCTGGAACGGGCAGTTCTGGCGCGCGGTAGTCCGGCGCCATCGACGCACAGCCGACCAGCAACAATGTCATGGCAATGACACCTGTGTCCTTAAGTCGCATAAATGGGCTCTTTATAAATAATGATTCAATAATCAAAACGTGTCTTACCGCAGCATTCACTGGCTCTGTCGATCGACCTTATGTTTGGCGCCAACCGAATACGCCATCCGCATTCAACAAACCGTAACACGACTGTTTTTTAAAGTAAATATTTAAAATACGGCGACAACAGCAAAACCAATCAGTCCATTATCCTGGTACTGATTAAATGAATGCACCCCTGATAGGGTATGACTTTGTGCTGCAAATCTAACACTGTTAGTCTGGCCCAAAAATACGACATAGTCAATCGCTGCCCCCAGCCTCTTTGTGTTAACGCAAAACTCGGTGGGTTTAGAGTTTACACATTAACCCTTTTTATGATCTGTGCCACTTTAGATCACCCGTTAGGGTCATTAAATGATTATAAATAAAATAAATCCGGGCCCGCGTAACCCATCATTGTCTGATGATCGTCATAAACTTAAGGAACGTGCCGTCGCGACCACCCCTATTTTAGGGTTTCTGCTGGCGGCCCCTTAAAGTGGCAAAGAAGTGGGTC
Source organism: Neisseriaceae bacterium (assembly GCA_017991555.1). GTDB lineage: Bacteria > Pseudomonadota > Gammaproteobacteria > Burkholderiales > Neisseriaceae > JAGNPU01. Next base: position 188,094 of record JAGOQM010000008.1, read on the forward strand.
AAACAGTGCCGATTCAGCAACGCACCAGCCGATGCCTGCCCCGTAAAATTCAAAACCGCCTAGGCCAAGGCCAACCCTATCCAGCCCCCCTAGCAAACCCTGCACGCAGCGTGACCTTGCCATCACTGTAAACGGCAGCAGCCATCTGCCTTAAAAGCAACCCGCGGTGTGGTTTAGGTTGGTTTTTTCCGTTGTAAAAACAACCATTAACTGTATAATCATTGGCTTTTTTAGGCAAAATTCAGTATATTCACCCCCTTATCTATCTGATCATCAAAGAAGAACCTGCTGTGTCTACCCTATTTTCTGAACTACCCATTCCTGCCGCACAACTGGCCAACCTAACCGAGCTTGGCTACATTGACATGACGCCGATTCAGGCTCAGGCCTTGCCCGATATTTTAAAAGGCAAAGACGTTTTGGGCCGTGCCCAAACCGGCAGCGGTAAAACCGCCGCTTTTGGCGTGGGTTTGCTCACCAAAATCAACCCTGAAGCCTTCAGCACTCAAGCCTTAGTGCTCTGCCCCACGCGCGAGCTGGCCGACCAGGTCAGTAAAGAGCTACGCCGCCTAGCGCGCTACATGCCCAACGTCAAAATTCTTAGCCTGTGTGGCGGTCAGCCGATTGCGGCTCAGGTCACCTCTTTGGCCCATGCCCCACACATTGCCGTGGGCACGCCGGGCCGTATTTTGGACCATTTGGAACGCGGTAGCCTGTCGCTAAGCGACACCAAAGTAGTGGTTTTAGACGAAGGCGATCGCATGCTGGACATGGGCTTTGCCGATGAAATGGACGCCATCATCCCATTCTTGCCCACGCCGCGCCAAACCCTGATGTTTTCGGCCACTTACCCAGAAGACATCGAGGCCATCAGCGGGCTGATTCAAACCAATCCCCTGATGATCACCATCGATGAGCGCAGCGAACGCTTGCACATCGAGCAATACATGGTGGAACTAGAAAAAAACCAACGTTTGGAACTGGTGGCGCAGCTATTGTCAAAACACGAACCCGAATCGTGCGTGGTGTTTTGCAACACCAAGAGCGACTGCCAAAAAGTAGAGGCCCATCTGAATCAGCGTAATATGGATGCCCTAGCCCTACACGGCGACTTAGAGCAGCGCGACCGCGACCAAGTGTTGCTGCGCTTTGCCAACCACAGCTGTCGCGTGCTGGTGGCCACCGACGTGGCCGCCCGTGGCTTGGACATTCCCAACTTGGCCATGGTGATTAACTATGAGCTGGCGCACGATCCTGAAATTTACGTGCACCGCATTGGCCGTACCGGCCGTGCCGGCGAAAAAGGCCTGGCCGTGTCGTTTGTGGCGCCAGAAGAGATGAACCGCGCCTTGGCCATTGAAGCCTATATGGAACGGCCGATTCAATGGGTGGACAAATACACCTTTGCCGACGTGAAGCGCGCCAAGCTGCGTGCGCCAATGGCCACCTTGTGCATTGACGGCGGCAAAAAAGACAAAATCCGCGCCGGCGACATTTTGGGTGCCCTCACCAATGGTGAAGACGCCTTAAGCGGCGACGAAGTGGGCAAAATCGACGTGTACCCAATGCATGTATACGTGGCCGTGACCCGCGACAGCGCCGATCGCGCCATCAAACGCATTCGCGCAGGCAAGATCAAAGGCAAAACCTGCCGCGTGCGCGTATTGACCGAACGTTTGTAATTAATCAGCGGGCTCTAATCACCAAATAAGCAACAAAAAAACCGCCCACGGTCCGTCGGCGGTTTTTTATTTTCATTCTTAGATCAACAACCTAACCACTAAGCCAGTAAGCTCATGACCAATACGTGAAATACTCATGGCAGCGCCATAAAAAGATGAGTACTATGCCCTAGCCGCATAAAAACTAATGATTCCCATTAGCTTCTATGCGCGCAAAAAACAACAATACTCACCCACTTTTTATACGATAAAGGCCTCACTCAATGAACTGGTTAAATCCTTCGGCAATCATCCTGACCGCCACCCTTACCCTATCCGCCTGCAGCACTCTGGCGCCGACTTACCCAACGTCTATTGACAACGTCCAAACGCTTAAAGGCGCTGGCTTTATTGCCGCTCAGGTCGGCAACTTTAGCGACAGCCCCAGCAAAGACAACGCCAACCCTATTTCGATTCGCAGCAACCCAATGTCGTCGCCTTACGCCAATTCGTACGCCAAGTATATTGAAGCTGCACTGAAAGATGAGCTACAGCTGGCCAACAAGCTTCAAAATGACGCCAGCGTTGAAATTTCTGGTGAGCTGCTTAAAAATGACATGACCACGGGCATGAGCGAAGGAAACAGCCACATCGAAGCACGCTTCATGGTTAAAAAAGCCGATGCCGTTGTATACGATCAGATCAAAACGGCTCATCACTCCTGGCCCTCAAACTTTGTTGGCGCCATTGCGATACCAAGGTCGATCCAAGAATACCCAACCACCATACAGATTTTACTTAAGAACCTATATGCGGACCCTGCCTTCATCAAAGCCCTAAATTAAATCAGGAGGCCAGCATGAACTACATTAAATACCTACTCACCGTCATCACCCTGACGGTCTTAACCGGTTGCGCCCACTCCTATATGATTAGCCCTGACAGCAACACGCTCGCGCCCTCAGAAGCGGCCAAGCCCAGCCCTAAAAACGTCGCTTATTACATTCCAGCAGAGCTGTTGAGCCTAGAAGTCACCACCCCCGGCGGTGGCGGCGACAAGGTGACGTATAAACCTTATAAAGATTTAGAGCCTGGATTTTATAGGGTTTTAGCCAATAACTTTGCCAATGTGACTAAATTAAATCGACTGAATGATGCGGACACGCTGGCTAAACATAAGATTGATTATGTGATCCAGCCCAAGCTCGTGACCAATTCCTCATCGGGCAGCATGCTGACTTGGCCACCCACTGTGTTTAGCATTGAGCTAAGCTGCACCATTTACGACGCCAAAGGCCAAGTTTTATTCACCCCTAAAGTCGTCGGTGAAGGCACCGCACAATTCGATGAATTCAAGCATGACTTCTCACTGGCGGGCAAACGGGCCGCGGCCGATGCTTTATTAAAGCTACAGGCTGAGCTACAGCAATTGCCACGCTAGTTTAAATTGCAGCGCCAGAATTGGCCACATTGAAGCACCCTAAGCTGCTGAATCACATTCAGCAGCTTTTTATAAGCCACCCGCTATTGATAAGAAAACGTCACCAGCCCTAGCCCTTTGATTGGCCCGCTTTCTATCGGCTGGCCGTTGGGTACCGGCACATAGTAAATATCAAACCGTTTCGACAACACTTCATTGGCCACCGTGACGCCAGCTTTAAAATCAAACTGATGCGGCGCCCCCGGCAGCGTGGTCTCTGGGCCAAAGCGCAGCACCGAGCCAGTTTGCGCCTCTTGAAACCGAAAACCAACCCCAGAAAGACTGCCGTCGGCATGCCAGGCGCTCAGCCAGGCCTTGGGGGCCGCGTCCTGCACGTCGGTTAGCACGGCCTTCACCCGTACGCCGGCCTGTGGACAATTTAACCCATCGATGACCAAGGCACCCCCAAACACCGCCGCCCCAGCAGCGGCCACCAGCTGACGCCGCGGCACCGGCGCCAACGTCACCATAAAATGATCCACCGGCAGGGTACAAGACTGAACCGACCCTTGAGTCAATTTTATGGCCACCACGATGTCTGCGCTCAACATGGCCCCACTGGCGGTCTGCGCCATCAGCGTGCCAATGTGCCAGCGCACTGGCCCCGGCTGTAACGGACCGATCTGCTGGAGGGTAAGGCGATAGGCAATGCCCACGGCAGGCTTGCCCGTGACATCGAAGCGCCACACCGGCTCAGCGCCACGCTGCAACGCCCGATAAGGCCCGCCCGCCCCATCGCTAACCGCCACCGCCAAACCCAAGCCATTGCCCAAATCAATATAGTCTTGGCCGGTGTGTGCCTGCCAGCGTAGGTTCGGCGCCACGCTTACCGCTGCGCCGACAAGGTCTGCGGCCGCCAGCTTTTGCGCACAGAGCAACTGCTGGCCCTGAGCGAGGCTGGGGCTGAACGCAGCCTGATCGCGGGGTCCAGAAAAAGCATAATCGGCATAAACCACCATGTCGGCCTGAGCCCCCACGCTGCCACAAGACAGCGACACATTGGCCCAGGCATTCGTCATGCCCAAGCACAACCCGAATCCCCAGCACAAACGCTGCCAGCGCCCTACTTTTTTCATTCAGTCTCCTCCACCAGCATCGTACACACCACGTCTTGTCGCAGCAGCGTCATCGCCGCTGCTGGCGCCGTCGCTACATAAGCCAGCACGCAGGATTGCGCTGTGGCCGCATCGCCCCAGCGTAACCATAAGCGCCCTTGCGGCTGCGTCTTGGGCACGAATAGACGCCCACCCGGCCCCACCAGGTTCACCAAGGCTGCTTGAGCGTCCAGCGCCACTGCGCCTGCCGGCACCCAGCCACCATCGCTAAGGCGCACGCGAAACAGGGTTGGCCAACCCACTTCGGTGGCAAAGCGCACCACGCTCACGCCGCTGCCGCGCGGCACCACTCTTTTTTCTGTTTGCATCAGGCTAATGCGATAGTCCGTGCCCCTAGGGTCAATCCCTACATGGTTCAGCTCATACGGCCGCACGTACGGCACCACCCCTTGGCCAAAAGCATTCAAATAAGTACCAGGCTGATTCTTGATGGCCGCCCCGCCCGCACCAGGCGCCAACACGATGACAAAGCTGTCGCCCAATCGGGGCGTCAGCAATACCCCCTTGGGGTGTGCCACAATGGCCCCTTGGAGGCCGACGGCGCCCTGTCGATCACGATTGGCCTTGCCTGCAGAAAGATTAAGCAACCCAAGACTACTTTGATGCGCCACATAGCCCGAATAGGCCCGCTCTCGGTCCTGCTGTAGCCAGGTGGCCCCATAGTTGAACTGCTGCCTCGGCCCAGCCACATCGCTGTACCCCAGCTGAGTGTCACGCCGTGGCGTTGCCGCCTGGCGCAGCGTTTGGCTCAGGCGCACGGTTTGTTGGGGCCGATCGCTCGACAAGGGTAACGACAGGCTTAAGGTGAGCTGGCGCCGACGGGCGTCACGTCCCTCTTCGCGGCTCTGGCTGGCACTGACGCTATAGCGCACGCTTTGATAGTGATTACTGTAGCCTAGCTGCACGCTGGTTTGGCGCTGCCCTGGCAGCCAATCCACCGTTTGGCTGCCCGAGGCATAAACATGGCCCCATTGCTCATGCGGCAAGGCCTGATTGAGCGACACCTGCCAATCTCGCTTGGGTCGGAAGCTACGCCCTTGAGAGTGGGCGCGAGCGTCTGCTTGGCGCCGTAAAAAATCATCCAGGCGCGGCGAACCTTGCGCACTATAGCGAGCCATGCTCGCATACACGCTGGTTTGGCTACGGTTAGCGCGTGCGGCATAGTTGAGCTGCCAAACGGAACCGGCCTCATTTTGTCCTAAGCCATAAGCACTGCGGTTGCGACCATAGTCGACACTCCATGCCCCCAGTGCCGTACTCAGGGCGACACCCAGCATCCCTTGGCGATACTGCTCATGCTGTTGGGCAGCGAGGTTTACGGTGATGCGATCACTCACACCATAACGCCAGCTGCCTTGCCACAGCCATGCGGGCGGGCCATAGTCGTTCGACACCTGGCCCAGCGCCACGCTGTAGCTCGAAAACCCTGGCCGCAACAGCAGTACCCCAGCAGAAAAAGGCACCGTAAACGTATCCTGTTGGCCATCGGCCTCGGTCACCGTCACCACCAGATTGCCCGCATTGCCTAAGGGGTATAAATCGTTAATCGCAAACGCGCCAGCTGGCACCGTGGTTTCATAAATCACCTGTTCCCGTTGCCGGATCGTCACCTTGGCATTGGTTCTGGCCACGCCCCGAACCACCGGTGCATACCCCCGCCATTGGGCCGGCAGCATGCGTTCATCCGAGCGCAGCTGTAGTCCTTTCATTTTTAAACCATCGAGCCGATCGCCTGCGGTGTAAAACGTGCCCACTTGCACTTGTGCTTGTAAGGTCGCCACATCGGTTTGCAAAAACCAATCGTCGGTTCGATAACGCCCAGGCTGGTTACCCCCCTTGGTGTAATAACCATTGTGTCGCAATGTCCAACCATATGCGCTCAGCCCCGCCCTAATGCCTAAGGCTTGATCCTGCCACCTTTGTCCCTCGGCCCGACGCTCATAATGATTGGCCTGGTAGCTCACAAAGGCCGCCACATCGCCTTTGGCCCACTCATCGGCGCGGACATAGCCGTCGGGTAGGTTGGCCAATAAAGCTTGAGGAATCGCCACATCTAAGCGCAGGTCGGCCAAGTTCAGCCGATAGTCCACGCTCGGCAATCGCTCGGCCAATGGCCCACACTCACCCTGCTGCCTAATGGCGGCTAAGGCCTGCGCCAACACCCCTTCGGTTAAGGCCCACGCCCGCAACAAAGCCGGCGTCACACACAAAACCACCGTGTCTGATGCCTCGCTCTGAGCAAACTGAACCGACCCATCCTGCCGCCAACGGTTATTCACGTACACGCTCAACTGATACACCCCCGGCAAAATGGCCTGACCGCGCCCAAACCGCCCCACGTCCACGTTGGCATACGGCGTATTGCGTAAAAACAAAGCATCAAATGACACTTCGGCAACGGCAGGCGCAGCAGTAGATTCGGCCGCCAGCACGGTCTGGTCACTAGCAACCGCAGTCCTACACCACAGCCCAACACCAGCCACAATGACCCCCTGCTTAATCACACCCGCCACCCTCGCCCTAAACCGCCCAGCATGGCACCAAGCGTACCATTTGGTCTGAGCCCTCATCATGCGGACACGCCCCTTTTCTGTTACGGCACCAATGGCGTCCCCAGCCTGGCTTCCTGCCCTTTGGCCACGCCAAAATCATTGATGTAGATAAACACCAATGTTGGCTCGGCGTTGCCACCGCTGCGGGCAGAACGAATGACGTCTTGCTTCGTTTCGATGCTGGCCTCGGTAAAGGGCCGAACCATCACCCCTTCATCACCCTCGCCATACACCTCGCCCACGGCCTCGGTACGAATGCTCGACACCGACACATGAAACGCGGTGGGGTTGCGCACCAGCAGCATTCTGGGCTGAATGGCGGTCCACACCAGCTGAGCAGGTGCCTCTGCCGCCGCGCGCGCGCTCAATCCATTGGGCCGGAAGAAAAACTTGAGTCGCGATGCCAAGGCCAGCTGTAAATAATTTTGGGCCACGTCCGTAGGCGCTGGCGGCACGCTTAACACATTAAATTGAAACAGGCTTTCTCTGTCCTGCGGCAAGGGTTCCTGAGTGTATAAAATGCGGACGCTTTGCCCCTCATTTGGCTCCATGCGAAACACCGGCGGCGTCACCACAAAAGGAATGATTGACTCAGCGCCTGAGGCGGCGTCAGCCCCATAGTGATCTAGCCATACCTGCACCAACACTGGCTGTGCGCCCGTATGACGCAGATGAACGCTGGTGTCACGCACCGCTTCGGCATAAATCACGCGCGTGCCGGTGATCACCACATTGGCCGCCGCAGGCGCCATCGCCACAAGGCAGAAGCAGCCCAACCAACCCCACTGCCACACACTTCTTTTACCCCTCATGCTCGCCCTGCCGTTATTGATAGGTAATGCTAAAAGTAGCCACGCTCTTGACCGCGCCGGCGGTGGCCACGCCCGTGGCATAATAGCCCGCTGCGTACACTAGGCTGGCGATACCGCCATTGGTTTGCACCATCTGAGCCACAGAACTGCCATCGCTCAGGTTAATCCGCCTGTCCACGCCATTGCCGTTGTTGTAGAGGGCAATGTCCACATTGCCCGCCCGATCCCCTATCGGCGCGACATTGGGCAAGGTCCCAAACTCTGTGGATGTCCCTTCAGCCACTTCAAAGGCCACCCCCACTCGCTCTTGTTCACTACAGCCAGCAACGATAATCACAAAAGGTTTTTTACCCGCTTCAGCCCCCGCCGCAGGCAGCGTATTGGTGCCTATTGGCGCCAAATCCACCACCAGATCCTTCATGAAATCACCTATTTCACACGTCGTTGACACCACTTGCCCATTCACGGTTAGCCGCCCGTCTGCGGCATAGGTCGGCCCAGCCACCAACAGCGCCAAACCACACAAACTCATCACCTTTTTCATTAGTAAACCCTTATAAAAACAAATCATTAAATTACAAAATAACAAACAATAACAACAAGATAAGCCAGAAAAAACGTCACCGAATGATATATCAACAGAATAATAAATGGCAATAAAAATATTCTTTTGGCATCAAAAAAGCCCACACACCCAAACACGACACGCATAAAAAAGGCCGTTGGATCAACCAACGGCCTTTAACAAAATGAAACGCCTTAGCCCTGACGGGCCTTAAAACGGGGATTACTTTTACAAATCACATAGACTTTGCCCTTACGCCGAACGATACGGCAATCTCGATGGCGCAGCTTGGCACTTTTTAATGACGACAATACTTGCATTTATTTATCCCTCTTTAACTGACTTAAAATCGATTGATAACGCTGGTTGAACTGGCTCACGCGCCCTTCATTGAGGTATTCACGCTGCTTGCCCGTATAGGCAGGATGGGAGGCAGATGAAGTATCCAGCTTAAATAAGGGGTATTCTTGGCCGTCGGTCCACTTCATGGTATCGGTGGTGCGCGCACAAGAACGAATCAGCCAGCCTTCATTCACGCCGGTGTCGTAAAACAAAACGGTCCGGTAGTTTTCAGGGTGTGTATTAGGTTTCATAATCAAACCTTTCAAAACGTTATGGTATAACATAATATACAATAAACCTCGTTTTGGCAAACAAAATCCCTTCCTTATTCAACCCTCTACGACCAAACACCCCCAAACCCACCGCCCCCGGCCTTCGCTAATTGGCCTTGGTTTTGCTATCATGACCCTTTGTTCCCCTAACCTTAAGCCTCATGCACACCATCCGTACCCTTCAACCGCACGAATCACTGCCTTTGTCGTTATTGCTTCTGGCCAATCCTTCTGTCGCCCTGATTGAAGCCGATCTAGAACAGGGCCAATGCCATCTGTTACACGATGCGACTGGGGCCCTTGTGGGCGCCGCCATTCTCCAGTGCGTGGGCACCGACACCCTGGAGCTAAAAGCCATTGCCATCGCGCCAGAACGACAAGGTCTGGGCTGGGGCAAACGGTTTCTGGCGGCATTAATTGAGGCCGCGCGCGCGCAAAATGCCCACACTTTGTTTGTGGGCACCGCCAACTCTAGCCTCAATCAATTGGGCTTTTATCAAAAAAGCGGCTTTCGCCTCAGCCACATTTTGCCTAATTATTTTCTTGATCATTATCCGGAACCCATTTTTGAACAAGGACTACAGGCACTAGACATGGTGTATTTAAAGCGATCGTTGCGATGAGCCTCACCCGTAAAATCATCCACATCGACATGGATGCTTTTTATGCCTCCGTCGAGCTACGCGATGCGCCACACCTACGTGGCAAGCCGGTGGTGGTGGCTTGGGATGCCTCGCGCTCGGTGATTTGCGCGGCCTCTTATGAAGCGCGCCAGTTTGGCCTGCGCTCGGCGATGTCGGTGGGACAGGCCAAAAAGCTGTGTCCGCAGGCGATTTACATTCCACCCAACTTTCACAAATACCGCGAGGTGTCGCAGCAGGTACAGGCCATTTTCAAACAGCACACGGACTTAATCGAGCCTTTGTCCTTAGATGAAGCCTATCTGGACGTCACCCAAAACAAACAGGGCTATGCCGTGGCAACCGAACTGGCCACCGTCATTCGCCAACAAATCTTTGACGCCACGGGCTTAACCGCGTCTGCCGGCATTGCGCCGAATAAGTTTTTGGCTAAAATTGCCTCAGACTGGCGCAAGCCCAACGGCCAATATGTGATCAAGCCGCATCAAATTCAGGCCTTTTTACACGCCCTGCCGCTGGACAAGGTTCCCGGCGTGGGCAAGGTCACGCTCGCCAAGCTGCACCAACTGGGCTTTAAAGTGGTCAGCGACCTGCACGACGTCGACGTGGCCCAGCTGATGCATTACTTTGGCCGCTATGGCTACCGGCTTCATCAGCTGGCGCAGGGCATAGACCATCGCCCGGTCGAAGCGAATCAAATCCGCCAGCAGATCTCAAAAGAAACCACCTTTAACGGCGACTTAACCCTGGCCGAGGCAGTTCAACACCTGCCAGCCCTAGGGCAAGACCTCTGGCGCAGCTGCGAGAGCAAGGCCATTTTTGGGCGCAGCCTCACCCTCAAGCTCAAAACCCATCAGTTTCAAAACATCACCCGCTCGCTGACCTTCGATGATTACATCACCCAGGCTTCGGAGTTGGCACAAGGCACCCAGCAACTGCTGGCACGCTTAGACTTGCCCGAATCACAGCGCTACCGCCTTATCGGTTTGGGCATTAGCCTATTTGCCGACGGCGAACACCCGCCTGAACCTTATCCCTTATTTGAAGACTAATTTAGATCAGTGAAGCCGCCACGCCGCCGTGGTCTATGCTATGATTTTAATCATGAGGCTCATCTATTTACTTAACTCTTAAAAGGGTCGTTATGAAACTAACCTACTTAGTGGCCGCCCTAGGCGCCACCGTGCTATTGGCCGCCTGTGGCGACAAAAAAGAAGACACTGCACCCCTCAACTTAAGCTGTGATTCAGAAGCAGCACGCCTTGGCATTCAACAGGCGGTTGAGCAAGACATCTTAGAGGGGCTATCGAATAACCAAGCGACAGCTGGGCTATACGACCTAAACAAAGTAAAAGAAAACCTGGCTTCTACCCGCTTTGAGCTCAACAACATCACCTCAGAACCTGGCTCTGATGCCAACACCACCACCTGTAAAGCCCAAATTGGCTACAGCTTTGCCGCTTCGGTCATGCAGCTGGCCAAGGCCAACTATGAGGCCATGGGCCGAACCGACTACGAACAGTACGTCAACGCGACCATGCAGGACACCGGCTTTAGCCAGTCTGGCGGCACCTTAAACAAAGACATCAGCTACAGCATCGTCAAAACCGACAATGCACCAGAAGTCACGGTCAACGGCGTGGCGGAACTGTCTTCGATGCTGTCGTCTTCGCTCTTGTTTGCCAGCGTGAGCAACGATGCGCTACAGAAGCATAAAAACGCAACCGATGACCCGCTGTTGGATTTAATCAAAGAAAAAACCGACATGGACACTGACGCCACCACCGACGCAGAAAGCACTGGCGCCGAAACGCCCGCGGCGGCCGTGGATTTGAACAACGCCATCCGCCAAAACGCCAATGCGCGTGACAATCTGGATGCCTTATGGAAAGCCTTACCGACCGAGGTGAGGGAAACCCTCAACACCGAACAAAAAACCTGGAATCAATCCAAAGAGCGCGCCTGTCAGTCGGCCGCACAACAGGGTGATTCGGCGGAAACACAAGAGCAAAATCGCTTGAACTGTGAAACCAGCCAGGTCTTGAAACGGATTAATTATTTAGATCAGTACACTTTGCCAAAGAATATGTAAGCAGCAATGAATGACAAAAGCCCTTCGAACGAAGGGCTTTTTTTGTGGTGACGTCTGTGGCAGGTTTTAGCTTATAGCCAAGCTCTGGCAATCCATAAACAATGGTTTTGTGTGGCTTCAATCCGCTTGGGTAGCCATAGCAGTAGGGTGTGGTAAAGCATAGCCTACCCACCAGTTTTAATGCATCAGATTATGTAAACGAAAGACGACGTGCGGCGCAATTCACTCTACGAAGCACTAAAAATCATGGTTTTTAGTGTACTGTAAAACGTGTTTCACTGGTGCAGATAACCTCTGACGGCGTCTCCTTTAGGTGAAGTACCGTCCCGTAGAGCCGCCGAAGTAGGTTCTATTGAGCCAGATGAAGCAGGCAAAAAGCTTGTGGCGCCCGACCACGCTTTGATAGGAGGGGGAGCACT